>NZ_ABCR01000031.1:0-396 GCF_000170875.1 Roseobacter sp. AzwK-3b
CAGTCGCGCGCGGCGTTTTGTTTCAGGGGATTAGCCCCGGGTGATGCGGTTCACATGGCCCATCTTGCGGCCCGGTTTGACGTCTGATTTGCCGTAAAGATGGATCGAGGCTGCCGGTTCCGCGGCGATTTGCGCAAGGCGCGCCATGTCATCGCCGATCAGGTTTTCCATCACCACATCCGCATAGCGGCTGCCATCGCCCAGGGGCCAGCCTGCGACCGCGCGGATATGCTGCTCGAACTGGTCGATCGCGCAGCCCTGCTGGGTCCAGTGTCCTGAATTATGCACGCGCGGGGCGATTTCGTTCACGATCAGGCCGGTGCCCGTGACGAACAATTCCACACCCATCACGCCCACGTAATCCAGCTTGTTGAGAATGCGCCCGGTCAGCAGCAC
>NZ_ABCR01000030.1:0-1136 GCF_000170875.1 Roseobacter sp. AzwK-3b
TAGAGTGTTTGTATGAACCTTGGGCACACCTTGGGACAACCTCGGAAGTCATTCTAGAGTGTTTGTATGAACCTTGGGGACAACTTGGGACACCTTGGGACAACCTCGGAAGTCATTCTAGAGTGTTTGTATGAACCTTGGGGACACCTTGGGAAACCTTGGGACAACCTCGGAAGTCATTCTAGAGTGTTTGTATGAACCTTGGGGACACCTTGGGACAACGTCGGCAGTTTTCTAGAGTGTTTGTTTGAACCTTGGGGACACCTTTGGACAACCTCTGAAGTCATTCTAGATTGCTTGTATGAACCTTGGGGACACCTTGGAACACTTTGGGACAGCGTCGGAAGTCATTCTAGAGTGTTTGTATGAACCTTGGGGACACCTTGGGACACCTTGGGACAACCTCGAAAGTCATTTTAGAGTGTTTGTATGAACCTTGGGGACACCTTGGGACAACCTCGGAAGTCATTCTAGAGAGTTTGTATGAACCTTGGGGACACCTTGGGACAACCTCAAAAGTCATTCTAGAGTGTTTGTATGAACCTGGGGGACACCTTGGGACAACCTAGGAAGTCATTCTAGAGTGTTTGTATGAACTTTGGGGACACCTTGGGATAACCTCGGAAGTTTTCTAGAGTGTTTGTATGAACCTTGGGGACACCTTGGGACAACCTCGGAAGTCATGCTAGCTGAATTGTATGAACCTTGGGGACACCTTGACAACCTTGGGACAACCGCGGAAGTCATTCTAGAGTGTTTCTATGAACCTTGGGGACACCTTGGGACAACCTCGGAAGTCATTCTAGAGAGTTTTTATGAACTTTGGGGACACCTTGGGACAACCTCAAAAGTCATTCTAGAGTATTTGTATGAACCTTGGGGACACCTTTTGGACACCTCATGACAACCTCGGAAGTCATTCTAGAGAGTTTGTATGAACCTTGGGGACACCTTGGGACACCTTGAGACAACCTCGGAAGTCATTCTAGAGTGTTTGTATGAACCTTGGGGACACCTTGGGACAACCTCGGAAGTCATTCTAGAGAGTTTGTATGAACCTTGGGGACACCTTGGGACAACCTCAAAAGTCATTCTAGAGTGTTTGTATGAACCTTGGGGACACCTTGGGGACACCT
>NZ_ABCR01000029.1:0-1234 GCF_000170875.1 Roseobacter sp. AzwK-3b
TTCTTCATTATGAAAGCCAAGAAACTAAGAAGAATAGAATCAGAATAGTTGGTTTCTTCATCCTTAAAGCCAAGAAACTAAGAAGAATAGAATCAGAATAGTCGTTTTCTTCATCCTGAAAGAATTCACGAATCAGAATAGTCGGTTTCTTCATCCTGAAAGCCAAGAAACTAAGAAGAATAGAATCAGAATAGTCGGTTTCTTCATCCTTAAAGCCAAGAAACTAAGAAGAATAGAATCAGAATAGTCGTTTTCTTCATCCTGAAAGCCAAGAAACTAAGAAGAATAGAATCGGAATAGTCGGTTTCTTCATCCTGAAAGCCAAGAAACTAAGAAGAATAGAATCAGAATAGTCGGTTTCTTCATGCTTAAAGCCAAGAAACTAAGAAATCACGAATCAGAATAGTCGGTTTCTTCATCCTGAAAGCCAAGAAACTAAGAAGAATAGAATCAGAATAGTCGTTTTCTTCATCCTGAAAGCCAAGAAACTAAGAAGAATATAATCAGAATAGTCGGTTTCTTCATTATGAAAGCCAAGAAACTAAGAAGAATAGAATCAGAATAGTCGGTTTCTTCATCCTGAAAGCCAAGAAACTAAGAAGAATAGAATCAGAATAGTCGGTTTCTTCATCCTGAAAGCCAAGAAACTAAGAAGAATAGAATCAGAATAGTCGTTTTCTTCATCCTGAAAGCCAAGAAACTAAGAAGAATAGAATCAGGATAGTCGTTTTCTTCATCCTGAAAGCCAAGAAACTTAGAAATCACGAATCAGAATAGTCGTTTTTTTCATCCTGAAAGCCAAGAAACTAAGAAGAATAGAATCAGAATAGTCGTTTTCTTCATCCTGAAAGCCAAGAAACTTAGAAATCACGAATCAGAATAGTCGTTTTCTTCATCCTGAAAGCCAAGAAACTAAGAATAATAGAATCAGAATAGTCGTTTTCTTCATCCTGAAAGCCAAGAAAATAAGAAGAATAGAATCAGAATAGTCGTTTTCTTCATCCTGAAAGCCAAGAAACTAAGAAGAATAGAATCAGAAAAGTCGGTTTCTTCATCCTGAAAGCCAAGAAACTAAGAAGAATAGAATCAGAATAGTCGGTTTCTTCATCCTGAAAGCCAAGAAACTAAGAAGAATAGAATCAGAAAAGTCGGTTTCTTCATCCTGAAAGCCTAGAAACTAAGAAGAATAGAATCAGAATAGTCGGTTTCTTCATCCTGAAAGCCTAGAAACTAA
>NZ_ABCR01000027.1:0-1404 GCF_000170875.1 Roseobacter sp. AzwK-3b
TTCAATGGCCTTGAAATTTGATGTTGAATTTTGTTGCCATCTATTATCGTTGTTACGGCCATGTTTCATCCAAATGAAGCCATCTTGCACTATTTGAATGGCCTTGAAATTTGATGATGAGTTTTGTTGCCATCTATTATCGTTGTTACGGCCATGTTTCATCCAAATGAAGCCCTATTGCACTATTTGCATGTACTTAAAATTTGATTTTGAGTTTTTTTGCCATCTATTATCGTTGTTACGGCCATGTTTCATCCAAATGAAGCCATCTTGCACTATTTGAATGGCCTTGAAATTTGATGTTGAATTTTGTTGCCATCTATTATCGTTGCTACGGCCATGTTTCATCCAAATAAAGGCATCTTGCACTAATTCAATGGCCTTGAAATTTGATGTTGAATTTTGTTGCCATCTATTATCGTTGTTACGGCCATGTTTCATCCAAATGAAGCCATATTGCACTATTTGAATGGCCTTGAAATTTGATGATGAGTTTTGTTGCCATCTATTATCGTTGTTACGGCCATGCTTCATCCAAATGAAGCCATCTTGCACTAATTCAATGGCCTTGAAATTTGATGTTGGGTTTTGTTGCCATCTATTATCGTTGTTACGGCCATGTTTTATCCAAATGAAGCCATATTGCACTATTTGAATGGCCTTGAAATTTGATGTTGAATTTTGTTGCCATCTATTATCGTTGTTACGGCCATGTTTCATCCAAATGAAGCCATCTTGCACTAGTTGAATGGCCTTGAAATTTGATGTTGAGTTTTGTTGCCATCTATTATCGTTGTTACGGCCATGTTTCATCCAAATGAAGCCATATTGCACTATTTCAATGGCCTTGAAATTTGATGTTGAGTTTTGTTGCCATCTATTATCGTTGTTACGGCCATGTTTCATCCAAATGAAGCCATCTTGCACTATTTCAATGGCCTTGAAATTAGATCTTGAGTTTTGTTGCCATCTATTATCGTTGTTACGGCCATGTTTCATCCAAATGAAGCCATCTTGCACTATTTCAATGGCCTTGAAATTTGATGTTGAGTTTTGTTGCCATCTATTATCGTTGTTACGGCCATGTTTCATCCAAATGAAGCCATATTGCACTATTTCAATGGCCTTGAAATTTGATGTTGAGTTTTGTTGCCATCTATTATCGTTGTTACGGCCATGTTTCATCCAAATGAAGCCATCTTGCACTATTTCAATGGCCTTGAAATTTGATGTTTAGTTTTTTTGCCATCTATTATCGTTGTTACGGCCATGTTTCATCCAAATGAAGCCATCTTGCACTATTTCAATGGCCTTGAAATTTGATGTTGAGTTTTTTTTGCCATCTATTATCGTTGTTACGGCCATGTTTCATCCAAATGAAGCCATATTGCACTATTTCAATGG
>NZ_ABCR01000025.1:0-1471 GCF_000170875.1 Roseobacter sp. AzwK-3b
CAAGCTACGCAGAATCATGGCGATTTTAAGCGATTCTTCCATTGCTTGTCCCGCAATTGTGAGTCGATCGAAGAGTTCATCAACCTGCATAAGATGGCGGTCCATATCACCGTTTTCGCCCAGGTTCAGGTTACACAACTTTTTCAATAGGGACACCCTTGAGGTAACGGTTGTCTTTTCATGGTACTCACGCAGCTTTTCCCAGGATTCCTTTGCCGAATCTGCCTTTTTCACTATGCTCAATTGGTTTTCCTCAACACATAGTCCAATAGTTGCTCGAGCCCTTTTATCATCCTTGATTGTGGCGTCACTGGTTCAACCTTTGGTTCGTCGATCACGTACCAGAGCTCTTCGCGAATCATAAGCATTTCCATACGAAACTTCCAGTCCTGATAGTTTTGGTTATTCAACCTGGCAAACGAAAACTTTCCGGCATCTGCCATACTGGACCTTTATCGATTCACGCCAGAAAACAGAAGATTCACTTCTACACACACGACTTAAACTTTCCGAGAAACCTTTCTTGGAACTTTCCCTGGGCCCATAACCTGTTGGAAGGGAGAAATAGCAGGACACTTGCGCAGTCGTATTTAAGTGTGTGTTTATTGTACGAAACACATAGGCGGAATGAATTGCTTACATGTATTTACAGTGTTGGTGAAATGTTTCCCTGCCCAAGTGAACATTCGCTTTGCGTTATATTTGAGGGGTAGGAAATTGCCTACTTTCAACAATTTCAACAACTCAACAACCAGCAATACGGCCTTTTTGGACCGTTACTCCTGAATAAAAAAAATTAGCCGTTATCTTTTAATTAATTTTAGAACAAACAAATAAAACAAAGGAACATTTTTTATGTTGTAGAAGTCTATATTTTGAATAGTTCAATTATGTTATTCATTAAAGGCCTTTCAATAACATTGTTTTACAAAGCATAAATTGACTACTGTTATTTTAAATTCATTTCCTGGCACAAAGTGTGGTGGAAAACAAAAGGCTAATCCAATGTTCGTAATCTATATGTACATACACAAGTAAGTATAATTTATCGAAACGAAACCCGAGACCAGCATTCATTATTTTCGTCTTCTGCCAATGAATAGAAAATATCGTTCGTCCGTTCCATTTCACTACATCTACTTATGCTTTTCGAGCTTCGACGACACTTCAAAGCCATCGGATGGTTGAACAACCCGACTATCCGGAAACACTTTACAGCATCTCCCGTTACATCCGAATCGCGGGGGGCTTGGAAGGAGTGCGAGAAGCTATGCGCACGCAAGGACGAAATTAATTTTCAGTTTGTTCATGCCTTTTGTGCTTATACTCATAACATCAGACGGGGCATGCACCATTCCATCATCCTTTCAGCGTTCAGCGCATCAGGCTTTGAACATTACTGGTGCTACGTGAACGGTGCAGCAAGAAGCCATCCAACGATATGCACGGGGTATAAAGTAAGGAAGGATGT
>NZ_ABCR01000024.1:0-1511 GCF_000170875.1 Roseobacter sp. AzwK-3b
TTTGAGGGGTTTTAGCAAAAAAAAAAAATTTCGACTACTCGAGCTCTCTGGCCCGTTCGGTGCACATTTTTGAAAAAAGCTAGGGAGCTGCCCCTAGGTTCGGGGTGTCACAAAATGTTGAAAAGTGGTCGAAAAACCACTATCCAGAATCGGATGTAGAATCATTAGACGAACTTAAAATTGTTCTACGACACCCATCTGCGACGTTTAGTATTCGAGTTATGGCCCGTACCAGGTCTGACCGAGCAATTTTTGTTCCGCGCACTTTGTGCACCGTACACTTTGATGTTTGTATGAAAAAGTACCCTACCTAGGGACGCGTAGAGCAAATTTGTACCCCCGGGCATGTTGTCGATTGACATTCTGGTTGCACTTTTCATCATTTAGGGTGCGTTCCTGACACGTTTTGAGGGGTTTTAGCAAAAAAAAAATTTTCGACTACTCGAGCTCTCTGGCCCGTTCGGTGCACATTTTTGAAAAAAGCTAGGGAGCTGCCCCTAGGTTCGGGGTGTCACAAAATGTTGAAAAGTGGTCGAAAAACCACTATCCAGAATCGGATGTAGAATCATTAGACGAACTTAAAATTGTTCTACGACACCCATCTGCGACGTTTAGTATTCGAGTTATGGCCCGTACCAGGTCTGACCGAGCAATTTTTGTTCCGCGCACTTTGTGCACCGTACACTTTGATGTTTGTATGAAAAAGTACCCTACCTAGGGACGCGTAGAGCAAATTTGTACCCCCGGGCATGTTGTCGATTGACATTCTGGTTGCACTTTTCATCATCTAGGGTGCGTTCCTGACACGTTTTGAGGGGTTTTAGCAAAAAAAAAAAATTTCGACTACTCGAGCTCTCTGGCCCGTTCGGTGCACATTTTTGAAAAAAGCTAGGGAGCTGCCCCTAGGTTCGGGGTGTCACAAAATGTTGAAAAGTGGTCGAAAAACCACTATCCAGAATCGGATGTAGAATCATTAGACGAATTTAAAATTGTTCTACGACACCCATCTGCGACGTTTAGTATTCGAGATATATAACACTTTGTAGGTCTGACCGAGCAATTTTTGTTCCGCGCACTTTGTGCACCGTACACTTTGATGTTTGTATGAAAAAGTACCCTACCTAGGGACGCGTAGAGCAAATTTGTACCCCCGGGCATGTTGTCGATTGACATTCTGGTTGCACTTTTCATCATCTAGGGTGCGTTCCTGACACGTTTTGAGGGGTTTTAGCAAAAAAAAAATTTTCGACTACTCGAGCTCTCTGGCCCGTTCGGTGCACATTTTTGAAAAAAGCTAGGGAGCTGCCCCTAGGTTCGGGGTGTCACAAAATGTTGAAAAGTGGTCGAAAAACCACTATCCAGAATCGGATGTAGAATCATTAGACGAACTTAAAATTGTTCTACGACACCCATCTGCGACGTTTAGTATTCGAGTTATGGCCCGTACCAGGTCTGACCGAGCAATTTTTGTTCCGCGCACTTTGTGCACGTACACTTTGATGTTTGTATGA
>NZ_ABCR01000023.1:0-1555 GCF_000170875.1 Roseobacter sp. AzwK-3b
GGACATGCCCGGGTATATACAAGAGCCGGTGCATTTTAAAATTAAAAGACTGGTAATTAAGGGAAATTGTCAACAAGATCTAAAGCTAATGCTTCATACTTACTTACTTACATACTCTTTCATATATTTAAGGATACTGTCTATTTCGCAATTTTTAAATTTTGTTTTAAAGCTTTTACACATAATGGGGGAAACTCGTAAGTTCTACAGGATGCTGAATGCGGCACGGAGCAGTTTTACTCCCATGACCGCTATATGCCGCAGTGAGGAGGGAGATATCCTGTCGGACGAGCGAGAGGTGATCGACAGATGGAAGTGCTACTTCGACAGACACCTGAACGGAGCAGATACCAGAGCAGACGCAGGAAGCAGAGGAGAGCAACCCTACGACAGCCAGCATGACAATGACGAAGTGCCCCCGCCATCTTTGGACGAAGTCATCAGCGCCATCAAACAGCTGAAATGTAACAAGTCAGCTGGCAGCGATGGTCTGGTGGCCGAACTGTTCAAGATGGGTCCGGAGAGGCTTGCCGTCATCATGCATCGGCTGATTGTTAGGATTTGGGATCAGGAAGAACTACCGGACGAGTGGAAACTGGGTGTCATACACCCAGTGTACAAAAAGGGCGACAGGCTGGACTGTGCTAACTTCCGGGCCATCACAGTCCTGAATGCTGCCTACAAGATCCTGTCCCGAATACTCTTCTGCAGACTTTCGCCTCTTGCTACAGATTTCGTCGGCAGCTCTTCTTCTTCTTTGGCTCAACAACCGATGTCGGTCAAGGCCTGTCTGTACCCACTTGTGGGCTTGGCTTTCAGTGACTAATTGATTCCCCCCATAGCAGGATAGTCAGTCCTACGTATGGCGGCGCGGTCTATTTGGGGATTGAACCCATGACGGGCATGTTGTTAAGTCGTACGAGTTGACGACTGTACTACGAGACCGGCTCATTTGATGTATAGTTTTTCTTTTTAGTCAAATTTAGAAACTCTATATTCCTCATTATTTATTTAACAAGATTTGTGTGGAAAATCAGGAAATTTTACGACTTTTAAGCGATTGAACAGTTTTGGAAAATTGTTTTAATAATTCTTGGAGCAAATAGTATTGATTTGACATATAAACTGTCAAATATATAAATCCGCGTAACTCCGAATCCGTCGAGAACTGCATAACTCGAGAACAGGCTCTACAGGTAAAATATGGTATTCCTATTACTTACTAACTTACTCATACAACGTAACAATCTCTTTTTAGTCTTGGCCAGCTACATTAGTGTTCAAAACCACTCGCGGCTTCGCTCCTTCCGTATATGATTTTTCCGGCCTTAATATCGGACGCCTTCATGCCATATTGTCTCAAAATCAAATATTGTCTCAAAAATCTTATAATATAAAATATTATTTGTATATATATTTGTTTAGTCGATCCGTCATTAGTGATCTGTTTTTGAGTTCAAGCCTTTTTTTATCGAAAATAATGGTCGATTCAAGCTTCGATTATTCATAAAAGAGCAATAAAAATTACATTATGCCACAATAATGATAATGATGC
>NZ_ABCR01000022.1:0-1613 GCF_000170875.1 Roseobacter sp. AzwK-3b
AGTTTTTAATTATTCACCACAAGTTCCAGGCTAGCCGTGTTGTTTGCCCAGGTCGTGCATATCCCAAAGTACATGCTACACCGCACACTGCGAAACCGTACAAATCTATCCTGGCAAACGAAACAAGAAACCAACCAAGCTTACAGCATATGACGCATTCGCAAGCGAGTGGAGCGCGCTTACCACTTTAGGGAAATGTGGTCTTTCCGTGTTACGCGGCTAATATGATTGACGGAAGCCGGAAGCAAAATCAAATCACTTATTATCTTGACGGGTTTTGACATATCTCCATCTCTTCTATCTCTTCCTACGCAGCTGCCACAGTCGGAGATTGATGGATTGGATCCAAACTGTCGCCGGTTTCGGCTGGAGAATGGCGAGTCATTAGCCGAGAAGGACGAGGTAAGTAATTTAGCATTCATCTGTTTGGCAGTTAGCTCCACCAGTGGGTCATGCTGCTTTTTGATGGGAGGAAGTGAACGGTTTTGTGACTTAATTAATATTTTAAAGCAATTTGTAAAGTGTAGGAAATGTAAGAACATCTTTTGACTTACTTGCTAGAGTGAAAGTATAACCTTTTCTCCTAGCTTAATGCACAAAGTTATCCCCTTTTAATTAATATCTGAAATTCAAAATGTATTCATTGCCACACCAAAGCGTTCAGGAAACTTTCACTTCCACACCACAGAGCTTCGGGGTTTTCCCACGCAATTGAAATCAATTTACTCGATCCGAGCATGACTTCGCTGTCTGCAACCGCCCTAGCAGTTTGAGAATGGCTTTCGCTTCAATCTTCTTACCCCACCCGGATTCGAGAAGGTGACGGATAAAAATCTCAGCCCATGATGATCAATTTTGCTGAAACTTTGTCAGTAATTTGAATGAATTACGTCTCGCTTTGTGTCGCCTCATTCCGGTTCGGGGGCCCACCACCACCACCACCACCACCGAAAAGGGCCTCCAGCAAACGCTCCCCTTAGCCGGATGTCAACAAATTGGCATCGATGGCACCCTTAAAAGTGCTAGAAAAAAAAAAAGAACAAATCGAAAACTTCCGCCCGGTTTTGGGCAGGAAGTCTTGTGTTGGGGATGACCAGGCTAGTGACGAGCTATCGCAGTTTTAAACCCACCAAAGACACACCACTCGAGGGTTGTTTCCGAAAGTCTGTCGTATCGATTAAGCGTCAGTTGTGAAGAAAGCTTTTTTACCCCCGTACTCGGACAAGTAACGTTGAGCGGAGTTTAAAGCAGGCGAGCATAAACACACACACATACAAGGGTGTGCCAGTATCTAGGGACAAGACATGGGAAGATGGGCCCCCTGTCCGGTGGGAATCAAAATATTCCAATTTTCATTCTCCCGCCTGCCATATCTTTATTTTACTTTCTTTCTTTCCCTTTTCATCGCCATTTTCTATGCGCAACACACCATCCCCGAACCCCAAACACGTGCGGTCCGTACGCTACCCATTATAACTTCTGCACAACTCAACTCAACTCAACTGCAACGATTTTGATGGGCCGTCGATGGATGGAATGGACACACGGACACACAAAACAACGGCAAAAAAAGGTTTTCGGATCCCCTAGCATCCCCATTCTGGAGAACCCGG
>NZ_ABCR01000021.1:0-13131 GCF_000170875.1 Roseobacter sp. AzwK-3b
TCGCGCCAGCATTCAGGAATATATCCTGCGCAGCTGGTCGATGGTGAAGCTTGGCACCACCTCGGCGCAGAAAAAGCTGTTCTTCAACCTGCGCAAGGCCAAGGCCAAGATCGGCGCCCTGGAAGAAGGCGATCTGCGCCCCGAAAACGTCAAGCAGATCGCCCATGATCTCGGTGTGACCGAGACCGAGGTGATCTCGATGAACCGCCGCATGTCCGGTGGCGATGCGTCCCTCAATGCGCAGATCGGCTCGGACGGCGAAGGCTCGATGGAGTGGCAGGACTGGCTCGAGGATGAGGACGCCGATCAGGCGTCGGATTACGAGCGCCGCGACGAGCTTGAAGCCCGCCGCGAGATGCTGGCCCTTGCGATGGATGTGCTCAACGAGCGCGAGCGCGACATTCTCACCCAACGCCGCCTCAGCGACGAGACGGTGACGCTGGAAGATCTGAGCACGCAATACGATGTCAGCCGCGAACGCATTCGCCAGATCGAGGTGCGGGCCTTTGAAAAGCTGCAGGACCGCATGCGCGAACTGGCGGCGGAAAAAGGGATGCTTCCCGCTGCGTGATCCCTTGGACCCGGGCGTGAAAGTCTTTAGCCTCTTGCGGGACACCGCAAGGGGCTTTTCCATGCAGAACGCCGCATCACGCACCGCCGCTTCGCATCGCCGCGCCCTGCGTGGCGTGATGGTTGCGGCGTTTGTCGTTCTGGCGGCCTGCGCCCCGCGCCCCTTGGCCGATCGTGGCCCGGCACTGCCGGGCGCGCAGATCGAAAACGTCTATATCGCCACGCAACGCGCGCTCGCGCATCCACGGCAGGAATTCGGCCAGCCCCGCAACAAGGAGCTGAATTTCTTCCGGGCCTCGATCTCGATTCCGCCGGTGCACCAGCCCGGAAAGGTCGAATGGGCCGAGCCGGGGGAAACCGCCGATCCCGCGCGGCATTTCGTGGTGACCGATACACAGGTCTACGAGACGCCGTCGCGCTTCGTGGCCAGCGCCAAACGCGACGGCAGCGGCAACGAAACGATGCTCTTCGTGCATGGCTACAACAACACCTTGTCCGACGCGATGTACCGGCTGGCCCAGATTCAGGTGGATTTCGATATCCGCATGCCCTCGGTGCTGTTTTCGTGGCTCTCGTCGGGTGATCCGCGCGGCTATATCTATGACCGCGACAGCGTTCTTTTCGCCCGTGACGATCTGGAACGCGTCCTGTCCGAGCTGACCCGTGGCTCCGGGGATCGTGTGCTTCTGCTGGCCCATTCCATGGGTGCGCATCTCGTGATGGAGGTGATGCGTCAGGCCGCGCTGCGCGGCGACAGGCGGCTTTTGTCGCGGATCAGCGGCGTTATCCTGATGTCACCCGATCTTGATCCCGATCTCTTCCGCAGTCAGGCCGAGGCGATCGGCCAATTGCCCCAGCCGTTCATGATCTTCGTGTCGCGGCAGGACCGTGCGCTTTCGCTCGCCAGTTTCATCACCGGTCGCAAGCCGCGCCTTGGCGTCATCGACGGCCCCGAGGCGGTGGCGGGGCTGGATGTGAAGGTGATCGACTTCACCGCGCTCGCCGATGGCGAGGGGCTGAACCATGCGGTGCCCGCCACCTCTCCGGCGGCGATCCGGGTGCTCAGCGGGCTGATCCAGCAGGCCAGTTCCGGCGATGGCGGGTTCGAGGATTACATGGTCCTCGAAGCCCAACCCGATGGCGCCGTTCTGCCCGTCAGCAACTGATCCCGCTGCATGGCGAGATCGTACCAAACCTGTGTACGGATCGTCCCGAAAACTGCGGTCGGTCCGTTAACCATCGCCTTTTCGGTGCCGGATACCGACGCGATACCGACGCGATACCGACGTGATACCGACACGATACCGAAGCCGGTTTTGCCTTGTTAACCAGAGGTTTGGGGCGATTCGCGAGGAGGGTTAATCCTCCATCGCCTCCAACTCGTCGATCAGCCGCGAAATCATGCTCAACCCCTTGTCCCAGAACGCCGGGTCGCTGGCATCCAGTCCGAACGGCTCCAGCAAGGCCTTGTGGTGCTTCGATCCGCCCGCCTTGAGCATCTCGAAATACTTGTCCTCGAACCCTTCGGGGCTTTCCTCGTAGACCGCGTAAAGCGCATTCACCAACCCGTCTCCAAAGGCATAGGCATAGACATAGAAGGGCGAGTGGACGAAATGCGGGATATAGGCCCAGAAGGTCTCGTAGCCGTCCATGAACTCGAAGGCCGGCCCAAGGGATTCCGCCTGAACCGACATCCACAAGGCATTGATATCATTGGGTGTCAGCTCTCCGCCACGGCGGGCGTCATGCAGTTTGCATTCGAAATCGTAGAACGCGATCTGCCGCATCACGGTGTTGATCATGTCCTCGACCTTGCCCGCCAGCAGCACCTTGCGCTCGGTGTCGGTGGCGGCTTTTTCCAGCATCTTGCGGAAGGTCAGCATCTCGCCAAAGACGCTTGCGGTCTCGGCCAGGGTCAGCGGCGTGTTGGCCAGCAACTCGCCCTGACCGGCGGCCAGCACCTGATGCACCCCGTGGCCCAGCTCATGCGCCAGCGTCATCACGTCCCGTGGTTTGCCCAGGTAATTGAGCATCACATAGGGGTGCACATCGGTCACCGTGGGATGCGCGAAAGCGCCCGGCGCCTTGCCCGGCTTCACGCCCGCATCTATCCAACCCTTTGAAAAGAAAGGCTCTGCCAGCTCTCCCATGCGCGGATCGAAGGCCGAATAGGCCTCCATCACGATGTCGCGGGCGCTGGTCCAGTCCATGATCTTCTTGTCTTCGATCGGCAGCGGCGCGTTGCGGTCCCAGACCTGCATCACGTCCAGCCCCAGCCATTTGCGCTTAAGCTCGTAATACCGGTGACTCAGCTTGGGATAGGCGTTCACCACCGCATTGCGCAGCGCCTCGACCACCTCGGGCTCCACATCGTTGGACAGGTGGCGGCTCGTCTGCGGGGTGGGCATGCCGCGCCAGCGGTCGATGACTTCCTTTTCCTTCGCGCTGGTGTTGTGGACCCGGGCAAAGGTCCGGATATTGGCGCCGAACACCCGCGCCAGTTCCCGCGCCGCCGCCTCGCGCTGGCTGCGGTCCTGATCGGTCAGCAGGTTGAGGGTGGATTCGATCCCCAACTCCTCACCATCCACGATGAAGCTGAGGCCCGAAATCGTCTCGTCGAACAACCGTTCCCAGGCATCGCCGACTACGCCCATGTCATGCAGGAATTTCTCAAGCTCATCAGACAGTTGGTAGGGTTTCATCGCGCGGATACGGTCCAGCACCGGCTTGTAGCGCGCCAGCTCGGCACTCGCATCGTAAAGGGCGTTCAGCGCGTCCTCCTCCAGCCGGTTCAGCTCCAGCGTGAAGAACACCAGCGGCGTGGTATAGGTGGTCACCTTTTCCTGACAATCCGACAGAAACTTGGCGCGGTCGCCATCGGTGGTCTGCTGCTGATAGCGCAGCACCGCAAAGGACATGATCCGCCCGGCGATATTGCTGATCTTCTCGTCGCGCTTGAGACAGTCCAGCATCCCCGCCGCATCCAGATCGGCCAGCTTGCCTTCGTAATCGGCGGCGAAATCGGCGCAGGCCTTTTCCAGCCAGTCCAGATCCCGCTTGAGCGCAGGGGCATCGGGGCTTTCATAGAGATCCGTCAGGTCCCATTCCGGCAAACGGCCCAGATTTTTGTCGCCGGAACCGGCATTGGCATCATGGGCGGGCAAGGGCAGGTGGAACATGCGGAAATCTCCTTTGTTTTCTTGTTTCAGACATATGGTGCGGGGCAGGGCGGCTCAAGCCTTCATCCGTATTGCGCAAGCATCTCTTTGAGATCCGCCAGCGTGCCCGCCTCTTGCACGGGTTTGTCGTGCCGCCAGCGTTTCATTCGCGGAAAGCGCAGCGCCACACCGGATTTGTGCCGGGGTGAGGGGGCTATGCCCTCGAAAGCGATCTCGAACACATGCTCGGGGCGCACCTGTCGGACAGGGCCAAAACGTTGCAGGGTATTCTTGCGCACCCATGCGGTGATCTGCCGGAACTCGGCATCCGTCAGCCCGGAATAGGCCTTGGTGAACGGCACCAGATCGTTGCCGTCCCAGACCGCAAAGGTGAAATCGGTGAAGAGGTTGGCGCGCCGCCCATGCCCCTGCTGGGCATAGATCATCACCGCGTCCATGGTCAGGGGATCCAGCTTCCATTTCCACCAATCGCCCTTCTTGCGGCCCGCGTGATAGGCGCTGTCGCGCCGCTTGAGCATCAGCCCTTCGGCCCGCCTGTCGCGTGAGGTGGCGCGCAACCGGGCCAGATCCTCCCATGTGTCATGGGCCACAAGCGGCGAAGGTCGGATCGGGCTATCTGGCGGGGTGGCGTCCAGCAGCCGGTCCAGCCGTGCGCGCCGCTCGGACAGGGGGCGCGCACGCAGGTCCTCTCCCCGCTCTTCCAGCAGGTCATAGGCCAGCAGGATCACCGGCGCTTCGCGCAGCAGTTTGGCGGGCACGGTCTTGCGCCCAAGACGTTTTTGCAAGGCGTTGAAAGGAAGTGGGTTTTCGCCATCGAAAGGAAGGATTTCCCCATCCAGCACGGTGCCGTCAGGCAGCATCCCGGCCAGCCCTGCAAATTCCGGGAACCGGTCCGTCATCAACTCTTCGCCGCGCGACCAGACAAAGACCTCTCCGGCCCGAACGATCACTTGCCCCCGGATGCCATCCCATTTCCACTCCGCATACCAATCGCCGTTGGGTCCAAGTGTATCCGGCGCTGCCCCATCGAGGCCATGCGCAAGGCAGAACGGATAGGGACGCGAGGCCTTTGCCGCGGCATCCGGCGCTTCGATCAGATCGCGATATGTGGTCGTGTCGGGCGTCCAGTCCCCCATCAGACGATGCGCGAGATCGGCCTCGTCGCGCCCGGTCGCCTGCGCCAGCGCCCGGGTCATCAGCTTGCGGCTCACCCCCACCCGGAACCCGCCGGTCAGCAGCTTGTTGAATACCAGCCGCTCGGTCGCCTCCATCCTGTCCCATGCATCAAGAACCGCGCTCTTGCGCGCCGCGTCATCCGCGTCATCCAGCGCCCGCAGCCGCGTGATCCAGTCGGTCAGGCTGTCGGCATGGTCGGCCTTGGGCGCCGGCAGGACCAGAGCGATGGTCTCGGCGAGATCACCAACGATCGGATAGCTTTCCTCGAACAGCCAAAGCGGAATACCTGCGCGGTCCGCGGCCCACTCCCTGAGCCGTGTGGTGGTGATCGCGCGCCGCGGTCTGCGCCCCGAGAACAGCGCCATGGTCCAGAGCCGGTCCTCTTCGGGGGCGGTGCGAAAATACTCCGCCAGCGCATCCACCTTGCGGGTCGTCTTGGTGGTCTGGTCGATCATGGCGTAAAGCGCTGCGAACCGTTTCATGTGGTCTCGGCCTCATCCAGTGACTCACCGGTGAATTCGGTCGGGACGATTTGCGCGCGGTAGCCCTGATCGTTCAGCCATCGCGCGAAGATGTCCGTATATCCATGCGTAACATATATGTTTTCCGCGCCTGTTTCGGCGATCGCACTGTTCAATCCGGCCCAGTCCGCATGGTCCGAGATCACAAAGCCCCGATCGGCCGCGCGCCGCCGCCGCACACCGCGCAGGCGCATCCAGCCGCTGGCAAAGCCGGTCGAGGCCGGACCGAAGCGCCGCGCCCAGGCCGAGCCAAGCGCGCCGGGCGGCGCAAGCACCAATGCGCCGGGATATGCGCGGGGGTCCATGTCGGGGGTGACGGGGATCGTGGCGGGCAGGGCGAACTCCTGATCGCGCAGAATGGCATTGGTGTTTTCCACCGCGCCATGGGTCAGGATCGGCCCGATGGAGGGATCAAGCAGCGACAAGACCCGCTGCGCCTTGCCAAGCGCGTAGGCCCCCAGCAGGCTCACCCGTCCCTCGGCGGCGTTGTCGGCCCACCAGCGGTTCAGATCGGCCGCGACCTGCGCCTCGGGTGCCCAGTCGAACACCGGCAGCCCAAAGGTGCATTCGGTCACAAAGCCATGGCAGCGCACCGGCTCGAACGGCTCACACAACCGGTCGGGAGTGGTTTTGTAATCGCCCGAAACGACCCAGACCTCGCCTGCGACCTCGACCCGTATCTGTGCCGATCCGGGCACATGTCCGGCTGGATGAAACGACACGCTTGCCCCGCCGATCCGGCGGGTCTCGCCATAAGCCACCGTGTCCAGCCGGATGTCGCCAAGCCTGTGGCGCATCACCGGGGCGGCACTTAGCGTGGCCAGATAGCGCGCATGGCCGGGGCGGGCGTGATCGGCATGGCCATGCGTGATCAGCGCCCGGTCTACGGGTGACCAGGGATCGATGAAGAAGTCGCCGGCGGGGCAGTAAATTCCCTGAGGTTTGAATTCCAGAACCATATCCGGAAAGATAGGCGGCCGTCGCCGCGATGCCAGCCACTTGCACCCGGACAAGCAGCGGCTATCCTGCGCGCGAAATTGCAGAACGGGGGAAATCGCATGCGGTTCGCAAGATACGGAGAGCTAGGGCAGGAGCGCCCCGGCATGCTGGATGCCGAGGGCCGGTTGCGTGACCTGTCGGGCGTGGTGCCGGATATTGCAGGCGACGTTCTGACCAACCTGCCGCAGATTGACCCCGAAGGCTTGCCGCTTGTCGAAGGCGCACCCCGTCTTGGTCCGCCCGTCGGCCGGATCGGCAAGTTCATCGGGATCGGGTTGAATTATCTGGATCATGCCGCCGAAACCGGGATGGCGCCGCCGGATCATCCCATCGTGTTCATGAAGGCGACATCCTCGATCATCGGGCCGAACGACACGGTCAGCCTGCCGCGCAGCTCGCGGCATTCGGACTGGGAGGTGGAACTGGGCGTGGTGATCGGCAAACCCGCCAAATATGTCAGCGAGGCGGATGCGCTCGATCATGTGGCGGGGTATTGCATCGTCAACGACGTATCGGAACGGACCTTTCAGGCCAAGCTTTCAGGTCAGTGGACCAAGGGCAAAAGCTGCGACACGTTCGGGCCGATCGGCCCTTGGCTGGTGACCCCGGACGAGGTGGGCGATCCGCAGAACCTGAACCTGTCGCTGGATCTGAATGGCGAACGGATGCAAACCGGCCATACCGGCACGATGATCTTCAGCGTGGCCAAGATCATCGCGCATCTGACTGAAATGATGAGCCTTCAGCCCGGCGATGTGATCGCCACCGGCACGCCGCCCGGCGTCGGCATGGGGATGACGCCCAAGCGGTTCCTGAGCGAAGGGGATGAAATGGAGCTCAGGATTGACGGGCTGGGGACGCAGCGGCAGACCGTGGCGCGCGATCCTTAGAGGCCTGCGACTGGCCTCATGCTGGTGGCGAGGTGTCGAACATCTCGCACATGATGTCGAACACCGGGGCGCGCACACCCGGGCTGTCCATGAGGACTTCGTGCCGGCCCTCCGGCACCAGTTCCAGCCGCGCATCGGGCCATTTCGAGATACGTTGCTCGATCCGCCTTGGGCAGACGATTTCCTCTTTCGTGCCCAGCACGGTCATGCAGGGCAGATCGGGCGAGGGATGCAACGACAAGGCGCGTGTTTCCTTGAGCGCCTCATAAAGCCACTGAAGGCTGGGGCCACCAAGCCCCAATTCGGGATAGGCCAGCGCCTGATCGATCATGTATTGATACATATCGGGGCAGCCGGTCAGCTTGTTGGTCTCGAACGGCTCGGTCAGGACATAGTTTTCAGGGTCCGTGCCGGGGGCATAAAGATGCCCAAGCCCGACATGCCGCACGCCGAAAGACAGTGACCACGCCAAGGGGCGCAGGGATTTGGCCATCTGGATGCCCCACATCGGACCCGAGAAGGCACAGCTGTGAACGGGCAGGCCGTCGATCACCGCCCGCAGACCGATGCAGCCGCCCATGGAATGCGCCAGCAGATGCCACGGTTTCGGCATGTCCAGCGCTTCTGCGGCCTCGATCATCGCGGCCACGTCCTGCTGGTAGTCCGAGAACAGCCCGACATGACCGGACATGATGTCGCCGGTCAGCCGGTCCGAAAGCCCCTGGCCGCGCCAGTCGAGCGTCAGGGTCGCATAGCCCCGCTGTGCAAAGTCGCGCGCTGTGCGGCCATATTTCTCGATATATTCGGTGCGCCCCGGAAAAAGCAGGACCGTGCCACGCTCGACCGTACCCCGCCAGGCCCCGACACGCAGCCGCACGCCGTCGCGCGCGGGCAACCACCAGGCCGCGCCGTTCTCCGGCCCGTCAGCCACATCGGCAAAGAAGGGCGCATGTTCCATCAGGCGAGCAGACTTCCCAGCTTCATGGCCATGCCCATATCGCCATCCACGGTGAGTTTCCCGCTCATGAATGCCGCTGTCGGGTCCATATCCCCCTCGAGGATCGACTGGAACGTATCGGCACTCGCCGTAAGCGTCACATCCGCCTCTTCGTCGGCTGCGCGAACACCGTTTTCGTCAATCATTATGGCACCTTCGTCTTCGATCACGAATTTGGCGGACCCGTCGAAATCACCGTCCATCTTCTCGCTCAGGGCAGCCACGGCCGTCTCGATGATATCGCTCATTCAATCACTTCCTTCTGATTTGCGCGTAAGGGGGTGTGAAACGCGTTCACACTTGCTACATTCAGACCTGTTATGAGCGCAATATACCCATCCCTCAACCGTATCGTCGCGGCATTTGCTGCTCTAGTCATGTTTTCCCTACCCGCTTCCGCGCAGGATGCAGGGCGGTTGGATACGTTGTTCGAGGCTTTGCGCGCCGCCGAAGAAAAGCCGGAGGCCCGGCGCATCGCCCGCGACATCGAGCATGAATTCACGCAATCGGGGTCCGCAGCGATGGATATGTTGCTCAAACGGGGGCGCAATGCGCTCGAGGCTGGTGATTCGGCAGCCGCGATCGAGCATTTCACCGCGCTGACCGATCATGCGCCGGATTTCGCCGAAGGATGGCACATGCGCTCGGTGGCCTATTCGCGGGTGGGGCTGTATGGCCCGGCGCTGGCCGATATCGAACGCGCCCTGTCGATCAATCCCCGGCATTTCAACGCGATTTACGGCCTGGGGATCATCCTTGAAGAGGTGAACAAGCCGGAACTGGCGCATGAGGCGTTTTCCCGTGTTCTGGCTATACATCCGCATCACGAAGCCGTAACCGAGGCGATGGAACGGCTGGATCCGGAAATCGGCGGCCGCAGCCTCTGACCTGAACGGAGACGGCCATGACCGAGCAGTCAAGAACCCTTGCGGTTCTCGGCCCTACCAATACCGGCAAGACCCATTTCGCGATCGAGCGGATGCTGGGCTATCGCACAGGTATCATTGGTCTGCCCCTGCGCCTTCTGGCGCGCGAGGTCTATGACCGGATCGTCAGGGCGCGCGGGCCATCCGTGGTGGCGCTTGTGACCGGCGAGGAACGCATCGTGCCCGAGCGCACGCAATACTGGGTCTGCACCGTCGAAGCGATGCCCGAGGGGTTGGGCGCGGATTTCGTCGCGATCGACGAAATTCAGCTCTGCGCTGATCCCGAACGTGGCCATGTCTTTACCGACCGTCTGCTGCGGATGCGCGGGCTGAAGGAGACGCAGTTTCTGGGTGCGGCCACCATGCGCGGCGCGATTGCGGCACTGGTGCCGGGCGTAGAATTTCTGAGCCGCGAGCGCATGTCCCAGCTTGCCTATTCAGGTTCGAAAAAGATCAGCAAGATGCCCGCCAGAAGTGCAATTGTCGGCTTTTCTGTTGATAATGTGTATGCCATCGCCGAAGTGCTCAAGCGCCAGAAGGGCGGCGCTGCGGTCGTGATGGGCGCGCTCAGCCCCAGAACGCGCAATGCACAGGTCGCGCTCTATCAAAACGGTGATGTGGATTATCTGGTGGCGACCGATGCCATCGGCATGGGTCTCAATCTGGATATCGACCATGTCGCGTTTTCGTCGCTGTCCAAGTTTGATGGCCGTCGGATGCGCCCGCTTGCTCCCAATGAATTGGCGCAGATTGCAGGGCGTGCCGGTCGCGGCATGAGCCACGGCACCTTTGGCGTCACGGGCGAAGCGCCGGAGCTGTCGGACGAGGTGGCCCGCGCCATCATGGATCACAGGTTCACCCCGATCCGCAAACTCGAATGGCGCAACGCCAACCTTGCGTTCGGCCAGATCGACGCCCTGATCGCCGCACTCGAGGCCAAGCCCGAGGACCAATGGCTTGCCCGTGCGCGTGAAGCCGATGACCTTGGGGCGCTCAAGTCGCTGGCGCAGGTGGCCGCCGTGCGGGCGCGCGCCAGTGACGGGGCATCGGTGCGTCTTTTGTGGGATGTCTGCCGGGTGCCGGATTTCCGCGGCATCAGCCATGCCGAACATTCCAGCCTGCTCGAGACGATCTTTTGCGATCTGCATGAACTGGGCCGGGTTCCGGACGACTGGCTGGCCCGACAGGTCAAGCGGATCGACCGGACCGATGGTGACATTGACACATTGTCGAAACGTCTCGCCTATATCCGCACATGGACGTATGTTGCGCAGCGAAAAGGCTGGGTCGATGATGAAACGCATTGGCGCGGCGAAACTCGCGCGGTAGAAGACCGCCTGTCGGATGCGCTGCACGAGCGTCTGACCCAAAGATTTGTGGATCGGCGCACATCCGTGCTTTTGCGCCGACTCAAGCAGAAGGAAGCCATGGTGGTCGAAGTGAACGAGAACGGTGATGTGACGGTCGAGGGCGAATTTGTTGGCCGTCTTGAAGGATTCCGCTTCATTCAGGACCGGGCTTTGGCCGGGCAGGAAGAAAAGGCCGTGAGACAAGCCAGTCTTCAGGCGCTCAGCCCGCAGTTCCATCTGAGGGCGGATCGGTTTTACAATTCGCCCGACACCGAGATCGATTTCACCGAACAGGGCGGACTTATGTGGGGCGAACAGGCGGTGGGCAAGCTTGTCGCCGGTTCCGATCCGCTCAAGCCGCAGGTCGAGGCGTTTGTCGATGACGTCGCCGGCGAAGATGTCATGCAGAAGGTCCAGCGACGGCTGCAGCATTTCATGGATCGCAAGATCGCCAGCTTGTTCGAGCCTTTGCTGAACATCCAGCGCGACGACAGCCTGACCGGCATGGCACGTGGGTTCGGATTCCGACTGGTCGAGAATTTCGGCATCGTCCCGCGCGGCGACGTGGCCGAGGATGTCAAATCCCTGGATCAGGATGCCCGCGGCGCGCTGCGCAAGCATGGCGTCCGATTCGGTCAGTTTACCGTCTTCATGCCCTTGTTGCTCAAGCCCGCGCCGACGCGGCTGCGGCTTTTGCTTTGGTCGCTTGCCCAAGGTCTTGATGAATTTCCCGAAGCGCCTCCGGCGGGTCTGGTGACGGTTCCTGCGGGTGGCCCTGGCGCTGTGCCGCGCGGGTATCACGCGATGGCAGGCTATCGCGCGGCAGGCGAACGGGCGATCCGGATCGATATGCTGGAACGTCTGGCCGACATGCTGCGCGGCGAAGACAGCCGGGCCGGGTTCGAGGCTACGCCTGACATGCTGTCGATCACGGGGATGACCCTCGAACAATTCGCCGACCTCATGGAAGGTCTTGGATACAAGGCCGAGCGCGCCGAGCGCGAGAAGGTCAAGCCGGTGGATCAGGCCCTCATGCAGGCCCCTGAAGAGCAGGTGGCACAGGCCGAAACTGATCCTGGCGCCTCTAAGACTACTGCGGAAGACGTAGTGAATGCGATCCCCGACGATGGCGTGGCACCGATCGCGGCTGAGCCGCCTGAGCAGACCGAGGTCGCAGCAGACATCCCGGCCGCAACCGAGACCGAGATCATGCCGGGAGAGGCCCCCGACACCGCCGCCGCAGCTCCGGAAACCGAGGTGTTTTACACCTTTACCTGGGCAGGCCGCGCTGCGCGTGCGCGCCCCGATCAGCGCGGCAAACCCAAGGCGGCGGGTGGCAAACCTGCTGGCAAGGGTGGCGCGAAGAGCGGCAAACCCGGCCGGGGCAAGCCGCGTGCCGAAAGCGGGCCCAAGACCTTTGCCGCCCGGCCCGATCGCAAGAAGGATCAGATCGACCCGGACAATCCATTTGCCGCGGCCTTGATGGGGCTGAAGGGCAAGGATTGAGCGGACGAACCGCCGATTTGGAGCCGCGACCAGGGAAAATCCGTCTGGACAAATGGTTGTGGCACGCGCGCTTTTTCAAAACGCGCGGCATATCGGCAAAGCTCGTTTCTGGTGGTCATGTCCGGGTCAATAGCGAGAAAGTGTCCAAGCCGGCGCATGCTGTCGTCCCGGGTGATGTGCTGACATTTCCCCAGGCGAGCCGGATCCGGGTGATCCGTATCGTCGCCATCGGCGAGAGGCGCGGACCGGCCCCCGAGGCGGCAACGCTTTACGAGGATATGAGTCCGGAAGAAGAGCGGTCAGATGTTCCGGCCTCGCCCAAGTTCGAGGGAAAGGGTCGTCCGACCAAGCGAGATCGCCGCAAACTCGATCTCAACCGACCGGATACGCTTGATTGATCGGCGAGGCTGGATTACTTGGTGCGGTGAAAATAAAAGCCGAGAGACCCATATGACCTATGTCGTGACGGACAACTGCATCGCCTGCAAGTACACCGATTGTGTCGAGGTGTGCCCCGTGGATTGTTTCTACGAAGGCGAAAACATGCTGGTCATCCATCCTGACGAATGCATTGACTGTGGCGTCTGCGAGCCGGAATGCCCTGCGGATGCGATCCGACCCGATACCGAGCCGGACATGGAAAAATGGGTCGAGTTCAATCGCAAATACTCCGAAATGTGGCCGGTCATCATCACGAAGAAAGACCAGATGCCCGACGCGGAAGAGCGTGACGGCGAAGAGGGCAAGCTTGAGAAGTATTTCTCGGAAAAGCCTGGCGAGGGCGGCTGACCCGCGCCTGCGATTCGGTGCATGAGGGCCGGGCTACCCGTGAAGTGGCACGAGCTTTGGTTCGTATCACCATGAATATGCTCATAAAACGAGTGTGACAGCGGGCCTCGTATGTGCGGCACTTCCGAATGCCGTATTTTTGTGCTATGGTTCTATGACAAATGAAGATAGCTGCCTGTTCTCCATACTCCGGCCAAACCGTCAGGAGATGGTTTCCCTGCGATACACG
>NZ_ABCR01000020.1:0-23451 GCF_000170875.1 Roseobacter sp. AzwK-3b
GACCATGCTCTGTGAACGGATTGTATAGGTATCATGGCAGAAAAAGCAGCAGTGATCATCGCACTGGTTCTGATCTGCAGCATTGGCTTGGTGGTTGCAGAACCGTTCATGATGAACGAGCCCTTGGAATGGGATGAGATAGACTGATGCGCTGGCTGGGTCACATGATGCGTTTTCTACTGCTGCTCCTGTCGCGAGTGACACTGATCGGCGCAGTTGTTGGCGGGATCGCAGCGGCCTGGGGCTATTACGGGTATCAGCGCATCGGGTGCCATCCCATGTTCTCGTCGGCCAATATCGAGTGCGGAACAGTACAGGTAATGTCTGCCGAACATTCGCTGGCCATGGTGCGTGTTCTGGCCCCATACCAACAACAGCTTAGAGACAATCAGACCGAATTGATGCTGTATGGCGGTATCGCGCTACTCTGGGCTGTCGTGATTGAGTTGGCGTTCGGGGTATTTGCGATCATGCGTCGCCGCCGAACGAAACGGGATTTGTTCAAAGGCGCGACGGACATCAAAGCGGAAGAGAGCACCGGTCCACTATGAGCACTGACGAAGAACCGATCCCGGTTTTTGTTTTAGCCGTCACCACGATTTGCATATTTCTGCTGTGCCAAGCCATCACCTATTACCTGACCGCACATGCGAACCTGCCCGTACAGGTGTTTTCCACGCCCATGCTGGAGCTTAACCTGGTGCACTCGGAAAATCGCGGTGTGAACTTTGGCTTGATGGCCGGCGACAATGGCAGCAATCAATTTATCCTGGCCGGTATCGCCATCGTGGTTGGCGCGGTAATGGCCACGATACTGCTGGGCAAGCGGCGAGTGTCTCACGCCATTGCGGGCGGTATGATCTTCGGCGGTGCGCTGAGCAATGTGATGGATCGACTGACCTTCGGCTACGTGTTCGACTATATCAACACGCCGTTTCTGGGTTTGACCAATCCGTTCAGCTACAACATCGCCGACATCTTCATTGTGCTGCCCATCATCTGGTGGATTTTCAAATCGTGAGGGCACAGAAACGATGATCAGTATCTGACCCCGCGTCACTATACTGGTAAACTGTTTGCCCCAGAAAAACTGGCCTGTTGACCCGTTCGTCAAGAAAACTGCGAAATCCCCGCACACAGCACGTCTCGGTTGTTGGCCGCTACATGGTATACTGAGCGGCATGGTCCGCGCATAGCAGGGCTCTGACAGCGTGTCGTTGACGCTGGACGCAACCCCAAGCGTACTCTGCCCAGTCAATTACCAGTATTTGAGCGCACCGCTGACGGGATGGGTGTAACGGGCACAGTGACGCTGGATCCGATCCAATTGAGATGCGCCTCAAGCTCGTCTCGGAGTTGATCGCTCAGTTTGAGCGTCTTGCGACTTTTCTTGGTAGAGCTGACCACAACAAGGGACCCTTCAGCTATCCGGTCCCGGATAAAGTTTTGCATTGTGAGATTTGTACGCCTGTTCGATCTGACACGAGCAACGTAGTCTCCGATGCCGTAATCGGGATCGCCGTCACAGGTATAAATCACCAAGAGCAGTTCCCAGTACTCGACAACGTGGGTGAATTTATAAAGAAAGGTCGTGCGCTTCCTGCTCGCCAAACGCTGCAGTTCGCGTCTCGCCATGATTTTTGTGAAACACTTTCCCATATATATTTAATACCAAAATGGGACATGGATACCAAAGTCTACTTTGCATAATAAACCTATGATTTTCATAACAATCATGGACTTGATCGCTGTGTGGTGCAATCAGAGCGCGAAGCGCGGTCGATCTATTGAGTATTAAAGTGCAACAGGTGGTGTGATTATGACGCAGTCATGGACGACGTTGTTCCGTATTTGTAACGAAGCTCTGCTTGCAACCGCGCTACCCGGATAGATGCACAATTGTTCAGGCGGCTGCACGATTCTTCAGCAGTTGCCTTCTTGGAACGAGATCGGTTGCGTTGCCCGCATTTGCGCAGCAACAGTACCTGACTTTGCCAGTCGGGTTTAATTCAAAAAGTGATGTTTTGCGCCACAAGCGCCGTGCTTTTTGTGACGTGTATTGGCTCAGCCGTTGGCATCAACAAAGAGCTTGTTCGATCTTGCTCAAATTGTCTTGCACAACTTTGGGAATTCGCTCTTCATCACGCTTTTCAGGGTGAAACACGAGGTCGCAAGCGTCAACAGCTGCACGGTGATAAACGTACATGTTGTGGTTGGTGAGCAGCTGATGGCTGAACGTGTCAAAAAACTTCACGTCCCAGCCGCTGCGCTTGGCGTGAAAATCATTGATGCTGATTGTGCGGGTTATTGGTGACACAATGTCTTGCAAATAGCGAATGTCGCTATCACTCGTAAACTTTGGGTTTTGTGGATATTCCACAGCCGGTATACGCCACGTTTTATAGTCTGCCGTAAGTTCAGGGATTTTAGCTATTGTTTGATAGATGCCGGACATTTGAAATGGCGAGCTGCTATCAAAACTTACTTGCAGATTTTCATTCCCGGTAGCTTTGCGCAAAGCTTTTTGGATGGCGGTATAGTAAACGGCGCTTTCCGGCGGTGATGCCATAAGAATGTGTATCCATTCACACTTGTCCAGCTTGTGGTCGTCCAAAAGCTTTTTCATCCAGCTGAGCACGGGGTCGATGCCATTTCTCGTGCCGCCGCCAAAGGCCCAACCTTCAAAGTCAAAATCTTTCACAGCGTCATACCAGGCGTCGCCAGTGCCATCCCCTACGTCCTGTAAAACGTTGAGGTATTTTGCTTTGGCGCCGGTGGCTTTGCCGCGATTGTCCGCAAAATAACGCAAGTTCTCCACGCTGAGGTCGATCAGTTGTTGAGCTGAAAGATTGGAAAACGGAGATTTGAGCGAGCTATCTTTAAGCAAAAACAACGGCATATCCAGTGTCATTGCGAAATCACTGTAATGATCCAGCCAACGCAAAACGTTGTCCCGAATGCTGCGCTGTGAAATCCAGCGCTTGAAAATAATTTCTGGACGCTCAGCATCTGCGATCCAATCACGTGTCGCAGGGAGTTTACCAGTGGCCACTTGGTAGCCGCCGCTGTCGCCAATGACGACAGTATTGGCCTTGTCTCTTGTACTGACGATGTCGGGCTGAGATATGAACGAAGAGTCAAACTGTCCCGCGCTGTAAAGAACATATTTGCAATGCCAAAAACGGCTTTTGGGATCAAAAAAATCCAGATCACGTAATCGCATTTTAGCGGGTAAGTCGCCACCTCGAACTGACGTTTTCGGGCGCAGCGGATATGCTGCGTACTGCTTCTGCAAGCTGGGAAGATAGATTGCGTATCCAGTATATCGATCTGTTAGATTCTCGCCATTAAGCATCTTGCGCTCCATAAGCTAAGAAAGCGGTCGTGTCTTTGCTGCCGTCTTCTGTCACAGCGGGGATGAACGTCTCATATTCCGCCAAGTCGGTGCTGTAGGCGATTTTCATTACATGTGCGTTGGCACTGATTTCCACATTTGCAGATGACAGCGGCATGTAAGGAAGCGCAGAGAACACCATCGCAAGGTCTTTAGGAGAACATTGGAAAACCGGTTCGCGAGCGGTGAGTGTTGCAGATGCTGAATTTTGAAACAGTGTTGCATGGTCCCTTTGGTACCCGGCTGCAGTGCCGTCCCACCAATGTTTCAACGTCAACTCGGTACTGCTGGGTATCAGCGCAACACGCTGCATCTGCTTTTTGTTGAAAAGCCCTTTGGTGTGCGTGAGCCAGTTATCGATACAGGTTGCGTCGAAGTTTTTGAGCCATTGTTTTTGTGCTGAAATTTGCCAGGCAGTCTCTGCTAAAGCATCGTCGCGAACATCTGTTTGCCAGCGAATGAAGGCATCGTCTGTAGCGAATTCGTAAAAGTAAAGACTGCGTTCATGTTGATCGATTTCACTTTTGATGGGCAGCTCTAACGCGGCTTTGGTGTCGCTTCTTGCCTTTCGCAAGCCGCCTAGAGTATTCACGTGGTAGACATCAAGTTTTTGTTGTCCAAGCAGATCTGTTTCAATCCAAAATCGATCCGTCCCCCGCAAGCGCAGTTCTTGCGTTGCCAAGGTCAAGTTGTGGGGCTTTATGCGTGTGACCAAACCTGCGTCAGTGACAATGTGACTGACCAAAATGTCGCCATGATCAGGACGAATACGCAGCTGGGTATTTTGTTTGACATGCGTTTTTGAGGCGCTGATGCTGCCATTGGCGTCTGCTGTGTCAATTTCCACAATTGCTGGTGTGAAGAACTTTTGGCGATATGGTTCGAGTTTTTGCGGCAAGGTGTGGGGCTCGATACTTTCGGCAAGTAGGCGCAGTTCGGGATCAACTTTGGCGCGATCGATATCACGAGCTGCCCAAAAAGCTTGCGAAATCACATCGTCTTTGTAGGTGGAGCTTAGAATGTCGATATCGCCGCCGCTGTTGCGTCGACCGATCAAAACCACGTAGCCATCGTCATCTGTCACAGCTGTATTAACGGTTGCTGAGGCAAGTGGTGTATGTGTTTGCGCTGAAGCTTTGCGGCGGGTGATAACAGACGTAGGGATTGGCGCTTGCTGAGTTTTAGGGCTGGTTTTGCGGGGAACTGACCCTGTGTCTTCTTCTAGTTCCAGCTCTTTTTCGCTCAACTGTTTTTCGCCGCGTAAGCCTTTCAGCCCGCCTTGTGCGTTAATGTAGTTGATCAAATCTGCTCTTGGTTCAGGAAAGCGTTCTGGATTATCTGAGAACGTTTGGTCAAGCGCCGTTAGCGATTTTGCCCAATTGCTGATCGTGCTTGCTTTCGTGCTGGTGTCGATGTTCCAAATCAGTCGCACCAGCGGGTAGAAATTTGGTTGGTTCCCTTGCCCTTTTTTAAATCGGATGCCTTCGCGGGCGTAAAGCTTCGGCAGATAGTTTTTAGCCGACTGTGCGTCGCGCCACCATAGGTAAGCGTCGACGATAGCTTGGTGCAGTAAATACCTACTGCTGACATAGCGTGAGGTCTGCTTTTCAGCCAAGAGCCGCAGTTCTTCCAAGCGTGTTTCCAGGTTTGTCACAGTGCTCTCCGCAAATGTGCCGCAATACCCAACCGGGACAGTCGGGATTACTTCAATAAGTGATGTTTCGAAAAAAAATTGTCCGGCATGCAATCACATCAACGCTGATAAATATATCTAAATAACAGCCTGATCTTTCAGGTCAGTGGGGTTAACTCAGGCTCCAAGTAGGATTAAGCGATGCGAGTGAACGAAGTTGTGACCAAGGCCAGTAAAAGACCAGCTGGCACCAAACCAAAACAGAAAAACAATAAAACGGACTGGGAGCGCAATGTCACCCGATCCCGCAGCAAGCGGCGACAGTTTGACAGTCAAAAGCCCATCAAGCCAATTGCGCTTGATTAGCTCTACACGCTCGCTCTCAAAAACTGCATGGCCATGGATTCGTGTTTGTTGTCGTGCCAGCAATAAGGAATGACGCAAGATGTTTTTGTACCCTGAGCCTCTTTTAACGCGAGAGCAGTTGAAGCAGCATTTCCCTGACGCTGTCGCGGAACTGGACAAGTGTAATACACTTGCTGAATTAGAACAGTTTCACAAAAACGCTGCGAAGGGGCCAATGCAGGTCGTGCGTCACACAAGGGCGCGACTCATATATGCGCGGTTGCCGACTGATGCACTGCCTCTGGAGGATCAGTATACCGAAGACTGCGTTGCGGAGCGATTATACTGGGCAGCTTATGCTTTGAAAAGAATCGATGCGACAACGCGGAGACTTGTCAAAGATCACGGATATCTAGGCGGTATGGTGGCGCAATTGCAGCCTATCTCGAAAGTGGGCACTGGAAATTTCGTGGTCTTGAAAAAAGAGTCGTCCGTTGAATGCACAGCTGAGTACTGTGTTTGGAAATGGGGCTTGAAGCATGTGGAGCAAGATCTACGCAATGCTTTGCACCAAGTAGCTCAGTCAAATAATTTCACGTAAGAAATCTTTGCGCTGTGACGGCAAGGGGCTGCAAAAGCACCACCCCAAAAGCATAAGTACTTGCCTGTGAGATTTTGTAACTCGGAAATATTCACTGCAAATTGGGGTTTGACCATGTGGGTTCAGCCTGCCATTTCCTGCGTGCCTGATCGTAAAGTGCTTGCTCAGTGACGCGATGCAATCTGCCGAACTCGCTGCTGTGAAACTGGTGACTGGGATCTGGGCTGTCGCTGAGCCGCTTTGAGAAATAAGCTAATTTACTTGCCAATACTGCCAGAGCATCTGCGCTTGGATAACTGTCTTGAAAGCGCAAAGTACGCATGTAGCATGGCGACTTTGCCAGCCAGCAGCGACAAAACTCTGTTTCGCCGCTGACCACATTCATTGATTTGAGGTGTTACAACACGTGATCGAGAACCAGTTTCGACATCAATACTCCTTTTTACTGTTATTATTTATCTGTGGTCCTGTGTTGTGGTCGCGATCCTGACAGCAAGACCATACACTTGACATGTGATCACAGCGCAAGGTGATGGGATGGCGACACAAGAGCGGGTGCGGGATTTGAATGATCGCGCTCGTCGCACCTTCCAAAACTGCCACGTTGTGATCACACCCGGTATAGACAGCCTTGATGATGTCCATGCAGTGTTGCGCCAGGTGCAACAGTTCAATGATTTCACCGAACACAATGACCCGTTTCAGGAACACGACTTCGGCTCGTTTCAACATCAAGGCCACGTGATTTTCTGGAAATGGGATTACTATGACTTGGACATGTCCATGCATTCACCTGATCCCAGTGACCCTGCTGTAACAGCACGTGTGCTCACTGTGATGTTGGCAGACGAATATTGATCCTCACGCCATTATTTGGGCAAAAGTGATCAAGCATATCGAAGTGATACAACATATCTGCTTCGCATCTATGTGCTGCTCTTGCTGTTCGCGCTTGCTGTCGCTGCGCCTCACAGCTCAATCGCCGCTGTTTGTTTTCAACTCGAAGAGCTCAAACACATCGAATGAATTACGTGATTGAATTTGTTTGATTATTGTCTTTTGGCAACTGCAAAGAGCCATCAGACCAACGCCTATTTAGGCGTCGGTCTAAAAGCGCATCGCTGCAATCTGCAGTCGCGCATCAGGCTGTGTAACTGAACCCAAAATTGGGAAGAGCAGGTTTTGCGATCATCTCTATTACCAGCTACCACGCAAACACAGGACCCACACAGCAGGGCTGTCCTGTGTCATCACGGTTCTCTTGCGAGGTTGTCACCCGTGTCACTTTTGCCGAGCGTTCCCGGCCAACCATTACGACTTCGCAAACGTTATATCACTTCCAATTTTTCAGGATAAAAGGATGTCTCTCCAGTGGGACTGCGTTTAAGGCATCCTGCGCTGAGCACAGGGTAGTGCGAAGAAGACGAACAACGAGCAGTTCGGATTTACTCACCGCCTCACATCAGGACGGATTTGCAGCACAATTATCGTCGGCGTGCTAACCTTGATCTCGTTTGTAGCCTGTTCCGGAGCCTGAATTCAAAATTGCCTGACATGTTTATTTATCAACTTGAGTGTAAAAGCGGTTTAAAAGTGGCTATTTTCTGCTTGTGATCGACAGGGGTGCAGCATTGGCATAATATGGCAAGGAGAGATGGAGGTAGAGATGGTCACTCGCAACGTGGTTCTGACACAGGAGCAGGCTGACTTGGTTGAGCGCCTCGTGAATTCGGGCAGATTTCAGAATGCAAGTGAAGCATTGCGGGCTGGACTTCGCTTGCTTGAGCAGGAAGAAGGCCATGTGGTGGACTTGCGCGAGCGTCTTATGGCCAGCTTTCAGCAGATGGAGAACGCTCAGTTTGTAGACGGTGATGGCAAGGATGTTGTGCGCCGAGCCTTTTCAGCCGCACGAGCCCGAAAAACATGAGCAAAACATGGCGTTTGACTGAAAAGGCCGAACAAAGCCTGTACGAGATCGCGTTATGGACTTTTGAGACCTTTGGCCCGCGTCAAGCAGATGCTTATGAGCAGGACATTCTGGTAAAATTGGATGATATTGCGTCTAGCATCGCGCATAGCCAAAGCTGCAGCATTTTGCTTGGCAGCGACATAAGTGAAGATGTGCGTTTCGGGCGTGTTGGCGCCCATTACCTGATTTATGTGGAGTTGGCTGACAGTTTCGTATTGTTGGATGTTCTACACCAAAGTGTCGACCTACCACGTCGCTTGGCACATGTGCTTGGCAAAACTCATATTTGAAAACCTCAGAGAATGCACAAACTCTGACATTTTCACGTAAGTCATTGAAAACATTTATGGCGCAGCGGTGGCAGGTTTCGGTCGCCCAAACATAATGTCAGAATTTATAGTCAAACACATGAAATTATGAGGTTTTTAGCAATGGCGCAGGCACAAACATTTTCCGACACGCAACTGAAAAGGATCCTGCACTGGTGCAGCACACGGCGCCATCCAACACGAGATCGCACCATTGTGCTCACGAGCTTTTATGCAGGATTGCGGGCCAAAGAAATCGCTGCACTTAAGGTCGGAGATGTATACGACGACCAAGGCGCGGTACGTGACCAGTTCACGCTCACAGCAGCACAGGCCAAAGGCGGTAAGTCACGTACAGTGTGGATCAATCGCCGTTTGCGAAGGCAATTGGTGGAATATCGGGATGCAGTACTGGGTAGCAGATCTACTGCAGAGCCATTGTTCGTCAGTCAAAAAGGTGGTGCGTTTTCGGCAAACACCATGACGCAGCTGTTCTTGGTGATCTACAAGTCAGCAGGCTTTGCCAATGCCAGCAGCCACTCCGGCCGTAGATCATTCATCACGAACCTCGCCGCCAAATCGGTCAGTGTACGTGTGCTGGCGGAACTTGCGGGCCATAGCTCAATTCAAACAACCCAACGCTACATCGACGTGAACCCCAAGCAGATGAGCGAGGCCGTTGAATTGCTGTGAATTGAGCAATTAAATAAGGTCATCAACCGTGACGGCCAAAGCATCTGCCAGTTTGCGCAGTGTTTTAACAGAACCTGTCTTGCGACCGATTTCAATTTCTCCAACAGTCACGCGGTTTACGTCCGCCTTTTCCGCCAATGCGGCCTGTGTATAGCCACGCAGTTCACGATAAACTCTCAATGCATTTTCACCGTTTAAAAGCCGATTGACAAATTCTGCGGGGATCAGCTCGTCGTCACCTCTGTCCAAGGCAGCTATGGCGTTGTCATAGGCTTTGAGATCAGCGAGGTCTTCTGCTGCCGCGCATAGCCGATCGTATTCCTGCTTTGTGATTGTAACCATGTCGTTCATGTTGTTTCCCTTCAGTCATAGACGCTGCTGCGATGCCCAATCTCAAGTACGGCCAAGACGTTACCCTGATTATCCATAATTACTCGCCAGTCGCCTACTCGCAGACGCACCCCCTCACGACCTTTCAGTGCCTTGATATTATTGTTCGGAGCAGCGGGATTGCTTGCGAAAGCTTCGATCTTTGTCCGGATAAGAGATGATGTATTTGCTGGCACTTTGCGCAGGGTACGCAAAGCCGATTTCGTATATCTAATCTCTTTCATTGCGCAGCTCTAGGCTACAATAGGCGATGTGTCAAATAAATAGTAGCGTTTAGCTACAGATCTTGCATTGGGCATCACTCCAGCCCATACCCGGCATCCACCAACTTGACGGCTTCATGCAGACGCTCACTGGCCAGATGCGCATAACGCTGCGTGGTGGTAATGTTGGTGTGCCCAAGCAGCTTCTGCACTTCGTAGATGCTGACACCCGCATTGATCAGGGTGCTGGCATAGCTGTGGCGCAGGTCATGCAATCGAACATCAGTCAAATCGGCTTCCGCCCGCACTCGTTTCCAGGTCTCCCAAATATTGTGATAGGGCTGAAGGGTTTGGGGATTGGCAAATACAGTGGAGACTGAGCGGGCTTGCTTGCCGAAATGGCGCTGCTGATACGCACGGGCCTGCTCCAGAATATCAACAGCGCGGTCGCTGAGAATGACTGTGCGCGGTCGACCGTTTTTGCTGATGGGTATGCGCCATTCCTGCCGCGCAAAATCCACATGTGCCCAGTCTGCGTTGAGCACCTCGCTTCTGCGAGCACCGGTGTAGAGCAAAAACAAGATGGCAAGATTTACGGGTGTGGCACCGCGGCGCTGCAAAACGGCCTGCAGTCTGTGCGCTTCCTCGCGCGACAGGAACCGCTCATGGCGGGGGTGATCAGGCAGCAGGTTGGGTGGTTTCTGAAGACTGCTGTGGATTTTACAATACCCCCAGTCGTCCGCGCGTCGGAGCATGCCCCGCAAGATCACCACGGTTCGGTTGACCGATCCTGGTGCATAACCCAAGTCCTGCATTTCCTTGGTGAGTTTGCGCAGATCATCCTGGCAGATCGTGTGCAGGTGCCGATGCCCGTATCGGATATGATATGTGCTGCGATACAGTTGCACGATATTGGTGCTGTTTCGGCGGTAGGTTTGATACCAGGGCAGGAAGTGGTCACGGTAAAACTGATCCAGCGTCATGCTTCGGACGGGCTTGGTCAGATCATCCACGGTGGCACCTTGGCTGATGCGCTGCTTGTGTTCCAGACACAGTGCACGGGCTCGTTCGGTTGAGATTTCTGGAAAGCGTCCCAGCTTGATCACCCGCATCTTGCCGTCGATGCTGCTGCGTAGATTGAACGTGGCCGAGCGTTTTCGGATTTCCACGAAGAAGCCTTTGATCACGCTATCGGTTATAGAGCTGCGATCTTGCGTTAGCTGGTGTTGGTGGCGTTGGATGACGCGATCTGTGAGCCGAGTTTTCATATTGTGCCCTTTTCAGCACTTTATGGCCTGATCGGAAAAGTCGCGATTGAAAAATTCCCTCAGTCACACCAATAGGTTGCGCTAAGAAAAATTGTCCACATGCGCTCGTGGAATAGCGAAACGCATGTCGCGCTGGATTTTGCTGGAGTGATCTCCTTGCAACGTACTGATTTCGTTGAGGGAGCTGTCCATGTGCCGTTGCTAACATGGCTAAAGACTTTGCGGAACTCAACCGCTTGGAAAACGAGGCTGGTATTCAGGCACCTGAAGCCGGCACGAAAGAACAACTTGTCAACAAATTCGTTAAGGCATGGGAAAACGAAACGGCACGGCGTGCTGTTAAAGGTGGTACTGGCCTTTCCATGGCACTGACACTGGCTGCATGCGGTGGATCCAGCGGTGGTGTGGTTTCGACCCAGGGTACGGCTACCACCAATGACGCTGCTACCACCAATGACGCTGTTGATGGGGCTCCGCTCGATACACCTGTGTTGGGTGCAAACGACATCCAGCTGACCGCTCAGGAACTTCGGACGTACGAGGGTACGACTGGCAACGATACATTTGTTGCTGGAACTGAGACCAACGCGCTTGGTGGGCAGCTGGCAACGCTAACGCCCGGCACAACTATTGATGGGCTTGCGGGTACTGATACGCTGAATATTCTGGCGGTGACCGGGGTCAACGCTCTTGGTAATCCTGCAAACGCAAACGCTGCTATTCCTGCGACAATGACGATTCAGGGCGTTGAGATTGTCAATGTCTACTATCAGGCGGACCCCGCCGGCGTAGTCGCTGTTGATGGCTCGCTGGCCGACGCGTCCAACTATGATGGCGTTGAGCAGCTGTGGCAGATTAACTTTGCCGACAATGTGACCGAGCTTGGCGCGGGAACGACCGCTGGTTTCAGTAACCTGTCTGGCTTTGGATTTACGGATGTCGACGCAACTGCAACCGCCACTTCTGCAACGATCGCTCTGGACAATGTGGCGGACTCCCTAAGCTTTGCCGTATTCGGCAACAGCTTGAACACCGTCACAGTCGCGGCGTCTGGCGACGGCGTTGTCGCAGCTACGGATGGTGATAACGTTGACTTCATTACTTTGGAGTTTAATGGATCGGCCACGGCAGAAACATTCACGCTGAACAGTGATGTCGATGTGTCGCTTGGTGCCACGTTTGGTTCTTTTGAACGTGTCAATTCAGCAGTTACCGCAATTGACGCTTCCGGTTCAACCGGTGGCGTGGAGCTGGGTGACGACGCAGCTTTCACTAACATCGACACCGTCACGACTGGCGCAGGTGATGACACCATTAATTTTGGTGCAACAGGGCCGGTAACGGTATCTACTGGTGCTGGGCAAGACGTGGTCATCATTGGCCGTGGAATTGCATCAACTGATACCATCGATGGTGGCGCCGATGGTACTGATGATGTCTTCAACGGCGACTTAGTCGTTCTGCGCGGTAATAACCAAAGCTTCACAAATGCTACGGAGGTCGCCGCGCTCGACGGTGTGACGAATGTCGAAATCCTCGGTTTCGTCGACGCCAAATTTACTGTCGACCAGTCTTTGGTTTCGCAGAGCCAGTTTATCGTCGCGGACTTGGACGCTCCTGCTGGTGTAGCAAGTGATTTGACCATCACAAACGCATCCAGCGGTGTGAGCGTGGGGGCGATTAACGGCGACAACGTGGCTGTCAACCTTATCGATGTCACTGTAGCTGGCGCAGGAACGACTGACGAAGTTACCGTCAATCTTCTCGGTGAACGTGACGGTGGGGCTGATGAAGCTGCATTTGCTACTGTCACAACCACGGGTGCTGAGACCGTTAATATCGCATCGTTCGCAACTCCTGACGAGATTACTGGTGCCGCGTTCACAGGCCAAAATGCTGTAGCGTTGAATGCTGGTGCTGCTGCTGAGGCAGTTGAGTACGTGCTGTCAGGCGCCGGGGATTTGAGCGTTAGCGCAGGCGGTGGCACAGGGTATGGAACAGGAAGCTCTGTAAATGCAGCGGCGCTGTCTGGTGATCTGACGGTTTCGGCGACAGCCGATCTCCTCGATATCACCGGTGGTTCTGGTGATGATGAGATCACTGCGGTTACTGCTGAAGCGTTTGACCTCGATGGCGGTGCGGGCAGTGACACACTGAATGCAGCTGCAGACATGACGGCGGGTACATTCACTGGTTTTGAAACTCTCAGCATTGATACTGGCGTCGCCGCCAATTTCCTTGCGTCACAGTTGACCGGACAAACTCTGGACGTGACCGATGGCGATGATTTGGTGATCGGTGGTGCCGGTGCCTTTGGCAATGACGTTGATGTAAGCACTATCGATTTGTCAGGTCTGACCTTTGCTGACGCGACAGACACCGTGATTGTGGATCTGTCAGACTCAACCGCTGCGTTGGCTGGTAGCCAGTTTACGCTGACTGGCACAAATGCTGCTGACGAGGTTACCGGTAGTGCCCAAATCGATAATATTTCGACCGGTACAGGTAATGACTTGGTCAACGCAGGTGATGGTGCTGACGTTATCGATGGCGGTATTGGCGTTGATACACTTAATGGTCAAGCCGGTGCTGATAACATCACCGGTGGTGAAGGTGATGACATCATTGACGGTGGCGCCGATGTTGACACCATCAACGGTGGTATCGGTAATGACAAAATCACTGGTGGTGCCGGTGCAGACGCTATGACCGGTGGTACCGGTGCAGACACCTTCGTCTTTGCCCCTGGTGATAGCTCCGAAGCGGCTCGGGACACGATTGTTGACTTTTCGGCTGTTGCCGATGTGACAGTAGCGGATACGCTTGACCTGACTTCGACGACTATTACTGCTGACGTGGCTGCTGGTGCTGCTGTTGATGTCTCAGCCGCAACAACCGCTGCCGGTGATACTATAACTGCCACTGTTACAGACGGTATCATCACACTTGGCGGCGCAGATGCCGCCGCCGTGAACACATTTGCTGAGTGGGTTGAAGCTGCTGAGATTGTTCTCACTGACTTGGCGAATACGGCAGATAGCGCTGGTTTCGAATTTAATGAGAACACCTACGTTGTGGAATCTGACGGCCTTAATCAGACCATTAACGTTATCGAACTGACTGGTGTAACAGGGATTGAGGCCCTCAGCTTGACTGAAGCCGCCAATACCGTGCATATCGCTTAACCAACATTGGCCTCGCCGCGCGCGGCGGGGCCAACTCATTCCATATGCCGAGTTAAGGATATGAATCGCCCCTTACCTCTGCATCTGTACGAGTACCGCTGAAAATACGCTCCTTATGGTTACAGCGAAGAAGATCCTCAGGGCCTCCTGGGGGTCTTCTTTTGAACATGGTGCAACTGGATAAAAACTAGGAGAACCACAACATGGCGAATGCTGACCTCCCAGCTCCCAAAATCTCGATTGATGGTGCTGAATACGAGCTGAGTTCGTTGACCGAACAGGCACGAGCTCAGATGCAGAATATTCGATTTTGCGAAGAACGGATCCGGCAGCTGGAAAGCGAATGGGCCATCGCTGATACCGCTCGTCTGGCTTACAGCCACGCCCTGCAATCTGAGCTTAAAGCCAAAAAGGCTGTTTTGCATGATCAAGACATTGAAGCTTGATGATCAAGACTACGATGTTTCGACACTGAGTGAGGCAGGTCTAGCAAACTTGGCTCAGTTCCAGCACGTGACCTCACAGTTGCAAGAAGCCCAGAACCTGCATGCCGTGCTGACCAAAGCGCGTCACGCTTATATCGCCGATCTCAAAAACGAAATCGTCAAAGGCAAGAGTGGCGTTGATCTCAGCGCCCTGTTTGATGATTAACTCAAAAGGAAAATACCATGCCCAAGATCACCGTAGACGGAACCGAATACAACAGTGAAGACCTCAGCGACAATGGCAAGGCACAGCTGGCAAGCCTGCAGTTTCTGGAACAGCAGATGGTGAAGCTGAAAAGCGAGATCGCCGTGTATCAGACGGCCCGAAACGCATACGCACAGGCGCTTAAGGCCGAGCTGGACAAAGCGCAGCAGAGCGAAGATGCCTGACCCTGTTGGTGTGAAGAGAACCTTGTTCTTTACGTGGATTGCTTAGGTGCCATGGCGGGAAAAGCAGCAGTGATCATCGCACTTGTTATCATCTGCAGCATCGGCTTGCTGGTTGCGGAACCGTTCATGCTGAATGAGCCTTTGGAATGGGGCGAGATCGACTGATGCGCTGGCTTGGCCAAATTTTGCGATTCCTACTGCTGTTGTCGTCACGTGTGGTGATGATCGGTGCCGTGTTAGGTGGCGCAGCAGCGGCCTGGGGATATTACGGGTATCAGCGCATCGGCTGTCATCCCATGTTCTCGTCGGCCAATATCGAATGTGGCACAGTACAAGTGATGTCCGCCGAACATTCCCTGGCCATGGTACGTACTCTGGCACCATACCAACAACAGCTGAGAGACAATCAAACCGAGTTGATGCTTTATGGTGGTATCGCGCTACTCTGGGCTGTTGTGATCGAGTTGGCGTTTGGGGTATTTGCGATCATGCGTCGCCGCCGTGCTAAACGCGATCTGTTCAAAGGCGCGACGGACATCAAAGCGGAAGAGAGCACCGGTCCACTATGAGCACTGACGAAGAACCGATCCCGGTTTTTGTTTTAGCCGTCACCACGATTTGCATATTTCTGCTGTGCCAGGCCATCACCTATTACCTGACCGCACATGTGGACCTTCCAATACAGGTGTTTTCCACGCCCATGCTGGAGCTCAATCTGGTACACTCGGAAAATCGCGGTGTGAACTTTGGATTGATGGCTGGCGACGACAGCAGCAACCAATTCATCCTGGCCGGTATCGCCATCTTGGTTGGCGCTGTCATGGCCACGATCCTGCTGGGCAAGCGGCGAGTGTCTCACGCCATTGCAGGGGGTATGATCTTCGGAGGTGCGCTGTCCAACGTGATGGATCGGCTGACCTTCGGCTACGTGTTCGACTATATCAACACCCCGTTTCTGGGCATGACCAACCCGTTCAGCTACAACATCGCCGACATTTTCATTGTGCTGCCCATCATTTGGTGGATTTTCAAATCATGAGTACACAGGAACGGTGACCAGTATCTGACCCAGCGTCACTATACCGGCGTCGGCCTTGTTCAAATAAAATACTGATCACAGCGGCTATTCGTTATAAAACCCGTCAAATCCCCGCACACACTGCGCCAAAGCTGTTGGCCGCTACATGGGGTGCGGGTTGGGCATGACCGAGCACGACATGCGCAGCACAGACCGTGTATGATGGCCAAGTAATTGGTTTATCGCTGTTCCACGAGGAACAGCGGCAACGGACATGACGGGTCATTTGAAACTGCGTCAACATGATTGACTTTGTTCCTCGCGGAACATTTTAAGGGTCAGGCTTGTGCTGGTACATTTAAAACACGCAAAAGTTGCTACCGCTTTTCACGCTTTGGAAACTCACCCCAAACCACATTGTCTATGTATTGCTTCGCAATCCGCAAGTGCCGCTGCACAGCAAGGCGCTTGGCGCGACGGTTGGCTTTTTCCAAGTCCTTCACTGTCAAACCCTCTGCTTTCAAGCTGGCAATCTCCGCTTCGCTATATGGTAGCTTGGCTGGGACTGACGCAACGTCGAACAGATCAGCATCATCGGCCTGAGGATTTTCAACCTTAGCATCCCACACACGCAAATGCTGATACAAGGCAGGTAAGCTGGGACGTGACCCAACCTTATATTTTGCATGTGACCTCACGCGGCGACGCTTTGTAAGTCTTTGCGCCAGCTCCACGTCGCCGCCTGTGCGGTCCAAATATTTTCCATAATGGTACGCTGCACGGCTTTTGGATATCCGCACCAAATCACGCACACGGCGAATGATGTCGGTTTCGGAATAGCGCATGTCAATTTGAACAAACTCAATAAACCCACTTCGCGGAATGTTTTCGCCCTTTTCCACTTTACGTTTGTTCATCAGAAACGCGGAATGGGGCTCTGCAAACAGATCAAAATACTGCCCCCACCAGTCCGCAAAATCCAGTTCGTGCACGTTACCAAACACAGCGAACTGTTCAGCGTAATCTCCCACACCATTTTTTTGGCAGGTCGCAAAGTAGCCTGCATGCCTGCGTAAATATTCATACCAAAAATAATACACCGAGCACTGCCAATCCGGCGCCTCTGCATAAGGCGGATTGACATGCTGCATCCTAAACACCCGGACGTTTTCAAATCGAGGCGGAGGATGGTGGAACTTCGCCAGTTCAAGCCTTCCTACATACTGCTCTGCAATCTGCATCTGATGCCATTTGGATTAATTCTTGCGACGTCTTAAAGGCCTCATTTTCTATGAGACAACTTTATTCGTCAGTCAATGGTGGCTGGCACGACAAGCACTTAACAAAAGGAGATATCTTATGCTTGATCATCAAAACACAACTATCGCAACAACTGCTAACGACGACACTGCAGCACAGACAAGCTATTACGGCACAGCTGGTGCTGACGCAGGCAACGTGCGCTACGATCCTTTCGCAGCAGGTCAACTGTCTGCAGAACACGGACTGGCGGACATTGACACTATCAAACCGCGTTCGCGTGATCAGTACGTTGCGCTGTTCAAAAAGACAGAAGAGCGTACAGCAAAATCAACGCTGCAAATGTGTCGCGTGGTCTACGAAGCGCAACAATCGCTGCAAGAACACGAGTTTGCAGATTTTTGCACAGCTGTTGGCTACAAAGACACAAGCTCTGTCATTCGCAAATTCTGCGCAATCGGTAAGTTGCAACCGCGTCTGGTCAATCACGCAGCATTCATGCCGCACGAGTGGACAAAAATTTACACACTCACGCAAATCCCTGCGCAGCTGTTCGAAAGCTATGTTGCTGAAGGTACAGATTTTCGCGGACTTACAGGTAAGCAACTGAAAGACCTTGTGGACGCAACGCGACCGGAAACAAAACAGCTGTCAACACTGCTGCCGCGCGACAAGGACAGCAACAACTTCGTGTTCGCAAAGCTCACGTTCGACAAAACATTTGTGGACGCATACGACTGGCGTGCCGTTAAAAAAGCACTTGCAGAAGTCGAAAGTCGCTTGCCAATCAAAGTGCAATTCGTTGCAGCTGCAGAAAAAGCGTATCAACAAACAGTCGCGCATCGCTATACGCAAGCAAAGCAAAATGCTCGCAAAACTGAGTTTAAGCCTGCGTTGTGGGACTTCGGTATCGAAGCAGCACAGGATAATCTCAAAGACGATCCCGCAGACGCAAACACAATCGATAGCAGTGCAAGCACAACAAAAGCCATCGAATAAACTGCGCAGTTAATTACGTCTTCAAGCAGTCGCTCTCGTTGTGGGAGCGACTGTTTTTTGTTCCACGTTGATCAGCGTCAGTTTGTTGAGGCCTGCACTGGAAACTGCGTCAACATGGTTGATTTTGTTCCTCGTGGAACATTTTCAATGCCAGGGTTGTGGCTGTTGTCGACACACTCCTAAGAGTTGTTTTCTCAGCTCAACCCGTCTGATTTGGGATCAAAGCTAACTCTGCGCTTCATACGCTCGCATCATCTTTAATCGTGCGTCTTCAAGCGCATCGATTATGCTCTTTGTCGCGCGAAGACACTCACCTTCTTGAAGCCAAAAGTCACTTAACAGCGGTTCGCCTTGCTTCTTAGGCTTGGCCGCGTAGCGAATAGCGTGGCCCATCATTTGTTCTGGTGACAAGTATGCACGTCCCGTGACCAGCTTTAGGCCGGGTCGCCATGATAGCGTGCCAAAATTACGGAGTACTTTCCTGCCCAAAAGATGACCGGGAATGGCCACACGAAGATCGCCGCCATGTGTCCGAGTATGGTGTGAAAAGCTATCGTTACGCAGGCTGAAGTGGGATTTGATGTTTTCAATCAGTAGCTGAACAGAGGAAGGCGCACTGGCAAGGCGGCGTCGATACATTTCTTCAGGACTTGGCTTAAGGCTGGATATCACGTCGTTCTCCTTTTACTCTGCGGCGAGATTAAGTCATTGTCCCGAGGCAGGCCAGTGCTACACCCAAACCCAAATTTTGAATTTTTCTCGCCACCAGTGATGAAGTATACTTGTTGGGGGCTATGCGCACCTCTCCTTAATTTGAGACGACATCAATCACTACCAGTATATGGCAACCTCAGCTCAACTCTTCCGGCTTTGGCGTATTGAAAGGCCGCTTGCGCTTGGGCTTTTTAAAATTGTCCCCATCGGGCGACTTGCGCGGCTTGGGCTTGGCTGGCTTGGGTATGGGCAACGGCTTGGGCTTGGGGTGCCGTTTCCATATCCCCTCCCGCACAAGCTCACTTATACGCATACGGGATTTCCCGTAGTGTGGGGTGGCTGCAAACGACCACTCCAAAACGATAAGTAACTGGCCACAAGATTTCGCGCGGCAGAGATTTTGACGTGCAGGGGGAACTTCACCCGCATAATCCCATGCGCTCCGCCGTCATCCATTTTGAGCGTGCCAGTTGATCTAACTCTGACAAGCAAAGACCACGTAGCTCGGTGAACTTCGCAGCCATGCTGTGATTTTCTGAATTTGGGGATTTGGCGAGATGCTCGGCATAATAACCCAGCTTGCTGGCACAGGTGACCAGCGCATCAGCACTTGGCGTTCGATTGTGGAAACGCAGCACACGCATATAGCTGGGGTCTTTGGCCAACCACGCCGTGCAAAACTCCCTGTTGCTTGAGATGATGTTGAGTGCCTTCAATTCCAAACTGACCTGTTCCAAAACCTGATGTGCCATGTGTTCTCCCGTTGATTGTGCATTTATTTATCCGACAATGTCAGTGTGAGGCGCCGTAATGTCCCTTAAGTGCCGGAATTTATTCACATTTGCCTGTCAGTTTCCGGTCGCCCTAAACCGCAGCTGACCATACGCTTGTGCTGTGATTGCAACATGGAGCACGGGGATGACGGCGACGGAGCGTGTGCGGGACTTGAATGACCGCGCTCGCCGCACCTTCCAAAACTGCCGCGTTGTGATCACGCCGGGTATTGAGCAATTGGATGACCTGACAGCTGTGCTAAGAGCTGTGCAGCTGTTTGACAAGTTTACCGCCGACAATGATCCCTATGCCGAGCACGACTTCGGCGCATTCCATTGGCATGACGTTCACGTGTTCTGGCAGTTCAGCTATTACGATGTGGATTTGCAGCAGCTGTCACCCGATCCAAGCGATCCCGCTGTCACAACTCGGGTCTTAACTGTGATGCTGGCCAACGAATATTGAAACGACCTCGTTCGAACAGGTCATTCTGTGTCACTTGCTCGTTCACGCCATTCGGCTGGCCTAAATGATTGTAATGTTTCAGCAAGATAACACATCTGCGTTGCATCTGTGTGCTGTTCGATCTGTTCGCGCTTGCTATCGCTGCGCCTCACTGATCGTCACCGCCTTTTGTTTCACATCGAACTCGCTCAAACAGCAGTGGTGATTTACGTGATGTGTTTTGAATGAATGTTTTCTTTTAGGGACTGCAATGAGCCATCAGACCAACGCCTATTGAGGCGTCGGTCTAAAAGCGCATCGCTGCTGTCTGCAGTCGCGCATCAGGCTGTATTACTGAACCCATTTCAGGGAAGAGCAGGTTTTGCGATCATCTCTATTACCAGCCACCACGCACATATAGGACCCATACAGCAGGGCTGCCCTATACGATCACGGTTCTTTTTGAGGTTGTCACCCGTGTCACTTTACGCCGAGCGTTCCCGGCCAACCATTACGACTTCGCAAACGTCAAATCACTTCCAATCTTTCAGGATAAAAGGATGTCTCTCCAGTGGGACTGCGTTTTAGGCATCCTGCGCTGAGCACAGGGTAGTGCGAAGAAGACGAACAACGAGCAGTTCGGATTTGCGTACCCCCTCACATCAGGAGGGATTTGCAGCACTATTGCAATCGGCGTGCCAACCTTGATCTCGTTTGTAGCCTGTTTCGGTGCCTGTTCATCAACTTGCCTATATGTTTATTTATCAACTTGCGCAAAAAACCAGCTCAAAAGCGGTGATTTCGGGCGTGATAGACAACCCGGCCGCATTGGCATAATATGCCAGCAGCATATGGAGGCTGATGTGGTCACACGCAACGTCGTTTTAACGCAAGAACAGGCTGATTTGGTTGAGCGCCTTGTCAGTTCGGGCAGGTTTCAAAATGCAAGTGAAGCGTTGCGGGCGGGGCTGCGATTGCTTGAGCAGGAAGAAGGCCATGTGGTTGAATTGCGTGAGCGTCTTATGGCCAGCTTTCAGCAAATGGAGCACGCTCAGTTTGCAGATGGCGATGGCAAAGATGTTGTCCGTCGGACATTTTCAGCTGCGCGAGCGCGACAATCATGAGCAAAACCTGGCGTTTGACCGAACACGCTGAACAAAGCCTGTTGGAAGTCGCGCTGTGGACTTTTGAAACCTTCGGCCCTCGTCAGGCCGATGCCTATGAGCAAGACATCCTCACCAAAATGGATGAAATTGCCAATGGCCTCGCGCACACCCAAAGCTGCAGCGTTTTGCTTGACAGAGACTTACGCGAAGATGTGCGTTTCGGGCGTGTTGGCTCCCATTACCTGATTTATGTGGAATTGGCTGACAGTTTCGTTTTGTTGGATGTTCTGCATCAAAGCGTCGACCTCCCACGTCGCTTGGCACATGTGTTTGGCAAAACCCAAACTTGAAACCTCAGAGAATACACAAACTCTGAGATTATCGCTTAAGTCATTGAATTCATTGCAGGACCAATTCCCGCCATTTCTGGTCGACCTGTCAAAACCTCAGACTTTATAGTCAGATACATGAATTCATGAGGTTTTATGGAATGGCACAAGCACAAACACTTTCCGACGCTCAACTCAAACGCATCCTGCAATGGTGCAGCACACGTCGACACAGCACACGGGATCGCACCATTATCCAGTTCAGCTTTTACGCAGGGCTGCGCGCCAAAGAGCTGGCAGCGCTCTCACGCGGTGATGTCTATGACGAGGAAGGCAGGGTGCGGGAACAGTTCACGCTTTCAGCAGCCCAAGCCAAAGGCGGCCGCTCACGCACGGTCTGGATCAACCGCCGTTTGCGTCGTGTGTTGGAGGAGTATGCTGCACAGCTGAACATAACCAATCCTCAACAGCCATTGTTTGAGAGCCAAAAAGGTGGGGCGTTTTCTGCAAACACAATGACGCAACTGTTTTTGGATATCTACAAGGCGGCAGGCTTTGCCCATGCCAGCAGCCATTCCGGTCGCAGATCGTTCATCACCAACCTCGCTGCCAAATCCGTCAGCGTGCGTGTGCTGGCAGAGCTTGCAGGTCATAGCTCAATCCAAACCACCCAACGCTATATCGACGTGAACCCCAAGCAGATGAGTGACGCGGTGGAATTGCTTTGATGCTGGACAAAGCGCCAATTCACTTTGAAACCTGTCCTCTTGAGGGTTATGAATAGCTTGGTTATATAATAAACGTTACATACCTGGAGGACCCTAATGCAAACACTCAAGATCACAACCGTCGGCGCTTCGTCTGGTGTAATCCTCACAAAAGAGATTATGGCTCAATTGAAAGTCAAAAAGGGTGACACTCTGTATTTGACAGAAACTGCAGATGGCGGCTATCGGCTGACCCCTTATAATCCTGAGTTTGCACGGCAGATCGCGTTGGCAGAAGAGATCATGCATGATGATCGTGAAATTTTGCGGGCGCTGGCCCGGTGAATGATCGCCCGAAGTCACCGCAGCAAGATTGGCGCTGGATTGATATTTCGGTGATTAATGCCATCCATGATCGCCAACTGGCCGAGCACGGAGGCTCTGAAGGCGTTCGTGATCTTGGTGCCATCCAAAGTGCTCTGGCTCGCGCCATCAACACTGCGCTGTACGAAGAAGCCGACGCTGCTGAGTTGGCGGCCGCTTATGCACATGGGCTTGCCAAAAATCATGGCTTTGTTGATGGCAACAAGCGCACGGCATGGATTGCCGCGCGGCTATTTCTTCTCGACAATGGCTACCGGATCAGCTTTGACCCGCTTGACGCTATTCGAGTGATGGAAGGGGTGGCATCCGGCACTGTGAGCCAGAACGAGCTTGCGACCTGGTTTCGCACAAAACTGACATAGAGCGACAACAAAAACAATTTGCTGTGTTCCTCGTGGAACATTTCAGGTATCAGAGTTGTTCTTTCTTGATTGTCACTCGTTATGCATGTGCCGCTCGCGCCCATACTGCACATCCAGCAGCTTGACGGTTTCATGTAGACGCTGAGATGCCAGGTGCGCAAACCTTTGCGTTTTGACAGAACTGGCGGGGCAAGCTCGATCCAAACCACCCAACGCTACATCGACGTGAACCCCAAGCAGATGAGTGACGCGGTGGAGCTGCTGTGACAAGTTTAATGTGATGGGCTGATATGGCGTGGAATATCCATCGCTTCATGCAGCACTCGGACGATTATGATTTTCTCGTCGGTCTGTTCAAAAATAATCAAATGCCGGCCTGTGGCGCTCTGCATGAGATTACGCTCACTGTTGCTCACTGGCTTACTGAATGCAGCTGAATGCGCAATTTTCTGAACATGTGCGTTTAGTTGATCAGCGTAGCGTTTTGCCT
>NZ_ABCR01000019.1:0-26670 GCF_000170875.1 Roseobacter sp. AzwK-3b
GGCGATACGGGCTATGGCAATGCGATGAATGTGCGCCGGACGGTGGCGGGGTTCGCACGGGCGGGCTGCGGGGCGATCATGATCGAGGATCAGCTGGCGCCGAAACGCTGCGGGCATACGCCGGGCAAGGCGGTGGTCGGGCGGCAGGAGGCGTTCGACCGGATCCGGGCCGCCGCCGATGAGCGCGAGGTGCTGCGCGCGCAGGGGGGCGATATCCTGATCCTCGCCCGGACCGATGCGCGGCATGAACACGGGCTTTCGGAAGCGATCGACCGGGCGGCGCAGTTTGCCGAGCTGGGCGCGGATATCCTGTTTGTCGAGGCGCCCAAGACCATCGAGGAGATGCGGCAGGTCTGTGACAGCCTGCCGGGGCCGAAGATGGCCAATATCGTCGAAGGCGGCGAGACGCCGGATCTGCCGGTGGACGAGCTGCGCGATATCGGGTTTTCGATTGCGGCCTATCCGCTGTCTCTGATGGCGGCGGCGATGCAGGCGATGGTCACCAGCCTGCGGGGGATGCGCCGCGATGAACGGCCCGGACAGATGGATTTCAAGGAATTGCGTCACCGGATCGGGTTCGATGCGTATTACGAGACCTCGGAGGCCTATGCCTCGTCCCGGCGGGAGTAGGGCACTAGAATAGTCACAACGTTTCAGTATTGTTTTGGAATTTGACGATTACGAAAAGGGGCCGCTCCTTAGAGCGACCCCTAAGCCCTTACAGCCCGAAATACCTCAGGAAGCCAACCGCTAGGCCGAGACCTAACGTAAACTCCATACGGTACTTATGACCGTTTGGGCCGCTGGCTTCGAGGATGATTGATGCCCGCATATACGCGCCCTTTCATCATCGCGGATGAAGACCCTTAGAGTACCAGCTTTCATCCGTTAGGCCAGTTGCCGCACATTACCCTTTGAAGACGGTGGGGATGCGGCCAACCGCTGGTCTTAGTTCTAACTTATATCTCTGGATACCTTGGTTCAAGGAAACAGAAACGCTTTTAGGTAGAAATGAGGTTGAGGATATTACCTAAATGAGAAATTCGCTTTGAGGTCCTGAAACGCATCGGTTCTTTAGCAAGTAGAACAATTGAAAAGCCCCCCGGAGCGATCCGGGGGGCTTTGGGTTTGCGGGAGTGGTGGCGGGAGGGTTATTCCTGCGCTTCGCGTTCGAAGACCCGTTTGAGGCGTTCGGGGCTGCGGGCTGCGGCCTCGTCTTCCTCCATCTCGCGTTTCTCGATGCGGGCCTGAATGATGTGGAAGGCCAGCCAGAAGGCTACGCCGAGAATGAACAGCGTCATTTCGGTGCCCACCATCGGGTAGATCGGGCCGAGTTGTGACAGGTCCGCGCCGGACCAGCTTTCGACGAGTGTTGTGGACATGGGGTCTCTCCTCAGGTCAGCAGGCCAAGGCGACGCGCCTCGGCGATGTCGGCTTCGGATACTTCGATGGCGTCCATCTCTTCACGCAGTTCCTCGGACATATCGAGGCCCACCAGCTCGATCGCTGGCGGCACGCGCAGGATGCCCATCATCGACAGGATCTTGGAGACGATGAAGGCGGGGATGAAGCCCAGCACGATGAACATGATGCAGGCGCCAAGGAACTGGCCCACCGGATTGATGGTGGCGACCTCGGCGTGATAGCCCGCCGTGGCCGGGTGACCCCAGAGCACGAAACCGCAGATCACGAGGCCGATGAAGCCCGCGTAGCCATGCACCGCGACCGCGCCCACCGGGTCGTCGATCTTGAAGCGGCGTTCGACCCAGAAATGCAGCTTGTAGGCACAAACGGCGCCGACGCCGCCGATCAGCATGGCCTGGATCGGGTGATAGAGGTCATTGCCCGCAGAGGCGGTGATGATCCCTGCCAGACCGCAGGAATAGGTCCAGAACGCTTCGCCGCGCGAGACGACATAGCCTGCAAGCATTCCGCCCGAGAGCGACATCAGGAAGTTGAAGACGATCGCCGACAGGGTCGTGGGCGTGAGGTAAATGGTGGTTGCGGTGAAGGTGCCTTCGGCAGCGCCGATTGCGCCCGAGCCGATGATCGGCACGTTGCAGGCGACATAGAAGCCCCAGAAGCCGCAATAGATCATGAAGAGACCGATGGTCACCAGCCACTTGTTGTGCGGGTTGATGTTGCGGGGGGTCCCGTCGGGGGCGAATTTGCCGATCCGGGGGCCAAGCACGCAGATCACGCCAAGCGCAAAGCCGCCCGCGATGGCGTGGATCACGCCCGAGGCATAGGCATCGTGATAGCCCAGTTGCGTGACCATCCAGCCATCGGGATGCCAGCCCCATGCCGCGTCGATGATCCAGCAGAACGAACCGATGACCACCGCGAGGATCCAGAAGGCGGTGGGGCGGATCCGTTCGATCGTGGCACCCGACACGATCGAGGCCGCAGTCCAAGAAAAGAGCAGGAAGGCTGCCCAGAACACACCGTTGAGGCGCGACCAGAAGGCGTTGCCGAGATCCGCGCCATAGCCTTGGGCCGATTCAAGCGCCGGTCCGGGGCCACCGAGATGGGTGCCCATCAGTTCGGACCACGGCACGGCATGGTCGGATTGCGTGAGGCCGCCGGTGATGCCGGGACCGTTGGGGAAGGCGAAATAGATCCACCAGCCGAAGAAGAAGAACGTCACGGTCACCAGTGGGATGAGCATGGTGTTCTTCATGAGCGTGTGGACGTGGTTCTTGTGCCGCGATGCGCCGACTTCATACATGCAGAAGCCGACATGGATCAGGAACATGAGGGGGATCGTCACCCAGTAATAGAATTCGGTGAAGATCACCGTCAGCGCGCCGATATCGGTGTCCATTCAATTGTCCTCCCGTTGGACTGCTTTTGTTGGGGTGGGCGGGGTTATCCCCGCTCTGGTTGGGCCAGTTTTGGTTCACTCGCAGAACCGATGTTAACCCACATTCGTTCTTTTTCCGACTATTTTTTAATCTTTGGCGGCTATAAAGGATGCATAACGGAATGATCTTTGGGGATTATTCACTAAGGTGAAAATATTTTCCTGAAAAATCAAGCGGCTACCGAAGGGGCTGGAGAGGCGGGAAGAGCCGGTTTTCTCGTCGGCCCTGTGGCGTGGGGCGCGGGCCGCCAGAGGCCGGGCGGCAGGGGCCACTGGTCAAGAGCGGTGTACTGCCTCAGGATTGCGGAGAGAACGGGGTGAGGTGACTCGGGAAAGGATCGGACGGATGAGGGCGGACCAGACGGGGCGAGGCGGCTTTGGCCACACGTGGGCAGGCGCGGCATGATAGCCAAACGCTTTGACGAGGATGTGGCCTGCGGAATGCTGGTGGGGCTTGCGGTGGGCGATGCGCTGGGCGCGGGGGCCGATGGCGTGGTGCGCGCCGAACTGGAGCTGGTCACCGGGTTGCGTGGCGGCGGGCGGCACGATCTGGCGCCGGGCCAATGGGGAGCGGCGACATCGATGGCGATGTGTCTGGCGCAGATGTTGCGCTCGGCCAATGGCTGGGACGCGGAGGATGCGATGCGGCGCTATCTCAACTGGCGCGATCATGGGTATCTGTCGTCGACGCGCCGGTGCTTCGGGATGGATGCGGCGAGCGTCGCGGCGCTCAGGAGGTATGAGGCGACGGGCAACCCGTATTCGGGGCAGGGCGCGCCCGAGGGTGAGGGCGGCGGAGGGATCATGCGGCTGGCGCCGGTGGTGCTGGCCTATGGGGCCGAGGTGCCGCCCGCGCAGGCGGTGGCGCAATTGCAAAGCCGCATGACCCACGCCGCGCCCAAGGCGCTGCAGGCGGCGGCCAATCTGGCGCAGGTGATGGTGAGCGGGGATTTTTCGCCTCTGCCGCGCCCGGATGCGCCGCCCCATGAGGTGACGGACGAGGTGACGAGCCTGTTGCACGCGGCGTTCTGGGCGCTGGGCCAGGCGGAGGATTTCGCGGGTCAGGTGCTGGCGGCGGTCAATCTGGGCGGAGAGGCGGCGCGCGCGGGCGCCATCACCGGGCAATTGGCAGGGCGCTTGCATGGGCTGTCGGGTATTCCGGCGGCATGGCGGACGGGCGTTTACGATTACGACAAGATCCGCGTCGCGGCGGAAGATCTGCACGCGATGCGGCCCATAGACATGTAGGACCGGACAGAAAGGCGACTGAGCATGGCGATATTCGATGAGGACCTGTTCCTGAAAGGGCTCGAGCAGCGAAAGGCGACGCTGGGGGCGGAGTATGTGGAGAAGAACCTTGCGGCGGCGGACGAGTTCACGCGGCCCTTCCAGGAGGCGATGACGGCGTGGTGCTGGGGGTTTGGCTGGGGCGATGATGTGATCGACGCCAAGACACGCTCGATGATGAACCTCGCGATGATCGGGGCCTTGGGGAAGATGCATGAATGGGAAATCCATTGCCGGGGCGCGCTGACCAACGGGGTGAGCCGCGAGCAGATCCGGGCGATCTGTCATGTGATCGGGATTTATTGCGGGGTGCCGCAGGCGCTGGAATGTTTCCGGGTGGCGCGCAAGGTGCTGGACGAGGGCTGAGGGCGGCTGGAGGTTGGACGCGTTCGACTCGGGGCTTGGGAGCGCGACGGCGGCTGAACACGCCAGAGTAGCCGGGGGGCGGCATGTGCAAGCAGAGGGGTGTCCTGTGCTTTGAAGGAAAAGGGAAAAACACCTGATTTGGGCGGTTTCCAGCCCAAGGCGTGGCGAGTGTGTGGTTTAAACGTCACAGACCGGACAACAACCGGCCGGGGCTTGGCGGGTTCGTTGACACTTAGGGGGTGTTTGCCTCATTTCATTTTCCAAGCCGTTTCCACTCCGGGACGCGGTGGAACTTGAAACACTCTGCTTTATGGAGGGACACCTTGAAAAAGCATCTTCTCGCAACGACCGCAGCCATCACGATGGTCGGCGGCGCAGCTTCGGCTCAGGACTGGAACGTTGACGTTGGTGGTTACTTTACGTCGCATGTAGGTTTCACCAGTGTTGGTGGAACAGCTGACAATGTCGGAAACTACATGGCGGGCACCGACTTTGATGGTTTGCAAATCATCCAGGATGCCGAAGTAGCCATTGTGCCATCTGTCACGCTTGATAATGGAATGACCTTTGGTGCGAATATCCAGTATGAAACTGCTGATGGTTCGGACATGGACGAAGTGTACATGTTCATCTCCAGCGATACCATGGGCACTATCGAAATTGGCAACGAAAACTCTGCCGGTTACAAGTCTATGTTTATCGTTCCCTCGGTTGGCGGTCTGCCGATCAACACAGGTTCGGTATCGGGCTTTGTTCCGTTTGCAACATCGGGCGCAGCAGCTGTGGCCACCGGAGGCGTGCCTGCCGGCGCTACGCCAGCCGGACCTGCGATTGTTAATTCCTTCACAGGTGCTGGCTATTCGACGGCAACTGAGGTTGCTGGTGCATATGGCAACAACGACATTGCACGCATCAACTACTTCACGCCAAGCTTCAACGGCCTGCGTGTTGGTGTGTCCTATGCACCCGGCAGTGGCAGCGGTAGCGATGGTGCCACCGCTCTCGTTGACCGCGGCGGCCTGACAGGTCAAGTCCTCTCCGATATCTTCGATATCGGCATCACATACGATCAGTCGTTCGGGACAATGGATGTGAGCTTGGCTGCACGCTGGGGCACAGGTAGCTGGAGCACCGCAGTCAAAAACAACACGAGCGTAGGTGCAGTCCGGACATCCGATCCTGAGACCTGGGGTGTTGGATTTGCTGTGACCTCCGGTGCATTCTCCATCGGTGCAGCATACTCGGAAAACGACAATGGTCTGCCGGGTGGGTTGCTGGATGAGGAAGGCTATCGCATCGGCATGACCTATGATCTGACCGGTCCGTGGAGTGTCGGTCTTGAGTACGGCTATGGCGAAGGTAGCCATGGTACCAATCTGACAACCGGCGTTTCGAACGGCAAAGATGAGCTTGAGATGATCAAGCTTGCAGCCTCTCGCGATCTTGGACCAGGTGTGAATTGGTCTGTCTGGGCTCTGCAAACCAAGGTTGATGCGGCAGACGCTGCAACTGGCGGTCTACTCGGTGGCGTTGCGGGTACAGATGTCGATGCGACAACCATTGGTACGTCGATTGCACTGAACTTTTAATAGGCTGTGCTAAAAGACTAATTAGGGGGGCTTAGCGGCCCCCCTTATTTGTTGTTTGTGGAATAATATCACGATCATAGCGGAATTAACGTTTCAATGAAAAAAAGCATCGTATGGCTGGCATCATACCCCAAGTCAGGCAACACATGGGCGCGGATATTTCTTGCAAACTATATGCTAGATCGTGATGTGCCCTTGCCGATCAACGAAGTCAGGCGCTTTGGAACTGGTGATGCGATAACGCACTACTACAAAAAACTAGCTGGCCCTGCGTTGGATCCGAATGATTGGAAAGCTGTTGTGAGTGTGCGTATGAAAGTGTTGAGGGCTATCGTCTCTAATAATGCCGACGTCAACTTAGTTAAGACGCATAATATTGCAGGGGATGTGGGGGGCGTTACTCTTATACCGCGGGAATTGACGAGGTCAGTTGTATATATCGTACGCAACCCTTTAGACATGGTGATCTCATATGCAAATCACTTTGGATTGGAAAAAGCTGCGGCAGTGGATGCGATTGGCCGGTCCGATAACGTGGTAATGGGTGACGATGCATCGGTGATACAGTTTCTTGGGTCGTGGTCCGAGCACGTTCAAAGCTGGGCTAAGGGGGTGGATAAGAACACGCTCATAATACGTTACGAAGACATGTTAGAAAATCCAACAGCTACGTTTACGGATCTGTTGCAGCATCTTGGTGTTCCAGTACATTCAGGGCGTCTACAACGTGCGATAAAGTTCTCGCAGTTTGATGAATTAGCTAAGCAAGAGGCTTCGGTTGGCTTTGGTGAGAAGTCTGCATATGCGGATCGCTTCTTTGGTGCCGGTAAGTCTGGCAGATGGCGTGATGAATTGAGTGATGATCTCGTGAAGCAAATACGCCTTAGGCATAAGCGTAGCATGAAGCAGTATGGGTATTGGAATGACTGATCTGCATCGCATTATCTGGCTCGCAAGCTATCCCAAGTCTGGCAACACCTGGATGCGCAGTTTGCTTGCGCATTACTTCATGCCCAAAGGCACGGCACCTGATATCAATAACCTACGTCAGTTTACGACGGGTGATAGCAGAGCAGACTTTTTTGCTGCAGCATCAGGTGGTGAATACCAAGCACAGAGCATCGAGGATTGGGTTCAGGTGCGACGTAAGGCTCTACGTTTGATTGCGGGTAGCAAGCCAAATCACCACTTTGTTAAAACCCATAGTGCTCCTATTGAGTTCATGGGCCAGCAGTTGATACCCAATGAGGTGACGGCAGCGGCGATATACATTCTGCGTAATCCGTTTGATGTGGCACTCAGCTATGCTCGGCACGCGAGTTCAGATGTAGACACTGCCATTGAACGTATGGGCGCACGTGAAAACATCATGGGGTCTCCTCATCACATCTATGATGTTTTGGGACGTTGGGACGAGCACATAGCTACATGGGTCAACGCGAGTGGTTTGGCTGTGCACTTGGTTCGCTATGAGGATCTGTTAACGAAACCCGGTCCGACTATGCGTCAACTGTTGGAAGGGTTCCTTAAAGTAAAAGTAGATGCACCCAAGCTTGCTTACGCTATTAAGAGCACCAGCTTTGAGGCGATGCGTCGGCAGGAAGAAAAGCTTGGCTTTGCGGAACGGCCTGCGGGTATGGCACAGTTCTTCGCGAAAGGGCAGGCGGGTGCATGGCGGGATGATATGACGGCTGCACAAGTAGCTCGCGTACGGGAATTGTTCTTACCAGCGATTGAACGTTGGTATCCTGAAATGCTGTCGGACACAGCAGCAGTTGCAACTCAAGCTTGATGGAGAAATGCACATGAGATTGACAGCAGCATTGGCTATAGGCTTGGCACTGACGGCGTGCAGCACTGTGAAGGATGTGGGAATGACACGCTTGTCTAAGTCACCCACTGTTGATGGCGGCACATACAGCAGCGGCGGCGGCATCACTATTGCTGTTGACGTGTTCGAGACTGAGGGATTGGCGACTGTTTGTGGCGTATGGGCACAGAGCGAACAGCAGAGTGTTTTGACCAAGGGTGTGGAGCATAAGCTTCTCGGCTCGGGCAGCGTTTACTTGGGCGACACAGCTGTTGTGCGTGGTCTTGCATTCATGAATGAAGTTGAGCCTCTGAATAGCTATGCGGGTGTTCTAGCGAGGTGTGTAAAGACAGATGTTGCATGGACTGCAGATAGTAATGACGCTGCGATAAAGATCCGTATTCCAGCGCAAATTGTATACGTTGATGGCGATGAAGATGGCGTAGTGATCGTACGGTTTAAACAAACGGGACCAGGTGCAGAAGCTAAAGCGTTGCTGGGAACCATCGTCGACGAGATCAAAGGCTAATGCTGCACCAATTCCACCAACAATGTGGTCCTGAGCACGAGCACAAGACGACGAGCACTGCGCAGCTGCTGGCTGTTGGGCATGTTTTGCTCCAACCATGCAATGTGCCGCAGTTCACGCTGTAATTGACGCTCAACAGCTAAATGACCCTGCTGTGCCATCATACCAACTCCACAGCTCGTGCTAGCTGTGCGGGGTTCACGTCAATATAGCGTTGCGTTGTGGAAATATGTCTGTGACCAGCAAGCTCGGCTAATAGACGCACGTTCACACCCTGTTCAGCTAGTCGAGTGATAAACGTTCTGCGACCACTATGACTGCTGGCATTGTTGAGACCGCAGGCTTTGTAAATGTTCAGGAACAGCTGACACATGGTGTTGGCTGAGAAAGCTGTGCGCTGTTGGGTTTGAAACAATGGATCGTTCTGGTCTTGGTCTGCGACCTGTGTGCGATATTGATCCAGCACACGCTTCAGCTTTGCGCTGACGTAGACTGTACGTGCGTGATGGCCTTTGGTCTGTGACCTATGCAGCGTGAATTGATCACGCACTTGACCTGATGCATCATACACGTCACCTATGCGCAGTGCTGCGATCTCTTTGGCACGCAGTCCAGCAAGTATGCTGAATTGTAATATGGTGCGATCACGCAGGCTGTGACGACGAGTATTGCAATAGGCAAGTGCACGTTTTTGATCTGCTTGGCTAAGTGTTTGGGCTTGCTTCATGGCTTGATCTCTCACGTTCAGTGTACGTGTAATGTATGGCCTGATAATTGAGGTCAGCGACCGAAATCAGCTGCAACATGATGTTCAATGATTGCAATGGGTTAGCTCGTGTTCTCATGTAATATGTATTCTATGAGAAAAGCGTTGCGTTGCAGGTAGCGGCGAAAAACGCAACGCATGTATTGGCGCTCATGACCAAATTGTTGTGCAGGTGCATGGGAAAACACATCGGCTAAATCTGTACTTCCTAAACGTGCGATGTTTGTCCGAGAAATTTTTTACAGAAAATTTTGGAGTGGGGAGAGCTGGATTTGGCAGCGCAGGCAGTGAAAAACCGTGCATTCATTTTTGCGCAGCTGATCGGCGATCGTTGATAAATAACAGTGACAGGCAGAACAGCGCACGTTTTTGCGGCGCTTGACCAAGGCAATGACTAGGCAACGAAAAACTGGATCAAGGTTAGCACGCCGACTGTAATAGTGCTGCAAGTCCGTTCTGATGTGTGACGGTGAGTAAACGTAGTGCCAGTTCTATGCTTCAATCGACTACCTCATTCTAGTAAGTGAGATGCCTAAAGTGGCGAAGGTGCAAATGTTTGACTGGCCTGCTGCTTCGATTGTCGTAATGGTGTGGTGAAAAGCTGCGCTGCTTTATGCGGTGTGGCTTGTAAGTGAGATGGATGACAACAGTGCTGTAACAGCACTACCCATCAACACATGAGGTGGCCTGACTATACGGGTCTCATGTGTGCGTATGATATGCTGGTAATAGAGATGATAGCAAAACCTGCTCTTCCTGTAATGGTTCAGTAGTATAGTCTGACAAGCGACATGCAATGTTGTTTGTTGTTTGGATCGACGCCAAATTGGGCGTTGATCTGACTGCTTAATGCAATGTCGATAAAACATTATTCATCAATATCATTAACCAACACACGACGAGTATCAAAGCGAAGCTGAAAACAGCACGTGAGTTGAGAGCACGAAGTGGTAACGCAGTGCGATACAACGACAGGTGCTATGTAGACGCGGCAGCGGATGCATTGCTGCAGTAGATAATTGATCCAATAAATACATCCAACACGTGACCACTGATAAATACATCAACAAGGAGATAGTGTGGATGACGATACGAGTACTGGAAGCTGTGCGTGACGAACTGAAGACGTGTCATGCAATTGGCAGTGAGCGCGAGTTCTGCGAGCAATGGCTTGGTAAAAGCGAGTGTTATATACGCACTTTGCGCTTCAATGACCTGCACCCAAGTGCTGATGCATTGATGACCTGTGCAAGCAAGTTAGGGTGGTATGCGGGTGAATTACAGCAAAGCTCAGAACTACATCACAAGCACTGGGCTGGGGTATTTGGTAGACTGCGTGAGGACTGCGTGACTGCTGTGGAACAATCGGCACATACTAAATGGCGAAATGCAACAGCAAGCAGTAAAAATCCATGCGTCGATTGATGGCAGGCAAGTACTTATCAAATCGGCATGGGTGTTTTGCATGGGCTGGAGGTGCATATGCGGGTCAATGAGGTGATCCGGAACGAGGGCTGTATGTGTATGCGCACGCCCAAGCCGTTACCTATACCCAAGCCTGCAAAGCCGAAAGCACACAAGCAGTCCAAGCGTAAAAAGCCGAAACCCTTCAATACACCAAAGCCTGACAATCTGTCCTAGCTACAATGCGTGATCCGTGCACGGTTTTGATTGCTATGATCTAGGTCTTGTTTTTGTCCCAGCTTGAGATAGCTTTACTATGCCAACAACAGGGAGAACAACAATGGCAGGACCAACGCTTGAAGAATTGATCAAAGAATTTGGCATTGAACCAGCTTCAACGCAGACTTCAGGCCCACGTGCGAAGCTGCTGGCACAAGCAGATCGAATGCTGACTGAGCTGGACAAATACAAAGGCGAAGATGAGCTGGATGGCGACACAACACGCTTTTGGTGGGCACCTCAAAGTGTGTACGGCAAGCGTCGTGTGTCAGCTCGTTATGGCGGGAAAGTGGTGGAAGGTCTTACAACAACTACAGACAATACACTGGCTAGTGTGCGCTCAACAATTGAGACATTACGTAAGCTGATTGAAAAAAGCACGGATGACACTTGGGCTGCTGAAGAGGAACGGCGCAAAAAAAAGTAATCAGGCGTGTTGTGCGCATGTATGAGCAAGTTGAGACTGGACCCCTTTACGATAAGACGGTCAAGTTGTTAAGCACATACAGATCAATTGCAGCACGCATGACCAATGCCAAAGTGAGTACACAGGGCAAGCTGGATAGGCGGCTTGAAGCACTGGCTGAGCGCATAGCAGAAAGCTTATCAGAGCTGACTACCATGGAGCGTGAAGCATTGACGTGCTGGAAGCACAGCAGCGTGTTTGATGGTCAATACGAGGTGGATTATGACGCGATTATTGAACGGCCTTATGTAAGCATTCGACGGATAGATCGATGGGATGAAGAACAAGACGACACTGACGCAGAGCCCGAGCTGAGCACTGAGGGACAAGAGGCAAGACGCAAAAGAGATAAGACAAAGCTAGATGCTTTTTTACGCATAGATGACGACATCTAAAAGCAATCTAACTGTGTAAGTATCATGTCTGCCAGCCAGCACCCCAAGTATAGCTCAACACCCGACCAGCACTGTGTGCGGGTTTTTGAGCGGTCTATGCGCAGATACGCTGTCTGACCTTTGCTCGTGTAGGAATGGCAGGCTGGTATAGTGACGCGGTGATCAAATACTTTTGCCAACAATGCCGCTGACGATCTCTGCTCTGCTGTGTAGGCGGTCAGGGGCAAGGTGTGCATAGCGTTGCGTCATCTGTACGCTGCTATGTCCCAGCAGCGTCTGTACCTCGTACAAGCTGACCCCTTTGTTGATGAGCAGGCTGGCGAATGTGTGTCGCAGATCGTGTATGCGCACGTCTTCCAGTTTTGCTTGATCACGGGCAACATACCAAGCTGCGTAAAAGCTGTCATAGGCGCGACCAGTGCGTGGGTTTGTGAAAACGAAGCTGGTTGGCAGCGTGGGCTGCTGTAAACGCTCTGCTGTTCTGCGAATTGCGTTAAAGCTATCAACGGCGTTGGTGTTGAGTAGGATACGACGTGAACGTCCATTCTTGCTGCGTGGCACAGTCCAGATGCGCTTGTCCAAGTCAACGTCACGCCAAAGTGCTGTTCGCGCTTCTCCTTTACGAGCACCTGTCAATAACAGGATTTGAACGAAGTGATGCAGGTATGGATGACTGCTACGACGACACGCGGCAATTAGGCGTTGTATCTCGTCTGCGCTGAGAAAACGCTGTTTGTAGTCTCCAACAACGAGACGCTTGAGGGGCTGCTGGTCTGGGTTTTGAGCTGGTACCAAGCACCAGTGTCGCGCCAGGTTCAGCATCCTGTTCATCAAGTAGATGTGCTTGTTGATAGTACTGCGCTGTAAGCCTGAGACAACCTGCTCACGCACCCAAACATCCAGCACAGGGTTGGTCAGCTCGTCCAAGTGATAATGCCCAAGCTGTGCTCTCACATGCGTGTTGAATATGCTCCAGTCGTGATGAAAGTGGCGTTTTGTGACGCGAACGTGCGGAAAGAACTGCTCGTCAAAGAAACGGCTCAGCGTTACACGCTCTACGCTTCTACTGCTGTTGTCTCGGGCTGTTTTGCTGCGATTGAATATGGGTAACACGTTAGGCTCCTTGGCTGTGATACCCTTTGTGTATTGTCTGATCTGTTATGAAAGCGACCGAAGATATGGTCTGCTGTGTCGTAGCATAATGGCATCGATCTCTATGCTGCGTAGAAACCTTGTCGTCTTCTCGCAACGACCGCAGCCATCACGATGGTCGGCGGCGCAGCTTCGGCTCAGGACTGGAACCTGGACTGGGGTGGGTACTACAACATGGACGTCCTGTACAACGACGCATCGGGCAACTTCCTGCCTGCGGCTGTTGATGTGGACGGCGTTAACATCCACCAGAACGGTGAAATCCACTTCACCCCGTCGGTGACGCTGGACAACGGCATGACCTTCGGTGTTGTCGTCGAAATGGAAGCCGCCAACGCAGGCGGTGGTGCTGACGGTATCGACGAGTCGTACATGTTCATCTCGAGCGACTCGATGGGCCGCGTTGAAGTCGGTTCCGAGAACTCGGCCGGCTACAAGCTGAGCGTCGGCGCACCGTCGGTTGGCTTCGGCATCAACTCGCCTTCGCCGTCCGCTTATCACCCGACCGCGTTCTTGTTCCCGGATGCAGATCCGGCAGACGCAACGACTATCGGCGAATACATTGATGCACTTGACGGCGTTGACAATCCCCTTCTGGGCGGCGCAGGTTTTGCCCTCGGTCGTAACGCCATGGGTTCGTCGGCAACTGAAGTCGCTGGCAACAACGACACCGCGCGCATCAGCTACTACACGCCGAGCTTCAACGGTCTGACCCTGGGTGTGAGCTATGCACCGGGCAACACCAACGTTGCAAACTCGGGTCTGGTTAACCGTAACGGTCTGAGCGATATCTTCGACATTGGCGCGAACTACAGCCAGTCGTTCGGCAACGTTGACATGACCCTGTCGGCACGTTGGGGCACTGCGGATGCTGCTACTGCTCGTAGCACTGCCGCTGGCACAACTGGTCCTGGTCTTGATGGTGTGGCAGGCACTGCGGATGACGTATATGCGGCCGCAGTTGTTCAGCAGGATGATCCTACCACTTGGGCAATTGGCGCACAGTTTGCAACTGCAGGCTTCACCTTTGGTGGTAGCTATGCCGAGAACGATGCAGGTTCTGTGAACGCTGATGGCCTTAAGGACGGTGCGGGCGATAGCAGCGGCTGGAGTCTGGGTGTCACCTACGATGTGGCTGGTCCTTGGACGATTGGCTTTGATACCTATCAGGGTGAAATGGACGGTTCGCTCGATTTCGCTACGGGCACCCGCACCAAGGCCGAATACGTTGCGTACCAGATCGGTGCAGAGCGTTCGCTGGGCAACGGCGTTGCATGGCGCATCTATGCAATCCAGTCGGAAACTTCGCTGAAAACTAACCGTATTGGTGGTTTCGCCAACGATACTGGTGGTAATAGCAACGTTAGCAAATACAAGCTGGAATCGACCACCATCGGTACCGGTATCCGTCTGACCTTCTAATCCACTCACGGATTGGAGTATGGAGAGAGCGAGCTTCGGCTCGCTCTCTTTCTTTGTGTGACCTTTGGTAAATTGTTGTAACGCGAACAGGTGTCGAAATGCTGTCGAACACAGCAGCAGTTGCAACTCAAGCTTGATGGAGAAATGCACATTAGATTGACAGCAGTATTGGCTATAGGCTTGGCACTGACGGCGTGCAGCACTGTGAAGGATGTGGGAATGACACGCTTGTCTGCGTCACCAACTGTTGATGGTGGCACATATAGCAGCGGCGGCGGCATCACTGTGGCAGCTGACGTGATCGAGACTGAGGGTTTGGTCACTGTATGTGGCGTATGGGCACAGAGCGAACAGCAGAGTGTTTTGACCAAGGGTGTGGAGCATAAGCTTCTCGGCTCGGGCAGCGTTTACTTGGGCGACACAGCTGTTGTGCGTGGTCTTGCATTCATGAATGAAGTTGAGCCTCTGAATAGCTATGCGGGTGTTCTAGCGAGGTGTGTAAAGACAGATGTTGCATGGACTGCAGATAGTAATGACGCTGCGATAAAGATCCGTATTCCAGCACAAAATGTATACGTTGATGGCGATGAAGATGGCGTAGTGATCGTACGGTTTAAACAAACGGGACCAGGTGCAGAAGCTAAAGCGTTGCTGGAAACCATCGTCGACGAGATCAAAGGCTAATGCTGCACCAATTCCACTATCAATCTTGTCCTGAGCACGAGCACACGACGACGAGCACTGCGCAACTGACGGCTATTGGGCATGTTTTGTTCCAACCATTCAATGTGCTGGAGCTCACGCTGAAATTGACGCAGTACAGCTAAACGACCCTGCTGTGCCATCATACAAGCTCCACAGCTCGTGCTAGCTGTGCGGGGTTCACGTCGATATAGCGTTGGGTTGTGGAAATATGTCTGTGACCAGCAAGCTCAGCTAATAGACGCACGTTCACCCCCTGTTCAGCTAGTCGAGTGATAAATGTTCTGCGACCACTGTGACTGCTGGCATTGTTGAGACCGCAGGCTTTGTAAATGTTCAGAAACAGCTGGCACATGGTATTGGCTGAGAATGCTGTGCGCTGTTGGGTTTGAAACAGTGGATCTTTCTGGTCTTGATCGGCGATCTGTGTGCGATATTGATCCAGCACACGCTTCAGCTTTGCGCTGACGTAGACTGTGCGTGCGTGACCGCCTTTGGTTTGTGACCTATGCAGCGTGAATTGATCACGCACTTGACCTGATGTGTCATACACGTCACCTATGCGCAGTGCTGCGATCTCTTTGGCGCGCAGTCCGGCAAGTACGCTGATTTGTAATATGGTGCGATCACGCAGACTGTAGCGGCGAGTGTTGCAGTAGGCGAGTGCACGTTTTTGATCTGCTTGGCTAAGTGTTTGGGCTTGCTTCATGGCTTGACCTCTCACGTTCAGTGTACGTGTAATGTATGGTCCGAGAATTGAAGTCAGCGACCGAAATCAGCTGCAACATGATGTTCAATGATTGCAATATGTTAGCATCTGTTCTCATGTAATATGTATTCTATGAGAAACGCGATGCGTTGCAGGTAGCGGCGAAAAACGCGACGTATGTATTGGCGCTCATGGCCAAAATGTTGTGCAGATGCATGGCGAAAAACATCGGTTAAATTTGCACTTCCTAAACGTGCGATGTTTCCACGAGCAATTTTTACAGAAAATTTGGGGTGGGGAGAGCTGGATTTGGCAGCGCAGGCAGCAAAAAACCGTGCATTCATTTTTGCGCAGCTGATCGGCGATCGTTGATAAATAACAGTAACAGGCAGAACAGCGCACGATTTTGCGGCGCTTGACCAAGGCAATGACTAGGCAACGAAAAACTGGATCAAGGTTAGCACGCCGATTGTAATAGTGCTGCAAGTCCGTTCTGATGTGTGACGGTGAGTAAACGTAGTGCCAGTTCTATGCTTCAATCGACTACCTCATTCTAGTAAGTGAGATGCCTAAAGTGGCGAAGGTGTAAATGTTTGACTGGCCTGCTGCTTCGATTGTCGTAATGGTGTGGTGAAAAGCTGTGCTGCTTTATGCGGTGTGGCTTGCAAGTGAGATGGATGACAACAGTGCTGTAACAGCACTACCCATCAACACATGAGGTGGCCTGACTATACGGGTCTCGTGTGTGCGTATGATATGCTGGTAATAGAGATGATAGCAAAACCTGCTCTTCCTGTAATGGTTCAGTAGTATAGTCTGACAAGCGACATGCAATGTTGTTTGTTGTTTGGATCGACGCCAAATTGGGCGTTGATCTGACTGCTTAATGCAATGTCGATAAAACATTATTCATCAATATCATTCATCAACACACGACGAGTATCAAAGCGAAGCTGAAAACAGCACGTGAGTTGAGAGCACGAAGTGGTAACGCAGTGCGATACAACGACAGGTGCTATGTAGACGCGGCAGCGGATGCATTGCTGCAGTAGATAATTGATCCAATAAATACATCCAACACGTGACCTCTGATAAATACATCAACAAGGAGATAGTGTGGATGACGATACGAGTACTGGAAGCTGTGCGTGACGAACTGAAGACGTGTCATGCAATTGGCAGTGAGCGCGAGTTCTGCGAGCAATGGCTTGGTAAAAGCGAGTGTTACATACGCACTTTGCGCTTCAATGACCTGCACCCAAGTGCTGATGCATTGATGACCTGTGCAAGCAAGTTAGGGTGGTATGCGGGTGAATTACAGCAAAGCTCAGAACTACATCACAAGCACTGGGCTGGGGTATTTGGTAGACTGCGTGAGGACTGCGTGACTGCTGTGGAACAATCGGCACGTACTAAATGGCGAAATGCAACAGCAAGCAGTAAAAATCCGTGCGTCGATTGATGGAAGGCAAGTACTTATCAAATCGGCATGGGTGTTTTGCATGGGCTGGAGGTGCATATGCGGGTCAATGAGGTGATCCGGAACGAGGGCTGTATGTGTATGCGCACGCCCAAGCCGTTACCTATACCCAAGCCTGCAAAGCCGAAAGCACACAAGCAGTCCAAGCGTAAAAAGCCGAAACCCTTCAATACACCAAAGCCTGACAATCTGTCCTAGCTACAATGCGTGATCCGTGCACGGTTTTGATTGCTATGATCTAGGTCTTGTTTTTGTCCCAGCTTGAGATAGCTTTACTATGCCAACAACAGGGAGAACAACAATGGCAGGACCAACGCTTGAAGAATTGATCAAAGAATTTGGCATTGAACCAGCTTCAACGCAGACTTCAGGCCCACGTGCGAAGCTGCTGGCACAAGCAGATCGAATGCTGACTGAGTTGGCCAAGTACAAAGGCGAAGATGAGTTAGATGGCGACACAACACGCTTTTGGTGGGCACCACAAAGCGTGAACGGCAAGCGTCGTGTGTCAGCTCGTTATGGCGGGAAAGTGGTGCAAGGTCTCAGCACAACAGTGGACAATACATTGCCAAGTGTTCGTGCAACGATTGAGACGTTCCGTAAGCTGATCGAAAAAAGCACGGATGACACTTGGGCTGCTGAAGAGGAACGGCGCAAGAAGTGATGATGTGGGCTGGCTGTGGTATTGCGCTGCAGTCAGCTACTCATTGTCGTAGGTAAGTTCGTCAATGGCCTGTTCGACGACATATAGCTTGACTTCGCGTTTGGTCATCTTGTTATGCATTTTTGTTCCATTACGTGCGTCTAGACTACTGGATGTAATGGGGCGGGGTATGCAAGCTAAGTCGGCTGCAGCATCACTACCCGCTTCCCAGCTCAACTGTCTGTCAAACCACGCATGAAGTGCAGGATATTGATGCGTGATCTCGGCGTAGCGTTCCAATAAGTGTTCCAGTTCAACCACGGACAGATTGCGCATTTGTTCTGCGGTCTTGGCTCGACCTCGTCTGCCATAATAGTTGGCTCTGTTGTCGTATAGAATGGCAAGACGCAAACGCTCTTCGTACTCGATGATCACATCAGGTTTGTGTTTGACTTGTTCGCGCAGCTGCTGCTGTTCCTGCCACAGCTCACCAATGCAGGCGTATTGCTCGGCTGTTAACCAGGTCTGTAAGCGTCGGTTCTGTACATGCTGCTCCTGTTCCAGTTTGTCCCGGATATCGTGTAACACGGCAAGCGTATGCTTCTCACCCTCAGTCAATACACGCTTGGGTCTCAGTTCTTGAACTCTGGCAATGCGAGCACGAATTGCATCTAGGGTGGGTTTTGAACTGGCGGCGTTGGACGGCGATGCTGTGCAGGCTTGATCTTGTTGTTGGCCACGAGCACGAATTTGTTCCAGTAGCTTATCAGGATTATTGACGGTACTTGCTGCTGGAGCTGGCTTCGAACGCTGTTTACCACGAGCGCGAATTTGCTTGAGGATGTCGTTTGGGTCTTGGGTCATGGTTGTTGCTCAGGCCCAGAAAAACGTGCAGTACGGTTGTGTGACACGTTACCCGCGCTCTCAGCTTGCGACAAGCGTTTTGGGTACGGGTCGGCAGTCAGTGTATAGCGCAACACCCCACCAGCACTGTGTGCGGGTTTTTGAGCGGTCTATGCGCAGATACGCTGTATGACCTTCGCTCGTATAGGAAGGGCAGGCTGGTATAGTGGCGCGGTGATCAAATACTTTTGCCAACAATGCCGCTGACGATCTCTGCTCTGCTGTGTAGGCGGTCAGGGGCAAGGTGTGCATAGCGTTGCGTCATCTGTACTGAGCTATGAGAGGTGGTCCTGCTTTTTCGACCAGATTGCAGCCCAGTTAAGGTGGATCAAGGTTTCACATCAGGCTGCAATTCTCATGGGTTCCGTTTTGCTTGCATGGACCTCATCCGGGGTCAAGATGCCATGGGTCGAGTGGGGCCGCTCGGCGTTGTAATAGGCCAGCCATCGCCCGATACCCTCCCTGGCTTGTGACCCGGTCTCGAAGGCACGCAGGTAAACGCACTCGTATTTCAGCGACCGCCAAAGGCGCTCTATCATTCGATTGTCGATCCAGCGGCCCTTGCCATCCATCGATATCTTCACCTTGGCCTCCTTCAGTTCATCGATCCAGTCGCTGCTGGTGAACTGCGATCCCTGATCGGTGTTGAAGACCTCTGGCGGGCCATAGGTGGCCAGCGCCTCTTTCAGCGCCGCGACACAGAAGTCTGCCTCTAAGGTATTCGACAGACGCCAGGCCAGAACCTTGCGGCTATACCAATCCATGATGGCGACCAGATACAGGAACCCCCGCTCCATCCGGATATAGGTGATATCGGCGCACCAGACCTGATTGGGTCGGGTGATCGCCAACCCCTTGAGCAGGTAGGGGTAGATCTTGTGCGCCGGGTGTTTCTTGCTGGTGTTGGGCTCCTGGTAGATCGGCACCAACCGCATCAGACGCATCAGGCGCCGCACACGATGACGGCCGCACTTGTGACCCTGCCGCTTCATGTGACGCGCCATCTGGCGAGAGCCATACCACGGGGTCTCCAGGAACTGCTTGTCGATGATCTCCATGAAACGTAAGTTCTCAGCGCTTTCACCCTTGGGACGATAATACAGCGTAGAGCGCGACAATTGCAGCAGCGCACATTGCCGCCGCTGGCTCAGCTCATGATCCTTGCTCACCATTTTTTGCCTCGCGTCCCGAGCAGCTGAACCGAGGCATTGGCTAAAAAATCCCGTTCCACCACCAGCTGCCCGATCTTCGAATGCAGCTTCTCGATCTCAGCCTCGTTAACCTTCCCGGGATCAGCACCCCGCCGGGTGAACGCCGTGGCCATGTTCTCAATCGCCGCCCGCTTCCATGTGCTGATCTGGTTCGGATGCACGCCATACTTCTTCGACAGCTCGGCCAGCGTCATCTCTTCGCGGATCGCTTCAAGCGCGACCTTCGCCTTGAAATCAGGCGTATGCGTCTTTCTCTTTGCCATTTCGGATCGTCTCTTTCGTCATGCGATCCACCTTAACGCTTGGTCCAAGTTTCCGCGACCACCTCTATGTCCCAGCAGCGTCTGTACCTCGTACAAGCTGACCCCTTTGTTGATGAGCAGGCTGGCGAATGTGTGTCGCAGATCGTGTATGCGCACGTCTTCCAGTTTTGCTTGATCACGGGCAACATACCAAGCTGCGTAAAAGCTGTCATAGGCGCGACCAGTGCGTGGGTTTGTGAAAACGAAGCTGGTTGGCAGCGTGGGCTGCTGTAAACGCTCTGCTGTTCTGCGAATTGCGTTAAAGCTATCAACGGCGTTGGTGTTGAGTACGATACGACGTGAACGTCCATTCTTGCTGCGTGGCACAGTCCAGATGCGCTTGTCCAAGTCAACGTCACGCCAAAGTGCTGTTCGCGTGTTGATTTCCGTTGAGAACTGACCCGGTAGGTAAGTAAATTTTCACTGAGAACTGACCCATGTGAACACCTTTACCTGACGGATTTGTCAGGGAGATATGGAGTGATCGACATGGGATTTTTGAGTGTCATCCGACGTTGGGCCTTGCGAGACAAGATGCCCATTCGAGAGATCGCCAGACGCACGGGCCTTTCTCGCAATACCATCAAGAAGTACCTGCGCGAGGGCGCAGTGGAACCGAAGTTCAAGACACCGCCCCGGTCCAGCAAACTGGATCCTTATGCGGATCGGCTATCGGCGTGGCTGTTGTCGCAGACGCGCAAGCCGCGCAAAGAGCGCCGCAGCCTCAAGCAGATGCATGAAGATTTGGTGAAGCTCGGCTACGACGGGTCCTACGGGCGCGTTGCCGCGTTTGCCCGTGCCTGGCGCGCAGATCGGCACATTGCTGAGCAGACGACGGGGCGCGGTACATATGTGCCGCTGATTTTCCAGCCCGGAGAAGCTTTCCAGTTCGATTGGAGCGAAGACTGGGCCACCATTGGCGGCGAACGCGTCAAGCTGCAAGTCGCGCATACGAAGTTATCGCACAGCCGCGCTTTCGTGGTGCGGGCCTATCTTCTGCAAACCCATGAGATGTTGTTCGACGCTCATTGGCACGCTTTCCGCGTCTTTGGCGGCGTGCCTGGCCGGGGGATCTACGACAACATGAAGACGGCAGTGGATCGTGTTGGCAAAGGCAAGCAGCGCGACATCAATGCGCGCTTCCAGGCCATGGCCAGCCATTACGTGTTTGAGCCCGAGTTCTGCAATCCTGCGGCCGGTTGGGAGAAGGGCCAGATCGAGAAGAGCGTCCGGGATGCTCGGACCCGTCTGTGGCAGGTGATACCGGTCTTCGACACGCTGGACGAGCTGAACCAGTGGCTGGAGGACCGCTGCATCGCCCTATGGGCAGAGACGGCGCATCAGACATTGCCCGGCTCAATCGCAGATGCCTGGGAGGCTGAGAAGCCGACGCTCATGACGCTCCCGCCCGCTTTTGATGGGTTCGTCGAGCACAGCAAACGCGTCTCACCAACATGCCTGGTCACCTTTGAGCGCAACCGGTACAGCGTGCCAGCTAGCTTCGCGAACCGTCGTGTCAGCCTGCATGTCTACCCAGATCGGTTGGTCTTCGTGGCCGAGGGCCAGACGGTTTGTACGCACGCGCGCATCATCGAGCGATCACATCGCAAACCTGGCTGGGTTGTCTATGATTGGCGCCATTATCTCGCGGTGATCCAGCGCAAGCCCGGCGCTCTGCGCAATGGCGCACCGTTCACGGAGATGCCTGAAGCCTTCCGCCGCCTGCAAGACCACATGCTGCGCAAGGAAGGCGGAGACCGCGAGATGGTCGATATCCTGTCGCTTGTGCTCCACCATGACGAGGATGCCGTCTTATGCGCCGTGGACTTGGCATTGGAAGCTGGCGTGCCAACCAAGACACATATCCTGAACCTGCTTCACAGATTGGTGGATCGCAAACAGACCGATCATCCCGAGATAGATCCACCGGAGGCACTGGTCCTGGCTAAAGCTCCCAAGGCAGATGTCGACCGATATGACGGTCTGAGACAGCCCAAGGGGAAGCGTCATGCGTCATGATCCAGCAGGCGCCTCGATCGTGATCATGCTGCGCAGCCTCAAGCTGTATGGCATGGCGCAGGCCGTCGAGGATCTCGTCGCACAGGGCGCCCCCGCCTTCGAGGCCGCAATACCGATCCTGTCACAGCTACTGAAGGCAGAGATGGCGGAACGGGAGGTGAGATCCATCGCCTACCATATGAAGGTTGCGCGCTTCCCGGCATACAAAGATCTCGCGGGCTTCATCTTTGCCTCCAGTGACATCAACGAGGCCACTGTCCGCCAACTCCATCGCGGCGAGTTCATGGAAAATGCCGAGAACGTGGTGCTCATCGGTGGACCCGGCACCGGAAAAAGCCATGTCGCGACGGCCATCGGTGTCCACGCCATCGAGCATCAACGGCGCAAGGTCCGCTTCTTCTCAACCGTGGAGCTTGTGAACGCGCTTGAACAAGAGAAGGCTGCCGGCAAGGCAGGGAAGATGGCGGAGTTACTGACAAAGGTCGACTTGGTCATCCTCGACGAGCTCGGCTATCTGCCGTTCAGTGCGTCCGGTGGCGCGATGCTGTTCCACCTGCTCAGCAAGCTCTACGAGCGTACCAGCGTCATCATCACAACCAATCTCAGCTTCGCGGAATGGGCCCAGGTCTTCGGCGATGCAAAGATGACGACCGCACTCCTCGATCGCCTGACACACCGCTGCCACATCCTCGAGACCGGCAACGACAGCTATCGCTTCAAAGCCAGCTCTGAAGCCGCCAAGAAAAAGCGAAAGGAGGCACACGCATTGACCAAAACCTGACCGTTGATAAACCTACTTAGGCGGGTCAGTTCTCGGTGAAAATACCGGGTCAGTTCTCAACGGAAATCAACAGGCGTCGGTCAGGTTGCGGCCAAGGGTTCTGGCGGCGATTGTGGCGAACAATGCCGATGTGAACCTGGTCAAAACGCACAACATCAATCGCGATATCTATGGCGTGCAACTGATCCCGGCGGAGGTCACCCGCTCGGCGATCTATGTGATGCGCAACCCGCTGGACATGGTGTTGAGCTATGCCAAGCATACCGGCCAGACGATCGAAAAGGCCGCACAGGATATTTGCCATCCCCATAACGGCACAGCCCCTTACGAGAAGAACGTGGCGACCTTTCTGGGGTCGTGGTCGGATCATGTGAAAAGCTGGACACAGCCTTTGCCCTATCCGGTTCTGGTGCTACGCTATGAGGATATGCTGGCCAAACCAGCAGAGGCCTTTGGCAAGGTGGTGGAGCATTTCGGAATGACGGTCGATCAGGAGCGTCTGGAGCGGGCCATCCGGCATTGCAGTTTCGACGAGTTGCGCAAGCAGGAAGAAAAATCCGGCTTCATCGAGAAGTCCGAACATTCCGACCGGTTCTTTTCGAAAGGGCAGGCAGGGCATTGGCGGACCGAGCTGGACCCCGAATTGGCCCGGACCATCCGCCAGTCGAACAAGCGCATGATGAAGCAATACGGGTATTGGAATGACTGACCTTCACCGCATCATCTGGCTGGCGAGTTACCCCAAATCGGGCAATACCTGGATGCGCAGCCTGCTCGCGCATTACTTCATGCCCAAGGGGGCGGCGCCGGATATCAACAACCTGAGGCAGTTCACCACCGGCGACAGCCGGGCGGATTTCTTTGCGGCGGCGGATGGCGGCACCTACACGGCGCAAGGCATCGAGGATTGGCTGAGGGTCAGGCCGAAGGCGCTGCGGCTGATCGCGGGCAGCAAGCCGAACCATCATTTCGTCAAGACGCATTGTCAGGCCATCGAATTTCTGGGCGAGCCGCTGATCCCGAATGATGTGACGGCGGCGGCGATCTATATTCTGCGCAATCCTTTCGATGTGGCGCTGAGTTATGCGCGCCATATGAATGTCGACCTGGATACTGCGATCGAGCGCATGGGCGCACCCGATAATGTGATGAGTTCGCCAAACCATACCTATGACGTGTTGGGGCGGTGGGACGATCATATCGACACATGGGCGAATGCGCAGGGCCTGTCGGTGCATGTGGTGCGCTATGAGGATCTGCTGACCAAGCCGGGGCCGACCATGCGCAAGCTGCTGGAGCGGTTTCTGAGGGTTAAGGTGGATCAACCGAAGCTTGCCTATGCGATCAAGAGCACCAGTTTCGAGGCGATGCGGCGTCAGGAAGAAAAGCTTGGATTTGCGGAAAGGCCCGCAGGTATGGCACAGTTTTTCGCCAAGGGGCAGGCCGGGGCATGGCGCGAGGATATGACGCCCGCGCAGGTGGCCCGGGTGAGGGAGCTGTTCCTGCCGGCGCTCGAGCGGTGGTATCCTGAGGTGCTGAAAGAAACGGCCAATATGGCCGCGCGGGTTTGAAGGAGTGATTTACATGCGGACCACATTTGGACTTGTTGCGGCACTGGTGCTGACCGGATGCACGAGCGTGCAGGATGCAGGTGTTGCAAGGCTGGGCGATGCGCCGGTGCTTGGCGGGGGCAGCTATGAGAGCGGCGGCGGTCTGACTGTGGCGGCGGATGTGCGCGAGCGCAATGGTCTGGCGGTCGTCTGTGGCGTCTGGGCGCAAAGCCTGCAGCAAAGTGTGCTGAGCAAGGGGGCCGAGGCGAGGGTTCTGGGATCGGGCAGCGTGTATATCGGGGACCGGGCTGCGGTGCGAGGGTTGCTTTTCATGAACGAAGTGGCGCCTGCGGACAGCTATGCCGGGGCGATGGCCAATTGTGTGCAGACCGACCTGCGCTGGAGTGAGGCGGATGCGGCTGAGCCGGTGACGATCCGCCTGCCGAGACAGCTGATCTATCGCGATGCCGATGATGACGGGGTGATCGAGATCTATTTCGAGCCGACCGGACCCGGAGCGGGAGAGACCGCCCTGCTGGACACGGTGATCGAGGGGGTGAGGGCGAAATCGGGCGGCTGAACGCCTGAAGAAACCCCTTCAACCGTTTGATCTTGAAGGGGTTTCCTGCCTCGATATCCGGGCGTCGTCAGTTGCGGAAGCAGTAGATCGCCCCACCATAGATCACCGGCGCATGTGCCGGGCAGGCGCCGCGAAAGGCTTGTGCGGGTGCTGCCCCTGCAGGGCCGCCGCGGCCAAGGCGCTCATCGGCGCAGGCGTTGATCCAGGCGGCATCCTCGACCGACACGCTGCCATGGGGCAAAAGGCGCATGACGGTCTGTCCGCCCCAGGGCGTTTCCACATAGGTCGCCTGCAGCCGGGGCCAGCCGCGACGCCCGAGATCGTATTTGCATTCGACGAGCGCGGTGCGCTGTTCGGTGACGGTCAGGCGCGCGGCGGCATCGGACGCGCTGGCTGTGTCCGCCATCTGGGCGAGGATCAGGGCCGAGCCGGCCAGAAAAAGGGATTTTGCGAAAGCACGCATGGTGGCTTCCTTCCGAAATAATGAATGTGTGAAATCTCAACCTTGCCCGATGTGGCGGAGGGCGGGCGTCATACTTGCACCTATAGGGGAACGATACCTTTTTGGGAAAGGGTGCGAAACCCGAAAACGCGGCCGCAAGAGCAGCGGCAAGGGTCAGATGATGGCGTGGCGCATCCGGGCCGAGACCCATTCGCTGAGCACGACGGTGGCGAGGATCAGAAGCAGGATCACCGAGACCTGACTCCAGGCGAGGACATTGAGCGACGCCTGCAGCTTGAGCCCGATGCCGCCTGCGCCGACCAGCCCGAGGATAGTGCTTTCGCGGATGTTGATATCCCAGCGAAAGACCGAGATGCCCCAGAAAGCGGGCATGATCTGTGGCACGATCCCGTAGCTGAGGACCTGTGCGCCGCTGGCGCCGGTCGCCTCGATCGCTTCGATCTGGCGGGCGTCGGTTTCCTCGATCGCCTCGTAGAGCAGCTTGCCGACAAAGCCGATCGAGCGCAGCGCGATGGCGACGATCCCCGCAAGAAGGCCGGGGCCGATGATCGCCACCAGCAAAAGCGCCCAGATCAGCGAGTTGATCGAGCGCGAGGCCACGATGATGAAAAGTGCTATGGGGCGCAGGATGCGGGCCGAGGGCGTGGTGTTGCGCGCGGCCATGAAGGCCACGGGCACCGCCATGATGACACCGCCGATGGTGCCCAGGGTTGCGATGTTGATCGTGTCCCAGAGCGGCAGCCAGAGTTCGGACATGTAGGACCAGCGCGGCGGGAGCATGCGGCTGCCGATATCGGCGGCCTGACGGGGGGCGTCGGATACGAAGAACCAGATCGTGTCGCGGGTCATGATCTGCCAGCACCACACGAAAAGCGCCACCAGCGCCAGCCACCCGCCCCAGAGCAGAGCCGGGCCTTGGGTGTGCGGTAGGTCCAGACCTGGCTGTGATGGGTGATCTCGGTCATTGCAGGAACTTTCGCAGATAGCTGGAGCCGTATT
>NZ_ABCR01000018.1:0-29798 GCF_000170875.1 Roseobacter sp. AzwK-3b
ATAACGAAAGCCGCGAGCATGTAGGGCTTGGCGTTCAGGCCAGTATAGTTGATCCGCTGCTGGTTGGATTTGATCGCCCGCAACATCATGCCGAAGGGTGACCGGAAAATCCGGATCGACAGATAAAAGGCGAGCAGCATCACGACGGCACAGAAGTAATAGCCGGTCGAGAAGGTGAAGACCCAGTCCCCCATGACAAGATCCGTGGAGCTGCGCATTTCGAGACCGAAGAGGCTGGGCACCGGGAGGTTGCCATCGACCGTGCTTTGCTGACCAAGGATCCGGGGATCCTGCAGCGTAAGTTGCAGGCCTGTTTCGCCACCGGTCAGACCTTTTTGCAGCAGGCCCTGCTTGTCGGGGCCGTCCATGTCCGTTGCCAGCACCGAATAGGCGAGCGCATAGGACATCATCGCGAAGGCCAGCGTCAGGATCGAGAAGTAGATACCGGAGCGCCTGAGGCTTACATATCCGATGACCACCGCAAACAGGCCGGACATCACGATCGAAAGGGCCAGCGCCGGCAGCACGTTCATGCCAACCAGCTTGAACATCCACATTGCCGCGTAGGAGCCAACACCGATGAAAGCCGCGTGACCGAAGCTGAGATAGCCGGTCAGGCCGAACAGGATGTTGAAGCCGATGGCGAAGATCCCGAAGATCACGAAACGCTGCATCAGGTCGGGGTAGCCCGCGTTGAACTGCGCCATGCCGGAGCTTGCGGGAAAGGGGTTCAATATGAAGGGTGCCAGCATCGTCAGGATCGCGACGAGGATGAGCAGCGAGGTGTCTTTCTTGTCCAGGCCTAACATGGCTTAGTCCTCCATCACGCCCTTGCGGCCCATCAGGCCCCGCGGACGTGTCAGCAGAATGATAATGGCAACCAGGTAGATGATGATCTGGTTGATGCCGGGAAGGATGTTGATCACTTCGCGCATTGAGGCGAAGCTTTCGAGGATACCCAGCAGGAAGCCCGCAAGAACGGCGCCGGGCAGAGAGCCCATGCCGCCCACGACCACCACCACGAAGCTGAGAACAAGGAAGTCCATGCCCATGTGGTAGTTCGGCGAGTTGATGGGTGTGTACATCACCCCTGCAAGCCCGGCCACGGCGGCGGCGATGCCGAACATGATGGTGAAGCGGCGGTCGATGTTGATGCCCAGAAGGCCCACCGTCTCACGGTCGGCCATGCCCGCGCGCACCACCATCCCGAAGGTGGTGAATTGCAGAAACGCGAAGACGGCCCCGATCACGATCGCGGCGAACCCGAAATAGACGAGGCGCCAGTAGGGGTAGATGATGTTACTGGCTTCCATGCCGATCAGCGCGCCGAAATCGAAGCTGCCGGTAAAGGCCGCCGGTGCGGGCGTCGGGATCGGGTTGGCGCCATAATAGTATTTGACGATTTCCTGAAGCACGATCGCCAGACCGAACGTCACGAGGATCTGGTCTGCATGGGGGCGCTTGTAAAAGTGCTTGATCAGGCCGCGCTCCATGACCACGCCGATCAGGATCATCACCGGAATCGCGAAGAGGATCGACAGCGGCACCGCCCAGTCGATGATCGCGTCACCCGTGGCCTGCCCGAAGATATCATAGACATAGGGGACATCCACCTTGAGCGGATTGCCGAGAAAGTCGGTGCGGGTTTCATCGATGACCTCGTGACTGAGGGTCAGGATGCGTGACAAAGTGACGGCGCAGAAGGCGCCGATCATGAACAGCGCGCCATGCGCGAAGTTCACCACACCGAGGGTGCCGAAGATAAGTGTCAACCCGAGCGCGATAAGCGCATAGGCCGAGCCCTTGTCGAGCCCATTCAGGACTTGGAGGATGATTGCGTCCATCATTCCATCCTTCGCGATTCAGAGGGATTGGGGCGTGCCCGCCGCTAGGGGCAGGGCACGCTTATCAAATCCGGCCGCGCAGCAAGTGCGCGCGGCCGGCAGTGACTGGCTTAAGCGCCGTTGTTGCAGGACCCAAGCGAGCCGCCCGCGAACTGCGGGTGGTCGTGGGGATAGGTGACCTGCTCGACCGGGGTGACTTCGACGACTTCCAGAAGGTCGAATTCGCTGGTCGGGTTTTCCTTACCTTTCACCACAAGCACGTCCTTGAAGCACTGGTGGTCTTCGGCACGGTAGAGGGTCGGGCCGTTGCCCATGCCGTCGAATTCGAAGCCTTCGAGGGCCTCGACGACTGCACAAGGCTGGAAGCTGCCGGCACGCTGCACGGCATCCGCGTAAAGGATCGCCTGAACGTAGCAGGTATGCGCAGCCTGGCTGGGCGGGAAGCCGTACTTCTCACCGAACGACTTGACGAACGCCTTGGAGCCTTCGTCGGTCAGCGACCAGTGCCAGTTGGTCGAGCCGAAGATGCCCTTAACGTTGGCACCGGCACCCTTGGCCATCAGGCGCGAGTAGAGCGGAACGATGATCTCGAAGTTCTTGCCGTTGGCGATGCGGTCGCGCAGGCCGAACTGAACGGCGTTGGTCAGCGAGTTGACCATGTTGCCGCCGTAGTGGTTCAGCACGAGCACGTCTGCATCGGACTGCAGAACAGGCGCGATGTAGGACGAGAAGTCGGTCTGCGTCAGCGGGGTCAGCACGGTGCCGACGGTTTCCCAGCCCATGGCCTCGGTCGAGGTCCGGATGGCTTCTTCGGTGGTGTAGCCCCAGTTGTAGTCGGCGGTCAGGTGATAGGCCTTGCGGTCCGTACCGTAGGCATTCGCCAGCACCGGCGCGAGGGCTGCGCCCGACATGTAGGAGTTGAAGAAGTGGCGGAACCCGTTTGCACGGCGGTCCTTGCCGGTGGTGTCGTTCGAATGCGTGAGACCCGCCATGAAGATCACGCCGGCTTCCTGGCAGAGCGCCTGCACGGCCACGGCCACGCCCGAGGACGAGCCGCCGGTGATCATGATGGCGCCGTCTTTTTCGATCATCGACTTGGCCGACGCGCGGGCGGCGTCAGACTTGGTCTGGGTGTCGCCGGTGACGTATTCGACCTTCTTGCCGAGAATACCGTTCCCTTGCAGCGCCTTGGAGCTGAAGGTGTTCATCATGCCGCCGTCGCCGCCACCGTTCAGGTGCTCGACCGCCAGCTCGTAGGCGCGCAGTTCGTCCGCGCCCTCGTCAGCATAGGGTCCGCTCTGCGGGACGTTGAAGCCAAGCGTCACGGTAGAGCCTGTGGGTTCGTTCGTGAAGGCATTGGCGGAAGAGGTGAAAATGGTCGGCAGCGCCACGCCGGCGCCGGCAACGGCACTGGTCTTCAGCAGGCCACGACGAGTGAGGTTGGTTTTGGACATTGATATCCTCCCATTAAGTTTAACTCGGAAAACGCGCCTCCTCTGCGCGCGCCCCAAATTTGGCACTAATGTGCAAATGCATTATCGCAAGAGGTAAGAAAATTACGCAACAACTGCTTTTAGAAGAACGATTTTTTTGTAAAAACTAGACAGGATGTCGTGCTGACGTGTAAAGTTTTTGCCATAAGCGGTCGAACATCCGCGAATTGCAGGAAAAATTCCGATGCCCGAAAGTTCGATGATCGGCACCCGTATCCGTGAAAGGCGAGTGATGAACGGTATCCGCCAGTCCGAGTTGGCGAAGATGGTCGGGATATCGCCCTCTTATCTCAATCTGATCGAACACAATCGGCGGAGAATCGCCGGCAAGACCCTTATCAAATTGGCCGAGGTTCTGGAGGTCGAGCCGTCGGCCCTTTCGGAGGGGGCCGAAGTCACGCTGATCGCCGCCTTGAGGGAGGCGGCGGGCTCGCAGACCGGGATAAGGGTGGAAACCGAGCGCGTGCAGGAATTCGCGGGCAGGTTTTCCGGCTGGGCCAATCTTTTGGCTAGGCTTCATGCGCGGATCGGGGGGCTGGAGCGCACGGTCGAGACGCTGACCGACCGGCTGGCGCATGACCCGCATCTCGCCGCGTCGCTGCACGAGGTGATTTCATCGGTCACCGCGATCCGGTCGACGTCCTCGATCCTCGTGGAGACCGAGGCGCTGGAGCCGGAATGGCAGGCCCGGTTCCACCGCAATATCGATGAGGACAGCCGCCGTCTTGCCGAAGGGGCGGAGGCGCTGGTGCGCTATCTCGAGGGGGCTGCCAGTTCGGAGGCCGACATCAAGTCTCCGCAGGACGAATTGCAGGCCTTTCTTGCCCGAAGCGGATTTCACTTCCCGACGCTCGAAGAGGAAAAGACGGGCGCGTTCGAAATCACCGCGATCATCGATGCGGCCACCGAGCTTGACACGGAAGCGGCGCGCCGGCTGGCCCGCGACACGCTTGAGCAGTACCGCGCGGATGCGCGGGTTCTGCCGATCGGGCCTTTCTTGTCGGAGGTCCGCCGCGATCCGTCGCCGGAACGGCTGGCGCGGGTGTTCTGCTGCGGCTTGCCCCTGATCTTCCGGCGTCTGGCGGCCTTGCCGGACAGCGAAGTGGGTCTGATCGGGCTGGTGGTCTGCGACATGTCCGGCGCGCTTATCTTCCGTCGGCCCTTTCCGGGGTTCGTCATGCCTCGCGATGCGGCGGCCTGTGCGCTCTGGCCCTTGTTTCAGGTTCTGGGCCAACCGCATGCGCCGGTGCGGGCCTTGCTGCGGCAGGCGGGGCGGGGTCAGGAAACGGTTCTGGCGCTTGCGGCGACCGAGCAGACGGCACCGGCCACGTTCGACCAGCCGGCCTTGCTGCGGGCGCATATGCTCATCCTGCCCGAGCCGAAGGCGCGCGCGGAGGATCCCGTGCGGGATGTGGGCGCCAGCTGCCGGATTTGCCCCTTGCGCGAGTGTCCTGCCCGCCGCGAGCCGTCGATCGTTGCAGACGGTTTTTGACAGAAGGCCAGACATTTAGGATAAGTGCGGGGCGGTCTTGGCCGTGATGATCGGTGGGGAGGCCGGTTGCATGGACAGAAAAGTGCTTCTGATCGAAGACGAACCCAATATCATTGAGGCCATCAGCTTCATCCTATCACGCGATGGTTGGGAGGTGAAAACGCATTCCAACGGGCATGACGCCATGGATGCGGTGCGTGCGCGCAAGCCCGATCTGGTCATTCTGGATGTGATGTTGCCCGGCAAGAGCGGGTTCGACATCCTGCAGGAAATTCGGGCCGATGCAGTTCTCGGCGCCACGCCGGTTTTGATGCTGACAGCGCGCGGTCAGCTCAAGGATCGCGAGCTGGCTGAGAAATCCGGGGTCAGCCGCTACATGACCAAGCCGTTCGCGAATGCCGATGTGCTGGAGGCCGTGCGCAGCATGGTCGGATCGTGATGCGCGAGACGCCGGGGCCCGTGTTTCTGGAGCGACGCACCTATAGGCGCCGCAGGATGGCCGATGCGGCACGGATGCTGCCGATCCTCGGGGGGGCGCTGTTCTTGCTGCCGCTTTTATGGGAAGGTGAGCCGGGGGAGCCTGTGCGCACATCCATGGTGATGTTCTATCTGTTTCCGGTCTGGTTGTTGCTGGCTCTGACTTCGGTTCTGATATCCCGGCATCTGCGATCGGACACCGACAACGGGGGCGGCCACGGGGACCACTGAATGGCGACGCTTAACGTTCTTGTCCTTGTGTGCCTGCTCTACGTGGCGTTTCTGTTCGCGGTGGCCTTCGGGGCGGATCGTGCGGCGCGGCGCGGTCGGGGGACATGGCTGCGCTCGCCGGTGGTCTACACGCTGTCTTTGTCGATCTATTGCACGGCCTGGACGTTTTACGGGGCTGTCGGGTCGGCGGCACGGTCGGGGCTTGAGTTTCTGACGATTTATCTTGGCCCCACGCTGGTGATGATCGGTTGGTGGTGGACATTGCGCAAGATGGTGCGCGTGGGCCGGAGCCAACGGATCACCTCGATCGCGGACCTGATTTCGTCGCGCTATGGCAAGTCTAACCTTCTGGCGGTCATGGTCACCCTGTTGGCTGTGATCGGCACCACGCCCTATATTGCGTTGCAATTGCAATCGGTCACTCTGTCGTTTTCCACGTTCGCCGCGCATGATGCGTCTGCTGCGGAATTGCCGACCCTGCAATCCACGGCCTTCTGGGTGGCGCTTGGGCTTGCGCTGTTCACGATCCTGTTTGGGACGCGCAATCTTGATGCCAACGAGCGACATCATGGCGTGGTCATGGCCATCGCCGTTGAGGCGGTGGTCAAGCTGGCGGCCCTTTTGGCGGTCGGGATCTTCGTGGTCTGGGGACTTGCCGGAGGGATCGGCCCGACGCTGGACCGGATCGACGCTTCACCCATCGCCACATGGGACCAGTCCGGAGGGCGCTGGATCGGCCTGACCATGTTGTCGGCGGCGGCGTTCCTGTGCCTGCCGCGGATGTTTCAGGTGATGGTCGTGGAAAACGAGGACGAGGATCATCTGCGCACCGCTGCCTGGGCCTTTCCCGGCTATCTGATGCTGATGAGCCTATTCGTGGTGCCGATTGCGGTGGTGGGGCTGGATATCCTGCCGCCGGGGTCGAACCCGGATATGTTCGTGCTGACCTTGCCCTTGCAGGAGGGGCGCGACTGGCTGGCGATCCTGTCGTTCATTGGAGGGTTTTCCTCGGCGACCTCGATGGTGATCGTCGCGGCCATCGCGGTGTCCACGATGGTGTCGAACCATGTGGTGATGCCGGTCTGGCTGTGGAGCACGGGCGGCACGGCGATGATATCGGGGGATGTGCGGCATGTGGCGCTTTTGGCGCGGCGCCTGTCGATCGGCGGGATCGTGTTGCTGGGCTATCTCTATTTCCAGATCTCGGGGGGCGGTACGGCGCTGGCGGCGATCGGGCTGGTGTCTTTCGCCGGTGTGGCGCAGTTCCTGCCTGCCCTGCTCGGGGGGCTTTTCTGGCGCGGGGCGAACCGCACCGGGGCGCTTGCCGGGCTGGGGGTCGGGGCGACGATCTGGCTTTATTGCCTGTTCCTTCCAAGTTTCGGCCCCTCCATGATCCTGCCGCAATCGGTTTTCGATCATGGGCCTTTCGGGCTTGGCTGGCTCCGGCCCCAAGCGCTTTTCGGGGCTGTCGGCATGGACCCGCTGGTGCATGCGGTGATGTGGAGCATGATGCTGAACACGGCGGTGTTCGTCATGGTCTCGGTGATGACGTTCCCAAGACCGGTCGAGCGGCTGCAGGGCGCGCAATTCGTCAACGTGTTCCAGCATTCGGGCACGGCGCCGGGCTGGTCGGGGGGGCTTGCGCAGAGTGAGGACCTGCTCATCATGTCGCAGCGGATCATGGGCGCGGCGCAGGCACAGGCGCTGTTTTCCTCGGCGGCGAAGCGACAGGGTCTTGCGGGGTACCTGCCCGAACCGACGCCTGAATTCCTGCAGGAGCTCGAGCGCGAGCTGTCGGGGTCGGTGGGGGCGGCGACCGCACATGCGATGATTTCGCAGATTGTCGGCGGGGCGACCGTTTCGGTCGAGGACCTGATGGCGGTGGCCGATGAAACCGCGCAGATCATGGAGTATTCCAGCCAGCTGGAGGCCAAGACCCAGGAGCAGGAACGCACCGCGCGCCAGTTGCGCGAAGCTTATCAGAAGCTGACGCAGCTTTCGGTTCAAAAGGACGCCTTTCTCAGTCAAATCAGCCACGAGCTGCGCACGCCGATGACATCGATCAGGGCGTTTTCGGAAATCCTGCGAGATACCGAAGGGTTGTCATCCGAAGAAAAGGGAAAATACGCGACGATCATTCATGATGAAGCGATCCGCCTAACACGCTTGCTGGATGATCTTCTGGACCTCAGCGTTCTGGAGCACGGTCAGGTCGTTCTCAATATTCATAGCGGCAGATTGCGCGATCTTCTGGACCGTGCCGTCGGTGCCGCGGGAGGTGAAACCGACGCGTTCAAGATCGAGCGTCACGGGTCTGAAGAAGAGCTGTGGTTGACCACCGATCTGGATCGTCTGGCGCAGGTGTTCATCAATCTGATCTCGAATGCCCGCAAATATTGCGACGCCGGAAAGCCTGTCCTGACGATAACGGCCAAGCTCGAGACGGCGGGACTTGTGATCGACTTTACCGACAACGGATCGGGCATTCCGACCGACCAGCAATCGGTGATCTTCGAAAAGTTCTCGCGGATCGGTCATACCAAGGCGGGCGGGGCAGGGCTTGGACTGGCCATCTGCCGTGAGATCATGGCGCGTCTGAGGGGCGAGATCATCTATCTGCCGGGGCAGTCCGGCGCGGCGTTTCGCGTGATCCTGCCGTCAGAGACGGTTTCCGTGCCGCATGCCGCATCGGCATGAACCTTCTGGTAACCGGTCAGGCGGTAATGTCTGTTTGAACGCGCGGCTGGCGGCGTGTCGCAAGAAGAACGGTCAGGGGCGCACGGAAAACGATGCAGGACGGCATTTCACTTTTACAACGCAAGGCGAAGGTCGCCCGCGAGGATTTCGACGCACGTGCCATGTCGCCTTGCAAGGCGCTGCGGCTGTCGCTGGAAAAGATGGCGGATGCCCTTCTCGATCTGGCGCTTGTCGTCGCCACGGTCGAACAGACCGTCTTGGCGCAATCGGCCGTGAAGGCCGAGATGGACGGCGGGGGCCTTTTGTTGCTGATCGATGGGACGGCCGGGCGGCTTGGAGGGGCGCGTCTGGATGCGCAGTTTCTTGCGGCGGTGATCGAGGTGCAGACAATGGGCGCCGTGCAGCGGGGCGATGCGCCTGAGCGGTCCGTGACGCCCACCGATGCCGCCATGGTGGCGCCACTGATGGACGCGATCCTGAAAGGCTATGACGAGTATCTGACCAGCGGCGCAGAGAAGGTGGCGCGCTCGGACTGGCGTTTCGGCGATATGGTGGAGGATGCCCGCACGCTGGCGCTGGCGTTGGAAATGCCGGAATACGATCTCTTCCGGATCACCGCCGATTTGGCGGATGGGGCCAAGACGGGCAGTCTGTCTTTGTTGTTGCCGCGCGCGCCGCGTCGCGATCCGGTGACATCCGCGCGCGACAGGGCTTTTGCCGGTCCCACGCTGGAGGCCAGTGCCCTGAACGCGCCAGTTATGTTGGATGCCGTTCTGGCGCGCCTTTCGATGCCGCTGAACAAGCTTTGCGCCCTGACCCCGGGTATGCAGCTGCCAGTTCCGCGCGAGGCGCTCAACAAGGCCGAACTTCTGGGGGCGGGCCAGCATCTGGTTGCGCCCGTCAGGCTGGGCCAGTTGAACGGATGGCGCGCGGTGCGCCTTCTGGGCGGGGCGGAGCCCGGGCAAGGTGCGGCTGCAAAGGCTGATATGGTGGCGCAGGACGTGACGCAGGCGCCTGTTGCCGAGCGGGCGCAGACGACGCGCTATCTTGCGCCGGTCGATCCAGGGCAAGCCGCGCCCGATGCGTCCGGAGACCATGAAAAGGAAGAGGATGTGAGCTGAGGCCTGGCTGACGAAGAATGCTGGTGGCGGGTATGTTGATGTGTGTCAAAGAGCGTTCCGTCTTTGCGTGCAAGAGTGTCCAACGGTGACGGAGGACCAATATGCAATCTATCGACACATATCGTACAGCCTTGCTGAAACGGCTTGGAGAACTTGACAGCCGCCTGCACAAGATCGAAGCCGAACTGGACGAGCCGCATTCCAAGGACTGGGACGATGCTGCGATCGAAACCGAAGGCGATCAGGTGCTCGAGCATCTGGGCCAGAGCGGTCAGGACGAAATCGCCCGGATCAGAGCGGCGCTGCAGCGCATGCGCGACGGCAGTTATGGTGAATGTGTACGCTGTGGCGAGCGAATTTCGGCCGAAAGGCTGAATGTTTTGCCGGAAACACCGTTTTGCAAGGATTGCGCCGCAGCGATCTGATACAATATTTATTTGTTATATCCTTTTTAGAACAGGCCGTAATGGTAGGTGGCATACGGTCATTGCGAATGGAGAAATAGCTCATGTCCGACCTCATTGACCAAAGTTTGAAATTGAAGCGCGAAATTCTCGAATCCGATCCTGACAAGCGTTTGGGCTACGAGGCGCCGCTTGGGAAGCTCATCGCGTCGATGCAAGAGCAGGACATTCCCGTTCCCGCCGAAATTCGGGATCTGCATGAGGAATTGGTCAACGAGATGATCGAGTCTCAATTCGACAACATGCCTGTCTGACGCCGCGACAACAGCTCTTCACGCAAGGGTTGATTGCAATCCCCTTTCACGTGTTAATTGCGCGGTGGGCATCTGGAATTTGAGCGGGTGGAACGTGATTTGACGCCGGAAATCCATACGGAATTACAGGATGGGGTGGCGTTGATCGCACTGGATCGGCCTGTGGCGAATGCGCTTGCGCCGGGTTTGCGCGCCGAGTTGGATTTGGCCTTGCGAGCGGCGATTTCGGATGAGGCTGTCCGCGCCATCGTCCTGCACGGCAGAGGCAAGGTATTTTCCTCGGGTATCGACATCAACGAATATGACAGGCCGTCATCCAGCCCGCATCTGAGGGATATCTGCACGCTGATCGAAACTGCGCAGAAACCTGTTGTCGCGGCCTTGCATGGAGCGGCGCTTGGTGCGGGGCTTGAGCTGGCGCTGGCGGCGCATGGCCGGGTGATTGCCAAGGATACCCGTCTTGCGGTTCCGGATATCACACTTGGTCTGGTGCCGGCGGGCGGCGCGACGCAGCGCCTGCCGCGCCTGATCGGAGCGCAGGCTACGTTGGATTTCATGCTGTCGGGACGCGTGGTGTCGGCGGACGATCCTGCGGTTGCAGGATTATGGGACAGACTGGTCGAGAGCACGCCCTTGCCGGTGGCTCTGGATCTGGCGCGTGAATTCGCCGATAAGGGCCGCTGGCCGCGCAGTAGCGAGCAGGACCGCGGCTTCGCCGATCCTGCGGCTTATCAGAAATCCGTGGCGATGGTTGCAGAGCGTCTGAAAGTGGCCGATGGGGTAGAAGCCGACCTTCTGAAATGCATAGAGGCGGCGCAGCTTTTGCCTTTTGAACGTGGGCTCGATCTGGAGTTGGCGCTGTTTGAGGATCGCCTGTCCAACCCTGAAGCGATTTGCCGTCGGCATCTTTTTGCCGCGACGCGCCGGACCGCCATCATGCCGGAACTTGCGCAGGCCGGAACGGTCAAGCCGCTCAGCCATGTCGTCATGCTGGGGAACGATCCGGTGCTGGCCGAGCTTGCGGTCAGCTGTCTTGACTTCGGTCAGCATGTTACCCTGATATCGGCGACGCCCGAGCAAGCAGAGCAGCTATCGCAGCGAGCCACGCGTCTTTATGACAGGGCGGTGCGACGCGGCAACATCCGCCCCGAGGACCGCGACGCCCGTTTGGGCCGTTTGTCCATCGCTGTCGGCTACGAGGCGCTGTCGAATGCCGATCTGATCTTCGACACGGACGAGATCACCTTGTCAGATCAATGTCCCCGTCCTGCGTCCAAGGCTATCTGGGCTGTGATCGGAGGGGCCGAACGGATCGCGCGGCGCACCGTGGACATCCTGGATCACGAAAGGGTGCTGGGCGTGCGGCTTTACAGGCCGGCCTATCGGCAGCGGCTGGCGGAAGTGCTGGTGCCGGACGGCTGTCATGCCGAGGCGGTGGCCGGGCTTGCGGGGTTTTTTGCGTTGCTCCGCTGGACGGTCATTCGAGAGGCTGCGACGGGACAAAGTGTGGGCGACAGGATGCAGATGGCGCTGCTAAACGCTGCTCTTGCCTTGGTGGACGCGGGCGTTTCGCCTTATGAGATCGATGCGGCTGCGCGCAGTCTCGGTTTTGCCACGGGACCCTTTGAAAACGCCGATGTCGAAGGTTTGCGTGAAGTGCAGGAGAGGCTGGCCGCTGACACAGGCGACGATGCCGTGAACCGGTCGGCGACTGGCCTTCTGGCCAACCGGATTGCTGCCGGTGCCACCGGGAAAGCCGCGGGCAAGGGCGTCTATCTCTATCCGACAGGCCGTGACAAGGAAGCGGATCGCGCAGTGCTGGCCTGGATCGAAAGCCGCAAATCCGATCCGGATGGTGTGGTCGAGCGTCTGGACCTTGCGGCGGCGCTTCAGGCGGCGCTGGTGAACGAGGCGGCACGCATTGTGACAAGCAAGACCGTGCTGCGTGCGTCGGATATTGATGTGGTGATGGTCAAGGGCGCGCGGTTCGATCCGGATCGGGGTGGGCCGCTCATTCAGGCCGATCTTGCGGGCCTGTTCGGATTGCTCAAGGTCATGAAGCTGGCAAGTCCGCTTGCTCCGGATATCTGGAAGCCAGCCCCAATGGTGGAAAGCATGGTCAAGAACGGGCAGGGGTTTTTTCGGCGCCCCATCGTCTGAGGCGCGCTGTCTCGGGTCATCAGCCCAGAAAGATCCCCAGCACGATCAGCATGAGCCCCATGATCGACAGCATCAAAGCGCCGGCATTGACCGGCACCACCTTGCGGACCCGCTCGCGCAAGGCCTCGTCCGGCAATCCTGCGCGGCGAGCCTTCCAGACCGTCACGATGCACCAGACCAGCGCGGCAAGCCCGACGCAGGACATGAACGCCCCAAACCAGATCAACAACTCCATTGCGCGCCCTTTCGCCTTGGCGGTGAGTGTGTGATCGCCTATCCGAAGCCCGGCGTGACTGCAACCATGCAGCGTGACGCGAGTTGTATCTTGCGGCGGTGCGCGGGCAAGGTTAGGAGGACGATCAACCCGACCGGAGGATCCCATGGACGAGAGCAACCCACAATCGAGCTATCGTGTCACCGCGGATGAGCTGCGCCAGTTCATCGAGCGCTTCGAGCGTCTGGACGCCGAAAAGAAAGATATCGCGGATCAGCAAAAAGAGGTCATGGCCGAGGCCAAGGCGCGCGGTTACGACACCAAGGTGATGCGCAAGGTCATCGCGCTGCGCAAGCGCGACAGGGACGATATTGCCGAGGAAGAAGCCGTGCTGGAGATGTACAAGGAAGCCCTTGGGATGTAGGGGCCTCCCCGTGTTCGCCGGTCAGGGGGTGATCACCTGCACACCGGGAATGCGCTGAATATTGTAAACATCCTCGTCATACAGATCGCTCAGCCGGTCGACCAGATCATCGGTCCAGCCGGGCAGGTCCAACTCTTCCTCGATAGCCTCTTCTTCGGCGAATTTGTCGAGAAACGCGGCGATCACCCGGCGTTTTTGCACTTCGGTCATGCCAGGATGCGATTCCAGATACGTATGGAATCGCTTCATTCCCACCTCGCTCATGATGCGCGACAGCAACAGGAATTCGCCCTCGAAGCTGGCCGTCGGATCAAGCCCGGCCAGTTCGCGAACGACTTCGGCCCAGATGAGCGGCGTGTCCTCGTTGCACCACAGGGTAATCGGCATGTCTGGAAATGCCGTGCGCACCCGAATGATCATCTCCGACCAGCGAACGGTTTCGGGTTTCTTGCCCCGCATCAGTTCGGAAAAACTGGCGACCGGGCTTTGGCGGAAGATCGCGGGCAGGAAGGTCGCGGGGTTGCGAATGGCGATGAAGAGCTCGAGCTCGGCCCCTGCAAGGATCGTGTCCAGAGCGGCAAGGCGTTCTTCGGCCGCCGAATAGAGGATGCCTGCGGATGCGGCCATCTTGGGCGTGCCGAACAGGCCGGGATTCGACAAGATCAGGCGCTCGGTCGTGGCATTGAGGCCAATGGCGTCCAACAAGCTTTTGCGCGCCTCCGCCGGTCCGCGTCCCTGTTGCATGTCCTGCAGGATATCCCGGAGGAGTTTGCGATAGGTGACGGGATGAGGCGCCAGAGTCCCATGCCCCGCAAGCAGGTCCGCGTTGTCTGTGAGGCACCGAACGAGAAGATCTTCGTCGGTGACATGGGCGCCCGCGTGGAGAACAACCTTCATACTGGTTCCGGATATGGCCAACTGACCGCCGCACTATACGACATTTGCCACGCAGTTAAACCGCTTACGGCTTTTGCAGCGAACATATGACGAAAGCCTGCATTTCGACTTGCAGTATTTCCGCTATATGCGTATCTCGTCTCCCGGCGCCCCTATAGCTCAGCTGGTAGAGCAACTGATTTGTAATCAGTAGGTCCGCGGTTCGAGTCCGTGTGGGGGCACCACTTACCTCTGTAAGTAACTGCAAAAACAGTTAAAATTGAATTTACTGCCGCTCAGTCCCCCTTAGCAGGCTGCTGAAATAGTCCTGCCTCGACAACGATTTGAGAACATGATTCACCCTTTGCACGATAATGGCGGGGGTGAAGATGCGCGGGACGGACGAGACGAGCGGGTCACTGTTCAGCTATGTTGATCTTGAGGAGCGCATCCCGCCGCAGCATCCGCTGCGCAAGATCAGGCAGGTGGTCAATGACGCACTCGCCAGCCTCGATGCGGAGTTTGAGGCGCTTTACACAGATTTTGGCCGACCCTCGATACCGCCGGAACGGTTGATCCGGGCGAGCCTGCTGCAAATCCTGTTTTCGGTCCGGTCCGAGCGGCAACTGATGGAGCAGATGGATTACAACCTGATGTTTCGCTGGTTTGTGGGGCTGGGCATTGATGACCCCGTGTGGGTGCCAACCGTATTCACGAAGAATCGCGACCGGCTGCTGACGACGGAGATGTCGCGCAAGGTGATGGCGGCGATCCTTGCCCATCGCGAGATCGCGCCACTTCTGTCGGACGAACACTTCTCGGTCGATGGCACGCTGGTGAAAGCCTGGGCCTCAATGAAGAGTTTCCAGCCGAAGGCCGATGCGGCCCCGCCTTATGATGAAGGGCCGGGCGATCCGCCCTCCCCAAATGCCACACTTGAGCCCACGCCTTCTGAGACCGACCCAATGCCCCGCAACACCAAACCCCACCGCAATGCCGAGGTCGACTTCAAGGGTGAGAAGCGATCCAACGCCACCCATGCCTCAACCACTGATCCCGATGCGCGCCTTTACAAGAAATCCCCTGGTACGGGTGCCATGCTGTGCTTCATGGGGCATACTCTGATGGAGAACCGTAACGGGCTGGTCGTGCAGGGTGATCTAACCTTGGCCGACGGTCATGCCGAGCGCAAGGCAGCGTTGGATATGATACACCGCCATTGCCCCGGATCGACCCGGCGGCTGACGCTAGGTGCCGACAAGGGGTATGACGCGGCCGGGTTCGTGTCCGACCTGCGCAAAGCCTGCGTCACGCCCCACGTCGCACAGAAATCGCGATATTCAGCGATCGACGGGCGCACGACCCGACACGAGGGATATGCGGTGTCCCAGAAGCACCGAAAGAAGATCGAAGAGCCGTTCGGCTGGGCCAAAACTGTCGGCGGTATGACACAGACCATGTATCGCGGCGTTGAACGCGTCCGATCCCGCTTCATCTTGACCATGGCCGCCAACAATCTTGCCCGGCTACCACGTTTGCTGGGGGCATGATGGATAAGATGAAACCCAGGAGCAAGCCGCGAGGGCAACAACTGACGGGAACCATCAGTCGAACCCAGACCTGATGAAGGGAAAGCGTTCCAGCTCCGCGACTATTTCAGCAGACTGTTAGGGTCCCCTTCTGTGGATTTGATAGCTGAGAGGTATGCGTGAGGATTATGCGCTACGGATTTATTGGCCTTGCGCCATGTTTAAATCCACCCAGTCTATCAGCCGTCTGTTTGCTTCCATAGGGTCGCCCTCAAAAAGATGGAGTCTTTGAAAGTTTCGAAAGCAATCTGCTATGCGGGTGTTCTCTGAAGTAAGATTTTCTAAATCATTTCTTGTGTACACAAAAACATCAGTTGGACAACCGTGGCCGTACACCCAACATACGCGTCATCCGTCATCACGCGCCCTTCCGTCATGCAACGCAGCGATCGCGCCTTGTGCGCGCATCCGCCGCCATTGGCGGGACAAGACGCCTTGACCTGTCATGCCGCATGGCCCTGCCGGACCCAGGCCACGATATCTTGTGCCGCCATCGCGCCGGCCTGCCGTTGAAGCTCGCGCCCGCCTTGGAACGCGATCAGCAAGGGAATGCCCCGAATGCCATGGACCTGTCCGGCTTGCGGATAGGCCTCCGTGTCCAGCTTGGCGCAGCGGGCTTGCTCCTTCAGCAGGCTTGCCGCCTTGGCAAATTCCGGCGCCATCATCCGGCAAGGCCCGCACCACGACGCCCAGAAATCGACAATGAGCGGCAGATCATCCATGCGCGCCGCCTTTTGCAGGACCTCGAATGACACGTCCCTTGGCGCCACGCTCAACAAGGGCGCGCCGCAGCTGCCGCATTTGGGCCCCGCGCCCAGCCTTTCCGGCGGAACCCTGTTGCCCTGACCACAAACCAGACAAGCCAGCTTCAAGACCAAACCTCCCTCTTCACGATGACAGAAAGCTAGCGCGGAACATCAGGCCGGGCATTGCGCTCTGTCAAATCCCGAGGGGCGGATCGCTTCATTGCTTTTGGTATTAAAGCTTCGTAGCGAATGCCGGCAAAGCAGACCTTGATGCACGACGCAGCGAACTTCGGCTTTCCGCCCATCGTGTCGAATGCTGCGCTCCGCTTTAAAGTCAGCTTTGGGCTGCCCGGCCATAAGCGGTTCTTTCAACCGATGACATTTATCGTCGCTGTCGTCAGGCCTTCGCAGCCCGAATTAACTCAGGCCACCCACCTGAGGGCGGCCTGACGTCGCTGGATTGCCATGGTGATGGGTTTACCGTGGCGCCTTCGCTCAATCACCTCCACGCCTCCGGATCGTGCGGATCGCCCGCGGGCGCGGCATCCGCCGATCTGGTTTCTGAAAGTGTAACCGCGTAACCTTCCTTCGTTTTCAATGGGTTAGACGGATCCTGAGGTGTAACCTTATCATCAAGGTTACACTTTGAATCAGGGCTAACCTCTTGATTTTGTTCAAGGGTTACGCGGTTACACTTTGACAGACAGTACCGCGCCGCGGCGGCCTCTACCTCGCTGCGCAGATAAACTCTCGCCGACGTGCCATGCAGCTTCCGCACCGTCGCCTTGATGCCGAACGGCTTTATGAGCTTCGCGATGGTGGTCGTGGTAAGCGGTTTGCCGTGCCGCCACTCAGCCCAGGGCCGATCCTCCATCGTGATCAGATCCGCAACAAGTTCCGACGATGCGATGCGGTCTGGGTGCCCGGTCCGCGTTGCGAACAGATCCGCAATGTCGCGCAGCAGCATGACGCCGGCTGGGTCGTCATCTTCGTCCTGGGCCTGCGCTTGCGCCGCATAACCAGTCGCGGAAAGACGAGCGAAAGCCGTGTGGGCGTTCCTTCATCCCGCGACGGTCCATGAATTTCCCCATTGTGGCGTCGGAAATCACGCCCTTGCGGACGCCCGGAAACAGATAACCTTCACGCGCGAAGGGTTTGGCCGCTGCAATCACGCTCTGCGCTTCTAGCGACATTGGAACCCGAAAATCCTTAGTCGCGCCTGCGCGGCCTTTCATGGCCTCTGCGGGGATGGTCCATATATCGCCATTGATTTGGTCAAGATGCAGGTGGCGCAGGGGATATGAGCGAACGGCTGTGAGTATAAGCAGCTTAAGCGCCAATTCCGTAATCGTGCCGCCCGATAGTGACCGATAGAATTCGGGCACCTCTTGCCACGGCAGAGCAGGAATATTCTGCACCTTGTGTCTTTGCTGCCCTAGAAGCGCCTTGGCCTTTTCCGTCGCCTGTAAGTCAACATCCAAACCCAGAGCTGCCGCATGACGCATGCAGATGCCTAGGCGGTTCATAGCCTTGCGCGCTGTATCGGCCTTAGTGTGCCAGATAGGTGCGAGTGTATCGCGGATATCGCGCTGGTCGATCTGGGAAACAGGCATTCGGCCCAGCTTGGGAAGTACATGCAATTCCAGTGGCGAATACCAACGGCCTGCTTTTCCGTCGCCCTTCAACTCGGCTTTCCGGCTTTCGAAGGCATCAAGTGCGACGTCGGCAAGCAAGTGCATATTGCGTTCGGCTTCGCGCCTTTCGCGTTCTCGTTCCTTTATGGCGTCCTTGCCCTGCCGCACAACCGCGCGCCATTTCTCGGCTTCCTCACGAGCTTCTTTCAAAGATACGTCTGGGAATCGTCCAAGGCCCATTTCATGGCGTCGAGAAAAGATGGTGTAGCGCAATACCCATTGCGCACCGTCATCGTGGCGTTTGTAGAGCCACAAGCCATTTCCATCTGCATACTTGCCAGCCGGTTTGCCCCTCAAGTTGGCTGCCGACAGCCGGTGCATGGTACGCGCCATTTATAGTCCCCCTTTTGGTCCCCCTCTAACTATGGGGTCAGCTGGGGCGAAATGAAACACTATGAAATAGCAAGTATGTATATTTTCCTTATTTTGTTGGGTCTATGGTGTTTCGGGGTACTCCAAGATGTAGAGTTATCATGCCGTGTGGGGGCACCATTCACCTCGTTACATTTCCGAAAGCGCGCCTGATTTAGTGAAGCGAACGCAGAACGCCTTGTCCTGGTTGCTCGGGCTCAGTTGATCGGCGTCTATTCGGAAGAGTTTGCCTTGCTGATGGTCGAGGTTTTGCATGCACGGACTGCGCGAAATGATTTCGTCCCGATTGTGCAGCCACGATCAAGGAAGGGCTTTCCCGTGTCGAGGCTCATCCGCATGTTGCACCCGCTTGTCGGGTAACTTGAGATCCCTCCGCAGCTTGAGGGACTCTATGCGGATGTCAGGCATGATATGGCTTCGTAAAAATATTGGTCTTACTCGGTCGCCAGATTTTGGCGCTCTCAGTTTCACAGGGGCGCTGCATAGCGCGCATAGCCGATGTATGAATTTATATAAGATATTGTAAAATATGCGTTAATGCAGTTTCTTTTTCTGAGAGTTTGGCTTGAACCGGGAATGGATGCGTTGATTTTCGGTTTTGCCTGTTTCCATTTATTTCACATCGTGGAATTTTATCTCCAATGAAACGCTTGTTTGCCTGCGCAATTCTTCTAAAACTAGGTCTGATCGCGGGAGGAGATGTCATGCGCGGCTGACTTGGGAGTTTCAGCCACCCATGCAACTTGCTCGTGGCGCAAAAACAGACCACAGTGTCAGACCCTTCGTGGGCGTGAGACGACAACTATATATATATTGGGAGGAAACATGACAGATACTATCAACCGTAGAAAATTCTGCGCGGCAGTGCCGTCGCTGGTGCCGCTGTACTCGCAACCCCTGCGATCGCGGCCAATGACGCTACGACGCTCAAAATGCAGGCAGCATGGGGCGGTGGCATCTTCCTTGAAAATGCTCAGTCCTTCGCAAACCGCGTCAACGAAATGTCGGGCGGCTCGCTTGTCATTGAAGTGCTGTCGGTGGACTCGGTGGTCAAGACCAGCCAGATGCAAGACGCCGTTCACCGCGGTGTTCTTGATGCCGCGCACTATGTTTCGGCCTACTGGTATGGCAAGTCCAAGTCTGCGTCGCTGTTCGGAACCGGTCCGTGCTTTGGCTGGTCGAGCCAGGAAATGCTTGGCTGGGTCCACGCAGGCGGTGGCCAGGAACTGTTCGATGAGCTGATGGACAATCTTCAGCTTAACATCGTGTCGTTCTTCAACTCTCCGATGCCGGCTCAGCCTCTTGGTTGGTTCCAGCAGGAGATCACCGACGCAAGCCAGATGAATGGCCTCAAGTACCGTACGGTTGGCCTTGCCGCTGACGTTCTTCTGGAAATGGGTATGTCCGTTGTTCAGCTGCCCGGTGGTGAAATCCAGCCGGCGATGAAATCCGGCCTGATCGACGCCGCGGAATTCAACAACCCCACGTCTGACCGTGACTTCGGCATGCAGGACGTGTCCAAGCATTATCACCTGGCCTCTTATCACCAGAGCCAGGAATGCTTCGAGGTGACGTTCAATAAGGACAAGTTCAACGCACTGTCGGCTGAGCACCAGGCGATTATCCGGAACGCGTCGATGGCTGAAAACTCCGGTTTCTACTGGGGTAACACGAAGCGTTATTCGGATGACCTGATCAAGCTGCAGGAAGCCGATGGCGTGAATGTCTATCGCACACCCGACTCGGTTCTGGCAGCCCAGCTCGAGGCGTGGGACGTCGTCGCGAACCGTATTGCGGAAGAAGACCCGTTCTTCGCCAAGGTGATGGAGTCACAGAAGGCCTATGCCAAGGATGTGATGAACTACCTGAACCTGAACCAGCCTGACTACAAGCTGGCTTACAACCACTACTTCGGTTGATAGCACTACGCTGAATAAGATGTCCGGGCGTCCATACGACGCTCGGACATTTCTGTGCTAAGGCGCCTTGCACAGAGATGACAGTCGATCCGCTAGGGAGCATGAGCCTCATGAAATTCGTTCACGCCATTGAGGGGCTAAGCCTCTGGGTAGGTCGCGCCTTTGGATGGTGCATCCTGATACTTACGCTTTCGGTTTCGTACGAGGTTTTCGTACGTTACGTGCTCAACGCACCCACGGTCTGGGCCTTCGACATGATGATCCAGATGTATGGTGCGCTGTTCTTGATGTGCGGCGCTTATGCGTTGGCTCAGGACACACATGTTCGCGCCGACGTCGTGTACCGCTTGTTTCCGGTCAAGGTGCAGGCCACCCTGGATTTCTTTCTGTATTTCCTGTTCTTCTTTCCGGGCATCCTTGCCTTGGCATGGTTTGGATACGAGATCGCGTCCGACAGCTGGCGCTACAAAGAGGTGAGCTTCAACAGCCCCGCCAGCATCCAGATTTACTTCTTCAAATCTCTCATTCCCTTGGCGGGTTGTTTGCTCGCGGTCCAAGGCTTGGCAGAAGTGGTGCGTTGCGTGATGGCGATGCGGACCGGGGTCTGGCCCGAGAGATTGGTCGATGTGAAAGAGACCGAAGACCTGCTGACCGATGCCGACCTGGAAGTGATCAGCTCCTTCCGCCCGTCTGACAAATAAACCGCCTCAAGCGCTTCTAGAGAGATAAAAAGATGACAAATCCCGAAGTCGCCCTGGTCATGCTTGGGCTGTTTATTATCCTGGTTCTTCTAGGGTTTCCTATTGCCTTCACGCTGCTCGCTATGGGCGTTGCATTTGGATACTACGCCTACCACCAAAGTGGGTCGGTCGATACGTTCGGCGATATCTTCAATAACAATATCTTCTATTTGCTGAACCAGAACACCTATTCGGTGATGGAAAACCCGATCCTGGTCGCCATCCCCCTGTTCTTGTTCATGGGGTATATCGTCGAGCGCGCCAATATCATCGACAAGCTGTTCTTCTCCCTCTACATGGCGGCGCGTAACCTGCCGGGCAGTCTTGCTATCGCGGCACTTTTGACCTGTGCTGTTTTCTCGACAGCATCGGGTATCGTGGGCGCGGTGGTGACGCTGATGGGTCTACTGGCCTTTCCGGCGATGGCGAACGCAAACTATAACAAGAGCTTTGCATCTGGCGTGATCTGCGCGGGTGGCACATTGGGCATCCTGATCCCGCCGTCCATCATGTTGATCGTGTATGCCGCGATTGCCGACCTTTCGCCTTTGCGGCTTTATGCAGCGGCGCTGTTTCCGGGCCTGCTGTTGGCCGGTCTCTACATCGTTTATGTCATTTTCCGTGTCTGGCTCAATCCGTCGCTGGCACCCAAGCCAACAATGGACGATCCCCCGCCGCCGAGCGAGATCTACAAGGACCTGCTGGTCAGTTTCGTGCCTCTGACAGTCCTGATTGCCTTGGTTCTTGGGTCCATCCTCGGAGGTCTGGCAACCCCGGCGGAAGCGGCCGCAATGGGGGCCTTGGGTGGCATTGTGCTCGCGATACTCTATCGGTCGATGACATGGACAAAGCTCAAGGAAAGCGTGTTTCTGACGGCCAAGTCCACGGCGATGGTGTGCTGGCTGTTCGTCGGCTCGTGGACGTTCGCGTCGGTGTTCTCGTATCTTGGTGGACATGATGTGATCGCGCATTGGGTCGGCGGAATGGATCTGGAGCCGTGGCAATTCCTGGTCCTTGCCCAGATCATCATCTTCCTGCTTGGCTGGCCGCTGGAATGGTCCGAGATCCTGATCATCTTCGTGCCGATCTTCCTGCCGCTTCTCGAAGTGTTCGGAGTGAATCCGTACTTCTTTGCCATGCTGATCGCGTTGAACCTGCAAACCTCGTTCCTGACCCCACCAATGGCCATGTCGGCCTACTATCTAAAAGGGGTGCTTAAAAACAAGATCGAGCTGATGGAGATCTTTGCCGGGATCATGCCGTATCTTGGAATTGTGATCTTGACGATGGTCTTGATGTATATCTTCCCCGGCATTGCGCTTTGGTTCCCGGACTACCTCTTTGGCCCATATATTCCATGATCCGCGACAGCTATAAACTGACTGCAACCGATGCGTTGGCCGTTATCTCTTCTGGACGCCTGAGTTCCGTTGAGCTTGTGAAGTCCTGTCTTGCGCAAATCGAAGCGACAGACAGCACGATCAAGGCTTGGGCGTTTCTTGATGCCGATATGGCCCTCGCACAGGCTGCGGAATGTGATCGAATCCGCAAGGCGGGCCTGGCGACAGGCCCGCTGCACGGTATCCCTGTGGGGTTGAAGGACATCATCGATACCGCAGAGATGCCGACGCAGCGCGGTACCCCGATCTTTGCCGACCGTCAGACCGACCATTCCGCCCGGTTGGTGGAGCGGTTGAGGGATGCGGGCGCCGTGATCATGGGCAAGACAGTGACCACGGAAATGGCGTTCGTGCATGCAAATGAAACGCGCAATCCAAATGATGCAGATCGCAGCCCTGGTGGGTCATCCAGTGGATCGGCTGCCGCCGTGGCCGCGTGCCATGTGCCCTTGTCGGTGGGCACGCAGACCAATGGATCTGTTATCCGGCCGGCGTCGTTTTGCGGTGCATTTGGTTTCAAACCGACCCGTGGGGTAATCTCGCGGGCGGGACTGCTGCAAACCTCGGTTTCGCTCGATCAGGTGGGCTGTTTCGGTCGCAGTCTGGAGGATGTAGCGCTGCTGACGGATGCGATCGGGGGCTACGATCAAACGGATCCTGTCAGCTATGCACGTCCGCGGCCTGACATGTTGACGGGTGCTCGAGCCGATGTCTTGGTAGAGCCAGAGTTTGCCTGGTTCGAGCTACCGTTCAATGACAGGCTGGCGGGTGATGCGCGCGATGGCCTCGAAGCCGTTCTTGAAATTCTCGGGCCGAAAGTGACGAGAATGGAACCGGCTGATACGCTGTCCAACCTCGTTGCCGTGCAAGCGCGTATCCATGAATACGAGATTGCGAAGCATCAAGCAGACGTTTTCGATGCGCATTGGGATCAGATAAGCCCAACGCTCCAGCCTATCATCACGCGTGCTCGGCAGATCTCCAATGACGAGTACGAAGACGCGCTGGCCGTGAAAGCCTCGGCCGAAGCGTTTTTCGCCAATTTCTTCCTTGATTACGATGCCATCATTGCGCCCTCCGCCGCCGGAGAAGCGCCTTTGTTCGGGGAAGGCACGGGTGATCCGATCTTTTGCACGCTCTGGACATTGGCGGGCCTGCCGTGTGTCAGCTTGCCGTTGCTGGTTGGACAACACGGGTTGCCCATCGGGGTGCAACTGATTGGCCCAGCTGAAAAAGATGACCGTCTACTGCGCACTGCGCGCTGGCTTCAGAAACATCTTTCTGATGCTTCGGAATAGGGAGGAACTGAGATGTCATATACAGTGAAACTGATCGCGGGACTGATCGGAACGGCGCTGCTCTGCGTGTTTATCGGTGGCCTGTCGCAGAGTATCTCTTCAGGCTTCGCAGGCTTCTTTGGCGGTTTGCCCTTTATGTTGATCGCCATCTTCGTCTGCGCCATGGCGGTTTATGACTTCTGGGACGAGTGTGTTCGCAAGAAATGACCAAGAAATGCCTCTGGATCACCCGCCGCCTGTCCGATGCGACACTGGAGCGTGCCGCACGCGATTATGATGTTGTCATCAACCATGCAGACACACCAGGAACCGCCGAGGACCTGATCGCGGCGAGCGCAGAGTTCGATGCGATCATTCCGTGTCATTCGGAACATTTCACCGCGGATGTTGTCGCCCAATTTGCGGATCGTTTGCAGATTGTCGCCAACCATTCGGTTGGTGTGGACCACTGCAATTTGCTCGCGCTCAAAGAGCACGGCATTGTGGTCACGAACACGCCGGATGTGCTATCTGATGCGACGGCGGAATTGGCCATGCTGCTGATGCTGGGGGCGGCCAGGCATGCTGTTGCCGGCGACCGGATTGTACGGACCGGAGCTTGGGACAGCTGGTCGCCTGCCTTCATGGTGGGCAAACAGGTAACTGGCGCGCGTCTTGGGATCATCGGAATGGGCCGAGTCGGGCGTGCGTTTGCGGCCAAGGCGCGTGGCTTCGATATGGATGTGCATTATTTCAACCGAACCCGCCTGCCAGACGATCAGGCTGAAGGCGCGACCTATCATGAAACGGCCGAAAGCCTGTTGGAGGTTTCAGATTTCCTGTCCCTGCATTGTCCGGCCACGCCTGAAACGACCGACCTGATGAACGCAGAGCGCTTTGCGATGTTGCCCGATGGAGCTGTGATCGTGAACACCGCGCGGGGTGCCTTGGTGGATGAAGATGCCTTGATGGCGGCTTTGGACACAGGCAAGGTGGCGGCTGCGGGGCTTGACTGCTTCAAGGTGGAGCCGGGCGGCAACCCCTTGTTTTCCAAGTATGAAAATGTCTTCATGCTGCCGCACATCGGCAGTGCGACGCGGCAGACACGGGACGCCATGGGCTTTCGCGCGTTGGACAATCTGGATGCGTTTTTTGCAGGAAAAACGCCGCGAGACCTTCTCTGACGGGTTGAGAATGTTCTGAGCGAATTGGGTTGGTCCCCGGCAAGGGGACTTGCCCTACAGGCCTCGGATCAAGCCTCACATCGGACTTGGCGTTCTGCGCCTATTGTTTCACTTGTGCTCTTCATACTCTTCTCGCAGATTGTCCTTCGGACGCCCCGGTTGATCATTTGGGTCTGACCGGGCAGGGCTGAAAGGTAATACTGCGATGGCACATTGGACAGGCGAGGCTGAACCTGGACACCCTTGGTGGTGGGAGGCAGCCCCTCCGGTGCCAGATTCTGACGATCTTCCAAAGACTTGCGATGTTCTGGTCATCGGAGCGGGCTACACGGGCCTATCCGCCGCCATCGCCGCGCATGACTGTGGTGCACAGGTCGTGGTGGTCGAGGCAGGGGTGCCGGGGCAGGGCGCATCGAGCCGCAATGGCGGGATGTTCGGGGCGCATCCAAGGTTGGGTTGGAGTGAATTGGAGCGCAAGTTCGGCGCTGAGACGGCGGATGCCTTGTTTGCCGAGGCGAAGCCGGCGTTGGAGTGGACCCGCGGGCTGATCGAGGCCGAGGGGATCGACTGCGATTTTCAGCAGACGGGGCGCATCCAACTTGCATGGACGCCGGGCCATTTCGAGACCCAGAAGCGGCTCGCGAAAAGCGTTCAGGACAAGAGCGACGTTGCCGTGCATCTGGTGCAACGTGCTGATCTTAATAAGGAAATCGCGACCGATAAATATCACGGGGCGATTGTGTTCCCCGAGCATTGCGCGATTCATCCGGCCAAATTCCACCGCGGGCTTCTCGAGGCGGTGAGGCGCAGAGGTGTGCCGGTGGTGACTCATGCGGGGGTGACGGACCTGCGCAGGGAGGGGGCGGGGCGGTTCCGGGTGACGACGGCGAAGGGAGAGCTGCAGGCCGAGAAGGTCATTCTGGGCACGAACGGCTATACGACAAAGCCCTTCGGATGGCATGTGCAGCGGGTGTTCCCGCTTCCTAGCTATCTGATTTCAACAGAAGAATTGCCCTCGAACCTGATCGGTCACCTTGCGCCGGGGCGGCGGATGATGGTCGAGACGAGGGCGAGGCACAGCTATTTCAGGATTTCACCGGATGGCAAAAGGGTGCTGTTCGGGGGGCGGGCGTCGATGCGGGATCTGCCCATCAAAACGGCCGCAGAACGGCTGCACGAGACCATGTCGGGCATCTGGCCCGAGCTGCGCGACACGAAAATTTCCCATGCGTGGTATGGGTTTACCGGATACAGCTTTAACCACATGCCGCAAGTCGGAGAACAGAACGGGATATTTTACGCAATGGGGTATTCCGGGTCGGGGACGGTGATGGCGCCTTATCTGGGGGCGAAGGCGGCCTATTTGGCGATGGGCGATGCGCGCGCCGAGACGGCTTATGCCAACACCTTGTTCAAAAAGCATTTTCTGCACCAGTTCCAGAAACCGCATTTCCTGAAGGCGGCCGATCTTTACTATCGGAATTGGGTGGACCGGGTGGAAAACTGGCAAGCGCGTTGAGTACAACCCGTACGAAACCACCACGCGTTCAGGACCAAACATGGCGCAAATCCGGGAAATTGTGTCCACAACTCCCGAAACCGGCCCATGCGACGGGTCCGACAGCCCCGGCGGCAAAAGGTGACAGGCCCGACATTCGCCGCCATCATGCCGGAAAAGAATCTCGTCAACGGGGGGACAGACAGCCATGGCGGTGACCATATGCAGGATGGTGGTGATCGGGATCACCGCGCTTTACCTTTTCGCGCTGGCGTATTTCGTGATCGGCACCTACGGCCTTTTCGGGCAGGCGCCCAATCCGCTGGCGGGGGTGTTCCTGTTGCCGCTGGGGCTGCCGTGGTCGCTGCTGCTGACCGGGTTGCCGGAGACAGTGCGGCCTTGGGCGCTGGTGGCGGCGCCGTTGCTGAATATCGCGTTTTTCACGGTGATGTGCCGGCGCACGGCGGCACGGGTCCGCGCCGGGAAAAACTGAGTCGCGTGCTGGCGCTGCGGGCCATGAAGAGTGCCGGCTGCGCATAATTTACGGTTTCGAAAAAATGACGATTGCCCGACCGATTTTGTGGGGTATGGTTCCCGAACAAAAATAAGGGAGGTTACCATGTTCAACAAGGTTGTCTGCACGGCAGCTGCGATTGCGGCTCTGTCCACATCGGCGGTTGCGGCGGAAAAGATGCGGATTTCTCTGCAATTGCCGCTGACCAGCCATCTGGGTGAAAACCTGGTGCTGTTCGAGAAGGAGGTCGAGGCGCGTACGGGAGGCGCGATCGACGTGGAGATCTATGACAGCGCCACGCTTTACCGTGACAAGGAAGTGCCTGCGGCGGTCGGCTCGGGGTCGATCGAGGCGGGCGTTGCGTCGCTCACGCAATATGTCGGCGATGCGCCGGTGGTCGATGTGTTCTACATGCCGTTCCTGTTCAACACCGAGGACAAGGTGAGGGCCGCCGTGGCCGAAGGGTCGGTCGTGCGCACCGTGATCGAGGAAGAGGTCGCCAAGACCGGAGGGGAGATCCTGTTCTGGCAGGCCTATGGCGGTGCGGTGATGCTGTCGAATGGCGGGCCGATCCGCAATCCCGACGATCTGGAGGGCAAGAAGGTCCGGGTGTTCGGCAAGACGCTGGGTGATTTCGTCACCGCGGCGGGCGGTGCGCCGACGCTGATTTCGGGGTCGGAGCAATACCTGGCCTATCAGCGCGGCACGGTCGATGTCGGCATGACCGGCGTCTCGGGCGTGAAGTCGCGCAAGCTGTGGGAGGTGATGGATACGATCACCGTGACCAACCACGCCGATATCGAGTTCGTCGTCGTCGTCAACACGGAGTGGTTCAGCGGGCTGTCGCCTGAGATCCAGGGCCATATCCGCGATGCCGCCGCCGTGGCGCAGGAGGATGTGCGCAACCGCATGTCGCAGATCGAAGCGGATGCCTTTGCTGCTGCGGAAGAGAACGGCATGACCATCGTGCAGCTGACGGATGAGGATCTGGCGGCATGGAAGGCTGTCGCACAGCCGGTCTATGATTCGTATCTGGCTGCCGCCGGTGAAGCGGGCAAGAAGATCCTCGACTCGGTCGGAGCAGGCGGCTCCTAATTCATAACGTGGCAAGGGTGGTCGGGCGGCCCGCATGGGCCGTCCGCGCTCTCGTGCGGATAAAGGTTTCATGAATATCATCACCCGAATCTCGCTCGCGGCCGGGGTGGTTGGCGCCCTTCTGATGGCGGCGACCGGCGCGATGCTGACCTATGAGGTCGTGGCGCGCTATTTCTTCATCAAGCCGACGATCTGGGCTGCCGAGCTTAGTCAGATGTGCCTGATCTGGGGGTGCTTTCTGGCGATGGCGCAAGTGCTGACCCTGCGGCGGCACATCACGGTCAATGCGATTACCAACCTGTTGAGTGTGAAGCTGCAGAAGGTCTGCGCCGCGCTGGCGCTGATTGCGGTGATCGTCTTTTCGGTCATTGTGGCCTATTGGGGCTGGGACATTTTCCATGACAGTTTCGTCAGGGGCCGCACGACGGGGTCGTTGATGAATTTGCCGATCTGGATCACCGAGCTGTCGGTGCCGGTCGGCTTCGCCTTGTTGGCGGCGCAGTCGGTGGTGGAGCTTGTTCGCCTGCCGGGCGATAGCCATCCCGGACTGGGGAGTTCACACGAATGACGATCCTTTTCATCCTTGGCGCGCTTTTCCTGCTGTTGCTGCTGGGGGTTCCCGTGGCTTTTGCGCTTGGCGGCATCGGTCTTGGGATGCTGCTGGCGGGAGGGTTTTCGCCGCTGATGGCGCCGCAGGCGATTCTGGCGACGCTCGACGGGTTCATCCTGTTGGCGGTGCCGCTGTTTTTGCTGATGTCGAATGTTCTGCTGAAAGGCGGGGTGGGGCGCGATCTTTTCACCGCCGTGCAGGCCTGGGTCGGGCATTGGCCCGGAGGGCTGGCGGTGGCGACGATCCTGAGTTGCGGGCTGTTCGCGGCGATTTCGGGATCATCGGTGGCCACGGCGGCGACGATCGGCACGGTGGCGATCCCCGAGATGATCAAGCGCGGCTATGAGAAGCGGTTCGTCTATGGGTTGCTGGCGGCCGGGGGCACGCTGGGCATCCTGATTCCGCCGTCGATCCCGATGATCGTTTACGGCTTTGTCACCGAGCAATCGGTGATCGCGCTGTTTCTTGCCGGGATCGGGCCGGGGATCGTGCTGGTCACGCTGTTCGTGATCTTTGCGATGCTGCATGCGCGTTTCACCTCGTCTTATGTGCCGATGGAGAAGGCGACTTGGGCCGAGCGGCGGGAGGCGTCGTTCCGGGCGCTGCCGTCGGTGGCGCTGGCGGCGCTGGTGGTGGTGGGGCTGTATTCGGGGGCGTTCACGCCGACCGAGGCGGCGGCCATCGGTTTCGCCGCCGCCTTGGCGATCACGGCGTTCTGGTTGCGGACCCTGACATGGGAGGCGCTGTGGAGTGCGATCCGGGAATCGGCGATCACCACGGCGGCGATCCTGTTGATCGTGGCGGGGGCCAAGGTGTTCGGCAAGGCGATTGCGCTTTACCGCATTCCGCAGGAGATCTCGGGGTTCATCGCCTCGGCGATTGACGGGCCGATCATGTTCCTGCTGGTGGTGTGCTGTGTGCTGCTGCTGATGGGGCTGGTGTTCGAGGCGCTGTCGATGATTCTCATCATGACGCCGGTTCTGTTGCCAGCGGCGATGGGGCTGGGATTCGATCCGATCTGGTTCGGGATATTCATGGTGATCATGGTGGAATGCGCGCTTGTCACGCCGCCTGTGGGGTTGAACCTGTATGTGATCCAGTCGGTCGCGCGGGCGACGCTGGCGGATGTGTCGCGCGGGGTGCTGCCGTTTCTTTTGCTGATGCTGCTGACGGTGGTGATCCTTTATCTGGTGCCGGGACTGGCGCTGTATATTCCTTTCCAATGGTGATGCGATGACCAAGGCCGAAACGCTGCGCCGCCTCTTGGCGCAAGACATATGCCACGTGATGCCCTGCTGCTTCGATGCGCTGTCGGCCAAGCTGATTGCGCAGGAGGGGTATGATCTGACGTTCATGTCGGGCTTTGCCGCCTCGGCGAGCCGGATCGGGGCGCCCGATCTGGGGTTGATGAGC
>NZ_ABCR01000017.1:0-34976 GCF_000170875.1 Roseobacter sp. AzwK-3b
CTGCGCCGACGATGCCGATCACCGCGCTTTCGCGGAAATTGATGTCGAGCCGGTAGAGCGACAGGCCGATCAGGCGCGGCATGACCTGTGGCTGGATGGCGTAGTTGACCACCTGCCACCACGAGGCGCCGGTGGAGCGGATCGCCTCGGCCTGGGATTCGTTGATTTCCTCGATATCGTCGGCCAAGAGCTTGGCGATGAAGCCGATGGTGGCGAAGCTGAGGGTCAGGAAGCCCGCGAAGGGGCCAAAGCCGAACATCGCCACGAAGAAGATCGCGATGATGATTTCCTGCAAGGCGCGGCTGACGGCGATGATGCTGCGGCAGATGTAATAGATCCAGCGCGGCGCCAGGTTGCGCGCGGCGCCGATGCCGATGGGCACCGATATCGCCACGCCCACCACCGTGGAGGTGAGCGTCATCGTCAGGCTTTCGACGAGGCCCTGGCTGATGTCGCGCCAGCGGCTGGAGAAATCGGGTTGCAGGAAGCCCATGATGAAGCGCTGGCCGCGTTCCAGCCCGTCATAGACGCGCGCCCAGTTGACCTCGACCGAGCCGACGGCGAGCACCAGATAGACGAGGATGCCGATCTGGAGCGCCAGCCGCCAGCGCCGATCCTTGACGATCTGCGGAGGGCGGCGCCACGTGGTGGGATAGGAACGGGCGGTCATTTGGCAAGCGCCGCGATGCGGTCGCGGGCTTCGGCTTCGGCGGCGGCCTGTTCGGCGTCGCCGGCGCGCATGGCGTTCCAGTCTTCCTCGCCGTAGATCTGGGTCAGGGCGGATTCGGTCAGGGCGTCGGGAGCGCCGTCGAACACAACGCGCCCCGCGCGCAGGCCGACTATGCGCTGCATGAATTGCTGGGCCAGCGGCACGTCATGGATATTGACGATGGCGGGCAGGCCGCGTTCGGTGCAAATCTCGGTCAGAAGGCGCATGATCTGGCGGCTGGTCTTGGGATCGAGGCTGGCGGTGGGTTCGTCCACCAGCAGCAATTCGGGATCCTGTGCAAGCGCACGGGCGATGCCGACGCGCTGACGCTGACCGCCCGAAAGGGCGTCGGCGCGCTTGTCGGCATGGTCGATCAGCCCCACACGATCCAGCAGGGCATAAGCGCGCTGAATGTCGGCGGGGGGATATTTGCGCAGGAAGCTGCGCCAGAAGGGCACATAGCCCAAGCGTCCCGAGAGCACGTTTTCCATCACGGTCAGGCGTTCGACGAGGGCGTATTCCTGAAAGATCATCCCGATCCGGCGGCGTTGCCGGCGCAGATCGGCCTTGCCCAATTTGGCCAGATCGACATCGCCCAGAAGCACCTTGCCCGAACTGGGTTCGACCAGGCGGTTGATGCAGCGGATCAGCGTGGATTTGCCCGCGCCGGAGGGGCCGATAAGGCCGAGGATCTGACCTTTGGGCACATCAAGGGTCACGTCGTGGAGTGCGGTCTCACCTGTCTTGTAGGTCTTGGACAGGTGTTCGAGATGCAGCATGGGTGGCCCTTTCGACAAGACATGCGGGCGGTCAGGGACCGCCCGCAGGGAACAGCAAGGTAACTTGTTCAGTTACATTCGTAGACGACGTTATTGGCCGCGTCGATCGTGCGGATCACGGACCATTCGTCCTTGAAGGTGATCTCGACGAACTTGTCTTCGCCGTTACGGTTGAATTCCTCGGCCAGTGGCGAGTCTGTCCAGTCATAGCTGAAGAACGCCTCGCGGATCTTGTCCTGCAGCTCGGGGGCGAGGTTGTAGACGGTGCCGTAGCCGGTGGTCGGGAAGGTCTGCGAGGTGTAGATCGTGACCAGCTGATCATCGGTCACCACCTCGCGGTCGAGCATCCGGGCCTTGACCGAGTTGGCGATCGAGGCAGCGATATAGTCCTTGTTGGCGACGCCGAGAATCGAGTTGTCATGCGCGCCCGAGAAGACGGCTTCGAAGTCCTCGCCGGCGACCATGTCGAATTCGGCCTTGAGGATCGCGGAAGGCGCCTTGAAGCCCGAGTTGGAGGTTTCCGAGGTGAAGGCCAGTTGTTTGCCCTTGAGATCCTCGACCGCGGTGACGCCTGAATCGGGGTAGGTGATGATTTCCATCTCATAGCCGAACGAGCCGTCGTCGGCGGCCATCATCGCGAAAGGCCGGAAGCCCGCGCAGGCCACGGCGAGAGGGTTGGAGCCGGTGTTGAAGCCTGCGACATGCAGGCGGCCCGCGCGCATCGCTTCAATCTGGGCGGCGTTCGACTGCACGGGGAAGAACTGCACCCGCTTGCCGGTCACTTCGGACATGTGGTCAAGAAAGCCCTGCCAGACTTCGGCATAGACGGCCGGGTCTTCGACGGGCGTGTAGGCGAAGATCAGCGTGTCGGGATCGATCCATTCGGACGCATCGGCGGGAATGTCGGCGATCAGGTCGCCATCTGCGTCGGTGTAGCGGTCGCCCAGTTTGAATTCGGCCTGAGCGGGCAGCGCCACGGTCAAGGCGAGAAGAGCGGTCAGCGTCGTCGTGAGTTTCATGGGTTCCCCCCCTTTGAGTACATCTGTCAGCCGGGCGTAGCGAGCGAATGTAACAGGATATTGACCCTGTCGCCGGTTCGTCCCGAAGTGGTGCGGGCCAGAGTGTCGCAGAGGGCCCGTGGCAAACGTCCGTAGAGTTTGCCCCAAGAGTTTGTTTCGATCAACGCTGGATGTGCTGTTGATCCGTTATATCAACTATGGATTTCAAGTTATTGTTTTAAAAGGGAATTAAGTCCATAGTTCGGTTGGGTGGGGTGGGGTGGCCTGCAATCGCCGCCGGATGATCTTGCCGATACCGGCGCCGAATGTGTCGCCGTCGGGTGTAACGCCGGATTGCAGTGTGTAGGCCGGGTTTCGAGCCGCAGGGCGCCCGGGATCCGCCGGGTCATACCCCGCCGTCACACCCCGCCGTCACGGGCCGGGGTCCAGCGGTGCAGCCAGATGGGGCTTGCCGGCTGGCCCGAGGCGTCGTTGCGCATCACCATGCGCAGCTCAAGCGCGCTGGTGTCCTTGGGGGTCAGGAGGAAGGTCACACGGGTGCCAAGCCCCTCAGGCAGGGCGAAGGCGCCGATGCCGCGGATCTCGGCGGGGCCGTTGACCGAGATATCGGGGCTGAGCCCGTCGGGGGCGCCGGAGAGGTCGATCACGAAACGCCGCGTACCGGGTTGATCGTGTTCGCGGCCAGACCGGCTTTGCAGGATGCGCATCGGCGGTGTCTGATCGGGGCGACCGAGCGTCCAGTCAAGGCTGTAACGGAAGCTGTGTTCGCTGCCGGGCAGGAGCGGTGCCTCGGGGCGCCAGAAGGCCACGATATTGTCCATGAATTCCGTATCGGTCGGAATCTCCACCAGCACCACGGCGCCGCGCCCCCAATTGCCGGTGGGGCGCACCATGGCAGAGGGGCGGTCGTGGTAACGGGCCTCGGTATCCTCGTAATCGGCGTAGCGGCGGGGGATCTGGAACAGACCGAAGGCCGAGGGGCCGTTATCGACGAAGGCCGACGCTTGCAGGGTGGCGGGATTGGCGATGGGACGCCACAGATGCTCGCCCGCGCCATTGGTGATCGCCAGCACGTTGCTGTCATGCACGCGGGGGCGGAAATCATCGGACACCGCCGCGCGCATCGGTCCCTTGAGATACATCGAGGTCAGGGGGGCGACGCCGATATCTGCGATCTCGCGGCGGGGCAGAAGGGTGGTTGCGATCTGCATACGCGTGTCCGTGCCGGGATGCAGGGTCATGTCGATGTGACCGGCAAGCGACGGGCTGTCGATCACGCCTTCCAGCCTGATCTTGCCGTCTTGGGGCGGATGCAGGCGCAGATGGGTGAAGCGGGGAAATTCCTCGGGCGTGGGGCCACCGGTGCCAAGCGCCACGGCGCGCGCGGAAAGGCCATAGGCCATGGCCTGACCGATGGCGCGGAAGTAGCTGGCGCCTTGCAGGACCATCACCTCGTCCAGCACGTCGGGGCTGTTGAGCGGGTGGCGCAGACGCAGGCCCGAGAAGCCCGCGCCGGGGGCGGTGTCGGGGATGTCGCCGAAATAGCGCGGCTCGAAGCTGAAGAGATCGGGCGAAAAGGGCACCTCGTGCACACCCTCGGGATGGGGCAGTTCGATCTGCACGGGATCGGGAAAATAGAGACCCGGCGGCAGGAGGTCCACGCTGTAGCCCGGACCGACCGGCAGTTGTGCGGCCCGCCCCGCAAGGGGGCGGATGCCGCGATAGGCGTCATAGTCCAGCCCGGCGAAGGGCGCGGGCAGGGGTGTTTCATTGGGCCTGTAGGCTTGGCGGGCCATGCTGCGCGCCAATCCGAGAAGATCGGCGGGCACGGCTGTGCCGGCCGACAGGGTGCGGGGGGCGGCCAGCAGGGCCGAGGCCCCGGCGAGAAAGGCGCGGCGTTTCATCGGGCGGGCGCGTCCAGCAGGCGCACAAGCAGGGGGGCGGCCAGAAGCGGCAGGATCAGCGGCAACAGCCAGAGTGTCGCGCCCGCTTCGGAGACTGAGGCCAGGGCTGCGATGGCAAGGCCCGCGCTGCTTTCGGGCAGGCCGCGAGGGGGCTGCCAGCGGGGCGCGCGCGCGGATTTCCAACCGCAGTCGCGGCCAGAGACCACCGAGAGCACCGATCCTGTCTGACGGATCATCATGATCGGGGCGACGAGGCTCGAGAGGATCAGCTCGGCGGTCCAGGCGCGCAGGCTGATCCATCGGCGGCGCGCGGTTCGATCCCGCGCGATCCTGCCGACAAGGGCGCAGAGCTTGGGCAGCAGAAGCACGGCGGCAATGAGCGCGAAGGGAAGGGCGCTGGACACCGGCACCGCGCCCGAGGCCATCAGGATCACCAGCAGCAGCCAGATCGGCGCGGCGAGATAGCTGACAACGCCAGAGGCGAGGTGAAACCGGCTGACCGGGTGCAATCCGGGGGCGGTGAGCATGAGGAGATGCTGCAGGTTGCCCTGACACCAGCGGCGGTCGCGGCGGTGGAAGGCGTCGAGGGTCTGGGGGGCATCCTCGGCGCTGCCGGTCAGATCGGGGTCAAGCTCGACCGACCAGCCATCCCGGCGCAGGAAGGCGGCTTCGATGAAATCATGGCTGAGCAGGGGGCCACCGAAGGGGGCGCGCCCCGGCAGATGGGGCAGGCGCGCGGCATTGCGGAAGGCGGCGATGCGGATGATCGCGTTATGTCCCCAGTAATTGCCGTTACGGCCTGTCCATGCCGCCATGCCACGCCCGAAATTGGCCGACATCAGGCGCACGGCGTTGCGCTGAAGCTGGCCGAAGCGGCTTTGCGCCGGGATCAGGGCCATGCCGGCCTGAATGAGGCCGGTGCGGGGGCGCGTCTCGATCTGGTGGATGAGGCGGCGGATGCGCGTGCAGGACATGCGGCTGTCGGCGTCGAGGATCAGCATATGGTCGAAGTCTGCGCCCTGATCGTCCAGCCAATCGGCGATATTGCCGGGTTTGCGCCCGGTATTGAGGGCGCGGCGGCGATAGGTGATCGTGCCGTTGGCCACCAGAGCGCGCATCGCGGCCTCTTCGCGGGCGACAAACGCCTCGCCCGAGGTGTCCGACAGCACGAAAATGGCGGTAGCCCGGTCCAGCCCACGGCGCTGCAGGCGGGCGCCGAGATCACGCAGATAGGCCGCGAGAGCGTCGGGGTCTTCCTTGCACAGGAGCACGAGGATCGCGGTGCGGCTGGACGGGGTCCAGTGATCGGGGACAGATGGCATCGGCCGGGCGGGCGCCAGAAGCCCGATCAGGGCGGTGGCCGCGCCCCCCGAGACCCAGGCCGCGTTGAGCGCGAGCAGCGCCAGCGCGGCTATGGCAAGCGGTGACCAATGGCTGATCGACAGGGCGAAGGCCCCGGTGATGAGCGTTGCGAGCGCCAGCGTGAGCGCGGCAAATGCCGTGCCCGCGCCGGGCGAGGGGAGCCATGATGCGGCCGGCGTTCCCGCCGGTCGAAGAAGATGTTCGGAGAGGGCCATGGCAGTGGGATTTCATCCGTTGAAAAAAGGGCTGATGTCGTTGATTCTAGGGTCAGTTAGCGCCAACACATATCGTGCGCTTTCGGCCCGACAAGAGGCTATTTCGCGGAACGGATCACGGGTGGCCACATGCGCGAAAAGACGCCGTCGCGCCGCAGCATTCCGTGGTAGAAAGCGGCGGAAACATGCACAAGCACGATCCCGGCGATCACAAATGCGGCATAATGGTGAACGGCTTTCGCAAGATCGGCCAGCCCCTCGGAGCGCGGCACGAGCGAGGGGACGCCAAGCGCATCCAGAGCCTCGATCGGGAAGCCACCGGCCTTGACCCTGACATAGCCCGCAACGGGCATCACCACGAGCAGGACATAAAGCGCCAGATGGCTCGCGCCAGCGGCGCGGGCCTGCCAGGAGGGCAGATCCGCGGGCAGGGGTGGCGGCGGCTGGATCAGGCGATAGGCGATGCGCAGGACCATCAGGAGCAGCACCAGCACACCGACATTCTTGTGAAAGATGAAGAGCGCGTTCTGGAGCGAGCGGCCAAGCCCGTCCTGCACCATCAAGAAGCCTGCAGCGATCATCGCGAGCACCAGCACGGCCATGATCCAGTGCAGGAGCCGGGCGGTCGTCGTGTACTGCGGAGCGGTGTGATCCATCATGCTGGGCCTCGTTTCATCTTCAGGTAGCGTCGAGAGGGGCGGGTTCAAGTGCTTGAGCGGATGGGCGCGCAGCAAGGTCCGGGCCTGCAAGGGAGGGCTTGACCGTGGCCGCGCTGAGCTAAACTAAGAGGAATGAGCATCGCTTATCCCGATATGGCACGGCCTGTGCCCCATGCGCCCGACCCTGGCGGTCGGCTGGTTCCGCTTCGGCGGTTCGCGGCGGCGGCTGGTCTGGGGGCTGTGGTGGTCGTGGGGCTTGGATTCGGGCTGAAGGCGCAAGGGTGGCTGCCGGTGGGCGCGGCCCTCGGCGTCTATGGCGCGGCGGTCGTGCTGGCGGGGTGGGTGATGGCGCGCAGCTATCCGCATCGCGCGCTGGGCCTGTGCAATCTGGTGACGCTGTTGCGCCTCGCGCTGATGTCGGCGCTGGTTGCGCCGCTTGTGTCGGGAAGCGGGGCGCAATGGGGTGTTCTGATGGTGGCGGCGGTTGCGCTGGCGCTTGACGGGGTGGATGGCTGGCTTGCGCGGCGGCAGCATCTGGTGTCGCAATTCGGCGCGCGCTTCGACATGGAGGTGGATGCGGGGCTGGGGCTGGTGCTGGCGGTGAGTGCCTTTGCGGCGGGAAGTGCCGGGGCGGCGGTGCTTGCGCTTGGGATGCCGCGCTATGTCTTTGCCGCTGCGGGCCGGATTTTGCCGTGGCTGGACGCGCCGTTGCCCGACCGGATCGGGCGCAAATGGGTCTGCGTGATCCAGATCGGGGTTCTGATCGGCCTGCAGGTGCCGGGTCTGCCGGTGCCGCTGGCCCATGCGGCGATCACGTTGGCGGCGGCGGCGCTGTGCTGGTCGTTCGGGCGCGACATCCTGTGGTTATGGAGGAGGCGCGCTTGAGCGTGCCGGGCCGTAGCGGGCTGATCCGGCTGCTGGTGGCGGCGCTGGTGCTGCATCTGGTGCTGATCCAGCCCAATCATCCGGCGGCGATGACCTGGCGGGCGCTGGTGCTGGTGCCGCTGGAATTGCCGGCCCTGCTGCTTGGGCTTGTGGCCCTGAGGGGGCGGGCGGTGCTTGTGCTGCGGATCGTGCTGAGCGCGGCGCTGACGAGTCTGGTTATCCTCAAGACGGCTGATTTCGCGATGTTCACGGCGCTGGCGCGCGGGTTCAACCCGGTGGCGGATGTCATGCTGATCGAGGCGGGCTTGAGGTTGCTGGCGGGCTCCATTGGCGTGGTGCCCGCGGCTTTGGTCGGTCTGGCGGCGGTTGCGGCGGCCATCGGGATCGGTTGGGCGATCTGGTGGGCGACGGGGGTTTGGGCGGTGCTTGCCGCACCAAAGGTCACCGCATGGATCGCGGGCACGGGGGCGGTGCTGTCGGCGGTGGTGGCGGTGGCCGAGATCGGGCAGACCATGGGCCGCTGGAGCCTTGGGGTAAGCCCGCCCGGTGCGGCTTTCACGGCGCGCGTGGGTGTCGAGCGGGTGGTCATGGTGCGCGACACGCTGCGCGATCTCAGGGCGTTTCGCATCGCGGCGCGGCAAGATCCCTATGCCGGGGCGACTGGCCTGCTGGACGGGATCGACCGCGATGTGCTGGTGGTGTTCGTCGAAAGCTATGGCCGCACCAGTCTGGATACGCCCTTTTATGCGGGCCAGCATCGCGAGACGCTGGAGCGCAACGAGGCGGTGCTGCGCGATCTGGGGCTGTCGATGGTGTCGGGACTGCTGCGCGCGCCGACGCGCGGCGGGCAAAGCTGGCTGTCGCATGCGACTTTCGCCAATGGTCTTCTGGTCAACGATCAGACGCGCTATGGTGCGGTGCTGGCCTCGGGGCGCGAGACGCTGTTTCATATCGCGGCAAGGTCGGGGTTTCACACGGCGGCGGTGATGCCGCAGATCACGCTCGACTGGCCGGAATCGGCGGTGATGGGCTTTGACACGGTGCTGGCGGCGGCGGATCTGGGATATGAGGGCGCGCCGTTCAACTGGGTGACGATGCCCGATCAATTCACCTTTGCGGCGCTGGACCGGCTGGTGCGCAACGGGCAGGCGGATGGGCCGTCCTTTGTGCAGATGGCGCTTGGCTCGTCGCATGCGCCGTGGGTGCCTGTGCCGGACTTGGTGGAGTGGGACAGCATCGGGGATGGGCAGGTGTTCAACGAGATGGCCACGTCCGGGCCGACGCCGGAAGAGGTCTGGCGCGACCGGGACCGGGTGCGCGAGCAGTATCGCGATGCGGTGGATTATGCGCTGTCGGTGGTCTTCGCCTATGCCGAGCGGCACGCGGGCACCGCGCCGCTGATGATCGTGCTGGGGGATCATCAGGCGGCGGATTTCGTGGCGCTGGATACGCGCGCGGACGTGCCGGTGCATGTGATCGGGCCGCCGCATCTGGTGGCGCGGATCGAGAGCTGGGGCTGGAGCGAGGGTCTGATCCCCGACCCGGACAGGCCGATCCGCGGGATGCAGGAGATGCGCGACCTGCTGATCGAGGCCTATTCGAGCCCGAGCGTGGGCGAGGCTGGTTCGGCCCGGGTCACGCAGTGATGCGCCGCGGCATCCGGGGGACGGTGATACGCGCGGGGCAAGGGGTGCTGGCGGTGGGGCTGCTGGCCCTGCTGTGGCGGGTCGCTGGCGGAGAAGAGGCGGCGCGCAGTCTGGCCGGGGCGGATATGCGCTGGCTGGCCGCTGCGCTTGCTGCGCTGAGCCTGCAGACGGTGCTTTCGGCACTGCGCTGGCGGGTGACGGCGGCGCCCTTGGGCATCCATCTGAGCATCAATGAGGCGGTGCGGGAATATTACCTGAGCCAGGTGGTGAACCAATCGCTGCCCGGGGGCGTGATTGGGGATGCGGGCCGCGCGATCCGCGCGCGGGGGCAGGCGGGGTTACTGGCATCCGGTCAGGCGGTGGTGTTCGAGCGTCTTGCGGGGCAGATGGGGCTTTTCGCGGTCACGGCGCTGGCGTTCGGGCTGACGGTCGCGGTGCCGGGGGGCGTTGTCTGGCCCGACTGGCTGATCTGGCCCGTTGTGCTGGGCTTGGCCTGCGGGTTGGCTTTGCCGGTGTGTGGCGCGGTGCTGGCCCGTATGCGGGGCCGGATCGGGCGGGCGGTGGCGCCGGTCTGGCAGGGGATGGTGCGGTGCCTTTTCGCGCGGCAGGTGATCGGCCCGCAGATCGCGCTCAGCCTTGCGACCACGATCTGCAATCTGGCGGCGTTCGGCTTTTGCGCGCAGGCGGTGGGGCATCCCCTGTCGGTGGCCGCCGTGGCGGCCTTCGTGCCGCTGATCTTGCTGATGATGCTGGTGCCGCTGACGATCGGCGGCTGGGGGCTGCGAGAGGGGGCGGCGGCGGTGCTGTTTCCGGTGGCCGGTGCCTCGGCGGCGGGCGGGCTGGCCGCCAGTGTGGCCTTCGGCCTGATGTTGCTGGTTTCGGTGCTGCCGGGGGTTGCGATCGTGCTCAAGCGGCGCCGCGCGCCGGTGATGCCGGGTTGATCAGGGCCGCGCGAGCCGGGCGGGTCGCGCATGCAGCGGCACGCCTGCGGCCAGTGCGGTGTCATCGAGGGCGCAGTCGAACACCACATCCGATCCCAGCGAAAAGGCGCGGGTCTGCGGGCGGATCGCGTCCGAGAGTTTCTCGGTGGGCGAGGGCATGGTCAGCCCCTGAGGCCCGGCGCCGATCAGAAGCGGGGCCACGGCCACTTGCAACCGGGTGAGACGCCGTGCTTCGAGAAAGCGCGAGATGGTGATCCCGCCCCCTTCGATCATCAGGGTCGAGAGGCCCTTGGCCCGCAGCGCCGAGAGGATCTGAGCCGGGTCGAGCAGGCTTTCGCGGTCGTTCAGGCGGATCACCTCGACCCCGGCGGGGCGGGGGCGGTCCACGGCCTGAATGACGATCCGGCGGGTGCCGTCGGCGCGCAGCAGGGGGGCGTCATCGGGCAGGCGTCCGCGTGGGTCGATGACGATGCGTGCGGGGTTCGGACCTTTGCACAGCCGAACGGTCAGGCGCGGGCTGTCATGCAGCGCGGTGCGCACGCCGATGACCACGCCATCGACCAGCGCCCGCATCCGGTGCAGATGCGCCAGCCCGTCGGGGCCGGAGACGTCGCGCGCGTCGCCCGTGACGGTGGCGATGCGCCCGTCCAGAGACTGGCCGATCTGGGCCACGGTGATCGGTCCCAAATCGCGCCGCGCCAGGGGGCCGTAGAGTGCCAGGGCGGCGTTTTCGTTTTGGCTCCAACGGCCGCAACAGGTGCAGGACAAGCCCTGACGCACGGCCAGAAGCCGGTCCCAGACGCGGGAATTGACATCAATCGGCTGCATGGGTGGTCTCCGTGGAGAGGGAACGGGGCAGGGCCAGAATGTCGCCGTGCCCGATGGTGCAGATTGTCTGCACGGCGCGGTCGCGGCGTCTTTGGCCCCAGTCTAGAGCCTCGGCCAAGCCGGTTTCGGCGGCGGCGGTGGCGATGCCCTCGAGCAGGCTGGCATGAAGTGTCGCGGTGTCGGGGCCAAGGGCCCAAGGGCTGTCGGCCTGCGCCACGTCGAAGCCCGCCGCGTCAAAGATGGCGGTGCTTGCGGTGACGGCGCCGGGGCCAAGGGCGGGGCCAAGCCCCTTGTCGCTCAGCTGGTGGCGGTTGAAGGCTTCGGTGACAGGCGCATCCAGGGGATCGGCGGGCTCCCAGGACATCTGCCCGTCATATGAGAGCGCGGCATAAAACGGCACCGTGAGCCGCGCGGCTAGCGCCGCGACCCAGTCGCGCGGCATGAGGTCAAGCAGCGCCGAGGCGGTCACGAGCGTCACCCCGCCGAGGGGCAGCGCGCCCGGATCGGCCAGATCGAGGGAATATGTTCTTGTCTCGGGGCCTGCGGCCTTGGCGGCCAGCGCCAGCAAGGCGGGGTCATTGTCCACCAGCCGCCAAGTTGTGCCCGCCGGCAGATGCGGCGCCATGGCGCGCACGGTCGAGCCGGTGCCGCAGCCGAGATCCAGAATGACCGGCGTGGCCCCCGCCGCCTTTGCCGCGCGGCGCAGCAGGGTGCTGTCCCGCGCGGCATGGTCGGCGGGTTCGCGAAGGGCCAGCCAGTCGGCGGTGAAGGCCATGTCAGATGTCACCCTCATACCAGGCGCGGGCGACGTGGCTTTCGTGCAGCTGGATGCGCAGCTTGCGCACGCGCCCGTCATCCTTGAGGCGCCCGTCGCGGACCGCCTCGGCCATGCGGTCGAAGATATGTTTGCACAGGAATTCGGTTGTCGTGAATTTTCCCGCGAATTCAGGGATTTCGTCGAGGTTCTTGTAGCGCAGCGGCGCCAGTGTATCGGTCAGCGCCTCGGTCGCGAGACCGATATCCACGACCAGCCCGTGCGCGTCGATATCGGCGGTATAGAAGGCTGCGTCGACGGTGAAGGTCGCGCCGTGCATGCCCTGGGCCGGGCCGAAGACGGGCGAGGGCAGGGAATGGGCGATCATGATATGGTCACGGACTTCGACGGCGAACATGGGCTCTCCTCAGGTGGGTGTGGTGTAGCGGATGCGGTGACACAGCGTGTCGGGATCGGTGAGGATCCGGGCGTAGTGCGCGGGCAGATCCTCGAACGGGGTTTCGCCCGAGATCAGCGCATCGAGCGCCGGATCGCGCAGCAGATCGAGCGCCTTGGCCATGCGGCGCGCATGGGTCCAGCGCGGGGTGCGGGCGGGGGGCAGGTGGCCCACCTGACTGCTGACAAGGCGCAGGCGGCGGCTGTGGAAGGCGCCGCCAAGCGGCACGGGCGTGGACCCCTCGCCATGCCAGCTTGCCTCGACGATGGTGGCGCCCGCGCCGGCGCAGTCGATCGCGGTGGCAAGGCCCGCGGCGCTGGCGGTGGCATGCATGACCACGTCGCATCCTTCGGGGGCCATGTCCGGCGCGGCAAAGGCGCAGCCGAGCGTGTCGGCCAGAGCGGCGCGACCGGGGGCGGTGTCGATCAGGGTGACATCGGCGCCGGGCAGGCGGGAGGCAAGATATCCGGTAAGCGCGCCCACGACGCCTGCGCCGATCACGGCGATCCGGTCGCCCGCCGCAGCGCCGCTGTCCCACAGGATATTCAACGCGGTTTCCATATTGGCCCCCAGCACGGCACGTTCGGGGGGCAGGTCGTCGGGCAGGGGGGTCAGCATCGCGCGGTCCATGCGAAAGCGGGTCTGGTGGGGATGCAGGGCAAAAACGGCGCGCCCGCGCAGATCGCCATCGGACACGCGGCCAACGGCGCAATAGCCGTATTTGACCGGAAAGGGAAAGGCGCCTTCCTGAGCGGGGGCGCGCATGGTCTGCGCCTCGCTTGTGGGCACGCGGCCTTCGAAGACCAGCCGTTCGGTGCCGCGGCTGATTGCGGTGAACAGCGTCTCGACGCCGATCCCCTCGCCCAGTTGGGCCGGTCGCAGATCGACCGTGTGGGGTGCGATACACCACAGCGCGGTTGCGGTCATGCCAGAACCTGCGGGGTCAGGATGGACGCCCCGGACACGCGACCGCGACCCGCAAAGCGGGCGGACTGGCGGCGCTGAGCGCTGGTGGGTCGACTGTGCATTGTCGCGGGTCCGATATCCGTGTCCTATACTTAAGTAGGTAGGCCACCACAGCCCAAGACAAGTGGCTTGCGAAAAATGTGCAAAGCTTTGCCGATCGGGGCGCTGGACAGCCGCGAGGGCGTGCTATCTGGATGTTATCAGACTGTGGAAAGGCGGGGCAATGGCGCTTTGGATGGGGTTTCTTCGGTCGCTGGTGATCTATCACAATCCCGTGTCGAGGCGGGCCTGGCGGCGGTTCTATCACGGTCTTCTGGAACCCGGGGATCTGGTGATCGATGTGGGCGCGCATGTGGGCACGAGGGCACGGGCGATGCGGGCGGCGGGCGCGCGGGTCGTGGCATTGGAGCCGCAACACCCGTTTGCAGGGTTTCTGCGCCTCACGTTGCCGCGCGATATCACCCTGATCGAGGCGGCGGCGGGCGCCAGTGAGACCGAGGCCGAGATGGCTGTGTCGTCGCGTCATCCCACCGTGTCGTCCTTGCGCGGCGATTTCGTCGAGGGCGCGCGGGATGCGCCCGGTTTCGGCCATGTGAAATGGGATCGCAGGCAGCGCGTGCGGATGGTCACGCTGGATGGGCTGATCGCGCAATATGGCGTGCCGCGTTACATCAAGATCGATGTCGAGGGGTTCGAGATTGACGTTCTGGCGGGGCTGTCGCAGCCGGTGCCGCTCATCTCGGTCGAGTTTCTGCCGGGATTTCCGCATCTGACCCATGCGGTGATCGACCGGCTGTCGGAGCTGGGGGAGTACCGGTTCAACCCGGTGCAGGGCGAGACGGGAGGCTTCTTGTGGCCGGATTGGCGCGATGCGGCGGCGGCGAGGGAATGGCTGGACGGGTTGCAGGCGGATGCGAGCTCGGGTGATCTGTTTGCGCGCCTGCCTGAGTAACGGCGTGTGATCCGCGTGGTTCAGCCCGCGCGAAGGACGCGGGCGAAGGCGTCGAACAAGGCGGGTGCTGCGGCGATGACCGTGCCGCTGTCCTGAGGGTTTTCGGTGCTGTGCCAGCCTTCGGTCCGTGCGCCGGATTGCTGCAGGATCACGAGGCCTGCGGCAATGTCCCAAGGCTGCAGGCGGCGTTCCCAGAAGCCATCGAGCCGCCCTGCGGCGACATAGGCCAGGTCAAGCGAAGCGGCCCCCATCCGGCGCACACCCGCGCAGAGCGGCATCAGCCGCGCGATATCGGCGGCGTGGTCGTCGATATGGGCCATGCCGCCGAAGGGAATGCCGGTGCCGAAAAGGGCAGGCTCGAGGGTTGTGGTCGGGGCGGTCCGGATCGGTTGGCCGTTCAGGGTAGCCGGGGCGCCGCATCGCGCGGCGAAGGTTTCGGATTTGATCGGGTCGTGGATCACGCCGACGGTGAGCCTGCCCGCTTCGCGCAGGGCGATGGAGACGGCCCAATGCGGGATGCCCCGCAGAAAATTGGTGGTGCCGTCCAGCGGATCGACGATCCAGACACGCTTGGAGCTTCCGTCTGCACCGGTTTCCTCGCCAAGCCAGCCGTCGGAGGGGCGGGCGGTGCGCAACGCGTCACGCAGAAAGGTTTCGGCATCGAGATCGGCGTGGGACATGAAATCGCCCGCGCGTTTGGTGCTGATGGCGAGGCTGTCGCGGGTCTGCCAATGACGCAAGAGAATGTCGCCCGCCTGCTGCGCAAGGGTCACGGCGAGCGAGAGATCAGCGGCGCTCATTTGCCGTAACCTGCGATCCGGTCGAGGATCACGCCCACAAGGTCTGCGGCGTCGGACCAGAGGGGAAGGGCCGCACCGGCCATGAGTGCTGCGGCGGATTGGGCGGCGTGGAGCGTCCTGTCCTGCAGAAGGGTGCTGAGAGCGTCGGCAAAGCCCTTGGCATCTTCGGGGGCGATCAGCGTGCCAGCGGCGGCGGGCACCGTGCCGGGCACCGCGCCTGCGGTGGTCGAGACGATGGGCAGTCCGTGGATCAGCGCCTCGTCGAACACGATGCCGTAGCCTTCGTAGCGGGTGGCCAGCGCGAAGGCGTAGGCCTCGGAATAAAGACGGTCGAGCGTGGCACGCTCGACCCGGCCTGCGAGATGGACACGGCCCGACAGGCCCGCGCTGTCGATCTGCCGGGTCAGGGCGTCGGCATGTCCCGGCGCCCATGGCGCACCGACGATGACCGCGCGCCATGGCTGGTCGGTGATCTGCGACAGCGCGTCGATCAGGGTGTCATGGCCCTTGCGGGGATGCAGAAGGCCAACCGAGAGGATCAGAGGCGGCGCATCGGGATCGGGTGTGGCGGGTGCTGGCGCGGTCTTTGGCGTGAGATCGGGTCGACCGGGGCGGATCACCGTGATGCGGTCTGGATCAACGGCGTAATCGGCCAGCAAGACATCCTTGATATGAGGGCTTGGCACGAGGATATGCGCGGCGCGGGTGAGATTGGCCTTTTCCAGCGCCCGAAGGCGCGCGGCCTCGGGTTGGGGCAGGCCGCTTTCATGGGCAAGCGGGTGATGGACAAGCGCCACGATCGGGGCGGTGATATGGTCAAGCGCGTCTGTGGGCAGCGCGCCGAAGGCCAGACCATCGACGATCAGGATGTGGTCGCAGGGCACCTTGGCCAGCTGGTCGCAGGCTTCGGACATCTGCGCCTTGGACGGGTGGGGGAACCCGTCGGGCAGGCGGATATGGGCCACCTCGCGGCCCGCGTCGCGCAGGGCGGACAAAAGGTGGCGGTCATAGTGATAGCCGCCCGTCGGACTGGACAGGTCTCCGGGGATGGCGAAGGCGGCGGGGCGTGGGCGGGGCATGAGGGTTCCTTGCGTCTTGCCAATGGGCTTAGCGCGGTGCGGGTCCAAGGCAATGATGCGGCGGGCTGCGGGTCAGGCGGTTCTATGGCCATGCTCGATCTGGCGGATCACGTCGGTCACGCTGCCGTCACGATATTCCGACACCGCCACGATACGCCCCGAGGGGCTGGGCGGTGTGGGGCGCGTGGCAAGGTGGGCGGCCTGATCGCAGAGGGACTCGATGCCGCAGAGCGCAAGCCCGGCGGCGCGCAACCGCGCGGCCAGCGCGGGGCGCAGCGGGTTGACCGCGATGCCATGATCGGTGACCACCACGTCAACCGTTGCGCCGGGTGTGGTCAGGGTGCCCACATGCGGCACGATCTTGGGAAAGCCCGCAGCGGTCAGGCGCGTCGTGACGATGGTCAGGCGCGCGCCAGCGGCGGTGTCGGCATGCCCGCCAGAGCCGCCGATCACGATGCCGCCCGCCTTGGTGGTCACGTTGACGTTGAAGGCAAGGTCCACCTCGGCGGCGCCCAGAACCACGGCATCCACCCGGTCCACCACGGCGCCGCCGATATGGGGGGCGGCATAGGTGGCCGCGCTCATCATCTGGTGACGGGGATCGGTTTGATAAGAGCGCACCGCCGCGAGATCGAAGCATTGCACATCCATCAGCGCCCGGAAGAGGCCGGCGTTCAGCATGTCGACGTGAAAGCCGGTGATGCCGCCGGCGCAAAAACTGCCGGTGACGCGGTGTTCGATCATCAGGCGTCCCACGGCGGCGGCGGTGCAGAGCGAAATGCCGCCCGCGCCGGTCTGGAACGAGAAGCCGTCGGTCAAGAGGCCGCTGGCGGCGATCACCGCTGCGGCGGTGTCTCCGATGCGGGTGCTGACGGGGTCGGTTGCGGGGGTCGTCGTGCCCGAAGCGATGCCCGACGCATCGCCGATCCGGTCCACAGCCACGACGTGATGCACCTTGCCTTGCGGGATGTCTATGGCGGGGGCGGGGAAGGGCACCAGCGTATCGGTTACGGCGATCACGCGGCGGGCGACCTCGACATCGGTGAGCGGATAGCCGAGCGTGCCGCAGGCGGTCGGGCCGACGCGGCCCGAGAGATTGCCCATCTCGTCGGCGGCAGGGGCGGCCACGAAGGCCGCATCGACCTGCAATTCGCCCATGTCGAGCGCCCGTGCCCGCCCGCCATGGGTGCGCAGCACCACGGGATGCGGCACGAGGCCATGGCTGATCGCCTCGCCCACGGGGCCGGATATGAAGCTGGCGGACAGGCGCGTGACGGTGCCGGCGCGGATATGCCCCACCAGCGGAGCATGGACCGGGAAGATCGAGGTGGCGGCGACATGCAGGTTCTTGAGACCACGCGCGGCCAGACGATCAAGCACCATGTTCAGCACCGCGTCGCCGTTGCGAAGATGGTGGTGGAACGACACAGTCGCGCCGTCGGACAGCTCGCAGGCGGCGATGGCGGCATCGAGATCAGCGAGCAGCTTGGACCGGCAGGGGGCCGGGCCTGTGCTGTCGTCATGGGCGCGCACGGCGCCGTAGCCTTCGATCTGTTCCGGAAGGTCGCGCATCGTCTGGTCCTGATGTTCCTGTGTCGGCGAAAAAAGATCCCCGGAGGGTCATGCCGCCGGGATCGGAGGCTGTCAACGGGCGGGACACCGGCGCCGGCCCTGCAGGTCGCGCGCCTTGAGACGGCAATGGGACGCCCGTGTCTGTGCGTGGCTTTGCGTTTAAGATGCGCCCGTGGCGCCGACGATCCCGAAGCGCTCGCGCGGCAACTGGCGGCATTGGCGGCGCAGGCCGAACTTGGTATGACCAAGGACGGAATTTCGACGGGGCGGGTGGCATTCCAACCCTTTGCCCAGTCTGAGGAGATGACAGATGAACATTGCCTACACGATGGCGCCGGGGCGCGGCGATATGGATCTGATCCTTGCGTCGCTTGCGGCGGAGCTGGCGGCCTCTGGCCTTCGGTGCTGTGGCACCGTCCAGATCAATACTGTCAACCCCGCCTATGGTACGGCAGGACCGTGCGACATGAATGTGCGCGTTCTGCCAGAGGGTCCGGTGCTGCGCATCAGTCAGGATCTGGGGCCATCGGCGCGCGGCTGCCGGTTGGACCCGAATGTGCTGGAGACGGCGGTGGGGCTGGTGGCCGAGCGGCTGGCGCAGGGCGCTGATCTGTTGATCGTGAACAAGTTCGGCAAGCACGAGGCCGAGGGGCGCGGGTTTCGTGACGTGATCGCCGAGGCTCTGGCGATGGACATTCCCGTGCTTGTCGGCCTCAATGCGCTCAACCGGGAGGCATTCGAGCGTTTCACCGAGGGCCTGGCCATCCCGCTGGCCCCTGAAACCGCGGCATTGAGGACGTGGGTGGACAGCGTGACCGCGCCCTTGACGCAAAGGGCGGGCGCAAGGCCCGCCCAAGCGATGTCATAGGATCTTCGTTCAGCCTTTCTGGGCCTTGCGGCGGTGGCCCGGGACGCCCATCAGGCTTGGACCTGCTGCCAGAAGGGGCAGGCCGTTGGACGCGGTCGCGGCAAGACCTGTGCGGGAGTTTGATTAGTTAACCCGATTTCAGGAAACAGTCCGGATTTTTGGGCTTTATTGGCCTGTTTTTCGAAACGACATATCGGGGCTGACGGCCTCAGTTCGGCGCGGCCAGCATCTCGAGCGTGCGGGTGATGTCGTCTTCGGTGGTCAAGGGATTGATCGTGCACAGCCGGAGCGCCGAGCGGTCCTTGAGCATCGTCGAGGACAGCGTGGCAAAACCCGAGGCCGAGACGCGTGCGGCGCGCGCGGCATGGTCGGCCGCGTCCGAGCCGCGATGGGCGAAGCAGACAATGCCAAGCTGTGCGGGGGTGATGATCTCCCACCGGGAGGGGTTGTGGCGCAGGTGGTCTTCGGTGAATTCGGCCAGCTCGATGCCGCGCAGGACCGCGTCGCGGAACGCCTGCGCACCGTGGGTGCGCAGCGACATCCACAGTTTGAGCGCACGCGACCGGCGGCTGAGTTCGAGGCTGCGATTGCCGTAATTCACCTCGCCCGAGGTGGCTTGCACGTCGCGCAGATATTCGGGGTTCATGGAAAAGCACCGCTCAAGGGCGCCGGGGCGGGTGACAAGGCACAGACCCAGATCATAAGGCTGGAAGAACCATTTATGCGGGTCGAGCACGACCGAATCCGCGCGCTCGAGCCCGGCAAGCGTGGCGCGGCCCCGGTCCGTGATCGCGGCGGGCGCGCCGTAAGCGCCGTCGACATGCATCCAGATGTCGTGGGCGGCGCAGATATCGGCGATGGCCTCCAGCGGATCGGTCGCGCCGGTATTGGTGCTGCCGGCGGTGGCGACCACCATCATCGGGCGACGGCCAGCGGCTTTGTCCTCGGCGATGGCGTGGGCAAGCGTATCGGCGCTCATGCGCAGGGCATCATCCGAGGGCAGGATGCGGATCTGCTCGGGGACAAGGCCCATCTGGAGCAGATTGCGCGGCAGCGAGGCGTGGGTCTGATCGGTGAGATAGGCCACGCCTGCGCCGATTTCGAAGCGGGCGACGCAGAAGCCGGTGAAATTGGCCATCGAGCCGCCCGACAACAGCACGCCTTCGGTGCGGGCGGGCAGGCCCAGCATCTCGGCCACCCAAGCGCAGACGGTGGTTTCCACCACCGCCGGACCCGAGCCGCCGCCCCAGCTGGCGCAGATCGTGTTGAAGCCGGTGCCGAGCCAGTCGCCAAGCGTGGCGGCGAAGGCCGCAGGGCCGGGGACGCGGGCGAAATAGCGCGGGTGATCGCCATGCTGCATGTTGGTCAGCGCCACCTCGGCCAGCAAATCCAGAGCCGCGTCGGGGTCCGATGGCGCATCGGGCAGCGGCCCGCCGAGGCGGGCCGTCAGATCGTCGGCCTTGCCGGTGGTGATCACCGCCTCGGTGTTGCGGCGCTCCAGCCGGTCGACGACCATGTCCACCACCTTGTGACCCAGACGGCGCATCGTGGCGGAATCCATCCCGAGCGTGTCGGCGGGAATGGCGAAAGGATCGTTGGAGGGCGGTGTGCTGGAGGACATGGCGGGGTCCGTTTTGTGGCAAAGCGGTCTGGACCCTAGAGGTCGCCCGGATTGGGGGGGATTGCAAGGGGGCAGGCCCGTGCGTCAGGTGGGGGCGTCAGACGGGCGCGTCAGACATGCGCCGCCAGACGCGCCCGCAATGTCTGCACGCCGGTGCGGACGGCATCATGCACGGGGCCGGGGCGGGGTGTGTCACGGATGGTCGTGGCCCAATGTTCCGGGCGCGGGGTGCTGCCCTTGCGCGACCAGCTGAGGGCAGACAGCACATCGCGCGCCGGATCGGGCAGATGCTCGGGGATCGTATGGCCGTTGAGCGTGGCCCAGAGGCCGGTCCAGAGGCGTCCGACGCTCCATGGGTTATAGCCGCCGCCGCCGAGCAGCAGAAGCCGGGGGCTGAGCGGGGCGATGTGGCGCAAGGCGTCGAAATGGGCGTTGTTGGACCATGCCAGCCGCGAGAGAGGATCCTCGAGCACCGCATCGGCGCCGCATTGCAGGACAATGGCCTGAGGGCGATGGGCCGACAGCGCGGGCAGGATCAGCTCGTGCAGGGCGAAGGCGGCGTCGTCGTCATGGCTGCCGCGGGGCAAGGGCAGGTTGAACGCGGTGCCTTGGGCCGTGTCGTGCAGCGCGCCGGTGAAGGGCCAGCGGTTTTCCTCATGGGTGGAGATCATCAAAAGCCCCGGTGTGCCGGCCATGGCTGCTTCGACCCCGTCGGAGTGATGCGCGTCGATATCGACATAGGCGATGCGGGTCAGACCTTGGGCAAAGAGCGCCTTGAGCGCCAGAACGGGATCGTTGAGATAGCAAAAGCCAGAGGCCCGGTCGGCCATCCCGTGATGGGTGCCGCCGCCGGGATTATAGACCGCGCCGCCATTGGCCAGAAGCTCGGTCGCCAGAAGCGAGCCGCCTGCGGCGGTGGCGGCGCGGCGGAACATCTCGGGAAAGATCGGGTTGGACAGCGTGCCAAGTCCGTGGCGCGCGCGTATCGCGGGGCTGACATGACCTGTGGTCTCGGCCTCTTGCAGGGCCGCGACATAGGCGGGAGTGTGAAACGCGGTCAGGGCGGCGGGGCGCGCGCGGGGACTGGTGCGGTATTGCGCTGGCGGCAGCCAGCCCATCGCGCGGCTGAGGTCGATCACGGTGGGCACTCGGGGGATCGACAGTGGATGGCGTGCCCCATAGCTGGAGCCGCGATAGATTTCGGAGCCGATGAAAAGGGGTGCGGTCATGGCGCTCAGTCTAGCGCGCAGGGGCGCGCAGGGAAGAGGGGCGCAACCGGGGGCAGGGCTGGCGCTTGGCGCAATGGGCGGCTATCCCTTGGCAGAACGCGGCGCGCTGCGCCGCATATGCGGGAGGATGCATGGCATGGAGATGAACCTCGGGATGCGGGACGAGACCCGCGCGCTGCTGGGTCGGGTGCGCGCCATGGTGCGCGACGAGATCATGCCGCTGGAGGCGGAGTACGCCGCCGAGATCGGCAAGGGGGATCGCTGGCAGTATACCGCGCGGCAGGCGGAGATCCTCGAAGGGTTGAAGGCCAAGGCCAAGGCGCGCGGGCTGTGGAACTTCTGGCTGACGGGCAGCGACAAGGGCCATGGGCTGAGCACGGTGGAGTATGCCTATTTCGCCGAAGAGATGGGCCGCACGCCGATGGGGGCGGAGGTGTTCAACTGCAACGCACCCGATACCGGCAATATGGAGGTGTTCGAGCGCTATGGCACCGACGAGATGAAGGCGCGCTGGCTGGCGCCGCTGCTGGAGGGGGAGATCCGGTCGGCTTACCTCATGACCGAGCCGGATGTCGCCAGTTCGGATGCCACCAATATCGCGATGTCCTGTGTGCGGGACGGCGATGGCTATGTCCTCAATGGCGAGAAATGGTGGGCGACGGGGGCGGGTGATCCGCGCTGTGCGGTCTACATCGTCATGGTGCGCAGCGGCGATGACAGCGCGCCGAGGCATCAGCGCCATTCGATGATCGTGGTGCCCGCCGACAGCCCCGGTATCGAAAAGCTGCGCCCGATGCAGGTTTATGGCCATGACGACGCGCCGCACGGGCATATGCATTTCCGCTTCACGAATGTCCGCGTGCCGGCGGAGAACCTGTTGCTGGGTGAGGGGCGCGGCTTCGAGATCGCGCAGGGGCGGCTTGGGCCGGGGCGCATCCATCATTGCATGCGCGCGATCGGGCAGGCGGAGGCGGCACTTGAATTGATGTGCCGCCGGTCGCTGGCGCGCGAGGCCTTCGGCAAGCCGCTGGCGCAGCTTGGGGCGAATTACGACATCATCGCGGAGTGCCGTATGGAGATCGAACAGGCGCGGTTGCTGTGCCTAAAGGCGGCGTGGATGATGGATCAGGGCGATGCGCGGGCGGCGGCGCCCTGGATCCACCAGATCAAGGTTGTCGCCCCGCGCATGGCGCTCAAGGTGGTGGACGAGGCGGTGCAGATGTTCGGCGCACAAGGCATCAGTCAGGATGTGCCGCTGTCCACGATGTGGACGCATCTGCGCACCCTGCGTCTGGCGGATGGCCCGGATGCGGTGCATCGGCGACAGGTGGCAAGGGCCGAACTGCGCGCCTACACGCAGGAAAAGGTCTGAGCCGTTGGGGGCGCTTGTCAGCCCTTGACGGGCTGACGCGCTGGGCGGCGTGTCATTCGGCGGGCTGGAAGCCTTCGATCAGTTGGCGCAGGCCAAGGGCCGCGCCTGCGACGATCGCAAGGAACGTGACCGGCGCCGAGTAGGCCAGAACGGAAAACGCCGACAGGCCCTGACCCACGGTGCAGCCCATGGCCAGCACCGCGCCCGCGCCCATGATCGCGGCCCCGGTCATCTGGCGGCGCAATTCGCGCGGGTCCTCGCAGGCCTCCCACCGGAAATGGCCCTTGATGAGCGAGCCGATGAAGGCGCCCGTGGCCACGCCCGCCACAGAGCCTACGGCAAAGGACGGCGCCCGGGCCGAAGCGGTCATGAAGTAGAGCAGCGTTTCACCCACGGGGGCCGAGAAGCTGTGCGAGACAACGGGCATGGCCGTGAAGCCGGTGGTCGCCACCCAATAGCTGCCAGCCCATCCGCCGGTGATCGCCAGCCCCACGATACAGGCCCAGAAGATCGATTTCGGCGCGCTGATGAGGTCTCGGGACGACAGGGCGCCAAGCGTGATGAGCGCACCGATGGCGATGCCGAGCGGTGCGAGCGGCAGGCCCGTCTGAGAGGAGAGCAGATGCACCAGCCCGGGAGGCAGCCCGGTTACATCCTGTTGCATGAAGGCCCAGTTGCGCAGATAGGCCAGCGGCCCATGCAGCACCACATAGGCCGATATGCCCATCACCACGACGATCACGAAGGCCCGGAAATCGCCACCGCCAAGCCGGGCGATGCAGCCATAGCCGCAATTGCCAGCCAGAGCCATGCCGTAGCCGAACATCAGCCCGCCGAGGATCGAGGCGAGCGGCATCCACTGGATCGAGAGATAGAACGAGCGTTCGGTCTCCATCATTCCCGCGCCCGAAAGCGCGAAGGTGCCCATGACCGCGACACCTATGGCAAGGATCCACATCCTCATGCGCAGCGATGAGCCGCCATATAGCATGTCCTCGATCGCTCCCATCGTGCAGAACCGCCCGAGTCGCGCGGCAAGGCCGAGCAGGATACCCGAGGCAAGCCCGAACAGGGCCACAAGCGTGTTGTCACCTAGAAATTGATACATGGCGCGTTCCTCCCGATGCGGAAGCGTGCCTTCCCGTCAAGGCCGCGCGGACCCCGCATCCTGAGCACAGAATAACTCATAGACGAGTTCAAGTACACGGCGAGGACGCTCGTCGGCGAGACGGTAATAGATCGCCTTGCCGTCGCGCCGAGGCACCACCAGCCCTTCGAGGCGCAGGCGGGACAGCTGCTGCGATACGGCGGCCTGACGCGCCGACAGCAGGTCTTCGAGTTCGGTCACCGATTTTTCGCCTGTCACCAGATGGCACAGGATCATGAGCCGGCCTTCGTGACTGATTGCTTTGAGGAAGTTGGAGGCGTTGGTCGCATTCTCGACCATGCGATCCATTTCAGCTTCGCTGAGGGAGTTGTCAAACACCGGAAGAGCCATCGTTCGGAGTTCCATTCTCTTTAACGGGCAACCAGCCCTGCGCGCTCGGCGTTATTTAGTTCGTTTTCACCGGGTCTGCAAAATCGGTATTTTGACGCAGCATCATGTCGAGCAGGCCCCAGAAGAAATCCTCTCCGGGATGGCCTTCGATGCGGGCCAGTTCCTGCCCGTTTTCGACAAGAATGAATGTCGGGGTGAAGTTGACGGGGCGGGCGAATGTCACGTCCGGGGGCGGCGCGTCGGCGCGTGACACCATACGCAGCGGCGCATAGGCGCCTTCGGGTGTTTTGGGATAGATCGGACCGATGGTCTTTTTCCATTCGGTGCAATGATAGCACCCGGCTTGCTCCACCATCACCAGCTCGATCGTCTGCGCTGCGGCTGCCTGCACAAGCCATAGGCAGGCAAGAATATAGGCTAAGAGGCGAGCGATCATTGTGAACACCGATTGACGTTGTATGCATATACAACTTAATTTGAATATGTCATTTCAACAAGAGGCTTCGCGGATGCTTGATATTTCCTATGCAGGCGCAGCACTTGCGGGGCTTTTGTCTTTCTTCACGCCATGTATCCTGCCGATGGTGCCGTTTTACCTGTGCTACATGGCGGGGCTGTCGATGACCGAATTGCGCGGCGATGGCGCGATTGCTCCGGGTGCGCAGAAACGGCTGGTGATCTCGGCGGTGATGTTCGCACTGGGCGTGACGACGATTTTCGTACTGCTGGGAATGGGGGCCACGGCGCTCGGGCAGGCTTTTGCGCAGTGGCGTGATCCGCTGAGCTATGTAGCGGCGGGGATTCTGGCGCTCTTCGGGCTGCATTTTCTGGGGGTGGTGCGGATACCGCTCTTGTATCGCGAAGCGCGCATGGAAAGCAGCGCCGAGCCGACGACGGTGATCGGTGCCTATGTCATGGGGCTGGCCTTCGGGTTCGGCTGGACACCCTGCGTGGGGCCGGCGCTGGCTGCGATCCTGATGGTGGCGAGCGGTATGGGAAGCCTGACGGAAGGGGCGGCGCTTCTGATGGTCTACGGGCTGGCGATGACCGCGCCTTTCGTGGTCGCGGCGTTTTTCGCGCGGCCGTTTCTGGCCTGGATCCAGAGCAAGCGGAAATACATGGCCTATGTGGAAAAGGTGATGGGCGCCATGCTGATCGTGTTCGCGATCCTGATCGCCACCAACGCCGTGAACATCATTGCAAATTTCATGATCGAGTGGTTCCCGAGTTTTCAGTCACTGGGCTGACGGGACCGATACGCAACCAAGGGAGGACGGAATGAAACACTACGCACTGGCGCTGGTCTTGGCGCTGAGCGGTCTGGCAGCGCCGGCATCGGCTGCCGAAGTGGGCGATGACGGGCTGCACAAGGCCGCGTGGATGCGCGATACCTTCCTCTATTTGCGGGACGATCTGGAGGAGGTAACCGCCGAGGGCAAGCGCATGGCGGTGATGATCGAGCAGCGGGGCTGCATCTATTGCAAGAAGATGCACGAGGAGGTGTATCCGGGTCCTGAAATCTCGGACTACGTTTCAGAGAATTACGTGGTGGTGCAGCTCAATCTGCATGGTGACCGCGAAGTGACCGATTTCGACGGAGAATCGCTGTCGGAAAAAGACATGCTTCGCAAATGGGGGATCCTGTTCACGCCGACCGTGATTTTCCTGCCCGAAGAGGTGCCCGAGGGGGCTTCGGCCAAGGATGCGGCGGTGGCGATCATGCCGGGAGCGTTCCAGAAGGGCACCACGCTCGATATGTACACCTGGGTCAACGAAAAGCGCTATGCGTTCGAAAACGAAGAAGATTTTCAGCGTTACCACGCCCGCCGCATTCAGGAACGGGCCTCGGGGCAGAACTGAGCGCAATGGTTGGCGCGGGCATGGCTTGGAGGCTAAAAATTCACAATTGTGAATTTGTTGTTGCGTGATGGGCGGGTGGTGGCCTATTGTATACCGAGCTATCCAACCGAAGAATATGATAGCCATGGGAGGAGACATGAAGCTTTCAACTACACTTTTGACCCTGAGCGTATTGGCCGCGGGGTCGGCGCTGGCTGAACCGGTTGCACCGAGTGATGTCCAGTTCGACGACTACGGAGCGGTGGCAGAATCGCTGACAGGTCAGACGGGCGACCCTGCCAAGGGCGCCGAGGTGCTGAGCAAGCGTTCGCTTGGCAACTGCGTGGCCTGCCATCAGGTGTCGGCGCTGCCGGATGTCCCCTTCCAGGGCAATATCGGTCCGATGCTCGATGGTGTCGGCGACCGCTGGAACGAGGCCGAACTGCGCGGCATCGTGAGCGACGCCAAGAAGACCTATCCCGGCACGATGATGCCGTCCTACTACCGGGTTGATGATTTCATTCGTGTGGGCAACGCCTACACGGGCAAAGCGGCGGAAGGCGCGCTGGATCCGTTGCTGACGGCCCAGCAGATCGAAGATGTGGTCGCGTTCCTTGTGACCCTCAAGGACTAGTGACCTTTTATCCAAGGAGATGAATATGGATTTCACACGACGCGAAACCCTGGTCATCGGTGGCGCAACGGCGGTTGCCGTCGCCCTTCCGATGCAGGCCATGGCCTCGGCCGTGGATGACGCAATCAATGCATTCACCGGCGGCGCGGCCGTTGGCGATTCCGGCGTCACACTGGATGCGCCCGAGATTGCGGAAAACGGCAACACCGTGCCGATCGAAGTCAGCGCCGAAGGTGCTACGGCGATCATGGTCCTGGCAGCGGGCAACCCCACGCCCGGCGTGGCGACGTTCAATTTCGGCCCTCTGGCCGGATCGCAGACGGCCAAGACGCGCATTCGTCTGGCCGGCACGCAGGACGTGATCGCCGTGGCGAAGATGGCTGATGGCAGCTTTGCCAAGTCGCAGAAGAACGTGAAAGTCACCATCGGCGGCTGCGGCGGCTGAGCGAACTCGAGAAGGAGACAGACAGATGGCAGAAGGTGTACGCCCCCGCGTGAAGGCTCCGAAATCGGCGTCGGCTGGTGAGGTTGTGGTTCTCAAGACCCTGATCAGCCACAAGATGGAATCGGGCCAGCGCAAGGACAGCGACGGCAACCCCATTCCGCGCTCGATCATCAATCGTTTCACCTGCGAATTCGGCGGTGAGATGGTGGTCGACGTCACGATGGAGCCGGCGATCTCGACCAACCCCTATTTCGAGTTCGAGGCCACCGTCCCGCAAGCCGGTGAATTCGTCTTCACTTGGTATGACGATGACGGCTCGGTCTATGAAGACAAGCAGGCGGTTTCCGTCGCCTGATTGACCAAGAAAATGATGGGCGTCCTGCCATGTCCCGATATGGGGCTGGCAGGGCCGCTCAAGGGAGGAAACGCATGAATTTCAAGTCAATGACAGCAGTGGCGGCTCTGATGCTGACCCTGCCGGGCGTCAGCCTCGCGGATCCGGATGATGACACGCTGATCATCAATGGTGAAACCGAGCTTGTGACCAAGGCACCGCTGCCCGCGCATATGGAAGATGCCAATATGGACCAGATCATGTCTGGCTGGCATTTCCGTTCGGACGAAACCCAAGCCCTGGAAATGGACGATTTCGACAATCCGGGCATGATCTTCGTCGATGCCGGGTTGGAGCAGTGGAACACCGTCGAAGGCACCGAGGGCAATTCCTGCGCCACGTGCCACGAAGATCCGTCGAGCCTGAAGGGTGTGCGGGCCGTTTATCCCAAGTGGGACGAGAAGGCCGGCGAAGTGCAGACCCTCGCCATGCAGATCAACGATTGCCGCGAGGCCAATATGGGCGCCGAGCCCTACAAGTATGACAGTGGTCCCATGGTGAACATGGAAGCGCTGATCACACTTCAGTCGCGCGGCATGCCCGTCAATGTGGCGATTGACGGTCCGGCGGCCGACGCTTGGGCCAAGGGTAAGGAAATGTACTATACCCGTTATGGACAGCTGGAACTCAGCTGCGCCAATTGCCACGAAGACAACTACGGCAACATGATCCGCGCCGACCACCTGAGCCAAGGGCAGATCAACGGGTTTCCGACCTATCGTCTGAAAAACGCCAAGCTGAATACCGTGCATGGCCGTTTCAAGGGCTGCATCCGCGATACGCGCGCGCATACGTTCAACCCAGGCAGCGAGGAATTCGTCGCACTGGAACTGTATGTGGCCAGCCGCGGCAACGGCCTGTCGGTCGAGGGACCCTCGGTCCGCAACTGATGTGATCCGGGCCGGGGCGGCGTGATCGCCCCGGTCAAAAAGCTGCCTGCATGACATTGAAATTCCTGGCGTTTCGGCCAGAGCCGCTGCCGGATCGCCGGAGCGGAACAGTAGAACTACAACCACTCGGAGACGCAAATGATCTCTCGTCGCGATTTTCTTCAGGTCAGCATGGCGGCCTCGGCGCTTTATGGTGCAAGCGGGTTCGGCAACTGGGCGAAGCTTGCTGCGCAACAGGCGCTTACACAGGATCAGCTTCTGGAATTCGACACGTTCGGCAATGTCAGCCTGATCCATGTCACCGACATTCACGCACAGCTGAAGCCGATCTATTTCCGCGAGCCGGAGATCAATATCGGGGTAGGGCCGAACAAGGGCGAGGTGCCGCATGTGACCGGCGCCGAGTTCCGCAAGCTCTATGGGATCGATGATGGCAGCCCCAGCCATTACGCGTTGACCTATAATGATTTCTCTGCGCTGGCCAAGGAATACGGCCGGGTCGGTGGGCTTGATCGGGTGGCCACGGTGGTCAAGGCGATCCGCGCTGCGCGCCCCGATGCGCTGCTTCTGGATGGTGGCGATACGTGGCATGGCTCGTATACCTGCTATCACACCAACGGGCAGGACATGGTCAATGTGATGAACGCGCTCAAGCCTGACGCGATGACCTTCCATTGGGAATTCACACTTGGTCAGGACCGGGTGCGCGAGTTGGTCGAGGGGCTGCCCTTCGATGCGCTTGGCCAGAATATTTTCGACGCCACATGGGACGAGCCCGCGCAGGAGTTCAAACCCTATGAATTCTACGAACGTGGCGGCGTGAAGATCGCGGTGATCGGTCAGGCCTTCCCCTATATGCCGATTGCCAATCCGGGCTGGATGTTCCCGGATTACAGCTTTGGTATCCGCGACGAGCACATGCAGCAGATGGTCGACGAGGTCCGCGCAGAGGGTGCCGAACTGGTTGTCTGCCTGAGCCATAACGGTTTTGACGTGGACAAGAAGATGGCCGGCGTCGTCAGCGGGATTGACGTGATCCTGTCGGGTCATACGCATGACGCGTTGCCCGAGCCGGTTCTGGTGGGCGACACGATCATCATCGCATCGGGATCGAATGGCAAATTCGTCAGCCGCGTGGATCTGGATGTGCGCGACGGGCAGATGATGGGCTTCCGCCACAAGCTGATCCCGATCTTCAGCGACGTGATCGAGCCGGATGCCGAAATGGCCGCCTTGATCGACGAACAGCGCGCGCCCTATCAGGCCGATCTAGACGAGGTGATCGGCCAGACCGATACGCTGCTCTATCGTCGTGGCAATTTCAACGGCTCGTGGGATGATCTGATCTGCGAGGCGCTGCTCAGCGAGCGCGATGCCGAGATCGCCATGAGCCCCGGCGTGCGGTGGGGCCCGAGCCTGATCCCCGGCGACAATATCACCCGGGAAGATATCTGGAACGTCACCTCGATGACTTATGGCAAAGCCTATCGCAGCGAGATGACGGGCGAATTCATCAAGGTGATCCTGGAAGATGTGGGCGACAACATCTTCAACCCGGACCCGTATTACCAGCAGGGCGGCGACATGGTTCGGATCGGCGGCATGGGCTATTCGATCGACGTGTCCAAACCGCAAGGTGAGCGGATTTCCGACATGACCCTGCTGAGCACCGGAGAGCCGATTGATCCCGCGCGCAGCTATGTGGTCGCCGGATGGGCCAGCGTGAACGAGGCCACCGAAGGCCCGCAGATCTGGGATGTGGTTGAAAGCCATATCCGCAAGAAGGGCACCGTGTCGCTGGAGCCCAACACGAGCGTGAAGGTGAGCGGCGTCTGAGCGCGCCGCGACCTTTTGACAGATATCCTGTATTCATCACATTCACGTAGATGAATATGATGTTGGAAGAGGAGGCTTAGGACAGATGACAGCCGACAACGACAAGAAGGGCGCCTCGCGCCGCGCGTTCCTGAAGGGCGCGGTTGCCGCCGGAAGTGCGGTCGCCGGGGCCGGCATGGCCCGCGCCGCCGAGCCGGACCCGCTGATTACCGAAGTTCAGGAATGGGCCAGCGGCTTGGGTGAGGGCGTCGACGCCACGCCTTACGGCCTGCCGATCCAATTCGAGAGCGATGTGGTGCGCCGCAACGTGGAATGGCTGACGGCGGACACGATCAGCTCGATCAACTTCACGCCGATCCATGCGCTGGATGGCACGATCACCCCGCAGGGCTGCGCCTTCGAGCGGCACCATTCGGGCGCGATCGAGCTGAAGAAGGAAGATTACCGGCTGATGATCAACGGGCTTGTCGATAAGCCGATGATCTTCACCTATGCCGATCTGGAACGCTTCCCGCGCGAAAACCACGTGTATTTCTGCGAATGTGCCGCCAATACCGGCATGGAATGGGCCGGCGCGCAGCTTAATGGTGCGCAGTTCACCCATGGCATGATCCACAACATGGAATATTCCGGGGTGTCGCTGCGCACGCTGCTGACCGAAGCGGGCATGGAAACCACCGGTGATCTGTCGGACAAGTGGGTGTATGTTGAGGGTGCGGACGCATCGTCGAACGGTCGCTCGATCCCGATGGACAAGGCGCTGGACGATGTTCTGGTGGCATTCAAGGCCAATGGCGAGGCGCTGCGCAAGGAACACGGCTATCCCGTGCGTCTGGTCGTGCCGGGCTGGGAAGGCAATATGTGGGTCAAGTGGCTGCGCCGGATCGAGGTCATGGATGGCCCCGTGGAAAGCCGCGAAGAGACAAGCAAATATACCGACACGCTGGCCGATGGCACGAGCCGCAAGTGGACTTGGGTGATGGACGCCAAATCGGTGGTCACCAGCCCTAGCCCGCAATCGCCGATCACCCATGGCCCCGGCCCGCTGGTCATCACCGGCCTCGCTTGGTCGGGTCACGGTGCGATCACCCGCGTGGATGTGTCCACCGATGGCGGCAAGAACTGGACGCAGGCGCGTCTGGCCGCCGAGGGCCAGACCAAGGCGCTGTCGCGCTTCTATCTTGAGATCGATTGGGACGGCAGCGAAATGCTGTTGCAGTCGCGCGCCCATGACGAGACCGGGTATGTCCAGCCCACCAAGGACCAGCTGCGCGAAATTCGCGGCGAGAACTCGATCTATCACAACAACTGCATCCAGACATGGTGGGTGAAGGAAAACGGGGAGGCAGAGAATGTCGAAGTCTCTTAAGCTTTACGGTGTCATGGCGGTGAGTTCCGCTGCGATGCTGACGGCGGCTTATAATTTCGCCGACCGCAACGTCACACCGATGCCGGATGTCGCAAGGGTCATGCCTGCGGATGCGGGCTCTCCTGACATGATGTTCATCGCCGCCGCACGCGCCGAAGCCGCTGCCGACGCCAAGCGCATCGGTGTGGGCCGCGAGGCGCTGCCCGAGGAAATCGCCGCATGGAACGTCGATGTGCGCCCCGATGGCACCGGGCTTCCGCCCGGATCGGGATCGGTGGCCGAGGGTGAAGAGGCGTTCATCGCTTATTGCGCCGTCTGCCACGGGGATTTCGCCGAAGGTGTGGGCAACTGGCCCAAGCTTGCGGGTGGTGACGGCACGCTGGCCGACAAGGATCCGGTCAAGACGGTGGGGTCCTACTGGCCTTACCTGTCGACGGCATGGGATTACGTGCATCGCTCGATGCCGTTTGGCGCGGCGCAGACGCTGACGGTCGATGAGACCTATGCGATCACCGCATATATCCTGTATTCCAACTTCCTTGTGGATGATGACTTCGTTCTGTCGAACGACAACTTCCTCGAGGTCGAGATGCCCAATGCCGACGGGTTCATCGTCGATGACCGTGCCGAAACCGAGTATCCGCTCTTCAGTGAAGCGGCCTGCATGGAAAACTGCAAGGAGAGCGTGGAAATCACCATGCGCGCTGCGGTTCTGGACGTGACGCCCGAGGACGATGGCGCGGCTGCGGCCGAAGAGGCGATGAAAGAGACCAACGCCGATACCGCCGCCGATGAAAAGATCGAGCAAGTGGCGTCCACATCCACCGAAACGCCGGCTGCCGAAGCACCTGCGGCGGATCAGGCGGCGTTGGACATGGCGCTGGTCGAGAAAGGGGAAAACGTCTTCAAGAAATGCGCGGCCTGCCATCAGGTCGGAGACGGTGCCACGAACCGCGTGGGGCCCCATCTGAACGGTATCGTGGGTCAGCAGATGGGTGCGGTCGACGGGTTCCGCTACTCCAAGACATTGGAGGGCATGGGCGCTGACGGCATGGTCTGGAACGCTGAAACGCTGGCGGAATTCCTCGCCGATCCAAGGGGATATGTGAAGGGGACAAAGATGTCCTTCAACGGCCTGCGGAGCGACGAAGACATAGCTGCGGTGGTGGAATACCTCAAGTCCTACTCGCAATGATATAAAATCGACAGGGCCGGCGTTTCGCCGGCCCTGTTTGCTTTGCCTTGGAGGGGCAAGCTGTTTTACAGTGCAGGTGATCCTTTGGGAGGAGGACTCAGTATGACAACGCACCCCGCGTTCATGATGTGGCGGCGCCGGATCCGTGGAAGCCGGATGATCACTTCATTCCGCTTGTCCTGTCCACCGCGCGACCATGTAGGGACAAGGAGCACTCGCGCATGACCGCGAGGATCGTGGTGTGGCTGGGCTTGGCCATGATCGCCGCCGGTGCGGCGCAGGCCGATGAGATCGGCGATGCGGAGCGCGGCAAGGACTTGTTCAGCATGTGTTCGGGCTGTCACGAGGTGGGCCGGGGCGCTGAAAACGGCATCGGGCCGCATCTCAACGGTATTTTCGGGCGCAAGGCCGGCGGGGTCGAGGGGGAGTACCGTTACTCAAATGGTCTGCAACGGGCCGGGGCAGACGGGCTGGAATGGCATCTGGACACGCTGGATGCCTATCTGGAAAACCCCAAGGCGCTGGTCAGCGGCACCAGAATGAGCTTTCGCGGCATGAAGAAGCCACAGGACAGGGCGGATGTTCTGGCCTATCTGCGGCTTTATTCCGACAACCCGCAGAACATCCCCGAGGCCGACCCCACGGCATTGGCCCCGGAGGTCGAGTTGCCGCCCGAGGTGTTGGCGCTGGCGGGTGATCCGGAATACGGCGAATACCTGTCGAGCGAATGCAAGACCTGCCATCAGTCCGATGGCAATGATGATGGCATCCCCTCGATCACCAACTGGCCTGAAGAGGATTTCGTGGTCGCCATGCATGCCTACAAGCGCAAGCTCAGGCCGCATCCGGTGATGCAGATGATGGCGGGGCGCCTGAGCGATGAGGAGATCGCGGCGCTCGCGGCCTATTTCGCGGATATACAGTAGACCGGAACAGCCGGTCGTTACCAGGGAGGAGATCAAGATGACACTCAACAGACGGGCCTTTATCGGCACCGGTGCTGCGGCTGCGGCACTGCTCTCGGCGCCCATGCTGGGCGCGCAGGGCAAGCCACGCGTGGTCGTGGTGGGCGGTGGCGCCGGCGGCGCCACGGCGGCGCGCTATATCGCCAAGGACAGCGATGGCGCGATCGACGTCACGCTGGTCGAGCCGACGCGCGCCTATTACACCTGCTTTTTCTCGAACCTCTATATCGGCGGTTTCCGGGATCTGAGTTCGATCGGCCACAGCTATGGCACGCTGGCCACGGATTACGGGATCAATGTGGTGCATGACTGGGCCGTGGGGATCGACCGCGATGCCAAGACCGTGTCGCTGGCAGGCGGCGCCGTGCTGCCTTATGACCGGCTGATCCTGAGCCCGGGCATCGATTTCGTAGATGATGCCGTGCCGGGCTGGAGCGTGGCGCAGCAGAACAAGATGCCCCATGCCTACAAGGCTGGCAGCCAGACCGAATTGCTGAAAGCGCAGATCGAGGCGATGCCAGAAGGCGGGCTTTTTGCCATGGTGGCCCCGCCCAACCCGTTCCGCTGCCCGCCGGGACCGTATGAACGGGTCAGCATGGTTGCGCATCTGCTCAAGCAGATCAATCCGACCGCCAAGATCCTTGTCGTCGACCCCAAAGAGAAATTCTCGAAGATGGCGCTGTTCCAGGAAGGCTGGCAGAAGCACTACGGCGGCATGATTGACTGGATCGGGCCGGATTTCGGTGGCGCAAATGTCAGCGTGAATCCCGACGAGATGACCGTCGATATCGATGGTGCGGTGGAAAAGGTGGATGTCTGCAATGTGATCCCGGCCCAGAAAGCCGGTCGCATCTGTGACATGGCCCAGATCACCGAAGGCAATTGGGCGCCAATCGTGCCGTCCACGATGCAAAGCCGCATGGACGAGAATATCCACGTTCTGGGCGACGCCACCAATCAGGGCGACATGCCGAAATCCGGCTACTCGGCCAATAGCCAGGCCAAGGTTGCGGCGATGGCGGTGCGCGGGGCATTGACCGGCTCGAAAGTCTTCCCGGCCAAGTTCTCCAACACCTGCTGGAGTCTGATCGACACGGATGACGGCGTGAAAGTCGGCGCGTCTTATGAGGCGACGGACGAGAAGATCGCCAAGGTCGATGGTTTCATCAGCGACACGGGCGAGGATGCGGCCCTGCGCAAGGCGACCTATGAAGAAAGCATCGGCTGGTATGCCGGGATCACCGAAGACATGTTCGGCTGAGCCAAAGGGGCGCTTGACCTGAAGACTGCCGCT
>NZ_ABCR01000016.1:0-60464 GCF_000170875.1 Roseobacter sp. AzwK-3b
GAAGACCGGTATCACCTGCCACAGACGGGTCCGAGCATCCCGGACGCTCTTCTCGATCTGGCCTTCTCCCAACCGGCCGCAGGATTGCAGAACTCGGGCTCAAACACGTAATGGCTGGCCATGGCCTGGAAGCGCGCATTGATGTCGCGCTGCTTGCCTTTGCCAACACGATCCACTGCCGTCTTCATGTTGTCGTAGATCCCCCGGCCAGGCACGCCGCCAAAGACGCGGAAAGCGTGCCAATGAGCGTCGAACAACATCTCATGGGTTTGCAGAAGATAGGCCCGCACCACGAAAGCGCGGCTGTGCGATAACTTCGTATGCGCGACTTGCAGCTTGACGCGTTCGCCGCCAATGGTGGCCCAGTCTTCGCTCCAATCGAACTGGAAAGCTTCTCCGGGCTGGAAAATCAGCGGCACATATGTACCGCGCCCCGTCGTCTGCTCAGCAATGTGCCGATCTGCGCGCCAGGCACGGGCAAACGCGGCAACGCGCCCGTAGGACCCGTCGTAGCCGAGCTTCACCAAATCTTCATGCATCTGCTTGAGGCTGCGGCGCTCTTTGCGCGGCTTGCGCGTCTGCGACAACAGCCACGCCGATAGCCGATCCGCATAAGGATCCAGTTTGCTGGACCGGGGCGGTGTCTTGAACTTCGGTTCCACTGCGCCCTCGCGCAGGTACTTCTTGATGGTATTGCGAGAAAGGCCCGTGCGTCTGGCGATCTCTCGAATGGGCATCTTGTCTCGCAAGGCCCAACGTCGGATGACACTCAAAAATCCCATGTCGATCACTCCATATCTCCCTGACAAATCCGTCAGGTAAAGGTGTTCACATGGGTCAGTTCTCAGTGAAAATTTACTTACCTACCGGGTCAGTTCTCAACGGAAATCAACAGAGTTGCGAAGGCATCTCTGTCATGAGGCAGGGAGTGCGTTTCGCAATGTGTGCTACGAATGCGTTTCTCAGATCGCTGGGTGTTGAGATTTACGCGTCTGGCCATCGGCGCTGGCCGGACGAGGTGAAGGCGCAGGCGGTGGCTGAGACGCTTCGGCCCGGTGCGACGGTCAATGACGTGGCCGCACGCTTCGGAATCCAGCCGAACCAGCTGTCGGGGTGGCGGCGCCTGGCGAAGGATGGCGCGCTAGTCCTGCCGGCGGACGGCGAGGTTCACGAGGCGGTCTTTGCCCCTCTCGTGGTGTGTGACGTGGAGATCCCCACACACGGTGCCGACACCCGAGCGGCCGGAGGCGGAATCCGGGTCGTCGTTGGCGATGTCGTGCTCCATCTCGACGCCGACACGTCCGCCGGGCGCATTGCCGAGATCGTGCGCGCACTCGGAGAGCCCTCGTGAGCTGCCCCCACTAAGTGGTCCAAGTTGATTGTTAGTGCATGACCGGCCTCTGGTCCATCTGAACGATGCTTTCCGGTGCGGGAGGCCGGTATCCAAGGGCGCTGTGAGGCCGAACGGTGTTGTAGTGTCTTCTCCAGTCTTCGATGATGATCCTTGCCTCCTTTATTGAGTAGAAGAGCTCGCCATTGAGCAACTCGTCCCGGAAGCGTGCATTGAAGCTCTCGCAGTATCCATTCTCCCAAGGCGATCCTGGCTCGATGAACGCAGCCTTGGCACCTACTGCGGCGATCCAGTCCCGGACCTTCTGAGCCACGAACTCGGGACCGTAGCACGTCGGGAAGCACGCTGTTTTTGAGGTTATGGCCACGCGCGCAGCCCCCAAATAGCGCAGCGTGTGGCCATAACCGGTCTCAGGTCTCAACAGTGGTTTTGCATAACCACACTGCTGAGGAGACCGGCTATGACCGCCACCGATATTACCGCTTCGACCTTGCTAGTCGCCATCGATATTTCCAAGTATCGCCATGAGGTGCTGATCGGCATCCCTGGCAAAAAGCGCCGTCGCCGAATGACGATCCTGAACACGCTTGACGACTTCCAGCGTTTGTCCGCAACCCTTGCCAGCTACGACCTGCCGGTGCGGATAGGGTTCGAAGCGACCGGCAACTACCACCGAACGTTGGCGCATCATCTCGGGCAGGCCGGGTTCGAGCTGAAGCTCGTCTCGTCCGTCGGCCTGGCTCGAACACGGGAGGCCCTGCACAACAGTTGGGACAAGAATGATCCCAAGGACGCCCAGGTCATCCTTCACATGCTGGAGATCGGCGCCGTGCAGTTCTTTCACGATCCGATGGTGGTCGGGACCGCCGACATCCAGGAACTCTCGAAGACGCACGAGATCGTCTCTCGATCGAAGACCGAGCTGTGGCACCGCATTCTCACCCACTACCTGCCACTGTATTTTCCCGAGGCTGAACGATTTCATCGAAGCTCACGGACGGATTGGTTCCTGGCATTCCTTGAGAAGTACCCATCGCCACATATGATCTCGGCCATGAGCCGCGAGGCCTTCATCGCCGACGCCTGGGATGTCGTTGGCCGAAGGGTTTCGAAAGAGCAATTACTTTCCGATATTTACGCCACTGCGGCCGCTTCGGTCGGCTTGCCAGTTCAGGCAGATTCTGACGCGGTGCGCATGTTCCGCCTTGTTCTTGCCGAGGGGCGTAGCCTCATCCGGCAGCGCGATGTTATCGAGGCACGGGCCGTCGAGTTGTTGTCGGACCTACCCGACTATCAGCTGCTGACCACCATTCCCGGCATCGGCCCAATCAACGCAATGACCATCTTGGCCGAAGCAGGCGACCTGCGTCGGTCCGACACCATCGACAGTTCTTGAAGTTTTGCGGCATGGACCTCGCCCCGTCCAGTCTGGCATGTTTCGCGGACAGAGCCGGATCTCAAAGTACGGCAATGCCCGGCTGCGGCGCACGCTCTGCATGGCCGGTCAGACCGCCGTTCTAAAGCGGACTAACAGCTTCCACGACAAGTTCGAACGTTACATCTCCAAGGATCGACACAACGCCCATCTGCGCCGGAAGGCCTACACCGCGATCGCGGCCAAGATGGCGCGCACCGTACACGCCGTGGTCAATCACGGCGAACCCTATCGCCCCTTCTTCGAGGGGGTGAGCCCAGGCGGAAGGACCTCTCTCTGACATGAGCCGTGGAGGCAGACATCTGACCTCGTAGATAATGTTCGGGCCTTCTGCTTGGGATTTGGGATCTCGTATTAAGGACGGTGAGGGCCGCCGAAGCGCGTACCCTGTGTTTGCTATGGAAGAGATCATTTCTTGACGGCAGAGCCCGTCTGGGCAACTTTAACAGGGCATCTGGGACACCAGATGCCCCACGACCTGCTGACCTAAGCGGCCAGATTTTCCCGACATAGGACGTTGTCGGATCGTATGTAGTCCGGCGGGCCGCGGAGGATGAACAGGTCCGTCAGCGCATCAAGCACATCGGTCGAGTTGAGCTTTCGGTCTATGCGGATCATCAGCGCCTCCCTGGTGAACTCGTCTATGATGTTGAGAATGCGATAGGTGCGGCCGTCCGCTGTCCGGTCCTGCATGAAGTCATAGGACCAGACATGGTTTGGACGCTCCGGTCGAAGCCGGATACATGATCCATCGTTCAGCCAGAGCCGGCTTTTCTTCTTTTGCTTCGGTGGAACCTTCAGCCCTTCACGTTTCCAGATGCGCTCAACCCGCTTGTGGTTCACGTGCCAGCCCGACTGGTTGAGCAGCGCGGTCACGGGGCGATAGCCGTAGCGACCGTATTGCCTGGCCAATTCGATGATGTCCTCGGTCAGGCGCTCTTCGTCTGGCCGGCCACGCGGCACCTTGCGCTGCGTGGATCTGTGCTGTCCCAAGGTGCGGCAGGCGCGGCGTTCCGATATGCCGAGCGCCTGCCGCACGTGGTCGATGCATCTGCGGCGACGTGAAGGGCTCAGAAGTTTCCCTTTGCGGCCTCGGTGAGGATCAGCTTGTCCAGCGTCAGATCCGAGACCGCGCGCCTCAGGCGCTGGTTCTCTTTCTCAAGTTCCTTCAGCCGCTTCAGCTGCCCGCGGCTCATTCCGCCATATTGTTTGCGCCACCGATAGAACGTTTGCTCTGTGATGCCGATATGGCGCGACGCGTCCGCGACCGTCATGCCTTGCCCTTGCAACACTTCGATTTGCCGAAGTTTCGATACGATGTCTTCTGGCGTTTCTCGTTTCCCAGCCATTCTCTGGTCCTCCAAATTGCGGGATAATCCTATCCCGGTTGGTGGACCACTTCACTGGGGGCAGCTCACCCGCCCGAAAACAGGTCCAGACCGGCATGAAAGAAAATGACCGGCATCACGGCGACGGTGCGCAGACCGTCGATTTCGGGGCGGTATTTCATGTTCGGGCCCGGTTTGAGGTGACACTGCAAGACATGGTGTTGTTTTGCTGTTCAAACCACCATTGTCAAAGCGTCGTCTTTACCGGAGGCTTGCAAAGGTCTGGCCTGTGGCGGCTTTGCAGGTCGGCCGCTGGTCGGGTGCCATAAAATTCGCTATCCCCACGTCAGTGAGTGACCGAATCGCAGCGCGTCGATTTTGAGGGACATGGCAGGGCGCATCGTCTTGCCCACGAGGAGGGAAATTCTTGTCGCTGAGCCAATGCAGGATCATCAACCTGCCCAAGATCGAAGACGCACGGGGCAACCTGACCTTTGTCGAGGGCGGCAACCACATCCCTTTCGACATCAAGCGTGTCTATTATCTTTATGATGTGCCTGGCGGATCGGATCGGGGCGCGCATGCGCATCGCAACCTGCATCAGTTCATGATCGCCATGTCGGGCAGTTTCGATCTGACGCTGAGCGACGGGTATGAGGAAAAGACGTTCCACCTGAACCGGTCGTATTTCGGAATTTATATCTGCCCGATGATGTGGCGCTATCTGGACAACTTTTCATCGGGGGCGGTGTGTATGGTGATGGCATCGGCGTTTTACGATGAGGGCGATTATATTCGCGACCACGATCAGTTCATCAAAGAAGTGCGCGGCTGACATGGTGGTGCCGTTTCTGGATCTCAGAGCCGCCTATGACGAGTTGGCCGCCGAGGCCGAAGGCGCGATGCTCGCTTCTTTGCGGTCGGGCTGGTACATCCTCGGGCCGGATGTGGAGCGGTTCGAGACCGCTTTCGCCAGCTATTGCGAGGCGGAGCATGCCATTGGTGTGGCCAACGGGCTGGATGCCTTGCGGCTGAGCCTGATGGCTCTGGATATCGGGCCGGGCGACAAGGTCCTGGTTCCGTCGAATACCTATATCGCGACATGGCTGGCGGTGTCGCAATGCGGCGCGGTGCCGGTGCCGGTCGAGCCGGACGAGGCCACGCATAATATCACCGCCGAAGGTATTCGTGCCGCGGTGCAGCCTGGCGTCAAGGCGGTGATCCCCGTGCATCTTTATGGTCAGCCTGCCGATATGGGCGCGATCATGCGGGTTTCGCGCGAGCTGGGGTTGAAAGTGATCGAAGATGGCGCGCAGGCCCATGGCGCGCGGTCGGGCGGACGCAGGATCGGTGCGCATGGCGATGCGGTCTGCTGGAGCTTCTATCCCGGTAAGAACCTTGGTGCGCTCGGCGATGGTGGCGGGATCACCACGGATGATCCGGAGATCGCCGACCGGCTGCGGCTGTTGCGCAACTACGGCTCACGCGAGAAATATCGCAACGAAGAGCTGGGCCTGAACAGCCGGCTCGATCCGGTGCAGGCGGCGTTCCTGTCGGTAAAGCTGAGGGTTTTGGACGAGTGGAACGCGCGCCGGGCGGGCATTGCCGCGCGCTATCGCGACGCGTTCGCGGGTACCGGGCTGATCCTTCCGCAGGTGGCAGCCGGTGTCGATCCGGTCTGGCATCTGTTCGTGGTGCGCCATCCCGAGCGCGATGCGTTCATTGCGCGGCTGGCCGCGCGCGGGATCCAGACGCTGGTGCATTATCCGATCGCGCCGCATGCGCAGGCGGCTTATGCGCAGATGGGTCTGTCGGATGCGGACCTGCCACTGGCCAGTCGTCTTGCGCGCGAGGTTATCAGCCTGCCCATTGGCCCGCAGATGACTGAAGCCCAGTGCGATGAGGTCATCTCGGCTGTGCGCGAACTGGTCTGAGCATCCTCGCCGCATTACTCCGGCGGGGGGCGGTTTTCCACGATCTGCAGCGCCTCGGCATAGGCTGTCTGGCCCATCGGACCGGGCAGGGCCGACAGGATGTCGAGGGTCGTTCGCGATCCCGCCGACGATATCCACAGGGGTGATTTCTTGACGAACTGAAAGCCACGATGGCGCAGCGTGTAATACGGCATCACATAGCCCATGGCCTGCGCCGAGACCGCAGTAAGGATGATCTGGATGCGGTCGCGACGGCCCTCGGGGGTTGCTGGATCGCTGAGCAGCACCTCGTCGCGCTTTGCCCGGATCCGGGGGCGTTCAGGGATGATGAGGTTGCGCGTCACTGCGTCAAGCTCGGCCGTGTCCAGCGCCGCGATTTCCGTGTCGAGGTCCATCACGGAACAGGTGGCATCATGGCTGAACCCATGGCGCATAACCCATTGCGTGAGGCCAATCTCGCCGCGCCGGACGGTGCGCTTTTTCTGGTTCGACAAGCGAAAGCGTTTCCAGAAGGTCACGAAGGCCGGATCCTGTAGAATGGTTCGTCCGATGGCCAGCGCATAAGAGGCGTAGTGGAAATTCCGGTGCTGGATCGTGTATTGCCAGCGCAGCTCGCGGAAATCATCCGCGTCATGGCGCTTGATCCCGTAATTCGACGTGGCCCCGCAGAAATCCACGCCCTTGGCGCGCACGTCGTGGAACCAGCTTTGCGGCGCCTCCACCATCCAGGCGGAATCGTTGAGGATATAGAGCCGGTCCAGATCGGGCAGGGTGCTTTCGAGCGCCAGGATACCGTCCCTGTAGCCGCCGAAATCATAGCCAAGGTTGGGACGTTCGATGATCCGGCTGGTCAGGGGCGCCAGTGTTGCCAGATCGTCCGTGGAGAGCGGTAGGTTCGAGACAACGACCGGGCTGATGCCCTCGTCGATAATCAGGCGCAGCGCATCGAGATGCGATGCCAGGATGCCGCCCGCCGGAAAGATCAGGTAGATCGCCACCTCGCGGCCCATCGGCAGATCACCCTCATGGGTCTTGCGCATGGCAGCCGCTTTGCGGTCATAGCTGGTGCGCAGGTCGAAATATTCCCATGTGAGGCCGGGCAGCTCGGCGATCTGTCGACCGAAGCGCAGGATCTCGCGCTTGAGTTTCCAAAGAGGAAATTTCCGCATCTGCTGAAACCCTGATTACCTGACGTTGATCCGTGGGCGCCTTGTGGAAAGGCCGCGCATGATGCTTAGTCGATGATCCGGCGCGGGTCCATCGGATGATGGCGGGCCGGCTGTCTTTGCACACGGCATGACAGGGCGTTACCATTTCGGGTGGAGCGATGCGGTAGCCGCGAGGTGTGACGAGGGTCAATCGATTTTCGTTTTCTAGGTCGGGGCGTGGAAGGTTTATAAAGCGGCATCCAGTGCAGGTTGATGCGCGCGCCTAGGATTCAAGTGCAGATCGGTGGATGCGTCAATGCTGGCGTCAAGTCCCCTTCCACACTTCGTCAGGTCGCATACCCTTCCTTCTGCGAGGCATACATGGCCGCATAAAGCCCTTGCTTCGCAATCAGCTCGGCATGCGAGCCCTGTTCCACCACTTGCCCCATATCCAGGACATAGATCTTGTCCGCCGCAACCACCGATGACAGGCGGTGCGCCACGATGATCGTCGTCTTGTCCTTTGACAGGCGCTGGAGGGCGCCTTGGATCTTTTCTTCGGTCTTCTGGTCGAGGGCCGATGTGGCCTCGTCCAAGAGGAGTATGGGCGCCGAGCGCAGGAAGGCGCGGGCGATGGCGATGCGTTGCTTTTGTCCGCCCGACAGCTGGCTGCCCTTGGGGCCAAGCGGCGCACTTCCTCTTGCGCGCATGAGGTCTGCGATTTCAGCGGCTTCCGCAGCGGCCCAGATTTCTTCTTCCGTTGCGTTCGGGGCGACGTAACGGATGTTTTCATAGATCGTGTCGTTGAAGATCACGATGTCCTGAGCCACGACCGAAAACGAGCTGCGCAGTGACTTGACCTTGATGTCCCGGACATCGAGCCCGTCTATGGTGATCTTGCCGCCATCCACATCGTAAAGCCGGGTGATAAGGCTGAGGACCGTGGTCTTGCCCGAGCCGGTCGCACCGACGATCGCGGTTTTCTTGCCCCCTTCGATCAGCAGGTCCAGATTCTCGAACAGGGGGTGCTGCGGGTCATATGCGAATTTGACCTGATCGAACTTTATGTCACCTTCGGTGTTGAACTCTGCGACCGATCCTTCGTGATCCGTGATGCGCATTTTCTCGCGGTAGACGCCGCGAATGCTGTCCAGCAGAATCAGGCTGCCCTGCAACTGGGCAAAGAAACTGGCCAGCAGACGCAGCGGATCGAACATGATCACGAGGCCCAGCAAAAACGCGATGATCCCGGCGGCATCCATGCCGAACCCGCCCTGGATCACCATGTAGCCGCCGCCGCCGATGACCAACACATAGACAAAGGCAGACACGACATCGATCGAAGGCGGGAACAGAGCCTGCACGGCATTGAGGCGGATCATAAGGTCCCGGATGCCGTTGGTTGCCTCGAACAGGCGATCCCGCTCGCGATCTTCCTGCCCCGAGATTTTCACCGTTCGCATGCCGTTGGTCATCTCTTCGATGCCCGACATGTAGTTTCCGAAGGCGTTTTCCGCGCTTTGCTGGACCTCTTTGATCTTGCCGGAGATTCCGCGCATCATCAGAACGAGGACCGGTATCACGATCATGGCAGCCGTAAAGAGCAGGGGGGATTTATAGATCAAATACCCTGATACCACGATGACCGTGGCCAAATCCCTCACGGCGGCGACAGTGCCCTGTCCCACAAAATGACTGAGGCTGTCGACCTGACTGACCAGGCGCAGGATGATATCCCCCGATTTTGTCTTTTCGAAATAAGACAGGTCCAGCCGCAACAAATGCTTGATGAGATCCTGCCGCATGGAGCGCACGGCGTTGCTGGCAAGCCAGACCGAAATCCGGGGCGTCACATAAGACAACACGGCACGCGTGCCGAAGAGAAGGAACACGAATGCGCAGACCTTGATCAATTGGGACAGTGAGCCATCTTCGAAGATGACCCGAAGCCCGTTTTCGGTGAGCGACAGGAACTGTTGATAAACAAGGGCCTGCGCCGAGACCATTGCGAGGACCAACAGCAACCAGGGCGACTTGTCTTTCAGGTAATTCCGCCAAAACCACTTGATGTTGTCGATGTCGGTTGGACTGAACATCGGTTGTTTTTGGGAGGATTTTCCCATCAGGCGGGCTCCAGTATTCCGAAAATTTTCACGGTTGGCTCTGACCCAACGATGTCGGGCTTTTATTGGCCGGTCTTCGTGAAGTCAATTTTCGTTCTTGTCCCGCTGGCAGATGTGTGGACCCGGTTCGGGATCTGCCGATGTCCCGGCATATCTTCAAAGCGATTTCAGCAGGCTGCACAATGCCTTCCCGTCATACACCACATGGTCCGCGGCTTGGATTGCCGATTCTGCGGGAGGATGCACGCCGCCGAAGGCGATCGCGATCGTGGCTTCGGACAGCATGTCGGCATCATTGGCGCCATCGCCGATGGCGATGATGCGCCTGTAGTCAAACGTCTCTGCGATATGGCGCAGGGTTGCCGCCTTGTTCAGGAGTGTCTTCAGCTCGAGGGTGCCATTGTCATAGACCGCTTCGGAGGCATAGGTGCGGCATCCAAGGCGCTCGATGATGGGCGCGATCCAGATGTCGAGATTGCCGGTCAGAATGAAGCAATCCTGCCGGTTTTCATGGATGAACCCAAGAATATGCGGATCAAGCGGCGCGTCGGATATGATGCGCGTGATGGTGTCTGGCGGTATCGCGCTCAGAAGCTGGCAGCGGTGACGGAAGGAAGGCTCGAACGCGGTCTGGCCCTCCATCGCCGCCTTGGTCAGCGCGGCCATGTCCCGCTCAAGCCCGATTTCGGCGGCGATCAGCGGCAGCAATTCGGTTTGCGTGATCGTGCCGTCGAGATCAAAGCAAAAGGCGGTGTCTTTGGACAGCGATGTCACGGTAATTCTAGTCCCGTCCGGCGTCGGCGCTTAGAGGCACGTTTGTAAGAACTATGAATGATTGTGCAAGGCATTGGCCGAGCTGCTACCTATTACTTGGAAATCAGGCAGCGCGGACTGAAGGAAGCAATCGTAAGGTAAACGCGGGTCACGGGACTTTCCAACGCAGAAAAAGCGCGGTGGATGAGAATGCGAGCAAAGACACTAAGCTACATGTGCTCTTGCTGAAAAGCGCCACGAATAGCGCTCGAACTGCATCATTCCTCGTTTTGGTTGATGCGAATCAAAACTCGCGCAGTCAACAAGATGTCATTATCTATCTGATTTATTGAGATAAAATTGTCGTTTTCACGGCCCTGCCGGCTGTGGTAATGTGATCGCACATCAAGAGTGAGGCCTGTGCCTCTACCAACCTGCCCTTCCCGGCAAGGTGGTGTCCGAACAAGGAGATGTGGCCATGACGGCAACCAAGGGGATCATTTCCCACTCTTCGGCCATCCACATGCCGGTCTCTATAGGAGATCGCTATGTTGACACGACGTATGTTCCTGGCCGTCGCGGCCAGTCTGACCGCTCTCGGGACGATGACGGGCTTGCCCGCGTTGTCCCGTCCACTGCAGCCATTGAGGGACACCCGGCGCCCTTTGCGGCTGGGGCTGCATGCTGACCCGCAAGGCCGCCTGATCATCGCGAGCGACGCGCCGCCCTGCCTGCAGCCGCTCATCCGGCCCGAGGCGGTCGCTCGCGTTTTCGGTGAGGGCACAAATGACAGCCTGACGCAGCCCGACCACTGGCGCATGATCGAGACGGGCATGTTTTCAGGGGAGGCGCTCTATACCCCGTCGGAGCAGGACGCGGCGTTTCACATGTGGCACGCCTGTCACAAGCCGACCTCGGAGGCTTATGAGGCGCTGATCGGGCTGTTCGAGGAGGGCACAGGGTCGCTCTGCGGTTGGCGCGTGCCCGAGTTCGGGCTGAGCTTTGTGGAACATCCCTGCACGCCGCGGCTTGCCGTGGCGACCCTTGACCGGTTGGAGGACATCCCGCGCCTGGCGAAGGCGATTACCGAAAGAGACGAAAGTATCACGCTTGATCCAAGGCCCCGATCGGCGCTGCGGATTTGACCTTTATGGCGCCAGCGGCCGGACACTCTTCCGGCTCCTCTGGTGTCGATTACTGACCCAGCTCTTGGCTGGCCACCTGTGGCCTGCATGACTGACAACAAAAGGAAGACTGACCCATGAATCAGATAGCAACGACACCCCCGACACCGACCGATGCTACCCAGTTCGGGCTTGCCTCGTTCCTCGACCTTCTGCCACAGCGCACACCCCTGCTGGGGCAATGCGCAACCTCCTATGAGCGCTTCAAGCTTGCGCATCTTCGTGACTTGCACCCGACGACAGCTCTTCAGACCACAGTGGCGGAAAACCTGATCGCCAATGAGTGGGAGTTGCAGCAACTTCGACGCATGTTGGATCGTGAGACAGCCCATCGACTGGCAAGTTCGATCAAGAAGCCTGCATATCTGGCGCTGGAGCAGGCGCATGAAGACAAGCTGGATGCAGAGTTTCACGAGTGGGTTTCCGCAGGCAACGATCGGGATGAGTGGGAAGGCGAGCCGTTCGATGAAAGTGATGCGACGGCAGACGCCCTGGAGCTTGCGCGCCAGGCGCTGTCAACCGATCCGGATGAGCTTGCCAAACTCGAGGCCAAGCTGGCGGCGATGGGAGTTGATGTGGTGTACTTGATGGCACAAGTGCATATCCATGTCACAGTCACCGCTCAAAATCTTGGCATCCAAATTCGGAACCTCGAGAAGCGCCGTCGCGAGATCAAGGCGGAGTTCGACGCGCTGCAAAAGGCATCTCCGATCCGTGCGGCCATGGAGGCGATCGAGGATGCGGAGATTGTCGAATGACCTCTGCCAGGCAGATCACAGCGAACCGGGCGAATGCTCAAAAAAGCACGGGGCCGCGCACGCAGACCGGCAAGACCAAGGCGGCGGGCAATGCCCGCCGCCACGGGCTGACCTCTGCGCCGCCGCTGGACTTGGTGCGGGCATGGCTGAGGGTGATCCTTGACACCACCGAGGCGCCGCCCCTGATCGATCTTAAGCAGACCGAACGGGGGCGCCTCGCGCTCAACCTGGCCATGGCAGAGGCACATCTCAGGCATCTCAGTGTGCAAAATGTGCGTCGGCTCGCAGAGGCCGAGGAGCCGGATCCTATCTACAAATGGGTCGAGCTGCTCGAGGATGACTGCGCGCATTTCAGCTGGCCCAAGGAGGCCGTGCGGTACCTTGTCAGGCTCCGGATGCGTGAGCACAAGCAGAACATTGCCCGCATGGCGCGGCTGCACAAGCGTTATACCAAGGAGGCGATGACCGCCCGAAACCGTGCCTTCCGCGCCTGGGTGGCGTGGCATGAGACCAATCTTGTACCAGAGCTGTAAGTCGCGGTCTATCATGTCAAACCCATGCTCACAGATGATCGCTCAACGCCCTTCACCCGCACGACCCGAAAAGCCCTGCCGGCATTGTCGCAACAAAGACCATGAACCACACCGGCCCGATCCATGATAACGCCAGAAACCCGATTTACCGAAACGAACCCAATTGCTCAGGAGTGGGTCACAGGCCCAATATCCGGCGACGCTGAGGGCAGGTGGAGGGATCGGCGAGACGCATGTCTGGCCGCGTCCGCGCTAAATGTCCGTCGGTCGCCGCAGCCCGTCCAGAACGCCGCGAAGGAAGGCCATTTGCTTGGCGCGCTTGCGGGCCGACAGTAGTGTCAGCGGCGAGATCAGTTGCATCAGTGCCGAGACAAGCGCCTTGCGGCCCGCGCCGGGCAGCTGGTGCTTGCGCGCGGCATAGACTCGTGATCGGCCCATGTGAAAGGCCTTGAACGCAGCAGAGGCGGGGGAGCGCACAGTGGAGTTGCCTGCGTCATGGGTCACGCGCGCGCCATGCACGAACATGAGGGAGCCGACCGTCTTGAGGCGAAGGGCAAGATCGTCATCTTCGTGATAAAGGAAGATCGCGGGATCGAAGCCGCCCACCGCCTCGAACGCCGCGCGGCGCACGAAAAACGCAGCGCCGGTCAGAACAGGCACTTCGCGGTCTGCGTCGGGCCAGCCGGCAGGCAGGCGCGCAGAGGCGGGCAAAAGAACGCTGCCGCGCTTGAAATAGGGCCGGCCCTTGCCATCCGTGATCGCCGGGTTGAAGGCCACGGCCATGGGATGCGCGTCAGCCGCTGTGACAAGCGCCTCGATCGCGCCATCGCCAAGCCGGGCATCGGGGTTCAGGAACAGCACGAATTCGCTCTGGGCCTCGGCCGCGCCGATATTGCAGGCGGGACCGAAGCCGCGATTGTCCTCGTTGCGGATCAGCTGCGCGCCATGCGCCTGCGCCAGATCGGCTAGGGCCGCGGCATCGCGCGAGGCATTGTCGACCACGATGGCCGTGCTGCCGAGTGGTACTGACGCCAGCATCTTGGGCAGGACCGCAAGGCTGTTATGGGCGACGGTGACCACGGTCACACGTTCTGGGGCGACTGGAATTGACATCGGCGCTGGAAAACAGCCTCTTGGCGTGTGAACGAAACTAGGGCTGCATAGCAACTGCAACCTGCAAGGGGAAGCCTGCAGAGAGGGACGCAGCCGGGAAGGGCGTGAGATGGCCAGACGCAAACCGTTCGATATCGCGGGCGTGACCGTGCCACCGGGCACGCGCCGCACCGTGGATGTGCCCGTGAGCGAGTTGTCGGATCACACGCCGGTGCATTTGTCGGTACGCGTGGTGCATGGGCGCAAGCCGGGGCCTGTGATGTTCGTGTCGGCGGCTGTTCACGGCGATGAGGTGATCGGCGCCGAGATCGTGCGGCGACTGTTGAATTCCAAGGCGCTGGCGCAGCTTTCGGGCACGCTTCTTGCGGTGCCCATCGTGAATACCTTCGGATTCCTCAACCATTCGAGATACCTGCCGGACAGGCGGGATCTGAACCGCTGCTTTCCGGGCCATGCGACAGGGTCGATGGCGTCGCGGCTGGCGCATATCTTCATGACCGAAGTGGTCAGGCGCTCAGATATCGGGATCGACCTGCACTCTGCTGCGATCCGGCGCACCAATCTTCCGCAGTTGCGCCTGACCTCGGGCAATGACCGGCTGCGCGCGTTGGCGGATGTGTTCGCGCCACCTGTGGTGATGCCATCGAACCTGCGCGACGGCTCGCTCAGGATGGCGGCCGAACATGAGGGCGTCGACGTGCTGCTCTATGAAGCAGGTGAGGGGTTGAGGTTCGACGAGTTTGCCGCGCGCACCGGGGTTGCGGGGATTTTGCGGGTGATGAACCATCTGGGCATGATCAGTGGCAAGGGAGTGCCGCGCAAGCGTGCCGAACCGCTCTATTGCAGCGAGTCGACCTGGTATCGCGCGCCTGCGGGCGGATTGCTGCGCGGCTATCTGGCGACGGGGGATACGGTGGAGCCGGGGACGGTGATGGGCGCGATTTCGGACCCGTTCGGCGAATTCGAGGCCGAGGTCGTTGCCGATCAGCAAGGCATCATCATCGGGCGCACGAACATGCCCGTGGTCTATGAGGGCGATGCGCTGTTCCATGTGGCGCAAACCTCGAGCCCCAAGGATGTGGCGCGCGGCATTACGGCGCATATGGCGCCGATGCCGATGTTCGACGAGGACGAGATTATCTGACGTCAGGTTTCGTTGTCAGGCTTGGGTTTGTTGAACCGATGCGCATTGGCCGGATGCAGGAAAATCGACATCGTCAGCAGGCTGAAGATGAACTCGTAGGCCTCCCACTTGCGGGACACGGTCGCAAGAATGCCGATGACAAGACTGGCCCCGACCGCAGTGATCCCGTGGCGCGCCGACGGCAAAGGCAGCATGATCCCGTCAACAAGGCGCGCGACAAGCGAGACGCGGGAATAAAGAAGAGGCAGAACGACGAGATACAACAGGATGGCAACCGTCAGATAGGATCCGAAAAGGGATTTCGTCAGCTGTTCGTCGCCAAAAGCCAGGTTATGCAGGGTGGTTTCGTTCTGCACGTTGTGTTCGGCGAAAAAGCCGGTGGTTTCCCAGCCGATGATCCGCTGTCCCCAAGAAATTTCTTCGCCGGCGCCAAACAGAAAGGCTGCCGAATAAAGAACAAGCCAGAGCGAGGATGCTCCGCTGAAACGCGCCGTGCGGATTGCCTGGCTCATCAGGATCAAGCACGAGAGGAAGAGGCAAATGGCGGTGCCGTATTCAACCGGGCCGTCCTCGACGCCGAAACCTGCCTCGTATTGCAGGTTCATTCCCAACACGCTGTACGCCAATGTGAAAAGCAGTGTGGCGTTCATCAGTCCAAAAAGGATTTGGTCAATTGGACTGAGCCTGATCATTTTGGGTCCGTCATAAGTTTGTCATGTATGCCCGCTGGGTATATTCAAGCAGCCAAGGATGCAAGCGATCCTCGTTTATGACGCTACGACGCGCGGAAACCGGATCAGACCAGATGTCTTGTCCCTAGCCCGCGATTTCACGGAATGGCCAAGTCGCGGTGGCTTGCAGATCCGGAAGACACGGCTTTGGCCACAACGCTTTTCCATGAACGCGACTCCAGAAAAGACAAACCCCCGAAGCGGCTGCCCGGGGGTCGTCATTCTTGTGTCGCGTTCGGCGTGCTGCGGTCTTCAGAGAAGGCCTTCGCGTTGGGCTTTCTTGCGCGCCAGTTTACGAGCGCGGCGGATTGCCTCGGCTTTTTCGCGCGCTTTCTTCTCGGACGGTTTCTCGAAATGCTGCCGAAGCTTCATTTCACGGAAAACGCCTTCGCGCTGCAGCTTTTTCTTCAGGGCACGAAGCGCCTGATCGACATTGTTGTCGCGAACACTAACCTGCATGTGGTGTCACCACCTTTCCAAGTTGAAGTTGCGTAAGTTTGCAGGAAGTGGCCGTATAGCAAAGCGTCTTTCTTTTGTCTAGGGTGGCGCCGATCGAATGGAGGCAAGCGATGACCGACCCAGATATCAAGGCAAAGCTGCTGGATGCAGCCAAGATGCACGTGCCTTTCGACGGCTGGAGTGAGGATGCCTTTCAGGCGGCGATTCGCGACACGGGGATTGAACCGGGCCTGGCGCGGGCGGTCTGTCCGCGCGGTGCGGTGGATCTGGCGCTCGCCTATCACGCCGAAGGGGACGCCCTGATGCTGGAGCGTCTGACGACCGAAGATCTGAGCCAGCTGCGCTTTCGCGACCGTGTCGCGGCTGCGGTGCGCTATCGGTTGGAGGCGGTCGACGACAAGGAGCTGGTGCGGCGGGGCATGACGCTGTTTTCGCTGCCCATGTATGCCGCGGATGGGGCGAAGGCGGTCTGGGGCACATGCGATCTGATCTGGACCGCGCTTGGCGACACATCGGATGATGTGAATTGGTATACCAAGCGTGCCACCTTGTCGGGCGTCTACAGCACGACGCTGTTGTACTGGCTGGGCGATGACAGCCCGGGCCATGAGGCGACCTGGGCGTTTCTGGATCGCCGGATCGACAATGTGATGTCATTCGAGAAGCTCAAGGCGCAGATGCGCGATAACAAGGTCCTGAGCGGGCTGATGGCGGGTCCGCTCAGGGTGTTCGGCAAGGTGCGCGCGCCACAGGCACAGGGCCGCCAGCAGGCCGGCATGCCGGGCCGCTGGAACAGACAGGCGTAAGCAGGCCGCGACCAAGCCAAGGAGACACGCATGACCGATATGATGAACGCCGTGGAAATCACCGAGCCCGGCGGCCCGGATGTCCTGAGGCTGACAAGCCGTCCTGTCCCGGCGCCGACAGCGGGCGACGTTGTGATCAAGGTGACCTATGCCGGGGTCAATCGCCCCGATGCCTTGCAGCGCGCCGGGCTTTACGCGCCGCCGCCGACCGCCAGTGACCTGCCGGGGCTGGAAGCTGCCGGTGAGATCGTCGCCATCGGTGACAGTGTGAGCGACTGGAGCGTGGGCGACAAGGTCTGCGCCTTGCTGCCCGGGGGCGGTTACGCCGAGTATGTCGCCACGCCTGCTGCACATTGCCTGCCGATCCCCGAGGGCATGGGCCTGCGCGAAGCGGCCTGCCTGCCCGAGACGTTCTTCACGGTCTGGTCCAATGTCTTTGGCCGTGGTGGCCTCAAGGCGGGCGAGCGGTTTCTTGTGCATGGCGGCTCGTCCGGGATCGGCACGACGGCGATCCAACTGGCGAATGCCTTTGGCGCGCGGGTCTTCACCACGGCGGGATCGGATGAAAAATGCGCCAAATGCGTTGATCTGGGTGCGGAGCGGGCGATCAATTACCGCAACGAGGATTTCGTCGATGTGATGCGCGCCGAAGGTGGCGCCGATCTGATCCTCGATATGGTGGGGGGCGATTACCTGCCGCGCAATGTCAAATGTCTCGCGGATGACGGGCGGCTGGTGCAGATCGCGTTTCTGCAGGGTCCCAAAGTGGAATTGAACTTTGCCCAGGTCATGATGCGCCGGCTGACGATCACCGGCTCGACCTTGCGCCCGCAAAGCGATCAGGCCAAGGCGATGATCGCCGAGGCGCTGCGCGCGCATGTCTGGCCGCTGCTGGCCTCGGGGCAGGTCGCGCCGGTGATGGATTCTGAATACGAGCTTGCCAATGCCGCGCTGGCCCATGCCCATATGGAAAAGAGCACCCATATCGGCAAGATCGTCTTGAAAGTGGGGTAAGCCGGTGGGGCTGGTGCAGGTTGCCATTCTGGCCATGGCGGTGCTCAGCATTGGCCTGAGCGGCTATGCACTGTGGCGCGATGAGACGCTGAACTGGACCTTCGCCGTTCCCGAAAGCCCGCCTCCGACCGGAGCGCCGGTCTTCGACACGGTGTTCGATCATACACCGGGCGAAGGCATGGCCCACTCGCCCGCGATCACGATCAATGGCGACGAGGTGGGCATCTTGTGGTTTCAGGGCTCGTCCGAGGCGCAGCCCGATGTCGAAATCCATCGCGCCGTGCTGAGGCGTTACGAGACCGGCTGGCAGGCTGGCCCCCCTGAGCCCTATCTGACCAGTGCCGCGCTTGGCGATGCGTTCGAGCCGCGGCAACTGGTGGTGACGCTTGGCAACACGGTACAGAACGAAGCCGCGCAGGACGCGCTTTATGCGACGGTCGTGTCGGTTGGCGGATGGGCGATGGCATCGGTGGCCGATGTGCGCATGGACAAGGGCAATCCGGTCTGGGCGCGCAAGCTAAACCTGTCGCCCTTTCTCAACCGGTCCATGCTGGTGAAATCGCCGATGGTGGCCTATTCGGACGGGTCGATGGCGCTGCCTGCCTATTTCGAGATGGGGTCAACCTATGGCGTGCTGGTCCGGACCGATGCGCAAGGTCGGGCGCGCGATCTGCGGCGGATGACAGGCAAGAGGATCAAGCCCATACAGCCGATGATCGTGGTGCTGGACGGCGCGCGCGCGCTGGCCTTCCTGCGCGATTTCGACAATAGCGGGCAGGTCTATGTCAGCCGCACCCAAGATGGCGGCCGCACATGGAGCGAGGCCGAGGCGACGGGAATTGCCCATCCAAGCGCGCCGGTGGCGGCGCTGCCGGTGTCGGGGGGGCATATCCTGATGGCGATGAATGGTGGCGCGGACAGTGCCGATCTCTTGCATCTGGCGCTGTCCGAGGATGAAGGGGGCAGCTGGCGTGTGATCCACACGCTGGATCGACAGCCGGGCGATGCGCGTTATCCGATGTTGAGGCGGTTGCCTGATGGGCAGATCCTGCTGGCCTATTCACATGGCACCAAGAAAGGTCTGCGCGCGCATGTCTTCAACGAAGCATGGGTGGCGGCGCAATGACCGGTGTTCTGGCGAGTGTCTGGCTGGCGGTAATCCTGGCCTGGTTGGTCTTTGCTTTGGCCGGCTGGGTCGTGGGCGCGCCTGCTTCGGTCTGGATCGGTGGGGTCGTGGGGGCCGCGGCGGTTCTGGCGTTCCGCGATACGCTGCCGTTACGCGGCATGATGGCGTTGCTTGCGCCCTTCGGGGTGATGTTGCCGGCGCTGGCGCTGCGGCATATGGGCGCCAAGCTGGGTCTGCCGGTAGTGCCTTTCTCGACGCTGGAACTGCTCGGTTTCCTGCTGATCTACGTGGTGTTTCTGGCCAGCGCGATGGGGGTGGTCCCGGTGGATATCTACCGCATCGGCTATGCGCCGCTGCCGGTGGCCGTGATGGTTCTGGCGGTGTGCCTTTACGGTCTGGCGACCGGCAATTGGTTCCTGCCGCTGGTGGCTGTTTTGGGACAAGCCTTTTGGGTCTTGGGCTGGGGCAGCAGCAATTGGTTCGATCATGTGACCCATGTGCTGCTGGTGCCGGTGGTTACGGTTGTGTTGGTGACGCGCCTGTTCTGAGCGTGTGCCGCGCCTGCCGAGATCAGCGGATGGGATCGAAGAGCGCGTCTTTCATAGAACAATCCCGAACCGTGTCGCGGCCACAGGGCACGGGACGCAGATCGCGCGACAGGCAAAGCCGCGCTTCCTGTATGCGGCCGCTGCGGCAGGTGATGGTCAGCATGTCCGGCTCCCACTCGGGGTTGGCCTTGAGAAAGGCTTCTTCGATCACGCGGGCGGGCACTTTGACGGGATCTTTCAGCTTGCGGAACACCTCGGGGCGGTTCACCGCTTCGTAGGCCTCGCGTGACAGGGCGAAATAGGCAGGTGCCGAGAGGCCCGAGCAGGTGCCATGCTTTTTCCACTGATACCAGGCAAGACCCGGTGTGCCCATGATATCGGCCATCTGCGCCGTCATGGCGCGCGAGGGCGGCCTTTCGGAGGTCTGGCAATGGTCCGGCCAGCCACGGTGATATTGCGGCCATAGCCCATGCAGCACCCATCCGTGATCGCGGCTGGCATCGCATTGCGGCGAGCCGCGCGCGTCGCCTTCGAGGGCGCACCAGGTCGGCGACCAGCTGAGCGCCAGAACGTAATAGTCGAACTCTCCCGGGCGGTCGGCTTCGGCGCGGGCGGTCGTGCCGAGGATCAACAGGAGCAACAGGAACACACGCATGTTTAGGACTTTCAATTTGTCACGTGGGACACTATATAGCCGCCAAGTTCCCCGACAACGGAAACCCGCACCTGGTCAGGTGCCGCCGAGTCCGGCGACGGGGAAGATATGCGTGAAGGAGGCCCGAAACACATGGCTAAACCGCTTATGGCAAAGGCCACCGCCGTCTGGTTGGTGGACAATACGACGCTCAGCTTCAAGCAGATCGCCGATTTCTGCGGGCTGCACGAGCTTGAGATTCAGGGAATCGCCGACGGCGATGTGGCCTCGGGCGTGAAGGGGTTTGACCCTGTGGCCAACAACCAGTTGACCCAGGCCGAGATCGAAAAGGCCGAAAAGGATCCACTTCACAGGCTGCAGCTCAAGTTCAACCCCGCCGCCATTGGCGAGGAAAAGCGCCGTGGTCCGCGCTACACCCCTCTGAGCAAGCGGCAGGACCGTCCGAACGCGATCCTCTGGCTGGTCAAGTTCCATCCCGAGCTGGTCGACAGTCAGATCGCCAAGCTGGTGGGCACCACCAAGCCGACCATCCAGACGATCCGTGAGCGCACCCATTGGAACATCTCGAACATGCAGCCGATCGATCCGGTTGCCCTTGGTCTGTGCAAACAGTCCGAGCTGGACGCCGCGGTGCAGAAGGCCGCCGCGAAACGCGCCAAGGAAGGCGAGGCGCTGAGTGATGACGAGCGCCGCAAGCTTCTGAGCACCGAGCAGAGCCTCGAGGCCAGTGCCGAACCGCGCATGCCCACGGCGATCGAAGGGCTGGAAACCTTCAGCCTGAGTGGCGATCCGCGCGACGAGGATGATGAACGAGAACAGAAATACGACGCTGACAGCTTCTTCAACCTGCCTGACAGCGACGATGACGAGGATGAGGACGACGATCGCCGGTAAGCACCGCATCGTCGTTCCTGAAAAGACCCGGCCGCATGATGCGGTCGGGTTTTTTGTTATGGTGGTGCAGGAGTCCGCGCCTCAGACCTGCTTGCGTGCGGCTAGCGCGGCACCGATCGTGCCATCGTCCAGATAATCCAGCTCGCCACCGATGGGCACGCCTTGGGCCAGCGATGTCAGAGTCACCCGGCCGTCCAGCTGATCGGCGATGTAATGCGCGGTTGTCTGGCCCTCAACCGTGGCGTTGAGGGCCAGGATCACCTCGGTGATGGACTCGGCGGTGACCCGGTCGATCAGCTGCGGGATGCGCAATTGTTCGGGGCCCACCTGATCCAGGGCGCTGAGCGTGCCGCCAAGCACATGATAGCGGCCCTTGAAGGCATGACCGCGCTCCATCGCCCACAGATCGGCCACATCCTCGACCACACAGATCTGTCCGTTGGCGCGTTTTTCGGCAGCGCAGATGTCGCAGATTTCGGTGGTGCCGATATTGCCGCAGTTGAGGCATTCACGGGCGGTGGCGGCGACGCGCTGCATCAGGTCGGCCAGCGGGATCAGTTGCAGATCGCGCTTGGCGATGAGATGCAGCACCGCACGCCGGGCCGAGCGCGGCCCGAGCCCGGGCAGCTTGGCCATCATCTCGATCAGGGCGTCGATGTCGCGGTTCGATGACATTGTTCAGGCCGATGCAAGGGCGGTAGGGGAGGAAGCGAGGGGCCAGCCCCTCGCGCTCCCCGGGATATTTGAGGCCAGAAGAAACCTAAAGCGTTTCGCGAAATGCAGTGCTCCGTTCAATCGTTGCAAACGTTCCGCCTTTCGCTGGTGCCTCAGGGTAAAGGTGGAATGCTTTAGAAGGGCAGCTTCATGTCCTTGGGAAGGCCGAGGCCTTCGGTGAGCTTGCCCATTTCTTCCTGGGCGCGGTCGCTGGCCTTTTGCTGCGCGTCCTTGATCGCGGCGAGGATCAGATCCTCGACCACTTCCTTGTCGTCCGAATTGAATATGGACGGGTCGATATCGAGAGCCTTGAGTTCGCCCTTGGCGCTGCATGTCGCCTTGACGAGGCCGGCGCCGGAAACGCCTTCGACCATCATGTTGTGCATGTCTTCCTGCAGATCGGCCATCTTCTGCTGCATTTCCTGGGCGGCCTTCATCATCTTGGCCATGTCGCCCATTTGGCCCAATCCCTTGAACATTGTCTTCTCCTTGGTGTCAGGGCCGGGGCGGCCCGGCACATCTGGATCTTTGGTTTCGTTACATCATATCGGTCGGCGGATGGCGACTGGCAAGCCGTTCCGCGCAATTCAGTCTTCCTCGAAGGGGTCCCATTCATCCTCGACTTCGGGCAGTGCCTCGGCGCCGGCTTCGGCGGCGATGTCGGCCTCGGTGCGGATCGAGGTGATCTGCGCCTTGGGAAACGCCGAAAGCACCGCTTGCACCAGCGGATGGCGGCTGACCTCGTGGCGCAGGGCGGTCTCGGCGGCGTCGCGCTGTTCGGCGATGGTGTCGGCGCCGCCTTCGTTCACAAGGCTGATGCCCCAGCGGTTTCCGGTCCAGCGTTGCAGCGCGGCGCCGAGACGCTGGGACAGGTCCTGAGGCGCGTTGCCGGTGGGCTGGAAGGTGATGCGGCCGGGCCGGTAGGAGACGAGCCGCATGTTGGTTTCCACCTCGACCAGCAGCTTGACGTCGCGGTGGGCGCGGATGAGTTCGACCACATGCTCGAAGGTCGGGTAATGGGCAAGGGCGGTCTCGGCGGCGACCGCGAGGGCTTGTTGGCCACTTGGGGCCCGCGCGCCGGGGGCGGAGGGGCCGGGATGGGCCGCTGCGGGTATGGTAGTGCTTTGGCCGGCGCTGGCGCCGGAGGTGCGGTCGTGAGGTGCCGGGCCTGTGGCGCCGACCCCGGAGCCGGGCGGTGGGGATGCGGGGGGCGGTGCGTCGCGCAGTTTACGCACGAGCTCTTCGGGCGTGGGAAGATCGGCCACGTGGGTCAGTCGGATCACGGCCATTTCGGCGGCCATCATGGCGTTTGGTGCCTCGGCCACCTCGTCGAGCGCCTTGAGCAGCATCTGCCACATCCGGGTCAGGACGCGCATCGGCAGGGCCTCGGCCATCTGCTGGCCGCGGGCGCGTTCGTCGGGGCCGATGGTGGGGTCGTCGGCGGCTTCGGGGGTGATCTTGACCACGGAAATCCAGTGGGTGATCTCGGCCAGATCCCGCAGCACCGCCATCGGATCGGCGCCTTCGGCATATTGGCCGCCCAGTTCGGTCAGGGCGCCGGCGGCATCGCCTTTCATGATCAGATCGAAGAGGTCGAGCACCCGCCCGCGATCGGCAAGGCCCAGCATGGAGCGCACTTCGGCGGCGCTGGTTTCGCCGGCACCATGGCTGATGGCCTGATCCAGAAGTGATGTGGCGTCCCGGGCCGAACCTTCGGCGGCGCGGGTGATCAGGGCAAGGGCGTCATCGGTGATCTGCGCGCCTTCGGCATCGGCGATCCGGCGCAAGAGCGCGATCATCACCTCGGGTTCGATCCGGCGCAGATCGAAGCGCTGGCAGCGGCTAAGGACAGTCACCGGCACCTTGCGGATTTCGGTGGTGGCGAAGATGAATTTCACATGCGCGGGAGGTTCTTCGAGCGTCTTGAGCAGCGCGTTGAACGCGCTTGTCGAGAGCATGTGCACCTCGTCGATGATGTAGATCTTGTAGCGTGCAGAAGCGGCACGATAGTGAACGGAATCAATGATTTCGCGGACGTCGCCGACGCCGGTGCGGGAGGCGGCGTCCATTTCCAGCACGTCAACGTGGCGGCCTTCCATGATGGCGGTGCAATGTTCGCACTGGCCACATGGCTCGGTGGTGGGGCCGCCCTGACCGTCGGGGCCGATGCAGTTCATGCCTTTGGCGATGATCCGGGCGGTGGTGGTCTTCCCGGTGCCCCGGATGCCCGTCATGATGAAGGCCTGCGCGATCCGGTCGGCCTTGAACGCGTTTTTCAACGTCCGCACCATCGCGTCCTGCCCCACCAGATCGGCAAAGGTTTCGGGCCGGTATTTCCGGGCGAGCACCTGATAGGGTCTGGTGGGTGTGTCGGTCATGCGGAGCCTGTCGGATTCGGAGGTCGTTGCCAGCCTAAAGCGGGGGGCGGGGGGCGTCCACCATCTAAAGCGGGCGGTGCCGTGTGGCTTGCTTTTGAATGGGCTTGCGGCAAGGATATGCGGGAAGAAGGGCGGGACAGAGCGCGTTCGGAGCGCCGGGAGACGAGGCCCGGAATATAACTTAGAGCATTGTAATCATGACAGGATTTATCATTCACGCCTTGCAGGTCGCAGATGGTATACTGGCCCTGGCGCCGATGCCGGGGCGGGGCGGGCATTATGCCGAGGACATCGCCCATCTGCGCGACTGGAAGCCGGCGCTGGTGGTCTCGATGGTCACCTTGCCGGAGCTTGCCTCGCAGGGGGCGGGCGATCTGGGGAGCGATGTGCAGGATATGGGCACAAGGTGGATGCATGTGCCGGTGACGGATATGGACATTCCCGACCCCGAAGGCGAGGAGGCCTGGCATGTGGCCAGCAATGCCGCGCTGTCGGCGCTGCAGGGGCGGGGCCGGGTGTTGATCCATTGCATGGGGGGCTGCGGGCGGTCGGGGATGGCGGCGCTGCGGCTGATGATCGAGGCGGGCGAGGCGCCGGAGGCGGCGCTGGCGCGGCTCAGGGCGATCCGGCCCTGCGCCGTGGAGACGGAGGCGCAGTTGGCATGGGCGCGGCGGGTGTGAGGGTCGCGAATCAGGGTTAAGGCGCTGAATAATCAATGAAAACGCTGTTCGGCATCACGTCGGTATTACGTCGGTATCGCGTCGGTGTGGATATCGGCAGATGCCGTGATTAAGGCAGCGTGCGTTGCATTGAGGTGACTGAGGCCACGTTCATGTAGACGTCCCGGCAGGTTGTCAGGCCGAATTTCAGGTTGTTGCTTCTCGTTGAGTGCCTTAGCTTAAATTTCTCGTATTAGGTGAAATTTAAGGTGGAGGAGATAACCTATGGATCCAACCTCGGCCCTTCTATTGCTGCTTTTCGTCTCGGGTCCCATTTTTCTTGTTTTGTGGCTCTTAGCACTGAGGAAAATCCGCGATTTACGTAGGGAAATCACTTTAGTTTCAGAAACGACACATAAAGAAATCTCAACGTTGAGGGAAAAATATGCCGACCTGATTTCTCGGGATGATGCCATAGCCGAGCGAGATGAAACTGTTCGAGAATTGGATAGCTCGATCGCTAAGCTGCGTGACAGCTACGCGGAGAAAAAGGAGTTCCATGACAAACTCGTGCAGCAGTTGGCGATATATGATGATCGTCTCTCTTTTGTTGAGTTGGGTGTTTATGAACCACACTTTGATTTCAACGACAGCGAGCTTTTCAAAGAGCAAATAAAGAAGGTTCGCGAAGATCAGAAAGTTCTGATCAGCAGGAAGACTGCCTGCATCTGTCCTGCGAATTGGACTGTGGATGGCAGCCTCGCCAAGGGCGCGACGATGATTAACCGTCAAATGAGGCTTACCATGCGAGCATTCAACAACGAGTGCGAGGCAGCAATCGCGAATGTTCGCTGGAATAACGTCAATGCGATGGAAAAGCGGATAAGGAACGCGGCCACACAGATCGATAAGGCAAACGAGTCCATGTCGCTTACCCTTGCGCCTTATTATGTTGGGTTGAAAGTGCAGGAGTTGTTCTTGACCCATGAATATCGAGAAAAACTCAAACGCGAGAAGGACGAACGCGCTGAGCTAGCGCGTCTTGAGCGAGAAGAACGGCGCCTTGAGAAGGAAGCGGAGGCTGCCGAACTGGAGGAGCGAAGATTTAAGGCGCTGCTCGACAAGGCCCGTCAGGAAGCTGGTGTGGATGAGAGTCGCATTGCCGAACTCGAAGCTGCCTTGGCCGAAGCTCATGAGAAAACCGAGCGAGCGAAGGCTATGGCCGAGATGACAAAGTCCGGGTTCGTCTACATTATCTCGAACATTGGTTCTTTCGGAGAGGATATCGTGAAAATCGGTCTTACGCGGCGGCTGGATCCTTATGACCGAGTCAAGGAATTGGGGGATGCATCCGTGCCGTTCGGGTTCGATACACACGCGATGATCTATTCGGACGAAGCGCCAAAGCTGGAAGCAGCCCTTCACAATGAATTCAGTGAGCGGCGGATCAATATGGCAAACCAAAGGAAAGAATTCTTCCGTGTTGATCTGGAAGAGGTCGAAGAGGCGGTTCAAAGGCTTGCCCCTGAAGCAGACTTCTTTCGAAACCGCGAAGCGCAGGAGTGGCATGAAACACTGGCGCGAAGAAAACTGCGTATCGAGGTAGAAGCTGAAAATGCCGAGGCTGTGTTGCCCGCGTCAATCTAGGATGATCACCCCGATCGGGGCGTTGTCAGCGGGAGCGGGGCAAGCGCGGCAGGATGTAGGGTGTGCGGGACTGGTACCGGCGGAAGCGGTCGCCATAGAGAGCGGCGAAGCGGCGTTCCTTGAGCCGGGGGGCAAGCAGGCAATAGGCGGTATAGCCAAGCGCCAGCGCCAGTTGATCGGGTGTCCAGACCGGCACGGTCCACAAGGTCAGTGCGAAGCCCACATAGATCGGTTGCCGGATCACCCGGAAGAGGCCCGTTTCAGGCATGTCGGGAAATCGGGGGCGGATTTTCTGAACCAGTGACATCCAGCCAAGCGCGCCGGACTGCACCTCGGCGCCGGCGTCATAGCTGGCCTTGATGAGGATGAGCCATGCAGAGGCATAGGCGGTGCACAGAACCCAGAAGGCCGCGCCCTCGGCCCGCCACCAGACGATGCCGCTTGGAGTCCAAAGGATGAAAAGCGCGGCCAGCTGTGCAGAGGCGATGATCGCATAGGTTGTGGTGGCGAGTGTCGCCCCGTAGCGACGTGGTGCGAGCTTGGCCAGAAAGGCGCGACCGCGCGCCGTGAGCAACACCGAATGCGCCAGAGGGAATTGCAGGATCAAAAGCGCATTGGCCAGAATGTGCCAAGGGGCGGGTACGCGGCCCAGGCTTTCGCTCATACCAAAGAACATCGCCACGATCATCGCGATCACCGCCACGGCGAAGACGGCGTGACAGATCACGCCATAGGCCACGGCCAAGGCGATGCGCCCGACGCCGGGGGGCGCACGAAAAAGACCCGTCACTAGGCGCATGAGCCGAATGAAGGGTGTTTCCGTCTCAGGTGTCACGGGGGACGCGCTGCAGGCTACAGAAGCAGGCGCCAGACCAGATAGTTTGGAGCGACACAGACAAAGGTGATGCAGCCGATCTTGGACCAGAACACGGCGCGTCCAAGCCAGCCTTCGCCACGGCTTGCCGGCGTGAAGCTGTCCAGGCTGGCCATGACGGCATAGCCCATCGCCTCGGATTTGCGGCGCTCGAGCTTGAGAGAGGCCATTGCTTTTTCATACACGTCCTGCTGGCGCAGCGCCTCGGCGGTGCGGCGATCCGTGTCGACTGTTTGTCCGTCCATCTTTGCCTCCGATTGAATGCCACGGGATGCACATAGGGCGGTGCCGCCGGGAGGAAAGGCCGACACCCCCGACAAGTTGAGGGAAATCGGCCCTGAAGGTGCGACCAATTGGCCGATGCCCGGCAAAAGCGGCACAGAACCGGGGAGGGTGGGAAGGTGAGAGGTTGGACAACGACCCAAGCGGGGCTCGTTACGGCTGCTTCCTTCCGGACCTGACCGGGTTGGCGAGGCGCCTGCCCGCGCCAACCTCTCGAGGAGGTGTCTAGGGGTCTTGCGGCGGATTCGCAAGGGGCGCATCGGCGCCCAGAGGCAGGCGCAGGCGCAGGAACCCTTTGGCGTCGCAGCCCAGCTCTTCGGCGCCGAGTGCGCGTATGTCCCACGGGTGGCGGCGCAGTCCGGGGCCGGTATCGACCAGCACGCTGGCCCCGCAGACCGGGCGCAAGGCCCAGCCGATGCCGCGGCGCGCGTCGATCGGGGGGCCGCGGCGCACATGGTTGACCAGCGCATCGCGCACCTGCAGGGCGGGAGCGTCGAGGATGTCGTGGTCGACCAGCATAGGATAGGGGCCGCTGCCGGAGGCGCGGTATGTGTTGGTCGCGAGCACGAAGAGGTCGGTATCCCTGACGGGCCGGCCCAGACGCCGCAGATCGCGGGTGCGCCATGCTTCGGTGTCGATCAGGGTGCCGTCCGGGCCGAAGCGGGCGGGCTGGCCCGGATCGATGCGGTAGGTGACGCCGGAGACCGTGTCGAAGGCATGGCCGGGAAATCTGGGGTCGAGCAGAGGTTGATCGGCAAGGCCCGGCCGGATCTGGTGAAAGCAGCTGGCGGCGCGTTCGAGCCAGTCGCGCAGCTGGGCGCCGGTGATGCGCGCACAGGTCAGGGTGTTGGGGAAAGGATAGAGATTGACGGCATCCCCCATGCGGAACGGACCGGGCGTGATGTCGATGTAATGATAGGGGCCGGCGCGCCCGCCGGTGCGAAAGGGCGCCGTGGCAGACAGGACCGGCAGGCCCTCGGCCCTGGTGCCAATAAGCGCGCGTGCGATGGCGGCGGTTTGGGCTGCGTTGACGAGCGCGGTCACCGGATCGTCGCGGATCAGCGCCAGATAGCTGTGCAGCGCCGTGCGGGTGGTGTTGAGAGGCTTGCGCATCGCCGAGACGGTCCGGTGATGGGCACGACCCACCGCCCGGAGGATCGCCGGATCGGGAGGTGTGGGCGGTGTTCCGGGGGCGTGCTGGACCGGGCGCGCCTCGCAGTGGTGGCGCGTGATGCGCCAGCCGCGCGCGTCTTGCCTGAGGTCAAGATCGACGATGCCGAGATGCGATCCGGCGAAACCGGCCATCACCGCTGGAATGCCATTGAGCGTGCCATGGGCGGCATCCACGCCGGAGAGGCCCGCGTGATCGGGGCCGGGAAAGACCCTGTGGCTGTGGCCTGCCAGAACCACGTCGACCCCTGGAATTGCGGCCAGCGGCAGGGCGGCGTTTTCCAGCCCCGGATGATCGGTGGCGGCGTCGATCCCGGTATGGGCCAGCATGACCACCAGATCGGCCCCGGCGGCCCGCAAGGCCGGGGCTTGCAGCCGTGCGGTTTCGGTGATGCCGGAGGCCATGACCCGGCCCTCGAGGTGATCGCGGTTCCATTTGGCGACCTGGGGCACCACCACGCCGATCACCCCGATCCTGAGATCGCGCAGCTGTCCTGCCTCATCTTCGAGCCGGCGTTCGAGCAGAAGGGTCGGGGTGGCGGGAAGCCGGGTTGTGCCCATTGGGTGCAGATTGGCGCAGACGACGGGAAAGCGGGCCTGGGACAAGGCCGCGCAGAGGAAATCGAGGCCGAAGTCGAATTCGTGATTGCCAAGCGCCGCGCCATCGTAGTCCAGAGCGTTCATTGCCGCGATGACGGGATGCGGGCCGTGCCAGCCGCTGGGGTCCGGCAGCAGATCACTGAGCGCGCTTCCCTGCAGGAAATCGCCATTGTCGAACAGCAGGCAGTTGCGCGCCTGGGCACGGGCGGCACGGATCAGCGTGGCCACACGCGCCAGCCCGCCCTGCCACTGGTTGCGCTGGTCGAGATAGTCGAAGGGCGCGATATGTCCGTGAATGTCGGTTGTTTCGAGCAGTCTGAGGTGGAGGGTCGCAGAGGAACCGTTGACCCGGGGCGGATTGGGGGAGGCGTGGTTTTTCAACGGGGCGCAACCGCATCAAGGGCACGAAACGAGACGACCGGAGCCAAAGGCCGGGCGACCAGAGGTCAACAGTAATGGTTAACAAAAGGATAATAACGCATTAAGAGAGAAATGCAAACATAGTAAACAATCTTAACGTGTATGGTGGCGATGCGGCATGACGTCGCGCGTCCGGAGCGGCTTGTCGGGACTGCGGGAACATGGCACCTGACGCGCGAAGGAGACGCGATATGAGACATGCCGAAACAGTAACCTTCGGGGGATCGGGGCTGGACCGGGCCGCGGAACTGCGCGGGGACATGGAGGAGCTGACCCGGGCGATCGAGCGGGACGGGGCCTGTGCGGTGCTGTTCTGGCGTGGCAAGCCGCTTGTGGAAGGGGGCGGTCTGGACCGGCTGGTGCGGCTGGATCTGGATCATCCGGTGCTGGCCGAGGCCGATGGCGCGCCGGTGCTGCTGGGGCGCGAGGAGGGGCGGCTGGTCTTTGCGCATGACCTGTCGAGCTGGGCGCCCGAGGATCTGGATGACAGCCAGCTGGACCGCTTTCTGGACCCGACCGAGCAGCGCCATCCGGCGCTTGCCCAGAGCATGGCCTTTGCCAAATTGCGCCGGATCATGAGCGGGCTCAGCCCGCGCGATGCAGAGTTGGCGGCGACGGGAAAGGCCGTTCTGGGCTGGCATCTGAGCCATCGGTTCTGCGCGCGCTGCGGGGCGGAAAGCGAGATGGCGCAATCGGGCTGGCAAAGGGTCTGCGGCGCCTGTGGCGGGCATCATTTCCCGCGCACCGATCCGGTTGTCATCATGCTGATCACGCGTGGCAACAGGGTGTTGCTGGGCCGGTCGCCGGGCTGGCCCGAGGGGATGTATTCGTTGCTGGCGGGGTTCATCGAACCGGGCGAGACGATGGAGGCCGCGGTGCGGCGCGAAGTGTTCGAGGAAACCGCCGTGCGCGTCGGGGAGGTGGGGTATCTGGCCAGTCAGCCCTGGGCTTTTCCAGCCTCGCTGATGATGGGATGCCGGGGCGAGGCGCTGAGCGACGAGATCACCATAGACCCGCATGAGATCGAGGATGCGCAATGGTTCACGCGGGAGGATATCCTGCGGGCTTTTGCGAAGGAGCACCCGTTTCTGGCGCCTGCCAGACAGGGAGCGATCGCCCAGTTCCTCTTGCGCAACTGGCTTGCGGATACGCTGGATTGAGGCAAGAATGCCGGCTTGTGGGTAAAAGTGCCATGCATTGGAGTGTGAACAGCGATGAAAATGAACGCCCGGGAGGATGTCGAGGCTCCGATCGATTTCGTCTATGAGCAGATCACGGATTTTCAGGCGTTCGAGCGTCGTGCCATGCGGCGCGGCGCCGAGGTGCTGAGGGTCGACGATCTCAAGGCGGATGGGCCGGGCATGGCCTGGGATATAACGTTCATGCTGCGCGGCAAACAGCGCGAGGTGCAGATCGAGCTGGCACGTCTGGACCCGCCCAACGGGCTGACCATGGCCTCGCGTTCGCCCACAATGGGCGGACAGATGGTGGTGGAGCTTGTGGCGCTGTCACGCAATCGCACGCGGCTCAGTCTGGACATCGAATTGGTGCCCAAGAACCTGACGGCGCGCTTGCTGGTGCAGTCGCTCAAGCTGGCGCGCAAGACGATCACACGCCGCCTGCGCAAGCGCGTGTCCCAGTATGCGCAGGAATTGGAAGAGCGCCAAAGTCGCGTGTCGTGAGATGAGGACCCGCCCGACCGGGCGGGCCTGTTAGTGGCGGCCCGGATCGGCGGGGTAGACACCGAGCATCCGCACCTCTGAGGTGAAGTAATCCAGCTCGTCGAGCGCGCGTCTTACGGCGGGATCTTCGGGGTGGCCTTCGATATCGGCATAGAATTGCGTGGCGTTGAAGGACCCGCCCACCATGTAGCTTTCCAGCTTGGTCATGTTGACGCCGTTCGTCGCGAAACCGCCCATCGCCTTGTAGAGAGCGGCGGGAATGTTGCGGACCTGAAAGACGAATGTCGTCATCATCCCGTCATCGCCGCGCTGGGAATGGTCAGGATCGCGGGACATCACGAGAAAGCGCGTCGTGTTGTTGCCCTCGTCCTCGATGTTGCGGGCGATGACATCCAGACCATAGATCTCGCCGGCGAGTTCGCTGGCCAGAGCGGCCAGGGACGGATCGCCGGTTTCGGCGACCTGACGGGCCGAGCCTGCGGTGTCGGCGCCGGTGACACGTTGGATGTCATGTTCGTGCAGAAATTCGCGGCACTGGCCCAGAAGCATCGTATGGCTCATGGCGCGGTCGATATCGGCAAGCGATGCGCCCGGCAGGGCCAGCAGGTTGATATGCACGCGCACGAAGGCTTCGGCGATGATGTGCAGGCCTGACTCGGGCAGCAGGTGGTGAATGTCGGCGACACGTCCGAAGGTCGAGTTCTCGACCGGCAGCATGGCGAGGTCCGCTTCGTGACTGCGCACCGCCTGAATCGCGTCTTCGAACGTGCGGCAGGGCATGGCCTCCATGTCGGGATAGGTTTCGCGGCAGGCCTGATGGGAATAGGCGCCTGGCTCGCCCTGGAAGGCAATGCGCTTGGTCATGATGGGTGGTTCCTGTGGATTGGTCCGGGGTCGGTCGATTGGTCGCGCAAACTACACCTTGCGCCACATGAGGGGAAGCGGATAGATACGCCGCGACGGATACCTAACGGGAAACGGGCACATGTTCGACACGATGACATTCACGAAGGTCCTTGGCAGCTTTTGCGGCGCGCTTCTGATCTTCCTTCTGGGCAGTTGGGCGGCGGAATCGCTGTATCACACGGGCGGCAAGCATGGAGAAGATCATGCGCAGGGCTACGTGATCGATACGGGCGAGGGCGACGGCGCCGAAGAGGTGGCCGAGGAAGGCCCCAGCTTTGCCGAGCTTTACGCCGCAGCCGATGTCGGCAAGGGCGAGCGCGTCTACAACAAATGCGCGGCCTGTCACAAGCTGGAGGAGGGTGCGAACGGCACGGGCCCCTATCTTTATGGTGTGGTCGGACGTGACGTGGCCGCGTCGCAGGGCTTCAGCTATTCGGGCAACCTGATCGCGGTGAACGATGTGTGGACACCCGAAGAGCTGGATGCGTTCCTTGCCAACCCCAAGGGGTATGCGCCGGGCACCACGATGGGCTTTGCCGGTTTGCCGAAGGCCGAGGATCGCGCGAACGTGATCGCGTTCCTCGACATGACCGACGGGGACATGACCGAGGTGGCGGCAGCCGCCCCCGCCGCGCAGGAAGAGGCCGCCGCCGAGCCGGCTGCCGAACCGGCGGCGACCGAGACTGCTCAGGCTGAAGCTGCACCTGCCGAGACCGCGCAGGCGGAAGCTGCCCCTGCCGAGGCTGCACCTGCAGCCGAAGCCGAGGCAGCAACCGCGACAGCGGATGCCGGCGGTGCCGAGTCGGCCTTTGCGCAACTGGTTGCCGCAACCGATCCGTCGGAGGGAGAAAGCCTGTACCGCCGCTGTGCCGCTTGCCACAAGCTGGAAGAGGGCGCCAACGGCGTTGGCCCGTATCTCTATGGTGTGGTTGGTCGTGAGATCGGCAGCGTCGAGGGCTTCCGGTATTCCAACGTGCTGCAGGATATGGGCGGTGTGTGGACTGCCGACGAGCTGAACGCGTTCCTTGAGAACCCCAAGGACTATGCGCCGGGCAACAAGATGAGCTTTGCCGGTCTGCGCAAGGAAGAGGACCGCGCCGCCGTGGTCTCGTACCTGCAGAGCGTCGCTCAGTAACGCGAAAAGCGTTATACGCCTATCGAGAGGCCGCCGACCCAGCCGGGACGGCGGCCTTTTGCATGGGGGTGGTGAGGAGGCGGGTGGCGGCCAAACGGCCGATCACGGCAATTTCAGCGCTTGTATGAGGGTGGCGCCCTCCGGTAGCTTGCAAATGACGAGTTCAGCGCCACATTTGAGAGCGTCTGACAAGGAGCACGGCATGACCGGATACCGCAACCGGGCGAGAGCCCGGATGATCCCCTTGAGTGACTTGCGCCGCAGCCTGCTGGGGGTGGCGGGCATGATCGGTCTGACGATCGCGGCGCTTGTGGCGCAAAAGGCCATGGCCGAGGATCAGGTGATCCGGTCGCATGGCTATTCCTATTACGGCGAATTGAGCTATCCGCCCGATTTCGAGCATTTCAACTACGTCAATCCGGAGGCGCCCAAGGGGGGCGAAATCTCGCTTTACGCGCCGGGGACGTTCGATTCGATGAACCCCTATTCGCGCAAGGGTCGTGCGGCGCGGCTGTCGTGGATGGTCTATGAAAGCCTGCTGGGTGAGATGCCCGCTAGCGGGGGTCCAGCCCCTGCGGATGTCTATGGCGAGATGTACGGGTTGCTGGCTGAAAGCCTTGAATATGACGCGGGAAAGACCTGGGTGATTTTCAACATGCGCCCCGAGGCGCGGTTCGCCGATGGGACGCCGGTCACGGCGCATGACGTTGTCTTTTCGCATAACCTGTTTCTGGAACAGGGTCTGCCGTCCTATGCGCAGGCGGTGAGCCGGAGGGTCTTGAGTGCCGAGGCGCTGGACGATCACCGGGTGAAGTTCACCTTTGCCGAAGGTATTTCGCGCCGGTCGCTGATCGATCAGGTGGGCAGCACGCCGGTGTTTCCGAAGGCATGGTATGAAGCCAACGAGGCAAGGCTTGATGAGCCGAGGCTGGATGCGGCGCCGGGGTCCGGCCCCTATCAGGTCGAAAGCTATGACGTGAATCGTCGGGTCGTCTATGCGCGCAACCCCGACTATTGGGCGAAGGATTTGCCGATTAACCGGGGACGGCACAATTTCGACCGCATCAGGATCGAGTATTTCGCCGATGACAACGCGGCCTTCGAGGCGTTCAAGGCGGGGGAATACACCTTTCGCGCGGAGACGAATTCCAAGACATGGGCCACGGGATATGATTTCCCGGCGGTGGACAAGGGCTGGGTCACGCTGGACGAGTTGCCCGATGGCAATCCGCCCACACCCAACGGGATCGTGTTCAATCTTGCCAGCGAGCCTTTGAAGGACAAGCGCGTGCGGCAGGCGGTTGCGCTGGGCTACAACTTCGAATGGACCAACCAATCGCTGCAATTCGGGCTGTTCAATCAGCGCCATTCCTTTGTGCAGGACACGCCGCTGCAGGCCGAGGGCGTGCCCGAAGGCGCCGAGCTGGAGTTGCTGCAGAGCCTTGGCGACGTGATCCCCGAGGCGGTTCTGAGCGAACCGGCGGTGATGGCGCATACATCGAATGGCGAGCGTCTGAACGACCGGCGCAACCTGCGCCGCGCGATGGCGCTGCTGGACGAGGCGGGCTGGGCCGTGGGGTCGGATGGCAAGCGGCGCAATGCGCAAGGCGAGTTGCTGACGCTGGAATTTCCGATCCCGTCCTCTGGGTCGGCCACCTTGGGTGCGGTGGTGGAAAGCTTCGTGAGCAATCTGCAGCTGATGGGGATCGACGCGCAGTTCGAGAATGTGGATCCGTCGCAATACACGATGCGCAACCGCGACCGCGATTATGATCTGGTGTTCGACAGCTATTCCGCCTTCCTCGCCGCGGGCACGGGGCTGATGCAGCGCTATGGCAGTCAGGAGGCCGAGTTCAGCCTGTTCAATCCCGCCGGTCTGGCCAGTCCGATGGTCGATGCGATCATCAACGCGGCGCTTGATTCGGAGACGCGCGAAGAGGAACAGGTGGCGCTGACCGCGTTGGACCGGGCGCTGCGCTATGAGTTCTTCATGGTGCCGGTTTGGTACAATGACAGCAACTGGGTGGCCTATTGGGACATGTATGAGCATCCCGAAACCCTGCCGCCCTATGCGCTGGGTGTGCTGGATTTCTGGTGGTACAACGCCGACAAGGCCAAGGCGCTGCAAGAGGCGGGGGCGCTGTGAAGGCGGTGCCGTGCGAACGGATCTTGCGATCAGGCGCGCGCCACGGGTGCCGCGCGATGCGCGGGCATGGCCCTGCGCGGCCATGACCGGGACCGGGGGGGGCGTCTGAATGGGTGCGTATATCCTGCGCAGGCTCTTGCTCATCATCCCCACCTTGCTGGGGATCATGGTCATCAATTTCGCGCTTGTGCAGTTCGTGCCGGGCGGGCCGGTGGAGCAGGTCATCGCCAATATGCAAGGGCAGGGCGATGTTTTCGAAAGCTTTTCCGGATCGGGCAGCGATGCGGGACAGGACATGACCGCCGCCGGGGGCGGAGATGACAAGTATCTGGGCGCGCGCGGTCTGCCGCCCGAACTGATCGAGGAATTGGAGCGGCAATTCGGGCTGGACAAGCCGCCGCTGGAGCGGTTCCTCAACATGATGTGGAACTACATGCGCTTCGACTTCGGAGAGAGCTATTTCCGAAAGATCGAGGTGACGGATCTGGTGCTGGAAAAGATGCCGGTGTCGGTCACGCTTGGCCTGTGGTCGACGGTGATCGCATATCTCATCTCGATCCCGCTGGGGATCCGCAAGGCGGTGCGCGACGGGTCGGGCTTTGACACATGGACCAGTGCGATCATTATCGTGGCCTATGCGATCCCGGCCTTTCTGTTCGCGATCATGCTGCTGGTGCTGTTTGCGGGCGGCAGCTATTGGCAGATTTTCCCGCTCAGGGGGCTGACCTCGGACAATTGGGAGCAGCTGAGCATGACGGGCAAGATCCTGGATTATCTGTGGCATATCGCGCTGCCTGTTCTGGCCTCGACGATTTCGGCCTTTGCGACGCTGACGCTGCTGACGAAGAACAGTTTCCTTGACGAGATCAAGAAGCATTACGTGATGACCGCACGGGCCAAGGGCCTGAGCGAGGGGCGGGTGCTTTACGGTCATGTGTTCCGCAACGCCATGTTGATCGTGATCGCTGGCTTTCCGGCGGTGTTCATCGGGGTGTTTTTCGGCGGTTCGGTGCTGATCGAGACGATCTTCTCGCTGGACGGGCTTGGGCGGCTTGGCTTCGAGGCGGCGGTGGGGCGCGATTATCCGGTGATGTTCGGCACTCTGTTCCTGTTCGGGCTGATTGGTCTTTTGGTCAATATCCTGAGCGACCTGATGTATGTGCTGGTCGATCCCAGGATCGATTTTGAAAAGCGGGAGGGCTGAGCGATGCCGGACCGTGAGCGGATGGCCGTGGCGGGCAAGGATGGGGGCCCTGCCCCCGACGTTGAAATCCAAGGGGATTTCAACGCCTCCCCCGGGATATTTGAGGCCAGAAGAAACCGCGGCGGGGTGTTGAGCCTGTCGCCGCTCAACCAGCGGCGCTGGCGGAATTTCAAGCGCAACAGGCGCGCGTTCTGGTCGCTGCTGATTTTCGGGGTGATCTTTACCGTAACGCTCTTTGCCGAGTTCGTGGCCAACGACAAGCCGATCGTGCTGAAATATCGCGGCGAGCTTTATTTGCCGATCTTCACCTTCTATCCCGAGACCGCCTTTGGGGGCGATTTCGAGACCGAGGCGATCTATCGCGATCCTGAGGTGGAATGTCTGATCGTGTCGGGGGGCTTGGATATCTGTTTCGACGATCCCGAGGGCGTGCTGGAAGATGCGCAGGACGGTGTTGTGGATGGCGCGCAGATCGAGAAGGGGTGGACGGTTTGGCCGCTCATTCCCTACAGCTATGACACCACGGTGGACCGGCCCGGGGCCGCTCCGTTGCCGCCCAATGCGCAGAACTGGCTGGGCACGGACGACACCAAGCGCGATGTGCTGGCGCGGGTGCTTTACGGGTTCCGATTGTCGGTGATGTTCACGCTGATCGTGACGGCGCTATGTTCGGTGATCGGGATTTTCGCGGGCGCGCTGCAGGGGTATTTCGGCGGGCGGCTGGATCTGATTTTCCAGCGGATCATCGAGATCTGGGCGGCGACGCCGCAGATCTATGTCATCATCATCCTGTTTGCCATTCTGCCGCGAAGTTTCTGGCTTCTGGTGGCGATCACCGTTCTGTTCGGCTGGATGGCTTTGGTGGGCGTGGTGCGGGCTGAATTCCTGAGGGCGCGCAACCTTGAATATGTGCGCGCGGCCAAGGCGTTGGGCGTGAGCAACCTGACCATCATGTTCCGCCATATGCTGCCCAATGCGATGGTGGCCACGCTGACCATGTTGCCATTCGTGATCACGGGCACGATCTCGCTTCTGGCGGGGCTGGATTTCCTGGGATTCGGTCTGCCGTCAAGCTCGCCCAGCCTGGGAGAGCTAACGCTGCAGGCCAAGCAGAACCTGCAGGCGCCGTGGCTGGCCTTCACGGCGTTCTTCGCCTTTGCAATCATGTTGTCGCTGCTGGTCTTCATCTTCGAGGGGGTGCGCGACGCGTTCGATCCGAGGAAGACCTTCGAATGAGTGTGTTGACGGTGACGGATCTGAAGGTCGGTTTTCGGCAGGACGGGCGGATCGTGCAGGCGGTGCATGGTGTCTCGTTCACGGTGGACCGGGGCGAGACGGTGGCGCTGGTGGGCGAATCGGGCTCCGGCAAGTCGGTCACGGCGCTGAGCACGGTGTCCCTGCTGGGCGCATCGGCGCAGGTCGAAGGCAGCGTCACCTATGATGGGCAAGAGATGATCGGCGCGCCCGACAAGCGGCTGCGCAAGGTGCGGGGCAATGACATCAGCTTCATCTTCCAGGAGCCGATGACGAGCCTCAACCCGCTGCACACGCTGGAAAAGCAGATCACCGAAAGTCTGGAACTGCATCAGGGGCTCACCGGGGCCGAGGCGCGCGCGCGCATCGTGGAATTGCTGGAACGGGTGGGCATCCGGGACGCGGAAAGCCGGCTGACGGCCTATCCGCATCAATTGTCCGGCGGGCAGCGCCAGAGGGTGATGATCGCCATGGCGCTGGCCAACAAGCCAGACATCCTGATCGCGGACGAGCCGACCACGGCGCTGGATGTCACCATTCAGGCGCAGATCCTCGAGCTGCTGGCCGAGCTGAAGCGCGAAGAAGGCATGGGGTTGTTGTTCATCACCCATGATCTCAACGTTGTGTCGCGGATCGCCGACAAGGTCTGTGTCATGAAGGACGGGCGGATCGTGGAAAGCGGGCCGGTGCGCGAGATCTTCGACAACCCGCAGCATCCCTATACGCAGAAGCTTCTGGCGGCGCGGCCCTCGGGACGGCCGGAGCCGGTGCCGCAGGAGGCAAGAGAGGTGGTGCGCACCGACGAGTTGCGCGTGTGGTTCCCGATCCAGCAGGGTTTCTTGCGCCGCACGGTGGGCCATGTGAAGGCGGTCAACGCGGCCACGATCAATGTGCGCGCCGGCGAGACGCTTGGTATCGTGGGTGAAAGCGGATCGGGCAAGACGACGCTGGCGCTGGCGATCATGCGGCTGATCCAGTCCGAGGGCGGCATCACATTCGATGGCGAGGATGTGCATGGCTGGTCGACACGGGCGCTGCGCCGCAGGCGGCGGGACATGCAAATCGTGTTCCAGGATCCCTTCGGCAGTCTGAGCCCGCGTATGACCTGCGAGCAGATCATCGCGGAGGGTCTGGGCGTGCATGGCAATCCGGATGGCCGACCCGTGCGGGAGCTGGTGGCCGAGGTGATGCAGGAGGTGGATCTTGATCCGGTCACGATGGATCGCTATCCGCATGAATTTTCCGGGGGGCAGCGGCAGCGCATCGCCATTGCGCGCGCCATGATCCTGCGGCCAAAGATGGTCGTTCTGGACGAGCCGACATCGGCGCTCGACATGACGGTGCAAGTGCAGATCGTCGATCTGCTGCGCCGTCTGCAGGTGAAATACGGGTTGGCCTATCTGTTCATCAGCCATGACCTTACCGTGGTGCGCGCCATGAGCCATCGGGTGGCGGTGATGAAACAGGGCGATATCGTGGAATATGGCACCGCTGAGGATCTGTTCGAGCGTCCGCAGACCGATTATGCCAAGACATTGCTGCAGGCCGCGTTGGACGTGCCGGCCTGAGGCCGTGCCTGCCGGGGCTGGGCCTGCCGGGGCTTGGCCACGGTGCGGCAAATCCGCGATGCGGCGCGCTTCAGCCGGGTGAGAGACCCGCGATCTCGATCATGAGCGCCGCGTGATCGCTGGCATGGGGGCGGTGCCGGCCCACATCCGGCAGGTGGGGGCCATCATTGCGCGCAGCTTCCAGAGCCATGCCATGACGCAGGGTTTCGGGCATGGCATCCGGGCAGGCGCGGGCCAGTGCGGGGCTGGCGAGGATCTGATCCGGGCGGCCATATCGGTCCGACCAGGCGTCATGATAGGACCAGCGCGCATCCTCGGGCAATCGGTCCATCAGATTGACCGAGAAAGGCGGCAGGACAGGCGCCGTGGCGGGCGGATCCTTCGCGTCCCAAGGATCGTTGAGATCGCCGAGGATCAGCCACATGGCGCGAGCGGGGTCATCGAACCGGGCCTCGATCAGGGCGCGCAATGCGGCGGCTTCGAGGGCACGGACCGGGCGCGCGGCATCGGGATCGGGTGTGGGCGCCTTGAAATGCACAAGGAAAAGCGTGAGCCCCGCCAATTCCACCCGAAGGCAATCGCGCCGGAAAATCGGCGTTTCGGCACGCAGGCGCGGTGGCACGGCGAGCCCCAGATCGGCGGGGCGAAGGGTGGCATGGCTGACCACGTCGCCCGGCGTCATGCGCGACAGAAGCGCGATATCCAGACCGCGCCCGTCATTGCCGGGCAGGCAGATGCGGTGCGGATAGGGAGGCATGCCGGCGGGGATCAGGTAATGGTCGTGGAAATGATCCAGCGCCGCGCTGTCGAACACCTCTTGCAGGGCCAGCACATCGGCATCGAGATCGCGGATCACCTGCGCCGTCAGAAGACGGTCGCGATGATCGAGAGAGGGATCGGCGCGTTCGGGCGTGTCGTCGTCATGCGCCCCGCTCAAGTGGTCGCCGCGCAGGCGCAGCGACTGGACATTGAACGTGGCGATGCGCATTCGGCTCAGATGGCCGAGCTGTGGCCGGCCTTGCTGAGTTCATAGGCATCGAAGCTGCGCGCGATCATCCGCGTCAAGGGGCGCGCTTCGGGTGGAACAAAAAGGCCGTTGTCGTCGACTTTGACGAGGCCTTTGAACGGCGCGGCACCTGCTTCGAGCATCTTGCGGACGCGTTGCGGGCTGACACCGAAGCTGTCGGACATCTCGGCGGCGTCGATGCGGAACTCGCACATCAGCTGTTCGATCATCCGGCTGCGCAGGCGATCTTCGTCGCTGAAGGCATGGCCGCGAGCGGTGGAAAACTGCCCCTCGCGGATCGCGCCGGTATGTGCGCCCGTTGCGGGAGCGTTCTGGGCAAAGCCTTGCGGGAATTTCGAGATCGAGGAGGCGCCGACACCGATCAGCACATCGGCGGTATCGTCGGTATAGCCCTGAAAGTTGCGCCGAAGCCGTCCGGCCTTGAGCGCGATGGTCAACCCGTCATCCTGTGTGGCGAAATGGTCGATCCCGATCTCGGCGTAATTGTCCCACAAGAAGAGGCGGCGCGCGGTTTCGTAAAGCTCGAGCCGTTCCTCGGGGGTGGGCAGCGCGTCGGAGGGCAGCATCTGCTGGCGCTTGGCCATCCACGGCACATGGGCGTAGCCATAAAGTGCGACGCGGTCGGGATTGAGCGACAGAAGCTTTTGCACGCTTTCGGTGATCCGGGCCTTGCTTTGATGGGGCAGGCCATAGAGGATATCGGCATTCAGGCTGGCGACGCCACGGGCGCGAATTTCGTCGGCGGCCCATTTCGTGATGTCATAGCCCTGAAGCCTGCCGATCGAGTGCTGGATGTCATCGTTGAAATCCTGCACCCCGATCGAGGCGCGGTTCATCCCGGCGGCCGCAAGGGCATCGAGGCGGGGGCCGTCGATCTCGTTTGGGTCGATCTCGACCGAGAATTCGGTCTCGTCGGTGAAGGGCGCGATCTTCTTTATGGCCTCGGCCAGATCCTGCATCATCGACGGCTGAAGCAAGGTCGGCGTGCCGCCGCCCCAGTGCAGACGAGACAATTGCACGCCACGGGGCAGGTGCTTGCCCAGCATCTGCAATTCGGCCTTCAGGGTCTCGAGATAGGCGATGACCGGCTTGTCGGTCTGCGTGCCCTGGGTGCGGCAGGCACAGAACCAGCACAGCCTCCTGCAGAACGGGACATGCACGTAAAGCGATATCTTTGCGCCCTGCGGAATCGACTCGATCCAGCGGATGAAATCCCCGGCGCCGATGTCGCGCCCGAAATGAGGTGCCGTTGGATAGCTTGTGTAACGCGGTACCTTCGCGTCAAACAGTCCCAAATTGGCGAGTTGTGCTTTCGTAACCATGTATGAAGTGTTAAATTAGGTTTACAATTCCGGCCTTGATTCAGATCAACACCTTTAAGAGAACCGCCATGCTCAACGAAGATACAAAGGCCATGCCGCGCGAATGCGGTGATTGCCCGATCCGGCATCGTGCCGTTTGCGCACGCTGCGAAGCCGATGAGCTGGAGCGCCTGGATCAGATAAAATATTACAGGAACTTCGAGGCGGGTCAGACCGTGATCTGGGCCGGGGACAAGATGGATTTCGTCGGATCGGTCGTGTCGGGTATCGCCACGCTGACACAGGCGATGGAAGATGGCCGGACCCAGATGGTCGGGCTGTTGCTGCCGAGTGACTTCGTGGGGCGCCCGGGGCGTGTCACGGCGGCGTATGACGTGGTGGCCACAACCGATCTGGTGATGTGCTGTTTCCGCAAGCAGCCGTTCGAGGATATGCTGAGCCGCACCCCGCATATCGCGCAGCGACTGCTGGAGATGACGCTCGATGAGCTGGATGCCGCCCGCGAATGGATGCTTGTTTTGGGGCGCAAGACCGCGCGCGAGAAGATCGCGAGCTTGCTGTCGATCATCGCGCGCCGGGATGCCGCGCTCAACACGGTGGGCCGGACTGGGCCGATGGTGTTCGATCTGCCGCTGACCCGCGAGGCGATGGCAGATTATCTGGGTCTGACGCTGGAGACGGTGAGCCGGCAGATCTCGGCGCTTAAGCGCGACGGTGTCATCGTGCTGGAAGGCAAGCGCCATGTGACTGTGCCGGATTTCAACCGGCTGCTGGACGAGGCGGGCGACGACAGCGACGGCGGTATGCTGGCCTGAGGCCGCAGCGCAGCTTTTGCACAGTTTGTCACAGTAAAAGGCGCGCCCGATCGGGGCGCGCCATTGGTTTGCGATGTGGGTGTCGTGCGATGGGTCAGTGCGACATGAAGACCGGCATTCCGGCCTGTTCCAGCATGTAGCGTGTGGCGCCGCCGAACACCGCTTCGCGGAAGCGTGAATGGCCATAGGCGCCCATCACCACCATGTCGGCGTTGATATCGGCGGCATGGCGCAGCATCACGTCCGATATGCGGGGCAGCGTTTTGGTCAGCACGTCGATTTCCACCTTCACATCGTGGCGCGCCAGATACTGCGACAAGAGCCCGCCCGGATCCGAGCGGTTCGGCCCGTGACTGGGTGGATCGATCACCACCACATGCACGGTGTCGGCCTGAACCAGCAGCGGCATGGCCGCGCGCACGGCGCTGAGCGCCTCGGCGCCTTCGTTCCAGCCGATCATGACGCGCTTGGGCGACGGAACCGGTGCGATCCCCGGCGGCACGATCAGCGCCGGCGTGTGTCCCTCGAAGAGTGCGGATTCGGTGACCGGTTCGAGCTCGATGCCGCGTCCTTCGCCATAGGGCCGGGGCAGGATCACCAGATCCGAGAATCGCGCCCGTGCCGACACATGCCGCCCCAGATCGGCAAGCTGCGCCACGCCGGTTTCGGTCGCCCAACGGATGCCCGACCCGTCGAGCGCCTTGATGACGCGTTTCTCGACTGCTTCGGATTCGGTATGGGCGCGGGCGATGGTCTCTTGCAGGATCACCGCGCTGGCCCCCGCATAGTAATATCCGGTCTGGCTGCGATCCACGCCAAGGCACAGCACATCCAGATGTGCGTCATGGGCGCTGGCCATTGCCATGGCATGGGCCATGACATCATCGACCAGGTCTTCGGCGGTAACTACGCTGAACAAGCAATTATAGGACATCTCGTGTTCCTTCCTTGAAATCTCTGTCTTTACGCAAATCACGTCGTGGCCCTGTCTGCCTTGATACGCGTCAACAAATCAGCTGCTTAGCTTTGATGCAGATCAAGGCGGCCCGGGGCTGTGAGCTTCATTAACGGACCAGTCTAAACGCGCCTGCGCGATGTGTTCGAATCGCGTGGAAAGAGACGAAGGGACGCAAAATGACGAACTATTTCAAACTGATCGTGCTGGGGGTGATCACGCTGCTTGCGCTGATCGCCGCCAATTACGCGCGCGATCTGGCCTATCTGGTCAATGCGCTGACCGTGGCGCTTGTGGCTGCTGGCCTCTTCCTGTGGACGCTGCGCCAGACGGAAGAGCCGGTGACCAAGGTCGACCTGTCCGGTGAATACATGGATGGCGTCGTGCGCGCCGGCGTGGTGGCGACCGCCCTGTGGGGTGTCGTCGGGTTCCTGGCCGGCACGTTCATCGCATTCCAGCTTGCGTTCCCGCAGCTGAATTTTGAATGGGCGCAGGGCTACATGAATTTCGGTCGTCTGCGTCCTTTGCATACCAGCGCCGTGATCTTCGCCTTCGGGGGCAACGCCCTGATCGCCACCTCGTTCTATGTGGTGCAGCGGACATCGGCGGCGCGGCTCTGGGGTGGGAACCTCGCATGGTTCGTCTTCTGGGGGTATCAGCTGGTCATCGTGCTGGCGGCGACCGGATATATTCTGGGTGCCACGCAGTCCAAGGAATATGCCGAGCCTGAATGGTATGTGGACTGGTGGCTGACCATCGTGTGGCTGGCCTATCTGGCGGTGTTCCTGGGCACGATCGTGCGCCGCAAGGAGCCGCATATCTACGTGGCCAACTGGTTCTACCTGAGCTTCATCATCACCGTGGCGATGCTGCATGTGGTCAACAACCTGTCGATCCCGGTCTCGGTGTTCGGCTCGAAATCAGTGCAGGTCTTCTCGGGCGTGCAGGATGCGATGACCCAGTGGTGGTACGGCCATAACGCCGTGGGCTTCTTCCTGACGGCGGGCTTTCTGGGGATGATGTACTATTTCGTTCCGAAACAGGCCGAGCGCCCTGTCTATAGCTACAAGCTGTCGATCATCCACTTCTGGGCGCTGATCTTCATCTATATCTGGGCTGGTCCGCACCATCTGCACTACACCGCGCTGCCTGACTGGGCGTCGACGCTTGGCATGGTGTTCTCGATCGTTCTGTGGATGCCGTCCTGGGGTGGGATGATCAACGGCCTGATGACGCTTTCGGGCGCATGGGACAAGCTGCGCACCGATCCGATCATCCGGATGATGGTGATCTCCATCGGCTTTTACGGCATGTCGACCTTCGAAGGCCCGATGATGTCGATCCGAGCGGTCAACTCGCTGTCGCATTACACCGACTGGACGATCGGGCATGTGCATTCCGGCGCACTTGGCTGGAACGGCATGATCACCTTCGGCGCGCTTTACTTCCTTGTGCCGCGTTTGTGGAACCGCGAGCGGCTCTATTCGCTGTCGATGGTCAGCTGGCACTTCTGGCTCGCCACGATCGGTATCATCCTCTACGCGGCGTCCATGTGGGTGACCGGCATCATGGAGGGCCTGATGTGGCGCGAAGTCGATGCCAACGGTTTCCTCGTGAACTCGTTCGCCGACACCGTGGATGCCAAGCTGCCCATGTATATCGTGCGCGGTCTGGGCGGGGTGCTCTACATCACTGGCGCAATCATCATGTGCTACAACCTCTTCATGACCGTCAAACGGAGCCCGGCAGTAGACGCCCGCAACTCCGTTGTCCCGGCCGAATAAGAAAGGGACCGACCAATGGCAATTCTCGACAAACACAAGATCCTTGAGAAGAACGTCACTCTTCTTGCGATCTTTGCCTTCCTGGTGGTCACCATCGGCGGCATCGTGCAGATCGCACCGCTGTTCTGGCTGGAAAACACCATCGAGGATGTAGAGGGCATGCGCCCCTACACCCCGCTGGAGCTGACAGGCCGGGATATCTATATCCGCGAAGGCTGCTATGTCTGCCACAGCCAGATGATCCGGCCCATGCGCGACGAGGTGGAACGCTATGGCCATTACAGCCTGGCGGCGGAGTCGCAGTATGACCATCCGTTCCAGTGGGGGTCCAAGCGGACCGGGCCGGATCTGGCCCGTGTCGGTGGCCGCTACTCGGATGACTGGCACGTGGACCACCTGCGCGATCCGCAATCCGTGGTGCCGGAATCGGTCATGCCGAAATACGGCTACCTCGAAAACCGCCTGATCGAGCCGGAATATACGGCAGACCTGCTCAAGACCCATGCGCTTGTCGGTGTGCCCTATACCGACGAGATGATCGAGAACGCAGCTGCGGATTTCCGCGCGCAGATCGATCCGTTCGGCGATTATGACGGGCTGATCGAGCGCTATGGCGAGAAGGTCAATGTGCGCAATTTCGACGGTCAGGCCGGAATTTCCGAGGCGGATGCGCTGATCGCCTATCTGCAGATGCTTGGCACGCTGGTCGATTTCTCGACCTTCACGCCCGTGGCCAGCCGATAAGGAGGACAGATCATGGAAACCTATTCCCTGCTCCGCGAATTCGCCGACAGCTGGATGCTGCTGTTCCTGTTCGTTTTCTTCATCGGTGTGGTGCTTTGGGTCTTTCGGCCTGGCGCGACCGAAACATACGAAGATCCGTCAGGCATCCCCTTCCGGCACGAAGACAAACCCGCCCGCGAGGGTGAGGCCGACGCCAAGGAGGCGTGAGAGACATGGCTAAGAAATCCGACAAGAAGCACGAGGTCGAAACCACCGGCCATGAGTGGGACGGCATCGAAGAGTACAACAACCCACTGCCGCGCTGGTGGCTGTGGATCTTCTATGCAACCATCGTTTGGGCCATCTGGTACTCGATCGCCTATCCGGCATGGCCGATGATCTCGGGGGCGACCTCGGGCTATATGGGCTGGTCCACGCGCGAGAATGTCGCCCAGGAGATCGCCGAGGCGGAGGCCGCAAATGCCGGCATCAACGCACAGCTGGCGTCGGTGGAATTGACCGCGATCGCCGACGACCCCGAGCTTGCCACCTATGCGCGCTCGGCCGGTTCGTCCGTCTTCAAGACGTGGTGCGCCCAGTGCCACGGTTCAGGCGCGGCGGGCGCCAAGGGATATCCCAACCTGCAGGATGACGCATGGCTTTGGGGTGGCACGATCGAGGATATCCATTATTCGATCAAGCATGGCATCCGGAACGAGGAAGACCCCGACGCGCGCTATTCGCAGATGCCCGCCTTCGGTGAGATCCTCGAGGCCGAGCAGATCGATCAGGTGGTCAACTACGTGATGTCGATGTCGCCCAGCTATGAGCCGCGCGACGCATCCATGGTCGCCGCCGGAGAGCAGGTCTATCTCGACAATTGCGCGGTCTGTCATGGTGACGGCGGCGAGGGCGACATCTATCAGGGCGCGCCCAACCTGTCGGACGCGATCTGGCTTTACGGCGGGGATTACGACACCCTTCAGCATACTGTCACCTTTTCGCGCTTCGGTGTCATGCCCGCGATGGGCGGCGCCGAGTTGAACGAGGCCGAGATCCGCGCCGTGGCCACTTATGTCCACCAACTGGGTGGCGGGGAATGATCCTGCGACCCTGACAAAGAGATACCCGCGGGCGGTTCGCCACCCGTGGGGTCAGGCACCGGCCTTCCGTCCTGTTCGCGCGTTTCCAGGAAGGCCGGTGCCAATTTCGTGACCATGAGGGGCCAAAGCTCGCCTCGATCAGGTCACGCTCGTCACCGTGATCGTTGCGCGGGCAAGCCTCGGGATGCCCCCCCCACAATCAGACCATGACCGGACCTGCTCAGTCCCGTCTGCGCGCTTCGAGATGAGCCTCGATTTCGGCGCGGCGGCGGTTGTCGAAGCGTTCGGAGCGGGACCAGTGGCTTGGCGGCCCCCAGCGATCCGTGGTTACGCTGCGTGTGGCTGTCATGAAAGATTTTGCAAATACGTTCAGCATGGCGTGCCCTTTCTTGGGGTGATTTGTCCTATGAATATGGGGATAAACCTGTCACGCTGCGACTCAGGAAAAATTGCTACCTGTAAGCTGAGGTTACATCATGGATTGGCGTTCCATGCCGTCTTTGACCGCCTTGCGCGCCTTTTCCGCATTGGCCGAGAGCGGATCGGCCAGTGCCGCTGGCGCTGCGATCAATGTCAGCCATGCTGCGATCAGCCAGCAGGTCAAGGCGCTCGAAGGGCATATGGGCGTCGCGCTGGTGGATCGGTCCGGTCGGCATTTGGCGCTGACGCCTGCGGGGCGCGATCTGGCCGATGCGCTGCGCGCGGGCTTTGGTGCCATTGCGCGCACGGTCGAGGCGCTGACCGGCGCGGATGCCGACCGGCCGCTGCAGATTTCGACCACCCCGGGTTTTGCCGCGCAATGGCTGATGCCGCGGCTTCTGGATTTCCGCAACCGGCATCCGGACGTGGATGTGATGATCAATCCCACCCCTGAACGTGTCGCACTCGAACCCGGCGGCATCGATATCGCCATCCGGCACGGCATGGGCCATTGGCCCGGGGTCGACGCCGAGCGGCTGTTTTCCTCGCCGCTGGTGGTGGTGGCCGCGCCGTCGCTGGTGGCGGGCCGCAGCATCACGCGGCCCGAGGATCTGATCGACCTGCCTTGGGTGCAGGAATACGGCACGTCCGAGTCGACCGATTGGCTGAGTCGCAAGGGGCTTGCCTCGTTCCGCATCGGTGGCATGACGCAGGTGCCCGGCAACCTGCTGCTGGAAGGGGTGCGCCAGGGGCAGGGCGTTTCGCTGACCGTGCGGCAATGGGTCGAGGATGACGTGGCGGCGGGCCGCCTGAAATTGCTGTTCGAAGAACCCGAGGACACCGCTTATTACATCGTCACGCGGTCCGGTGCGCCACGCAGCAAGGCCAAGGCCTTTATCGGATGGCTGCGCAAGCAGGCTGCGGCATCGGCGAATTGATCACTTTCAGAGTCAGAATTTGACACAGGTCAAGGCTGGTGCGGCCGTCACCTGAGACAAGACAGGGGAACAAGAACACGAATGCCGGAGTGATTCCGTGTCCGATACCCAACCCGATGCCGCACCCAGCCTTTATGCCGCACGAGAACCGGTCTTTCCCAAGAAGGTCTATGGTAAGTTCCGCAACCTGAAATGGGCGATCCTGATCGTCACGCTTGGCATCTATTATGTCACGCCTTGGATTCGCTGGGATCGCGGACCGAACCTGCCGGATCAGGCCGTTCTGCTGGATCTGGCGAACCGGCGTTTCTTCTTTTTCTGGATCGAGATTTGGCCGCATGAGTTCTATTTCGTCGCCGGGCTTCTGGTGATGGCGGGTCTGGGGTTGTTCCTGTTCACCTCGGCGCTTGGCCGGGTGTGGTGCGGCTATGCCTGCCCGCAGACCGTCTGGACCGATCTGTTCATTCTTGTGGAGCGCTGGATCGAGGGCGATCGCAACGCCCGCTTGCGGCTACACCGTCAGAAAAAGCTGGATGCTCGCAAGATCCGCCTGCGACTGACCAAATGGATCACATGGCTTCTGATCGCGGTGGCCACCGGGGGCGCCTGGGTGTTCTATTTCACCGATGCACCCACGCTGCTGGTGGATCTGTTCACTCTGAACGCGCATCCGATCGCCTATACCACCATCGCCATCCTGACCGGCACCACCTTTGTGTTCGGTGGGTTCGCACGCGAACAGATCTGCATCTATGCCTGCCCCTGGCCACGTATTCAGGCCGCGATGATGGACGAAGACACCCTGACCGTGGGCTACCGCGAATGGCGGGGCGAGCCGCGCAAGAATTCTGACGAGGTGAAGGCTGGAGAAGAGCAGGGCGATTGCATTGATTGCATGGCCTGCGTCAATGTCTGCCCGGTGGGCATCGACATCCGCGACGGCCAGCAGCTGGAATGCATCACCTGCGCGCTTTGCATCGACGCCTGCGACGACATCATGGCCAAGATCGGCAAGCCCCGCGGTTTGATCGATTACATGGCCCTGACCGACGAGCAATCCGAACGCGCCGGGGGCAAGCCCAAGCCGATCATCAAGCACATCCTGCGGCCTCGCACGATCCTGTATACCGTGTTGTGGGCACTGGTCGGTGTCGGGCTGGTCTTTGCGCTGTTCATCCGGCCAGAAGTGGACATGACTGTCGCGCCGGTGCGCAACCCGACCTATGTGACTCTATCGGATGGTTCGATCCGCAATGTCTATGAGGTGCGCCTGCGCAACAGGCACGGCGAGGACCGCCCCTACAACCTGTCGGTCAAGGGCGATCCTGCGATCCGTCTGGCGCTCGAAGGCACGCCCTATGCCACCGTAAAGGTGCCCGCCGACAGCACGATGCTGCAACGGGTCTATCTGGTGGCGCCTCCGGGCTCGGCCCCGGCGCAAAACGAACGCACCGAGGTGCGCCTGTGGGTCGAGGATATTTCGACAGGCGACCGGGCCTATGAAGACACCGTATTCAATGGAAGGGACAACTGATGGCGGAGCGTAAACTGACCGGCAAGCATGTGTTTGCCATTTTTGGAGGCGCATTCGGCGTCATCATCAGCGTCAATCTGGTACTGGCCTATTCGGCAGTGAACACCTTTCCGGGTCTTGAAGTGCGCAATTCCTATGTCGCCAGCCAGACCTTCGATGATCGCAAGGCCGCCCAGGAGGCGCTTGGCTGGACCATCGGCGCGCATCACAGGGACGGGACGCTGACCCTGTCGATCACCGATGCCGCGGGTACGCCGGTTGAAGCGGAGATGCTGGACGCTACGGTTGGGCGCGCCACGCATGTGGCCGAGGATGTGACCCCCGATTTTCGCTTCGACGGGCAGGCTTATGTGGCGTCGGTGCCGCTTGGTGATGGCAACTGGAACATTCGCATGACCGCGCTGGCCGATGACGGCACCGAGTTTCAGCAGCGGGTCGTACTCATCAAGGATTGACGACGATGACCGCCACCATGCGCCCGACCGCTTCGGCTTGCCCGGCCTGTGCAGCCGCTCCTGCCGCAGACAAGCTGGCCTCCATCGCCGCGCATGCGCAGGGCGGGGCGCAGATTGCGCTGTCGCTGCCAACGATCCACTGCTCGGCTTGCATCACCAAGATCGAAAAGACGCTCAACGCGCATCCCGGCGTCAGATCGGCGCGGGTGAACCTGACGTTGAAACGCGCCAGCATCGAGGCCGATCCCGATGTGACCGCGCAAGAGATGAAAACCCTTGTCGAGGCCCTTGGCTTCGAGGCGCATGAACTGGATGCGGGCACGCTCAACGCGACGGCGAACGATCGTGCCGGGCGCGAATTGCTGATGCGGCTGGCGATGGCGGGCTTTGCATCGATGAACGTGATGCTGCTGTCGGTCTCGGTCTGGTCCGGTGCCGCAGATGCGACCCGGGATCTCTTTCACTGGATCTCGGCAGCTATCGCCCTGCCTACCATCGCCTTTTCCGGCCAGCCGTTCTTTCGCAACGCCTGGGCCGCGCTCAGCAATCGGCAGCTCAATATGGATGTGCCGATCACGCTGGCGATCGTGCTGGCGGTGGTCACCTCGCTTTGGGAAACCTCGCTCTCGGGCAAGCACGCCTATTTCGACGCGGCTCTCGCGTTGACATTCTTCCTGCTTGCGGGCCGCTATCTCGATCACCGGACCCGTGCCATTGCCCGCTCCGCGGCCGAGGAATTGACCGCGCTTGAAGTGCCCCGTGCCACCCGCCTGCGGGCTGACGGCACCGAAGAGATCGTGAACGTCGCCGAACTTGCGGTGGGTGATCTTCTGCTTGTGCGTCCCGGCGGGCGGATGCCCGTGGATGGCGAGATCGTCTCCGGCACCTCGGAACTTGACCGCTCATTGCTCACTGGCGAGACGCTGCCTGTTTTCGCCGCCGAAGGTCAGACCGTGTCGGCGGGCGAGGTGAACCTGACCGGCCCGCTGACCATCCGCGCCTCGGCTGTGGGACAAGACACGTCGCTGCACCAGATGGCCGATCTGGTGGCCATCGCGGAATCGGGGCGCTCGCGCTATACCTCGCTGGCCGACAGCGCTGCGAAACTCTATGCGCCGGGGGTGCATATCCTGTCGGCCTTGGCCTTTGTGGGCTGGTATCTTTACACGTTCGACATGCGCACGGCGCTCAATATCGCCGCGGCGGTGCTGATCATCACCTGCCCCTGCGCGCTTGGCCTTGCAGTGCCGGCGGTGACCACGGCCGCCTCGGGCAAGCTGTTCCGGCGCGGGATGCTCATCAAGCACGAGACCGCGCTCGAGCGGCTGGCCCAGGTCGACACCGTGGTGTTCGACAAGACCGGCACCCTGACGGCAGGCACGCCCGAATTGACCAATCTCGCCGATATCCCGCGCCGCGATGCGGAGCTTGCTCTGGCGCTGGCGCAGGGCTCGTCCCACCCGCTGGCGCAAGCCATCACGCGCGCCGCGCGCGAGGCAGGCTTCGCCCCGGCCCCGGTGAGCGACCTGAGCGAAGTGCCCGGCTATGGCACCCGCGCTCTCCTTGAGGGCCGCGAGGTTCGGCTTGGCCGTGCTAGTTGGATCGGCGCTCAGGGTCGCGCTGAAACCGCTACCTTCCTTGACAGGGGCGAGGGCGCGCCGGTGGCGTTCAGCTTCACAGACCGTTTGCGCGAAGGCGCGGCTGAAGCGGTGCAATCTCTCAAGGATGCGGGCAAGGACGTGTATCTCATGTCTGGCGATACCACCCCGGCGGTCGAGGCGCTGGCCGAGCGGCTGGGGATCACCCATTGGCTGGCCGAGGCCTTGCCGGCTGACAAATCCTCGCGCATTCAGGCGATGTCCGCGCGCGGCGCCAAGGTGCTCATGGTGGGCGACGGGCTTAATGATACGGCGGCACTCGCTGCCGCCCATGTCTCGATCTCACCGGCCTCCGCGCTCGATGCAGCGCGCGTCGCCTCGGATATCGTACTGCTTGGGAGCGATCTTTCGCCGATCGCCTCGGCCTGTGCGACCGCCGGTGCTGCTACGCGCCGGATCAGGGAAAACTTCCGCATCGCCACGATCTACAACATCGTTGCGGTTCCCCTGGCCATGGCGGGGCTCTGCTCGCCGCTGATCGCGGCCTTGGCGATGTCTGCGAGTTCCATTACCGTGTCGCTGAACGCGCTGCGATTGAGGTGACCTTATGACCATCCTCGCCTATCTCATTCCGATTTCGCTATTCCTGGGGGCGCTTGGACTTGTGTTCTTCGTCTACACGGTGCGCAGCAACCAGTATGACGATCCGGAAGGCGATGCGCGCCGCATCCTCAGCGACGAATATGACGATCATCCCAAACCCTGATGACGCTGGCTGTGTCGGGCGGTGTGAGGGGGCCTTGCCTCCTCGGCCTGAAGCGTTTCGCGAAAAGCTGAACGGCATCCGATCATGGCGCGCGGTCCACCCTTCGCTGATGCCTCGGGTCAAAGGTTGAATGTTTCAGGATATTTATAGCCAGAAGAAACCCTGATCCGTCCCTTTGATCTGCGCGGGGCGCGGCTTCTTCTGGCCGGAAATATCCCGGGGGAGGCGGTGAAATCCTTCAGGATTTCAACGTCGGGGGCAGAGCCCCCGGCGACATCTGCCCTCAGGCGCCGCCGCCCGGTTGGATCATGAAACAGGTGACCTGTTTTGCGGCGAGACGGCGACAGGCAAGATCCGCGGTTTCGCGCGAGAGGCCCATGAAATTCGCGTCGAATCCGGTGGGGCGCCGCACGACTTTGCGCAGGCTGCCATCCAGCGTGCTCATCTCGTTGAGCGCCGTCTGCAGAAGGACCTTTTGCGCTTCATACTGACTTTGATAGCGCCCGATATTGATGCCCCAGTTGCGCCCGCCCGAAGTCGACACCCGGGTTACCACCTCCTGAATGGGATCCGCGGCAGGCTCGGATGTCCGGGTCAGGACCAGATCTGCGGGTCGCGGCTCGGGGTTGATCTTCGGGAGCGGGGGCGTCGCTGATCCTTTGGCGATTTTCGGCTCTTCAACGGGCAGGCGGGTTTCTTGCGCCGCCATGATCGCCTGTTCGATATCTTCCTTCGAGGCAAGGACGACCGGCGCCGGTTCGACCGATGGGCGCATCTGCGGGCGCAGGCTGCGCTTGACTGCCGCGGCCGTGGCCAGCCGCACCGTCTTGCCGAAGGCCCCGTCTGGCGCACTATCCTGCATCCGGCCCGCATAGGCAGGGCGGCGCGGTTTGTGGAGGGCCACACGGCTTGGCGCCTTGCGGAAGCCGAGGTCCAGAAGCTCGGCGACCTTGGCGTTGCGAGAGGCGGTGGAATTGCCGCCGAACACTGTTGCGATGATGCGCTCGCCGCCGCGCTCGGCACTTGCGACGAGGTTGAAGCCGGCCGCGCGGGTATAGCCCGTCTTGATGCCGTCGGCACCACGGTAGCTGTTCAGCAGCGCCCTGTTCGTGTGATAGACCTTGCGCACGCCTGCATCTGCAGTGATCCGCGAGAACAGGTTGTAATACTCTGGATAGTCGTAGAACACGTGCCGCCCGAGGATCGTCATGTCCCGAGCGGTGGACAGATGCCCGCTTTCCGTCAGGCCATGGGCATTCTTGAAGGTCGTGCGGGTCATCCCCATCGCCTTGGCAGTGCGGTTCATCCGGCGCGCGAAGCGGGCCTCAGAGCCCTCGATCGCCTCGGCAAGAGCGGTGGCGGCGTCATTCGCGGATTTGATCGCCGCCGCGCGGATCAGGTGGCGCAGGCGGATCTTCTGGCCGGCCCGCAGCCCCAGCTTGCTCGGCGGTTCGCTGGCCGCGTGCTGCGAGATCGTGACCATCGTATCCAGCCCGATCTCTCCGTTTTCGACGGCCTCGAACACAACGTAAAGCGTCATCATCTTTGTCAGGGAGGCGGGGTGCAGCCTTGTATCCGCATTGTGCGCGTGCAGGACTTCGCCGGATCGCGCGTCCATGACCATCGCGGCATAGGGGGCGGCGATCGCACTCAGGGGTACGACCACAAGCATCCAGATCGTCGCAAATGCTATCACACTCCAGCGGGTGCGCTGGCTGCTCCAAAGTTTCATGGAACTACTCTTTTTCTGCCTCTCGCGCCGCCGGTTATCCGACTGGCCTTTTATATATTATCTAAAACTGTAGCATGGACGCGGACTCCTGAAAAGTCCTTATTTCAAAGGGATTTTTGCATCAAGCCGTCAACATCTTGGGGGTGCGTTGCCGCTTGTCGCAAGACCGGCGATTGAGGCAAGAATGTGGCGGCCGGTTTTCTGCGGTCAGCGTGCCCGAGGCCCGAGGCTGAACCGGGGCGCGCTTGCGCCCCGGCCGATCATGCAATTCAAAGACGCGGGTCTCAGTTCAAAGCCTTGTCGGTGATCGAATGGGTCCATGCGGCGTCCCCGGGATGCTCGGTGATCACCGGTGCCGATCCGCCCGACAGCAGCGACTGGACCGTGCGTTCGAAATCCGCCGGGTCAAGCGCGCCATTCGATCCGGCGGTCAGATTGGCCACTTCCTTCATCATTCGGATCTGGTGTTCTTCGGTCTGGGCGCCGGTCGCGTCATTGTCCAGCACGATCATCGCGGCCTCTTCGGGGTTCTCTTCGGCCCATTTCCAGCCCTTCATCGATGCGCGCACGAAGCGCACCAGCTTGTCCACCTCGGCAGGGTCCTGCAGCTTGTCTTCCATGACATAGAGCCCGTCCTCGAGGGTGGCGACGCCCTGATCCTCGTATTTGAACGTGATCAGTTCTTCCGGTGTGATGCCGGCGTCGATGACCTGCCAGTACTCGTTATAGGTCATGGTCGAGATGCAATCGGCCTGCCCCTGAAGCAGCGGATCGACATTGAACCCCTGCTTGAGCACCGTCACCCCGTCATCGCCGCCTTCGGTCGGAATGCCAAGCTGGCTCATCCAGCTGAGAAAGGGAAACTCGTTGCCGAAGAACCAGACGCCCAAGGTCCGGCCCGGGAAATCCTCGGGCCCGGTGACGCCGGTGCTTTTCAGGCAGGTGAGCATCATGCCCGAGCTTTTGAACGGCTGGGCGATACTGACCAGCGGAAGGCCCTTTTCGCGTGCCGAGAGCGCCGCGGGCATCCATTCCACGGTCACATCGGCGCCGCCTCCGGCGATCACCTGCGTTGGCGCGATGTCTGGGCCGCCCGGCTTGATCGTGACGTTCAGGTTCTCTTCCTCGTAGAAGCCCTGATCCTGCGCCACGTAATAGCCCGCGAATTGCGCCTGCGTTACCCATTTGAGCTGCAGGGTCAGGTCATCGGCGGCCTGCGCCATGCCCGCCCAAAGGCTTGCGGCCCCGAGGGCCAATGTGGTTGCAACTGTCTTCATGTCTTTTCTCCCGTGTTGAAATCGGTTTCTCGTTATTGTCATGTCCTGCCTCTTTGGGACGGATGCCAGAAGGTCATCGCCTTCTCCAGCAGCGCGATCCCTCCATAGAAGGCCGACCCGGCCATCGCTGCCACCGCGATTTCTGCCCAGACCAGATCCAGCGCCAGTTGCCCGACTGATGTCGAGATGCGGAAGCCCATTCCCTTGATGGGCGAGCCGAAGAACTCTGCCACGATCGCCCCGATCAGCGCCAGGGTCGATCCGATCTTGAGGCCGTTGAAGATGAACGGCATCGCGGCCGGCAACCGCAGTTTCAGAAGCGTCATCCAGTAACCTGCCGCATAGGTGCGCATCAGATCACGCTGCATGGCGTTGGTGTCCTGCAAACCCTGCACGGTGTTCACCAGCATCGGGAAGAACACCATGACCACCACGACCGCGGCTTTGGATTGCCAGTCGAAACCGAACCACATGACCAGAATCGGGGCCATACCGATGATCGGCAGGGCCGCCACGAAATTGCCCACCGGCAGCAAGCCGCGTTGCAGAAACGGGAAGCGGTCGATCGCCACCGCGATGAGAAAGGCGGCGCCGCATCCGATGACATATCCGGTCAGCGCGCCCTTGATGACGGTCTGGACGAAATCCTCCCAAAGGATGTCGGTTTTCGCGGCGAAGGTGACCGCGATCTGGCTTGGCGGGGGCAGAAGTATGGGTGAGATCTCCAGCCCATGCACCACCGCTTCCCAGATCACGAGGATCGTGACGCCGAAGATGACCGGAACCGCCAGACGGGTGAGCCGGGTCTTCGGCCTATGCGCCAGCACATGGTTGAGCCACCAGCCCCCGGCCCAGACGCCAAGCGCGAAAACAAGCCAGCCCATCACGCCATCCCCATCCGCTTGAGAATGATGCGCTGAAGAACGCCGATCAAACCCACCAGGATCGCCGCGAGCGTGGCGGCCATGATGAGCGCGCTCCAGATCTGGATGGTCTGCCCGTAATAGCTACCGGCCAGCAGTCGCGCACCCAGGCCGGCCACAGCACCGGTCGGCAACTCGCCCACGATCGCACCCACAAGGCTCGCTGCCATGCCGATCTTGAGCGAGGCGAACAGATACGGCATGGACGACGGCAGCCGCAGCCGCCAGAATGTCTGCGCCGGCGTGGCGCTCCAGGTGCGCATCTGATCAAGCTGCATGGGCGCGGGGCTGCGCAATCCCTTGACCATGCCGACGACCACCGGGAAAAAGCTCAGATACATCGAGATCATCGCCTTTGGCAGCAAACCCGAGATGCCAACCGCATTCAGCACCACGATGATCATCGGCGCGATGGCGAGAATCGGGATCGTCTGCGACGCGATCACCCATGGCATCACGCTCATATCCATCGTCCGGTTGTAGACGATACCGATCGCCAGCGCGATGCCCAGACCCGTCCCCAGCACAAACCCGAGCGCGGTCGCACTGAAGGTGACCCAGCTGTGATAGATAAGGGAGCGCTTGGAAAAACCGCGCCCGTTCAACACCATGTCGCCTGTCGTCTTCCAAATCTCGGCGCCGACCTGATGCGGCGCCGGCAGTTTCGGCTTGTCCTGGCTCCAGGTGTCGCTCACCAGATCGGTAAAGTTCAGTTCGATGCCTGCGCGTTCGGCCTTGTTGTAGGCCCAAGGTGCATTCAACCAGACCGCCGCCGCGTACCAGATCACCAACAGGGTGCAAACCACGGTCAGGATGGGCACGGCATTCCGCATCATACCGTCCCTGGTTTCACCGTTCCAAAAATACTCGAGGCACGCGCTGAATTTCGGGCGTCGCAGATGAGTATTTTAAGAACGATGAAAGGATTGTGTGGTGTTCTATGCCCGCCGTACAGGCTGGAGAGCCGATGACCGTGAACGGTGAAAGTCCCTCGCCCGATCAAACGGGCGGGGGCATTTCGCGAATTGAGGGCCTCAAATCGCATCGCCATACCCCGCGCGCAGCCCGTCTCGAACACGATGGGCGATTTCGATGAAGTCGGGTGTGTCCCGGATATCCAGCGGCCTTTCACGGGGCAGGGGGCTTTCGATGACATCCGTGATCCGGCCCGGGCGGGGACTCATCACAACGATTTTCGTGCTCAGATAGACAGCCTCCGGGATCGAATGGGTGACAAAGCAGATCGTCTTGTCGGTTCTGTCCCACAAGCTCAGAAGCTGTTCATTCAGATGGTCGCGCACGATTTCATCCAGCGCGCCGAAAGGTTCGTCCATAAGCAAAATGTCCGCATCGAAGGCGAGCGCGCGCGCGATGGACGCCCGTTGCTGCATGCCACCCGAGAGCTGCCACGGGAATTTCTTTTCGAAGCCGGCCAGATCGACCAGTTCGAGCACGCGGGTCACGCGCTGATCCTGTTCCGCCTTGGCATATCCCATGATTTCCAGAGGCATCCGGATATTGCCCCCGATCGTTCGCCAGGGATAGAGGCCCGCCGCCTGGAACACATACCCGTAAGCCCGCGATTTGCGCGCCTCTTCCGGGCTCACCCCGTTGACGGTGATGGTGCCGCCCGTGGGGTGCTCCAGATCCGCCATGCAGCGCAGAAACGTGGTCTTGCCGCAGCCCGACGGCCCGATGAAGCTGACGAAATCCCCTTTCCTGACATTCAGGGTCACGTCCTTGAGCGCATGAACCGGGCCATCATTGGTCTGGAAGGTCAGCGACAGATCCTTTGCGCTGATCACTGTCTCGTCTGTCAATCCAAGTCCCCCGATTGCACCGGTCGTATTGCGCCGTGCTGGCATGTCGTTGTCAATGGGCCGCCTCCGCCAGTGGCAAGAGGCGGCATGATTTTCCTAGATACCTGCCGGAATATTCATCGGATCGCGCTTGATCTGTTTGGGCGCCGTCAACTCTTTCCAGCGGCTCAGCGCCTGATGCGCCGACGGGAACGCGGGACGCGGCACGAAGCGGCCACGCCCGGGCTGTGGCTGGCTGTTCTGACCCCAGGCCCAGATCACCTCGCCGCGGCTGATCGTGTACCGGGCCTGCGCGCTGACCTCGAACCCCTCGAAGACGTTGTAATCCAGGATCGAATGATGGTTGGCGGCGCTGATCGTCTTGCTGATTTTCGGATCCCACACCACGATATCGGCATCCGCGCCTTCCACCAGCGCGCCCTTCTTGGGATAGATGTTGAGAATCTTCGCCACGTTGGTCGAGGTGGCGGCGACGAATTCGTTCGGTGTCAGGCGACCGGTCTCGACCCCATGGGTCCACAGAACGGCCATCCTTTCTTCCACCCCGTTCGAGCCATTGGGGATCTTGGTGAAATCGCCCACCCCCATGCGCTTTTGCGCGCTCGAGAAGGCGGCGTGATCGGTCGCAACGACCTGCAGGCTGCCGGCCTGAAGCCCGGCCCACAGCCCGTCCTGGTGCTCTTTCGAACGGAAGGGCGGGCTCATCACGCGGCGCGCGGCGTGGTCCCAGTCGGTGTTGAAATACGCGCTTTCGTCCAGTGTCAGGAACTGGATCAGCGGTTCGCCATAGACGCGCATGCCCTTCTGGCGCGCCCGCCGGATCGCCTCATGTGCCTGCTCGCAGCTGACATGCACGATATAGAGCGGCACTCCAGCGGCATCGGCGATCATGATCGCGCGGTTCGCGGCCTCGCCTTCCACCTCGGGCGGGCGAGAATAGGCGTGGCCCTCGGGGCCTGTAATCCCACGCTCCAGCATCTGTTGCTGCAGATCGGCCACGATATCGCCGTTCTCGGCATGGACCATCGGCAGCGCGCCCAGCTCCTTGCAGCGCTTGAACGAGGCGAACATTTCGTCATCCTCGATCATCAAGGCCCCCTTGTAGGCCATGAAATGCTTGAACGAGTTGACCCCCATATCGACGGCATCCTTCATCTCGTCGAAGATCTGCTCGTTCCAGCCGGTGATCGCCATGTGATACCCGATATCGCTGCAGATCTGCGGCGCCGACTTGCGGTGCCATTCGGTGATCGCATTCTTGATCGAGCCATCCGCACCGGGCAGGCAGAAATCAACCAGCATCGTCGTGCCCCCGCAGGCCGCAGCCCAGGTGCCGGTCTCGAAGGTCTCGGCCGCCGTCGTCCCCATGAAGGGCATTTCCAGATGGGTATGCGGATCGATGCCACCCGGGATCACATAGGCGCCTTCGGCATCGATATACTCATCCCCCTTCAGATCTTCGCCGATCCTCGAGATCGTCTCGCCCTCGATCAGCACATCCGCCTTCCAGGTGCGATCCGCTGTGCAAACCGTGCCGTTCTTGATCACTTTGGTGGTCATGTCCTATCTCCCTGTTTCTTCTGGCCCGAAATATCC
>NZ_ABCR01000015.1:0-93538 GCF_000170875.1 Roseobacter sp. AzwK-3b
GCGCAGCTGGTCAATAGAAAGCAGCTTAACCAAGTTTGCCGTGTTCCTCGTGGAACATTTTAAGTATTAGGATTGTTCCAGAGTAATAATCACACGATTGACGTGCGTTACTCCCGCCCATACTGCTCATCCAGCAGCTTGACGGTTTCATGCAGACGCTCGGATGCAAGGTGAGCATAACGCTGCGTGGTGGCAATGTGACTGTGGCCAAGCAGCTTTTGAACTTCGTAGATGCTGACACCCGCATTGATTAGCGTGCTGGCATAGCTGTGGCGCAGATCATGCAGTCGAAGGTCAGGCAAATCCGCTTCTATGCGCACCCGTTTCCACGTTTCCCATATGTTGTGATAGGGTAGGAGTGTTTGAGGATTGGCGAATACTGCCGACACCTGCTTTGCCTGCTTGCCATAATGCCGTTGCTGATAGCTCCGCGCGGATTGAAGAATGGCGACAGCTTTCTGGCTTAGGATCACAGTGCGTGGTTGCCCGTTTTTACTAAGGGGAATACGCCACTCACACCTGTCCATATTGATGCTGCGCCATTCCGCGTTGAGCACTTCGCTTTTTCGAGCGCCAGTATAAAGCAGAAACAGGATGGCGAGGTTGACGGGTGTAGCGCCCCGTTTCCGCAACACGACCTGCAATTTCTGTGCTTCGTCACGTGACAAAAACCGCTCGTGTCGTTTTGTGTCAGGCAAGAGATTTGGCGGTTTGTGCAGGCTGTGATGAATGCGACACAGGCCCCAGTCATCCGCCCGTCGCAACATGCCGCGCAGCACAACCACAGTGGTGTTGACCGAACCGGGCGCATAGCCAAGCTGCTTCATCTCGTTTGTGAGCTGTTTCAAATCGGTTTGACTGATCGAGTGCAGCTGGCGGTGGCCAAATCGCAGATGGAAATTGCTGCGATACATTTGCACGATATTAGCGCTGGCACGCCGATAGGTCTTATACCAAGGCAAATAGTGGTCTTCGTAAAACTGATCCAGTGTGATGCTTTTGGTGGACTTGGCCAGCTCGTCAGCAGACGCCCCAACACTGATTTCGCGCTTGTGTTTCAGGCACAATTGGCGGGCATCCTCTGCCGAAAGCTCTGGAAAACACCCCAACTTGATCACCCGCATTTTGCCGTCAATGCTACTGCGTAGATTGAACGTGGCGGAACGTCTTCGGATTTCCACAAAGAAGCCTTTCACCGCTGTATCGGTCAGCGTAGCACGGCCATTGGTGAGCTGCTTTTGGTGCTGTTTGATCACATGATCTGTCAGTCGCGCTTTCATAATCCGAAGCCTTTTCAGCAGTTTACGGTCATATCGGAATAGTCGCGACTGAAAAAACAGTCACATGAACTCAACGACTTACGCTTAAAACAATAGTCGACATGCGTTTGCGGTGTAGTCAAACGCTGGTCGCAGGTGGCTTTTGCCGCCTTGTGTGGGTGTTAAGTCATTGAAAACACTGAGGCGTGTTCGCCCGGTTCGTTCGAGACATGGCTAAAGACTTTGCGGAACTCAACCGCTTGGAAAACGAGGCTGGTATTCAGGCACCTGAAGCCGGCACGAAAGAACAACTTGTCAACAAATTCGTTAAGGCATGGGAAAACGAAACGGCACGGCGTGCTGTTAAAGGTGGTACTGGCCTTTCCATGGCACTGACACTGGCCGCTTGTGGCGGCTCCAGCGGTGGTGGCTTTGCTTTTGCCCCTACTACGCCAGTAGACACTGTCACACCTGAGGCGTTGACGGTTGACGCATTCGTTGCTCAGGCTTTGGCCGGTACGTTGCCTGCCGCCTACACAATCGATATTTCCACATCGCCAATCAATGTTGGTCCGCTCTCCGCGGCGGAAGCTCTGGCTTTGGATGCTGCGGCCCAGAACGCGGTAAACTTTGACGAATATCTGCAGCAGACAACCGACGGAACGCTTGTTGCTAACGTTGCCATTGAAGATACTGTTGCCGCGTTTGTTGAGGGCGAGGCGGCTCTTGCTGCAGAAGCGGCGACCGCTGGTGGCGCAAACTTCAACTTTACCGTCGTCGACACCGCCGAGAACATTCTTGCTGGTGTCGCCGATATCACAGACGCAGATGGTGCTCTTTCGCCATTGCTGGTCGGTGTGAACGCGATTGATACTGAAATCACCGTCAACGCTGCAGATGCGCAGACTTTGATTGCGCTTGGTGTGAACCCTGCAGAAGGCGTTGTGCCCACAGTAGAAGATACTGCTGCAAGCATCGTCGCTATTGCTGCTGATCTTGTTGACGCAGATGGCGCGCCTCTGGCGGCTGTTTCGGTGACGGGCGAAGCTGTGACCGTATCGGTTGCTGATTTTGGTACACTGACGTCGCTGGGTGCCACATTCGGTGAAACTGCTGTTGTGACGGTTGAAGACACAGCAGAGACCATCATCGCCGCTGCCGCTGATCTTGTCGACGCAGATGGCGCGCCTCTGGCGGCTGTTTCGGTGACGGGCGAAGCTGTGACCGTATCGGTTGCTGATTTTGGTACACTGACGTCGCTGGGTGCCACATTCGGTGAAACTGCTGTTGTGACGGTTGAAGACACAGCAGAGACCATCATCGCCGCTGCCGCTGATCTTGTCGACGCAGACGGTGCGCCGATTGCGCAGATTGCTGTAACGGATGACGCAGTTATCGTTACGGCTCAGGATGCTCTTGTTCTTGATTCCTTGAACGTGGCTTTTGCTGCCGAGGCGGTAGTCACCGTTGAGGACACGGCTGCAGAAATTTTGGCGGTTTCTGATGCTATTGCAGCTGAGATTGCTGATCCGGAAGGCGTAAATGTTACAGTTTCAGTAACTGATGCTGAAGTCACCCTGACTGTTGCGGAGTATGAGACGCTGACCGGGCTTGGTGCAACATTTGCAGATGGCGCTGTTGTAACCGTTGCGGACACCGCTGCGAACATTCAAGGCGCTGCTGACCTTACAGGCGTTACAGTTTCAGTAACTGATGCTGAAGTAACGCTGAACGTCGCTGAGTTCGAAGCACTGGAAGGTACCTTTGCACCTGACGCCGTTGTATCTGTTCAGGATACTGCAGCAAACATCTTGGCCAGTGCGGCGGATTTGTCGGTCGCAGTTGTATCCGTAACTGACGAAGTGGCGCCTGAGCTCACTGTTGCGGAGCTGGGTGAGTTGAATGCTCTGAGCGCAACCTTTGTTGCGGCGCCCAACGTGGTCGACACCCTTGCTATCAGCGAGGTTGAAGGTGCTCTGGTCGCAGATGCCGTCGCAGTGGCTGGTGCCAACGACGTTAGCCTCACTGTCACGTCGCCCACTGCTGCTGCAGATTCGATTGCGCTGGACATCACAGCCACGGGTGCTGGCACGCTGACATTTGACTTTACGCAAGATGCTAACGACACTGTTGTTCTGAGCGCGACCAGCTCGATCACAGGTTTCACCACGCTGGCTGTTGTTGCTGGTACTGTTGATGTGACCGCAGCAACCATCGGTGCAGGCGTCACTCAGATCGACGTTGCTTCGGGCATCGTCCTCACTGCAGAGCAATTCCTCGCACTTGAGAATGGTGTTGTGGGTGGTTCGGCTGAGGCTGATGTGACTGTGATAGTGAGCACTGCAGCAGAAGCGGATGCGGTTATTGCAGCTGCGGCAAATATCACTGGCACTTTCGCGGCCAACGGCATCGTGATCCAGGGTGCTGAAGGCAGCGGTATCACGGCTGCTCAAGCAGACGGGTTTACCGGAGAATTGGAAGCAGCTATTCAAGCTGTTGCCACTGCTGACGGTCTGCCCCTAGCAATTCAGGCTGTTGTCGACGCTGCGGCTGCGCAAGACGCATTTGTCGCAACTGGGCTTGCAAATGATGCAGTCGTGGTTGAGCTGGCAAATCTGCAGCCTGCTCCTGTTCTCCAGGCAGACGCTGGCTTTATCGATGTTGATGCAGCAATTGATCTGGCTGTAATCACCGCAGAAAATGCTATTAATGGTGCATTGCCTCTAGGCGTTACGCCTTTTGATGGTACCAACAGTGCTGCGATTGTTGCGGAGTTTGACGCAGAGATCGGTGGTGCAACAACGGGTTTGACGGGTGCTTTGAATGATGCGCGCGATGCGCTGAGCGCAATCGATCCTGAGTTGGTGACCTTGGCTAACGCCGTGATTGCTGCTCAAGATGTGGCGGACGCTGCGAATACTGCACAGACGGAAGCCGAGGCGGCAACCGACGCTGCCATTGCTGCTGCTGTAGATGGTACCGCCGCAAGCATTACCTTCGCCAATGATACGCTGACGATCGATGGTAACGATGATGGTCAGAATCCGGTTGATTTCGCGGAGCTTGATGTCAACGGCAACCTCGTGTTGAACGCTTCTGTGACGCTGGACGCGCAGGCGGGTACGTATACCGTTGACGGTGTCGAGTTCGCGGTGGCAGATCTGGACGCGGTTGTTACGGCAGCCCAAGCCGAGCTGGACGCGATCGCGGCTGCGACTGACGCGGGCACGTCCCTGACGGATGCTGAAACCGCTTTGAACGACGCGGAATTCCTTGCCATTGCGGAAGCAGAGGGTGAAGCCTACATCGATGCAGAAGCTGCTCTGACGGCAGCGCAAGATGCCAAGGCTGCCTTCGAGGCTGGCGTTGCGAACTATGACGCGCTGGTTTCTCTGCAGGACCAAACCACGACCCTTGTTGATGGTTTGGATGACGCCGTTGCTGGAATTGAGAATGCTCCAGACGCTGATCCTGCAGGTTTCTCGATCGATGTTGTCACGGGTGCTGTCGGGGCCGTCGATATGGAAGACGGTGGTAATGCGAATAGCGAAGACGACCTTTACATCTTCGACGCTGATGACGCTGTCGCCGGTGAACTGACCGTGACTAACTTTGGTGCAGCAGGCACGGATAACATCTACTTCGGTGGTGCGGATTATACGTTCGTTGATCTTGGTAACGATGCTGATATTGCTGCTCCAACTGGTGATGTTGGTGTTCTGGAAATCTTCTTGAGCATCGACAGCCAGTCGGGTGACGCCACTCTGTTCGTGGAAGATATTCCGACTGCGGGGAATGGTACAACCACCGAGGATATGACGGTTGTCACATTGACGGATCCGAAGCTGCAAGGCGCTGAAGTTGGTCTGTCGTTCGATGAGAACACCGGTATCCTGACTGGTGAAGCTGCAGTCATCGCCTAAGCCAACCTAACCATTGACCTCGCCGTACGCGGCGGGGTCTTCCAAAGGCAGTATACCTGTCCCCCATGACAAATCGCACTCATACTGCCCCAGTGACGAGTTTGCTGAACTTTTACGCTCCTTATGAAATCAGCAGCAGAGGTCCTCAGGTTGTCCTGGGGGCCTTTGTATAGTGTAACACCTCGCAAATCGGACCAAGGAGGCCATACGATGATCCCAACCGATGATCTGCCGGAAACCATCACCATTGGCGACCAGGAATACGTGGTCGCGGAGATGAATGAACAGGCCTTGGCACAGCTGCGTGGCATTCAGTTCTGTGATCGCCAAATCCAGCAGCTGAACAATGAGTGGGCCATCGCGGATACAGCACGAATTGGCTATCAACATGCGTTGAAGCTGGAAATGCCTCAACCGCAGGCGCAATCATCCGAGTATGACGATGCCTGAGTATGTGAAATTCGGTGGTAAGACCTACGACTTTTCGCTGCTCAGCGCGGAAGGACGCAGAACCTTCGACATGCTGAAATACACAATCGACCGGCTTCACGAAGCACAGCAGAAAGAAGAGGCCCTGAAGCGAGCGAAGAACGCTTACGTGTCGGATTTAAGGAATGAAATCGTCAAAGGCACATCGGGCATCGATTTAGATGCGCTGCTTGGCGACTGACGGAAAGGACGAACCAATGCCTAAAATCACCGTGGATGGTCTAGAATACAACAGTGAAGACCTCACCGACAACGGCAAGGCGCAGCTTGCCAGCCTGCAGTTTCTGGAACAGCAGATGGCGAAGCTGAAAAGCGAGATCGCCGTGTATCAGACAGCCCGCAACGCATATGCACAGGCGCTGAAGGCCGAACTGGACAAAGCGCAGCAGAGCGAAGATGCCTGACCCTGTCCCGACGACAAGGACCTTGCTCTTTACACGGATTGCTTAGGCATCATGGCAGAAAAAGCAGCAGTTATCGTGGCACTGATCCTGATCTGCAGCATTGGCTTGGTGGTTGCTGAGCCACTGTTCATGCTTGGTGACCCTGTGGAATGGGATGAGATAAACTGATGCGCTGGCTTGGCCAAATCTTGCGATTCCTGCTGCTGTTGTCGTCACGTGTGGTGCTGATCGGTGGCGTGATAGGTGGCGCAGCAGCGGCGTGGGGCTATTACGGGTATCAGCGCATCGGCTGTCATCCCATGTTCTCCTCGGCCAATATCGAGTGCGGAACAGTACAGGTGATGTCGGCCGAACATTCCCTGGCCATGGTACGTGTGCTGGCGCCTTACCAACAGCAGCTCAGAGACAATCAAACCGAGCTGATGTTGTATGGTGGTATCGCTCTCCTCTGGGCTGTTGTGATTGAATTGGGGTTCAGTATCGTTGCCATCATTCGACGACGCAGGTCACAGCGCGAACAGGCTAGAAGCGCCGCTGCCTTGAAAACGCAAGAGAGCAACGTTCCAGTATGAGTGTTGAGAAAGAGCCGGTCCAGGTAGTCGCGTTGTCCGCCACCGCAATCGCGGTGTTCGTGAGCTGCCAGCTCGTAACATCTTATCTGACAACATATGTAGGCTTGCCCGTACAGGTGTTTTCCACGTCCATGCTTGAGCTTAATCTGGTGCACTCGGAAAATCGCGGTGTGAACTTTGGCTTGATGGCCGGTGACGACAGCCGCAACCAATTTATCCTGGCCGGTATCGCCATCGTGGTTGGCGCTGTCATGGCCACGATACTGCTGGGCAAGCGGCGAGTGTCTCACGCCATTGCGGGCGGTATGATCTTCGGCGGTGCGCTGTCCAACGTGATGGATCGACTGACGTTTGGATATGTGTTCGACTATATCAACACTCCGTTTTTGGGTTTGACCAACCCGTTCAGCTACAACATTGCCGACATCTTCATTGTGCTGCCCATCATTTGGTGGGTGTTTAAATCGTGAGGGCACAGAAACGATGATCAGTATCTGACCCCGCGTCACTATACTGGTAAACTGTTTGCCCCAGAAAACCTGGCCTGTTGACCCGTTCGTCAAGAAAACTGCGAAATCCCCGCACAAAGCACGTCTCGGTTGTTGACCGCTACATGACATGCTGAGCGGCATGGTCCGCGCATCGCAGGGCGCCGACAGCGTGTCGTTGACGCTGAACGCAACCCCAAGCGTACTCTGCCCAGTCAATTACCAGTATTTGAGCGCACCGCTGACGGGATGGGTGTAACGGGCACAGTGACGCTGGATCCGATCCAATTGAGATGCGCCTCAAGCTCGTCTCGGAGTTGATCGCTCAGTTTGAGCGTCTTGCGACTTTTCTTGGTAGAGCTGACCACAACAAGGGACCCTTCAGCGATCCGGTCCCGGATAAAGTTTTGCATTGTGAGATTTGTACGCCTGTTCGATCTGACACGATCAACGTAGTCTCCGATGCCGTAATCGGGATCGCCGTCACACGTATAAATCACAAGAAGCAGTTCCCAATACTCGACAGCGTGGGTGAATCTATAAAGAAAGGTCGTGCGCTTCCTGCTCGCCAAACGCTGCAGCTCGCGTCGCGCCATGATTTTTGTGAAACACTTTCCCATATATATTTAATACCAAAATGGGACATGGATACCAAAGTCTACTTTGCATAATAAACCTATAATTTTCATAACAATCATGGACTTGATCGCTGTACGGTGCAATCAGAGCGGGAAGCGCGGTCGATCTATTAGGTACTAAAGTGCAACAGGTGGTGTGATTATAGAGGTGGTCCTGCTTTTTCGACCAGATTGCAGCCCAGTTAAGGTGGATCAAGGTTTCACATCAGGCTGCAATTCTCATGGGTTCCGTTTTGCTTGCATGGACCTCATCCGGGGTCAAGATGCCATGGGTCGAGTGGGGCCGCTCGGCGTTGTAATAGGCCAGCCATCGCCCGATACCCTCCCTGGCTTGTGACCCGGTCTCGAAGGCACGCAGGTAAACGCACTCGTATTTCAGCGACCGCCAAAGGCGCTCTATCATTCGATTGTCGATCCAGCGGCCCTTGCCATCCATCGATATCTTCACCTTGGCCTCCTTCAGTTCATCGATCCAGTCGCTGCTGGTGAACTGCGATCCCTGATCGGTGTTGAAGACCTCTGGCGGGCCATAGGTGGCCAGCGCCTCTTTCAGCGCCGCGACACAGAAGTCTGCCTCTAAGGTATTCGACAGACGCCAGGCCAGAACCTTGCGGCTATACCAATCCATGATGGCGACCAGATACAGGAACCCCCGCTCCATCCGGATATAGGTGATATCGGCGCACCAGACCTGATTGGGTCGGGTGATCGCCAACCCCTTGAGCAGGTAGGGGTAGATCTTGTGCGCCGGGTGTTTCTTGCTGGTGTTGGGCTCCTGGTAGATCGGCACCAACCGCATCAGACGCATCAGGCGCCGCACACGATGACGGCCGCACTTGTGACCCTGCCGCTTCATGTGACGCGCCATCTGGCGAGAGCCATACCACGGGGTCTCCAGGAACTGCTTGTCGATGATCTCCATGAAACGTAAGTTCTCAGCGCTTTCACCCTTGGGACGATAATACAGCGTAGAGCGCGACAATTGCAGCAGCGCACATTGCCGCCGCTGGCTCAGCTCATGATCCTTGCTCACCATTTTTTGCCTCGCGTCCCGAGCAGCTGAACCGAGGCATTGGCTAAAAAATCCCGTTCCACCACCAGCTGCCCGATCTTCGAATGCAGCTTCTCGATCTCAGCCTCGTTAACCTTCCCGGGATCAGCACCCCGCCGGGTGAACGCCGTGGCCATGTTCTCAATCGCCGCCCGCTTCCATGTGCTGATCTGGTTCGGATGCACGCCATACTTCTTCGACAGCTCGGCCAGCGTCATCTCTTCGCGGATCGCTTCAAGCGCGACCTTCGCCTTGAAATCAGGCGTATGCGTCTTTCTCTTTGCCATTTCGGATCGTCTCTTTCGTCATGCGATCCACCTTAACGCTTGGTCCAAGTTTCCGCGACCACCTCTACCCAAAGCGGCCCTTGTTTGAAAGTCAGAAGGGCGGGCATTTCTCAGCCAACACCATGTGCCAGCTGTTCTTGGACATATACCGGGCTGTTGGGCTCAGGGACGCTTCCAGCCATTCGGGGCGCAGGACCTATATCACAAGATTGGCAAACAAGGGTGTGGGTGTCCGGTTGCTGGCCGAATTGGCCGGACACAGCCACATCTCAACCACGCAACGCTATATCGACGTCAATGTGGAACAGCTCAGCGCGGCTGTGGAGCTGTTGTGACTTGTATCACTGCAGGCGCAGCTCTTGCTTGAGCCACTCGACCCAAAACGCCAGAATTGCTGCCCTTCTGAAACTTGTAGACGCAGGACTTCGTAAAGCGTGCTTCAGCTTGCGGAGCCTCTTGCTCCGAGCATCTGGGTTTCATTCTGAAATCAGACGGAATACTTTAATGCGGTTTCATAACACCTATTTGCTATTAATCTCGAAGGAAAGTATCGTCCCGACGCATGATGGGAGATAAGATATTCATGAAAATCGATGGCATCGCTGCTTTGCGGGGACTGTTGCTGGACGCAGAAAAGTCTTTTGGATTAGAGAGCCTTAACCAGCATGAGCGCGATATTTACTATGCCACCGTTCTTTTAAGCAAACAGCACGTCGAACTGTCTGCTGGCAATATTTACTCGCACGAGCTGGTCCGTGATTTACCAAGGACTACCTTCTACCGAGTTTTAAAAGGGCTGGCGCAGAGGAACTTGCTCGTCGCACCTGAAAGAAAAAATGGGGCATATAAAGTGGTTCCGCATTAACATCTGAATGCGAAGATGTACTTGGGGGCTTTCGAAAATATGCAAACCCATATCCTGCGGATTTTGGTGCTCTCAAGTGCTTTTACTTTCAGCTATTTCGTCACCACCCTTCTACCGACAAATTGGGGAGACATCAGCGCAGTACAGTCGGCAAGCCTAATATTTTTGCCGCATGGAATTCGCGTGATTGCTGCATGGCTGTATGGGTGGACATCTGTGCTCTACCTGCTGCCGATACAAGCATACCTGCACTGGGCTCGTGTCGACCTCGTGGGAGCTGACTTGGGTGTGATACTGATGCCAGTATTTGGCTTAATTTGCGTTCCTCTGGTCTTTGAAATTGCATCGAGATTAGGGACCGATATGCGGCTCAGTGCTGGATACATCACCAGCTGGCGGAACGTCGTTGCCGTTGGGGGCGTCGCATCAGTGATTAACGCAGTAGGATCCAATGCCATCACGGGAAACTCTATGCAGACAATGATCTTTTATTTAATCGGCGACATCATGGGGATGCTGGTATTGATCACGGCGACCATGCTATTTTTTCGTATGCTCAGAAAAGCAGGCATATGAAACAAGATTTTATTTTGACTCAGGCCCCCTGCGCTCGCGCCACAACCGTTAGAACTGCTGGATTTTCTCGCAGTTGATGCTGCACACATACTGAGCGTCAAAGAACGGGATCAGATAGCGTTCACTGTAGACGATATGGCCGTGGTATACCTTCTTGTCCGAGCCTGTGTCCAACTGATTGGGTCGTCACATCTCAACCACGCAACGCTATATCGACGTCAATGTCGAACAGCTCAGCGCGGCTGTGGAATTGCTGTGAATTGAGCAATTAAATAAGGTCATCAACCGTGACGGCCAAAGCATCTGCCAGTTTGCGCAGTGTTTTAACAGAACCTGTCTTGCGACCGATTTCAATTTCTCCAACAGTCACGCGGTTTACGTCCGCCTTTTCCGCCAATGCGGCCTGTGTATAGCCACGCAGTTCACGATAAACTCTCAATGCATTTTCACCGTTTAAAAGCCGATTGACAAATTCTGCGGGGATCAGCTCGTCGTCACCACTGTCCAAGGCAGCTATGGCGCTGTCATAGGCTTTGAGATCAGCGAGGTCTTCTGCTGCCGCGCATAGCCGATCGTATTCCTGCTTTGTGATTGTAACCATGTCGTTCATGTTGTTTCCCTTCAGTCATAGACGCTGCTGCGATGCCCAATCTCAAGTACGGCCAAGACGTTACCCTGATTATCCATAATTACTCGCCAGTCGCCTACTCGCAGACGCACCCCCTCACGACCTTTCAGTGCCTTGATATTATTGTTCGGAGCAGCGGGATTGCTTGCGAAAGCTTCGATCTTTGTCCGGATAAGAGATGATGTATTTGCTGGCATTTTGCGCAGGGCACGCAACGCCGATTTCGTATATCTAATCTCTTTCATTGCGCAGCTCTAGGCTACAATAGGCGATGTGTCAAATAAATAGTAGCGTTTAGCTACAGATCTTGCATTGGGCATCACTCCAGCCCATACCCGGCATCCACCAACTTGACGGTTTCATGCAGACGCTCACTGGCCAGATGCGCATAACGCTGCGTGGTGGTAATGTTGGTGTGCCCAAGCAGCTTCTGCACTTCGTAGATGCTGACACCCGCATTGATCAGGGTGCTGGCATAGCTGTGGCGCAGGTCATGCAATCGAACATCAGTCAAATCGGCTTCCGCCCGAACTCGTTTCCAGGTCTCCCAAATATTGTGATAGGGCTGACGGGTTTTGGGATTGGCAAATACAGTGGAGACTGAGCGGGCTTGCTTGCCGAAATGGCGCTGCTGATACGCACGGGCCTGCTCCAGAATGTCAACAGCGCGATCGCTGAGAATGACTGTGCGCGGTCGACCGTTTTTGCTGATGGGTATGCGCCATTCCTGCCGCGCAAAATCCACATGTGCCCAGTCTGCGTTGAGCACCTCGCTTCTGCGAGCACCGGTGTAGAGCAAGAACAAGATGGCAAGATTTACGGGTGTGGCACCGCGGCGCTGCAAAACGGCCTGCAGTCTGTGCGCTTCCTCGCGCGACAGGAACCGCTCATGGCGGGGGTAATCAGGCAGCAGGTTGGGTGGCTTCTGAAGACTGCTGTGGATTTTACAATATCCCCAGTCGTCCGCGCGTCGGAGCATGCCACGCAAGATCACCACGGTTCGGTTGACCGATCCTGGTGCATAACCCAAGTCCTGCATTTCCTTGGTGAGTTTGCGCAGATCATCCTGACAGATCGTGTGCAGATGCCGATGCCCGTGCTGACAACTGCAGCAGTAGCGAACGACGCTTAAACAATAACAGTGCACGCAGAGCTTTTGCGCTTTGCGTGCACTTAACGTTTAAAGGGAGAAGTCTATGACGTTTGAAAAAAAGTACGAGCCACTAACAGTTGCAGAGCTGATATTTGCGGATCCAATTGCGCAGGCAACATGCCAGCGCTACGCCGCTGGCAAAGCCTACAAACCGCTTATGCTGTGGGGACCGCCCGGAACTGCAAAGACCACAACAGCACGGGTGATTATTCGCGAGCGCTATCGTGCCGCGGGACATACTGGCGCCATTGAAGAATTCAACGGCGCTGAGCTGACAGCCAAAGAGATTGCAAATCTCAGCAGTATTCAAATGCTGCAGCGGCTGACCGGGAAAGTGCCCATTATACTCATCAATGAATTTGATGAGATGGACCGTGACACGCAGGCTAAATTCCGGGCGTGGATGGAAAAGCACAAAGGGATTGAGCTGGTGGTCACCACGAACGAGCAACCAGGTGTGCAGGGCGTAAAGCAGAAAATCATGCCTGCGCTGCAAAGCAGGTTTGAGCGTGTAGAACTTGCACCGCCAAGCTTGCAGGATTGTTTGCCACGCGCGCAGGCCATTATGCAGCAAGAAGGCTTTGCGGTTAGCACACACGCATTGCAGATGTTGCTGAGCACATTTAACGGCGACATACGCGATATGCTGCCCAGGTTGGAGGAAGGGGTCGAGCAATTGCGGCAAGGTCTGCAGCTGCACCCGCCTAAGCCTAGCTTGACGGTGGTGCCAACACATACTGACAAATAAACGATCAGGGGCAGGCATCACAGTCTGCCCCTTTTTTTGTGAACAGGCTCCTGACGATCTGATGTTCAACATACTGTTGTTGACACACTATTGTCGAACAACTGTTGTCAGACCACTGTTGTCAGACCACTGTTGTCAGACCACTGTTGTTGAAGAACTGTGGTCGAACAACTGTGGTCAACCACTGTTGTCAGAGCGCTGTGTTTTCATGCAATCCGACCCACCGCAAAGCACCTGCTTTTTCGTCCTCGTTGATAAATACATGTGGAGGACCCCACATGACGATTGCGCGACGCAAACAGGAACGACGAGAACTGAATAGATATTTGCTCAGGGAAGACTGGGACGTGTTTGGCACGCTGAAGTTCGTCAACGGCAGAACCATCGGCAGTGACACCGCCCAAAAACTGCTACGCTCATATTGGAACCGAATAGATCGGGTGTTTTTCGGCCATGCTGCAGCACGACAGAAGATGCGCGTGCCGCGCTGGTGTTTTGCACATACCGGCAGCGACAGCGAAAATTTCCACGTCCACTTCCTGCTGAAATCCCCCATCGCGGACACAGAGCACGCCTGCACCGCGCTCAACGCGATTTGGGCACAGCATCATCAGCAGACAGCACCGTTGGACAAGAACTGGATCATGCCGGTGATCAATCGTGGGCGCACAGTGAACTATGTGACAAAGGAATATTGGCGGTTGGGCAGCGCGACCCTGTTGGATGAGATCAGCTGGGACCACACCGACCACAGGGAATTGGCCCGATACGAGCATGACGCTCAGGCAGAAAGAATTTCTAGGGCAGCCAGCCCGATCTGGCTCAGGCACGCACGACAGGCATTACAGGCTCAACAGGCAGCGTATGACGCAGACGACGGAAACCTCGTAGCGAAGCGTGGCTAGGCCCCTTCGCACTGCAACATACCAGACAACCCAAACGAGATCGTGTCCGAGATGGATTTCTTGGCACATCCTTGTTCATGACCAAATGTTCGAACAGGCGATGGTGAAAACGAACGAGAGTTAAAACGGCATCGATGAAACACCGCCACTGGTTCATAGACGAACAGATGCTCGAATACATACAATGGTTTAGGACTTGAGTGGCACATGCCCAACACACATGTGAGAGCGTCAGCGGTTAGCACCGTGGGACGCTTTTTTTATGAGCGTTGTTTCGGTTGGTTCGCTGGATAGGTTTCTGGCAGACCGCTTGCCTTTCTGATCGCGACCAGTGACGCCTGGAATTATATTCTCCTTATAGATGTATATCAAGGAGATCCTGAACATGAGCGCATTGGCAAAGCTCAACTTCCGATCGGTTACCCGTAGCACTGCACGTGATCCTGTTATCGCGCGTCGTGACAAACTCGTGGCCAATTTACAGGAGCAACAGCGGGTACATTCAGCAGTACTCAAGGGTGAGGACTACCGGGTTGAGCGACACAAATGGATGACCAACGACCAGGGCGAGCGGGTTGCTGTCAAAACCCATCGTCGTGTGCGGCCCTGGTTCTTTGAGCAAGACGGCGGGTGGTATGTGCAGTGCCGTTATGGGGCACGGGTGATGGCCGTTGATGGAAAGAACAATGCTGTGTTCGTGTCGTCGCTCCGAGAGGTGGGACAGGTCCTGGATGTGTTCTTGTCGGCAGTACAGGCCGGTGACTTGGACGCAGCTATTGCCCGGGCCACTGAACGCAGACCCCGCAACAAACCCGGTACAGCTCGGGCAGCACAAAATGGGTGAGTGTATCACTGCTCGTATTCGGGAGCTCAATGACCAGGCCCGGCAGTCATTCACTGGCTGTCGTGTCGTGATCACGCGGGGTATTGCGGCAATGGGTGATGACGCAGTTCAACACATACTGGCCCGGGTCAGAAGTTATGACCAATTCACAGCACACAACGACCCCTATCAGGAGCATGACTTTGGGTCGTTTCTGTGGGGCGAGGTGCAGGTGTTTTGGCGTTGGGACTATTACGATCTGGACTTCTCCATGCACTCGCCTGATCCCGCCGATGACACCGTCACAGCGCGGGTGCTCACGGTGATGCTGGCCGAGGAATACTGAGCGCTGGATGTCAATCTCGCCGACGTACAGCTTTTGAGTTGTGCTGACGCAAGGCCAAGATCATTTCTGCTTGAAGGTCTTTGGTGAACGCGCTGCTGAATGCGCCCATGTGACTATTGGGCTCGATGTAGAAGCTGTTTTCCAGCACATCCACGTTGTGTTCATCCACGATCACCCAAAGTGCATAGTCGCCATCCAGTCCAGCACGTCGCTTTTCTATTTCCGGGACTGCAACAGCACGTATGCCGGTTTGTGGTGGTTGCGTAGTGACTGCGCAGAGGCGAAGTTCAGTTTGCCCACCACCAGTCTGTAGTGCCAATATCACAGCACAGGGACGGGCTTTGCGACCTTCTGTTTCCCCATGAGTTGCCTGCCGCGCCCATAGGTAGGGATAGCGAAGGACATGACCTGCGCGCGGGGCATCAGTCATGCGCGATGCTATGCTCCAGTTGCGCGATCAATTCGTCTGCTTCTTCTGCAGTCAAATCCTCAACATGAACAGAGCGACGTTGATCGGCGCTCATGCTCAGTCGCTCAAACTGTTCCACGCTCAGCAGCACGAAACGTGTTTTGCCGTGGCGTTTTATATTCACGGGTTCCTGGGCGGCAGCGGCGAGCACGTCCCCGGTTTTGTTGGCCAGCTCAGTAGATGAAAAATTTCGCATGTTCCGTCCCTCGTTCGCGAATTACACATATTAGCTAAAATGCCTATCGTCAAGGAACCGCACCATGGGGCTGTATGGGAGTGAATTCCGTGCGGATGTTGATGCTGCATTCAACGATCAAGACCTAATAGAATATGTATTCCATTAGGTTTTTGCGTAACCCATTGAGAACCTTGGAGGTCAGGCCGAGCTGGAATTCGGTCGACGACCCAAAACCTAATAGTTTATACTCGAGCATATGAAAAAATGAGGTTTTTAGGGGATCGCAGCATGCGGCAAGCACAGACACTGAACGAAGCTCAACTGCGTCGGGTGACACAATACTGCCGCAGTCGGCGACATCCAGTACGCGATGAAACCATCGTGCTGTTCAGCTTCTACGCAGGGCTGCGTGCCAAAGAAATCGCTGCGCTGAAACGTGGGGATGTTTTTGACGACCAGGGCGCGGTACGTGACCAGTTCATCCTGTCCGCAGCCCAAAGCAAAGGCGGTCGGACAAGAACTGTATATCTGAACCAGCGGTTGCGCAGGGCATTGGCCGATTATGCCTCCGCCCTCAACTTGAGCGACCCAAAGCGGCCCTTGTTTGAAAGTCAGAAGGGCGGGCATTTCTCAGCCAATACCATGTGCCAGCTGTTCTTGGACATATACCGGGCTGTTGGGCTCAGGGACGCTTCCAGCCATTCGGGGCGCAGGACCTATATCACAAGATTGGCAAACAAGGGTGTGGGTGTCCGGTTGCTGGCCGAATTGGCCGGACACAGCCACATCTCAACCACGCAACGCTATATCGACGTCAATGTGGAACAGCTCAGCGCGGCTGTGGAGCTGTTGTGACTTGTATCACTGCAGGCGCAGCTCTTGCTTGAGCCACTCGACCCAAAACGCCAGAATTGCCGCCCTTCTGAAACTTGTAGACGCAGGACTTCGTAAAGCGTGCTTCAGCTTGCGGAGCCTCTTGCTCCGAGCATCTGGGTTTCATTCTGAAATCAGACGGAATACTTTAATGCGGTTTCATAACACCTATTTGCTATTAATCTCGAAGGAAAGTATCGTCCCGACACATGATGGGAGATAAGATATTCATGAAAATCGATGGCATCGCTGCTTTGCGGGGACTGTTGCTGGACGCAGAAAAGTCTTTTGGATTAGAGAGCCTTAACCAGCATGAGCGCGATATTTACTATGCCACCGTTCTTTTAAGCAAACAGCACGTCGAACTGTCTGCTGGCAATATTTACTCGCACGAGCTGGTCCGTGATTTACCAAGGACTACCTTCTACCGAGTTTTAAAAGGGCTGGCGCAGAGGAACTTGCTCGTCGCACCTGAAAGAAAAAATGGGGCATATAAAGTGGTTCCGCATTAACATCTGAATGCGAAGATGTACTTGGGGGCTTTCGAAAATATGCAAACCCATATCCTGCGGATTTTGGTGCTCTCAAGTGCTTTTACTTTCAGCTATTTCGTCACCACCCTTCTACCGACAAATTGGGGAGACATCAGCGCAGTACAGTCGGCAAGCCTAATATTTTTGCCGCATGGAATTCGCGTGATTGCTGCATGGCTGTATGGGTGGACATCTGTGCTCTACCTGCTGCCGATACAAGCATACCTGCACTGGGCTCGTGTCGACCTCGTGGGAGCTGACTTGGGTGTGATACTGATGCCAGTATTGTAAGCGTTCGCTGGACAACACTGACGGCTTAGCTTGACGGCTTGAAGTTCCACGGTAGCAAGTCTTCGATATGGTTTTGCGGGTGGCCATTGGCGATCGCTGTGAGGGTTGCCTTGAGATAGGCGAAGGGCTCGACGCCGTTGATTTTGCAGGTTTCGATGAGCGAGGCAATGCGGCCCCAAGCGATGCCGCCCTCGTCGTGACCCGCGAAGAGTGAGTTCTTGCGGTTCAAAGCGATCGGTCGGATCATGTTTTCGACGCGGTTGTTGTCGATCTCGACGCGACCATCAGCCAAGAAGGTCTGCAGCCCGTCCCAGTGATTGTGGATGTAAGTCAGCTTTTCGCCCAAGCGGGATTTGGCAGAGACCTTGCGTCGCTCAGCCTGCAGCCAATCACCGAAGGCCGCGACCAGTGGAGCGCTGTGGGTCTGGCGGGCAGACAATCGCTGGCCGGGGGAGATGCCACGAATGTCAGCTTCTACGGCATAGATCCCGGCGATGCGGCGCAGGCCTTCGGCGGCGATCTCTGATCTATCGCGGTCAAAGACTTCGTTCAGTTTGCGCCGGGCATGGGCCCAGCAATGGGCCACGCGAATGGGATTGCCGCCCTTGCGGGTAGGCTTGGTCAGCCGGTTGTAGCCCTGGTATCCGTCGATCTGAAGGATGCCATCAAAGCCTGTCAGGAATGTTTCGGCATTCTGGCCCGCGCGCCCGGGGGCATAGAAGTAGACCACGCCTGGCGGGTCCTCACCGCCCCATGGTCGGTCATCGCGGGCCAGTGCCCAGAGATACCCGGTTTTGGTTTTGCCGCGCCCTGGGTCCAGCACCGGGGCCGTGGTTTCATCCATGAACAGCTTGCTGGATCGCTTCAGATGGTCGGTCAGCCGGTCGACGACGGGCTTGAGATGGAACGCCGCCTTACCCACCCAATCGGCCAGCACAGCGCGGTGCAGATCAAGACCCGCCCGCGCCAGAATCTGGCTTTGGCGGTATAGTGGCAGGTGGTCGGCATATTTGCTGACCAGCACATGGGCGATGGTCGCCTCGGTCGGCAGGCCGCCCATGATCAGATGCGATGGTGCGGGGGCTTGGGTCACGCCGTCGGTGCAGGTCCGGCAGGCGTATTTCGGGCGCACGGTGACGATGACGCGCAACTGCGCTGGCACGATATCCAGCCGCTCGCTGCGGTCTTCACCGATCTTGTGCATGACGCCACAGCCACAAGGGCAAATCAGGCTCTCGGGTTCGATGACCTCTTCGATGCGGGGCAATGCTGTCGGCAGATTGCCGATGGTGCGCTTCGGCGCAGGCTTGGTTGTCGTCTTGTCACCTGACCTGTCAGCCAGATGTTCCTTCTGCACCTCGACCTCTGCCAGTGCGATGGACAGATCCTCGAACGCCAGCTGTCGCTCATCCTCGGTCAGCTTTTCCGACCGCTTCCCATGCAGGGCATGGTTCAACTCGGCGATCAGGTGCTCTTGCCGTTGGGTTATTTCTGTGAGCGCCGCTACCTTTTCCATCAACGCCAGAACCGCCGCGCGTTGCGCAGCCGGGATAGCGGAAAGATCAAGTTGCGGGGCAGTTTGCATAGGCCATAGCTACCCAGATGCCCCAGTAAAATCACGCAAAAACATATGGTTGATTCACTCTGCCGCAGCAGGGGGGCGCGCCTCTAAGGCTTTAACCTTACGCCAGTCCAGCCCGGCAAACAGCGCCTCGAACTGGGCATGGTTCAACGCCATCACCCCGTCCTTGATCGCAGGCCAGGTGAAGGTTGCCTCCTCCAGTCGCTTGTAAGCCATCACCAGACCGGTGCCGTCCCAGTAAAGAAGCTTCAGCCGATCGGCACGGCGCGATCGGAACACAAACACCGTGCCGGTGAACGGATCCTTGCGCAGCACAGATGACACGATTGCCGCCAGACCATCATGACCTTTCCTGAAGTCCACTGGCTGCGTCGAGACCAGAACCCGCACGCGGTTTGACGGGAACATCATGGCCGCGCCCCGATTGCCCGCACGATCTCGGCAATCCGGTCAGAACTGGTGGTGCCATCGACCCGGATTGTCACACGACCTATCGCAATCTCGATGGGTTTACAGGACAACCCGTCAGGCTTTGTGGGCTGCCCGGCGACAGCCGGCACATCCGCACCGCCGCCACCATCCGACACGACGATCGGTGCAAAACAGAAGCTGTCATCTTCAACCACAGGCAAAACCAACCGGCCATCACGTGCCCGACTACGCCATTCCGATAAATGGTTCGCCCGAAGACCATACCGCGCCGCAACTGCATTCACGCTCACACCTGGCTGCAAACTCTCAGCAACGATCCGAGCCTTTATCTCATCCGGCCAGCGTCGCTGTCCGTTGGTCCTTATGTCCACCCCGTAATCCCGGAGAGCTATGCGGGATTTTGGGTGACACGGCCTGATCAGGCGGCGCGGTTTTCAGTGTCGTTTATGGCAACACCGTCGGTGAATGTGACGCCTTCGATGACCAAAGGCAACTGGTTCGCGCCCTTCAGGCGCCGCCACGTCTTGGCTGCGGCCTGAACGAGCTTGAAGACCATCAGCTTCGCCGTCTTCTGCGACAACGCTCCCTTGGTGCGCACGGTCCGATGTCGGACGGTGGCGAAGACGCTCTCGATCGGGTTGCCCGTGCGCAGGTGATCCCAGTGTTCGCCCGGGAAGTCGTAGAAGGCGAGAAGCGCCTCGCGGTCCTTAGTCAGGCACGTGACCGCCTTGTCGTATTTGGCACCGTATTTCTCGGCGAAAGTGTCCATGGCGGTTTCCGCTGCGGCACGTGTGTCGGCCTGCCATATTTCCCGCAGATCAGCCTTCACCGCCGGCTGCATGGATTTCGGGAACTTGTTCAGGACGTTGGCGATCTTGTGGACCCAACACCTTTGATGACGCGTGCCCGGGAAGACCTCGTCGAGCGCCTTCCAGAACCCCATAGCCCCGTCGCCGACCGCGATCTCGGGCGGCACTGCGAGGCCGCGCGCCTTGATATCTACCAAGAGCTCCCGCCAGCTCTGGGCACTTTCTCGCACGCCGACCTGGAAACCGACGAGTTCCTTCTTCCCCTCGGGCGTGGCCCCGAGAATGACCAGCATGCACTCGGCCTGTGGCTCCATCCGGGCCTGCAGATACACGCCATCCGCCCAGATGTAGACGTATTGACGGGCCGAGAGGTCGCGGCGCTGCCAGCGGTTATAGTCCTGCTGCCACTCCCCGGTCAGCTGCGAGATCACGCTCGGCGACAGGTTCGGCGCATCCTTCCCCAGGATTGCGGCCAGAGCCTCCTGGAAGTCGCCTGTCGAGATGCCGCGCAGATACAGGACCGGCAGCAGCGCATCGAGGCTACGAGAGCGGCGCGCCCATTTCGGCAGGATCGCCGAGGTGAACCGGATCTTCTGGTCAGCTGGCACGTCAGTGGCGCGGTCGCGCACCTTCGGGCGCTGGACGTCGAGCGCCCCGATCCCAGTCTGGATGCTGCGCTCCGGCCCGTAACCATGTCGCACAACGCGCTGGCGGCCGTCCGGCAGGAGGTCTTCTGCATACTCTGCAACGAAGGCGTCGGCCTCTGCCCGCAGCGCGGCAGCCAGCATGCGGCGCGCCCCATCCCGGGCAATCTTAGTCAGCGGATCATCGACAGTTTCCGGCTGACGAAGGGCGATGATGTCTGTAGTCTTCTCCATGGCGTATCGTTCCTCTTGGAAGTTCTGGCAGGCTTCAGCACCCGCCACGATACGCCACCCTCTCAAACCCCGTCACCCAGTTTTCCGCATAGCTCAATCCCGGAGAAACTCCAACGTAGTCGCCATCGCGAAACTCCTGCACCGATCTCCATCGGACATGGCATCGCAGGTCAGACAAGCGGGTAAAAGGTGAGGGCCAGCGACCGCTTACCCAGTATTTGGCTTAATTTGCGTTCCTCTGGTCTTTGAAATTGCATCGAGATTAGGGACCGATATGCGGCTCAGTGCTGGATACATCACCAGCTGGCGGAACGTCGTTGCCGTTGGGGGCGTCGCGTCAGTGATTAACGCAGTAGGATCCAATGCCATCACGGGAAACTCTATGCAGACAATGATCTTTTATTTAATCGGCGACATCATGGGGATGCTGGTATTGATCACGGCGACCATGCTATTTTTTCGTATGCTCAGAAAAGCAGGCATATGAAACAAGATTTCATTTTGACTCAGGCCCCCTGCGCTCGCGCCACAACCGTTAGAACTGCTGGATTTTCTCGCAGTTGATGCTGCACACATACTGAGCGTCAAAGAACGGGATCAGATAGCGTTCACTGTAGACGATATGGCCGTGGTATACCTTCTTGTCCGAGCCTGTGTCCAACTGATTGGGTCGTCACATCTCAACCACGCAACGCTATATCGACGTCAATGTCGAACAGCTCAGTGCGGCTGTGGAGCTGTTGGGACATAAATCAGTGCTTTCCGTCCCGCTGATCTAATTTATCCAGCAATTCTAACCCGCGTGATGCAGAGCCTTTTGAAGCCAGCAATCTATACCGCAATTCGATATCGTTTTCGGTAAGCGCCTGAGCTGTCAATTGTTCAAAAAGCTTGTTGACACTGATGCCGCGCGATTTGGCCAGTGCTTTAAGTCTTTGGTGTTGCTCGTCTGGTAGCCTAAGGGTCACTACACTCATGTTGTACGTCCTCTTTCCAAAAAATCAGCAGGCGTCATGATTTTGATATCGTTGAACTGCAGGTCCATATCGCTGAAATCACGTCGGTTTTTAGTGATAATACATTCAGCATTCCCTGCCACGGCCAGCTCTAGAACGTGGTTGTCAGCTTCATCACGTAGATTGGGCCGCCATCTGTAGAAAATTGGTACCCAAATCGTGACGCTCAAGAATGCATGAAACAATTCAGTGCGTTCCTCTTCCGTCAGGCGGGAAGTCTCGAACAAGGACTGCCGCTTGAGCACATCTTCCAGCTCTAGGAAGAGCGTTAGTCCGATAAGTGGCTGCAATTCTGCATTAAAGCACCGCCGCAGAATTTCTCTTGATGCTCCGCCTTCGCGTAACATCGCGCCCACGATTACATTGGTATCAATCACAATTCGCATAGCTTAATGATATCATATGCGCTATCAAATTCAAGTTGGCGAGACTGTATTACTGTAACAAATATTCGCCCTGAGTGCTTCGTTCATCCCCACCCATACCCGGCATCCACCAACTTTACGGTTTCATGCAGACGCTCACTGGCCAGATGCGCATAACGCTGCGTGGTGGTAATGTTGGTGTGCCCAAGCAGCTTCTGGACTTCGTAGATGCTGACACCCGCATTGATCAGAGTGCTGGCATAGCTATGGCGCAGGTCATGTAATCGAACATCAGTCAAATCGGCTTCCGCCCGCACTCGTTTCCAGGTCTCCCAAATATTGTGATAGGGCTGACGGGTTTGGGGATTGGCAAATACAGTGGAGACTGAGCGGGCTTGCTTGACGAAATGGCGCTGCTGATACGCACGGGCCTGCTCCAGAATATCCACAGCACGGTCGCTGAGAATGACTGTGCGCGGTCGACCGTTTTTGCTGATGGGTATGCGCCATTCCTGCCGCGCAAAATCCACATGTGCCCAGTCTGCGTTGAGCACCTCGCTTCTGCGAGCACCGGTGTAGAGCAAAAACAAGATGGCAAGATTTACGGGTGTGGCACCGCGGCGCTGCAAAACGGCCTGCAGTCTTTGTGCTTCCTCGCGCGACAGGAACCGCTCGTGGCGTGGGTGATCAGGCAGCAGGTTGGGTGGTTTCTGAAGACTGCTGTGGATTTTACAATACCCCCAGTCGTCCGCGCGTCGGAGCATGCCACGCAAGATCACCACGGTTCGGTTGACCGATCCTGGTGCATAACCCAAGTCCTGCATTTCCTTGGTGAGTTTGCGCAGATCATCCTGGCAGATCGTGTGCAGGTGCCGATGCCCGTATCGGATATGATATGTGCTGCGATACAGTTGCACGATATTGGTGCTGTTTCGGCGGTAGGTTTGATACCAGGGCAGGAAGTGGTCACGGTAAAACTGATCCAGCGTCATGCTTCGGACGGGCTTGGTCAGATCATCCACGGTGGCACCTTGGCTGATGCGCTGCTTGTGTTCCAGACACAGTGCACGGGCTCGTTCGGTTGAGATTTCTGGAAAGCGTCCCAGCTTGATCACCCGCATCTTGCCGTCGATGCTGCTGCGTAGATTGAACGTGGCCGAGCGTTTTCGGATTTCCACGAAGAAGCCTTTGATCACGCTATCGGTTATGGAGGTGCGATCTTGCGTTAGTTGGTGTTGGTGGCGTTGGATGACGCGATCTGTGAGCCGAGTTTTCATATTGTGCCCTTTTCAGCACTTTATGGCCTGATCGGAAAAGTCGCGATTGAAAAATTCCCTCAGTCACACCAATAGGTTGCGCTAAGAAAAATTGTCCACATGCGCTCGTGGAATAGCGAAACGCATGTCGCGCTGGATTTTGCTGGAGTGATCTCCTTGCAACGTACTGATTTCGTTGAGGGAGCTGTCCATGTGCCGTTGCTAACATGGCTAAAGACTTTGCGGAACTCAACCGCTTGGAAAACGAGGCTGGTATTCAGGCACCTGAAGCCGGCACGAAAGAACAACTTGTCAACAAATTCGTTAAGGCATGGGAAAACGAAACGGCACGGCGTGCTGTTAAAGGTGGTACTGGCCTTTCCATGGCACTGACACTGGCCGCTTGTGGCGGCTCCAGCGGTGGCGGATTTGCGTTTGCACCGTCCACTCAGGGCCCGGCTCCCACAACGCCGATCGAAAACCTTATCGCACTGGTAGATGGTGGTATTACTGCGATCACCGGCGCTGACCCGATCATCGAAGTCGCAAGCCCCACAGCTGGTGCAGATGCGCTTGCCACCACAATAGGCGCTGGCGGCACCGGAACCCTGACACTGCGGTTTGACGATGCGGAAGACGTCGTCACGCTGGATGCGGCTTCGGACCTGAGCGGATACGACACGCTGGCCATCGCGGCTGGTACGGTCGACGTGACCGCAGTGGACCTGACCGGTATCGCGTCGATCACGGTCAGCTCGGGCGTCACGCTGACAGCTGCCCAGTTCCTGGGCCTGTCGGGTGGTGTCACCGGTGGCTCTGCTGATAGCTCGGTTACGATCATCGTGAGCTCCATCGCCGAAGCAAACGACGTCATTGCTGCAGTTGCGAGCCTTGGCGGTACGCTTGGTGCCGACAGCGTCACATTTGAAGCCGCGGCTGGGAGCACCGTGACTGCGGGTAATCTCGTCACCCTCAACGGTCAATTGGATGCGGCAATTGAAGCGGCTGCAACGGTTGATGCTCTTCCGCAGGCCATTCAGGCTGTGGAAGCTGCGGTAGCTGCGCAGGACGCTTTCGTCGCGACGGCGGTAGCTAACGAAGACGTTGTTACGGCTTTGGGCGCAGTCGATCCTGCTGATGCGACCTACGCTCAGGCAGACGCGGCAATTGATGCTGCAATCGTTACGGAAGTTGGGGCAATCGATGCTGCTTCTGTCGTCGTAAATTTTGTCGCAGCGCATGCTACAAGCGCGGCTGCAGCTCAGGCTGCCATCACCGATATTCGGGCAGAGCTTACTACTGCTCAAGAAACTGCCACAACAGCGGTCTCGGCTGCGGCTACAGCCGTTGATGATCCCGCATTGACAGCATTGGCGGATGATGTGGTTGCTGCTCGACAGGCTGCAATCGAAGCCGTAGAAGCGGAAGCTGCTGCAAGCGCGGCTACGACAGCCGCAATTGCTGAAGTGAATGATCCTGCTGCTGCTGTTTTAGCTTACGATAACAATGGCACATTGTCGTTTGATGCCGACGGAGTTGGTGTTGGTGTTGGTGTGAACTTTGCTACTGCCGTTAACGGTACGATTACTCTGGTTGATGCAGCGGTTACCGTCGATGCAGCCGCAGGCACTTACACAATCAACGCTGAAGTGCTTGACGCCGCAGAGATTGATGCAGTTATCGCTGCTGCGCAGGCTGAGCTGGATGCTGAAGAAGCGCTTCTTGCGGCAAACACTGCTCGCACGGATGCCGAAGATGCTCTGGTAGCCGGGGCAGAGGTCGCAAACTTTGGTGCCCTCCCAGCAGTCGTGACGGATTATATCGCTGCAGTTGAAGCGCTTGCTGTTGCTGACGATAACCTTGCGACATTCGAAGCAAACGTCGTGGATTACAACGATCTAGTTAGCCTTGCAGACCAAACTGATACTCTCGATCAGGCAGTTACTGATGCAGAAGCTGCAATTACAGACGCAGCGCCTGACGGTCTGGGCATCGATATTCTGGCAGCTGCTGGCGGTAATGTTGCTTTTGATGCTCCGGGTGCTCAGGCTGAGGTTTATTCGTATGACGCGGGCGACGCACTTCTTGGTGTACTCACTGTTGCTGATTTCGATGCTGACGGTTCAGATCGCCTCTACATGGGCGCAGGTGAGTATTCCTTCGTTGAACTTGCTGCGACGGATACCATTCCTGACGATAACCTCGGTAGCGCAACCACTCTTGAGATTTTTGCTGAGGAGACGGCCGCTGGCGTTACGCTCTGGGTTGAGCAGGTTGCAACTGCGGGTAACGGAACAACAGGGTCCGACATGATCCAAGTTGAAGTTGCTGGCCTCGACTTGGCAGATCTGTCTTTCGACGCAGTAAATGGCATTCTCACTGCTGAGACACCGATTGCCTAACTTAGTCTGACTACCGACCTCGCCGTACGCGGCGGGGTCACCCCTAGGCAGCACACTTGTCCCTCCATGAAAAATCTCACTTTCTGCTGCCGTATTGACGAGTTCCGCTGATTGTAACGCTCCTTATGAAATCAGCAGCAAAGGTCCTCAGGTTTTCCTGGGGGCCTTTGGCTAGTGGAGCGGATGGAAATTCTGACCCAAGGAGAGCACAGGATGATCTCAACTGATGAATTCCCCGAAACCATCACCATTGGTGACCAGGAATACACTGTCAGCTCAATGAACGAGCAAGCCTTGGCGCAGCTGCGCGGCGTCCATTTCTGTGACCAACAGATCCAGCAGTTGAACAATGAATGGGCCATCGCGGATACAGCTCGACTTGGCTATTTGCATGCGTTGAAGCTGGAAATGCCTCAACCACAGTCCCAATCCTCCGAGGTTGACGATGCCTGAGTATGTGAAATTCGGTGGTAAGACCTACGACTTTTCGCAACTCAGCGCGGAAGGACGCAGAACCTTCGACATGCTGAAATACACAATCGACCGCTTGCAAGAGGCGCAACAAAAAGAAGAAGCCCTGAAGCGAGCGAAGAACGCTTACGTGTCGGATTTGCGGAATGAAATTGTCAAAGGCACATCGGGCATCGACCTCGATGCGCTGCTTGGCGACTGACGGAAAGGACGAACCAATGCCTAAAATCACCGTGGATGGTCTTGAATACAACACAGAAGACCTCACTGAAAACGGCAAGGCGCAACTTGCCAGCCTGCAGTTTCTGGAACAGCAGATGGCGAAGCTGAAAAGCGAGATCGCCGTGTATCAGACAGCCCGCAACGCATATGCACAGGCGCTGAAGGCGGAACTGGACAAAGCGCAGCAGAGCGAAGATGCCTGACCCTGTCCCGACGACAAGGACCTTGCTCTTTACCTGGATTGCTTAGGTATCATGGCAGAAAAAGCAGCAGTTATCGTGGCACTGATCCTGATTTGCAGCATTGGCTTGGTGGTTGCTGAGCCACTCTTCATGCTTTCTGAACCCGTTGAATGGGATGAGATAAACTGATGCGCTGGCTTGGCCAAATCTTGCGCTTCTTGCTGCTGCTGTCGTCACGTGTGGTGCTGATTAGCGCAGTGCTTGGTGGCGCAGCAGCAGCGTGGGGCTATTACGGCTATCAGCGCATCGGCTGTCATCCGATGTTCTCGTCGGCCAACATCGAATGCGGCACTGTGCAGGTGATGTCAGCTGAACATTCCCTGGCCATGGTACGTGTGCTGGCGCCTTACCAACAGCAGCTCAGAGACAATCCAACCGAGCTGATGTTGTATGGTGGTATCGCTCTCCTCTGGGCTGTCGTGATTGAGTTGGCGTTCGGGGTATTTGCGATCATGCGTCGCCGCCGAACGAAACGGGATTTGTTCAAAGGCGCGACAAACGTCAAAGCTGAAGAGAGCACTGGCCAATCATGAGCAGTGAGAAAGAGCCTATCCCTGTATTCGCACTGGCTGTCACCACGATTTGCATACTTTTGCTGTGCCAAGCCATTACCTGGTACCTGACCGCACAGGCGAACCTGCCGATACAGGTGTTTTCCACGCCAGTGCTTGAGCTTAATCTGGTGCACTCGGAAAATCGCGGTGTGAACTTTGGCTTGATGGCCGGCGACAATGGCAGCAATCAATTTATCCTGGCCGGTATCGCCATCGTGGTTGGCGCGGTAATGGCCACGATACTGCTGGGCAAGCGGCGAGTGTCTCACGCCATTGCGGGCGGTATGATCTTTGGCGGTGCGCTGTCCAACGTGATGGATCGACTGACTTTCGGCTACGTGTTTGACTATATCAATACCCCGTTCCTGGGTTTGACCAACCCGTTCAGCTACAACATTGCCGACATCTTCATTGTGCTGCCCATCATTTGGTGGGTGTTTAAATCGTGAGGGCACAGAAACGATGATTAGTATCTGACCCCGCGTCACTATACTGGTAAACTGTTTGCCCCAGAAAACCTGGCCTGTTGACCCGTTCGTCAAGAAAACTGCGAAATCCCCGCACAAAGCACGTCTCGGTTGTTGACCGCTACATGACATGCTGAGCGGCATGGTCCGCGCATCGCAGGGCGCCGACAGCGTGTCGTTGACGCTGGACGCAACCCCAAGCGTACTCTGCCCAGTCAATTACCAGTATTTGAGCGCACCGCTGACGGGATGGGTGTAACGGGCACAGTGACGCTGGATCCAATCCAGTTGAGATGCTCTTCCAGCTCTTCTCGGAGTTGATCGCTCAGTTTGAGAGTCTTGCGACTTTTCTTGGTAGAGCTGACCACAACCATGGAGCCTTCAGCGATCCGGTCCCGGATAAAGTTTTGCATTGTGAGATTTGTACGCCTGTTCGATCTGACACGAGCAACGTAGTCTCCAATCCCGTAATCGGGATCGCCGTCACACGTATAAATCACAAGAAGCAGTTCCCAATACTCGACAACATGCGTGTATTTATACAAAAATGTGGTTTTTTTCCTGCTCGCTAGGCGCTGCAGTTCGCGTCTTGCCATTATTTTTGTGAAACACTTTCCCATATACGTTTTAATACCAAACATGGGACTAAGTCTCCAAGCTCTCATCCATATAAATTACCTATAATTTTCATATAAATCAGGGACTTTCAGCTTATTTGTGTAAATCGAAAGTAAAATTTTTACTCCAGAAAAATATTAATTTGATTAATTAGATACTTATTTTACGATGTGAGTGGAAATTAGTCTCGATGTATGAATCTCGAGTCTCATATGGCGCCTAATCGTCACGTGAACTGGCCCCCATTTCGACCGGACACCTTGGTCTGACCAAGGAGGCTTAAGGATAGCCTTAAGCATGTGCTTATGTCTGAGATAGAAATCATCACCGATTGCGGTCGTCGTCGGCGCTGGTCCGCGGCGGAAAAACTGAGGATCGTGGAAGAGACCCTTTATGACGGTGAGAGCATTTCCGCCGTTGCTCGCCGTAATGGCGTGGCCCCCAATCTGCTGTATCGTTGGCGCAAGCTGATGCTTGAGGGAGGCAGCATTGCGGTGACTGGGGATGACAGCGTGACCAGCAACAAAACCGTTCGTGAGATGGAAGCCCGCATCCGGGAGCTTGAGCGCCAGCTGGGCCGCAAACGCTGGAGTTGGAGATCCTGAAGGAAGCGCTGGACAAGTCACGGTCAAAAAAACCGACCTTGCTTGCGCAGTCGCTCAAACCGGACGCTTCCCGATGAAGGCGGTAGCAGAGACTTTGGGTGTGTCTCGTTCGAACCTGCATGACCGGCAGAACGGAGGCACGAAGCCGCGTCGGAGCTATCATAAAGCTCAAGACGCGGCGGTCCTGCCACGCATCGAGCGTTTGGTGGCGGAGCGCCCCACCTATGGTTACCGCCGGATCACTGCGGTTCTGAACCGTAAGCTCAAAGCTGAAGGGCTAGCACCAGTGAACCACAAGCGCGTTTATCGGATCATGAAGACCAACAACCTGCTACTTGAGCGATCCGACTTCGACCGGCCTGAGCGCACTCATGATGGCAAGGTGATCATGATGCGGTCTAACCTGCGCTGGTGCTCGGACGGGCTGGAGTTTGCTTGCTGGAATGGCGACGTCATTCGCGCGGCCTTCTTGCTCGATGCTCATGATCGCGAGGTCATCGCCTGGTGCGCCGTTGCCAATGCCGGGATCAGTGGCTCGGACGTGCGTGACATGCTTCTGGAGGCCGTCGAAAAACGCTTTGGCAGCTATCGCGCGCCAGAGGTCGTTGAGGTCTTATCCGACAACGGCAGCGCCTACACGGCGAAGGAAACGCGCATCTTTGCCCGCCAGCTCGGCCTGAAGCCATGCTTCACGCCGGTCGCCAGCCCGCAATCCAACGGCATGTCGGAAGCCTTCGTGAAAACGCTCAAGCGCGATCATGTGCGCGTCAATCCGCTGCCCGATGCTGAAACCGTTCTGAGATTGATAGGAGATTGGATCGAGGATTATAACGACAACCACCCGCACAGTGGCCTGAAATGGCGCTCGCCCCGCGAGTTCATAAGGGCAAAAACTGAAACCGCTTAGGTGTCCGGTGAAACGGGGGCCAGATCATCACGATAGTTTCAAAATCCTTCTCGCACGTGCACGATTTCTCTGCACGTAAGACAGTTGCTCTGCTCTGCTCCCCAACCTTGGACCGCAGGAGGCTGTATTTTCCGACTCTCGGTCTGACGATGACGGGCTGGTGACGCCATCAGGATGATGAATTTTAATAGGGACGTTGAGCCAGGTCACGTCTTTCGCCTGGACGGACCGGTTGCGCTGGACCGGCATGGGCATCTTGATGGTTGGGAAGGGCGCTTGCTCGACAATATCCTCATCGCGCGGCTGTGACGGACGCTGAAATACGGATGCGTCTACCTGCATGCTTAGGAACCCGGCTCAGAGGCAAAGGCAGGCATCCGAAAATGGATGACCGTCTACAATCGCCAACGCCCACATTCAGCCCTCGGCGGCAGGCCACCCATCTTGGTCTACTGGCTGAGAAGTGATTCAACCAGCCCTGGTCAGCTGTTGCAGAGAGTAGCGTAATTTACGCTAGATCCTGTCCAGCCGATGGGGAGTGGCTTATCTCCTTGATGCTGCGGGAAATATAACCCTTCTGGACAAATCCATTATGTTGTTCAGCTGCGCCGTATTTACAAATGAAACAATATGATCCATATTTTGAGACGAAATTACTTTGGAACGTTTGATGGCCTATGACGCTCTAATCACCCTTCGTCACCTGCGCTGCGCCATGAAGCACGTCGCAAATCAAATGGGTTTATCGGATTTAAATGAAGCTGAGTTGGACGCTTTGTCTGCCATAGGGGATCTTGCTGAAAAAGCGCCGACGTTCCAAGCTTGTCAAGTTGTTGAACACGAGAGCATGTGCGGAGTGTCGCGCACTTCAAAATATCGAGCAGTAAAGTCCCTGGAGGATAGGGGTGTTATTGCACGTGTTTGCCTAAACGGGAAACGTGTGCTGACTTTGAATCCAGACTTTTTCGTTCCTATTTCCCGCAACTGGGATGCAGATAAATCAATGAGCCCAGACAAAACGCTTTCGATTTAGGTTGGCATATATATCGCCCTGCTGAGGCCCTTGATTTGTTTGCCTGTATTAAGAAGGACTATTAGTGGAAGCTTAGGCTGCTTTTTGAAATCCATATAAGGTGGTCTTCCAGTTCTGTACGGAGTTCTTCACTCAGCGTTAGGGTTTTTCGGCTTTTCTTGGCCGATGGAGACACGATGAGATGCCCGTCTGCTATACGATCTTTTACAAATTGTGACATTGTGAGATGTGTTTTTCTCGATGTTTGTAATTTTGAGAGATAATCGGAAATACCATAATCGGGATTTCCATCCAATTTGTACACGACGAGCAGAAACTCCCATACAGCTGGTGCAGTGGAAAAATACTTGAGTAGCTTGCTCTGATGCTTCTGAGCTATGCGCTCGAGTTCAACATCGATCCAGAGTTTCTGAAGAGCGTCTTGTTCCATAAAGATACAGGATAACGCGTTCCTGCCTGTGTTGTGCTCTATCTTTGGTCGCCGATTTGTATCAATTGGGTCGGCGTCATTTGTGTGGTGTGGCGTTTTGCGAAGTATGCTGCGGCGGCACCGCATCAGAAATGGTACAGATTTGAATTGTCCCGACACATCCAAGCGGACGAATTAAACGGACAGATTGCGGCCAATCCGGCCGCGTGCCGACACGACGCCGCGAGGCTGTCAGATAGTCGAGGCGCAACTGTAATGGCCATTTAGCGTCCGTGCGGTTAGTCAATCCGCGACGGTTCCGATAGCATTTACAGGCGTCTCTTGTGTCCGGGCCGTTCTCTGATCCTCCGAAACACGGGGCAATCCTATCCCAACGGCTGCCCTGCGTCGGTGCAAGTGCGCAAGGCGCGCTCACATCGCCTTTGCGCGGGTGCCATGTCGCAAGAATATAAAAAAATTAGACATAAAAGACCAAATTGAATTGGGGCAGCCAACAATGGTTCAACGACGTTATCGCGTCGGGTCCGGGGTGCATCTTTGATGTTTGATGCGGGCTTGAGCAGTGATTTTCCAGGCTGACGGCGCTGCGCCGTTTCAGGCCTCAAACACTTGGCTCAGTATCTGGGCAACCAATGGAGCAGGATCATTGGAGGCATCATATAGGCCGGGTTCGTGTCTGCGTCAGGCGCTTGGGTTTTGTGTCTTCTCATGCTCGATGGTGGCGCGGAGCGCCATCACACAAACCGCCCGACTTGCCCGTTGGTCTTGTCTTGGCGCGGTCTCTGATCGGCAGTCGCGCGTTGACGGGGCATGGCGCAATCCTTCTCTTCCGGGTGGAGTTCACTGCATGGACCACCGTCATTATGCGCTTTTGTTGGGCGCATTTGTTCTCTCGGCATGTGCGGAAACTCCGCCTCAGCTGGACCATCTGGATGATGAGATCGTGGTCCGGTTGGCTGCCGGTGACATGCTGGCCCAACAGGCGGAAACGCTGGATGCGCGTGTCGATGTAAGCAAGGGATTCAAGGTCGCGCTGCTGGAGGCGCTTGAGGAAAATCCCGGGTACCGGGCAGCCGTCAAGCTGGAGGAAGAGGCCGCGGCGTCGATCGATGTTGCCGCGAGCGGTCAGCGTCCACAGATCACGAGTGACTCCACGCTTGGAGCAATCTACGAGGGCGATCCCGTTTCGGACACGACCTCGGGCGTTGCGGGCGGGCTGACCCTGTCGCAGTTGCTCTATGACGGTGGTGCCACTCTCGGCTCGATCAATCGCGCGACGGCAGACGCGGTTGCCGCGCGTGCCGAGCGTTTGGATCGGGGAAATGCAATTGTTCTTGAGGCGGCTCGTGCCTGGATTGATGTATGGCAATATCATCAGCGTTTGGTTTGGCTTACTACCAAGACGTCTGAGATGGATGCGGTCGTCTCACAGATCGAGCGGATGGCATTGAATGGTATGCTCGATCGGGCATCGCTGGATAGCGCGAAGCGTCAAATCGTAGACATCGCACTTGAACGCGCGACATTGGAAAGCCAACTCGGTGATGCAAAATCACGGTTTCAGCGATACTTTGGCGGGACGCCCGCATCTGTAGAAAATCCTGCAAAGATCATGACTGGCCAGGCGGCGCGTCTTCGGGCAACGGATTGGAAGACAGCGCCGCGTCTGCGACGCAGTGCGGCAGAACTTGTGTCGGCGCATAGTGCGCTGGCAGAGGCTGAAGCCGCCTTCAAACCCCGCGTGAGTTTGCAGACGGGCGTCATGTCGCCAATGAACAGTGATGATACAACGGATGTGACCGCCGGTTTTCGGGTCGAATATACCTTTGGTGACGGTGGCCGCCGAAAAGCTCGGCTCGAGGCAGCCAGAGCCCGCGTGGATGCGCTTGAGGCCAAGCTTGCTGATGAGCAACGTGATGCAGAATCTCAAATGGGGGCCGCCCTCGATCGTTTGACGTCGATTGAACGGTCGATGCCTCTCTTGAAGCAGAAGATCGCCTTGAGCGCCTCGGAGGCCAAAACAGCACGGTCGCAGATCGCTACGGGTCAATCCAACTTGCGCAACTTGGTGGAAGCGGAGGTCGAGAATTACCGGGCTCGCGACCAGGAGATACGCATGCAAGCGGAACTCCGTCTTTTGTTGCTGGAAATTGCCGCGCGCTCAGGGACGCTTACGAAACTCATTGGGGCCTCGGATTGAGGCGGCCCACCTTTTGTTGAGTGCGCGTGAACCGAACAGGAGGTGGAAAGACCTTGTCCTCAAAGACCATTGAAATTCTGCGTGGTGACGCCGAAGGCACACGAGCAGAAGGCACGGAAGTAAAGGACGTTGAGAGCTGTCCGATAAATCCCAAGGCCGAGCACGAGATATCCGGAGAAATCCCACAGGAGTTGCGCGGCCACCTGCAGCAAGGCGAGCTACTTGTCCTGTGTGTGCAGCACATCCTGTCTCATTCGGGAATGGCATTTTCCGAAGGCGCGGTGCGTGATTTGCCTGAATTGACAAGTGAAGTCTTTGATCCGCAGGCGGCAGTGTCCGCACTGATGCATGTAGGTTTCGACGCAAATTTCGGTGAAATGCCTGTTCAAAAGTTGCGCGAGGGACACTTGCCCGCGATTGGGTTTACCAAGGCGGGCGAGCCGTTGGTGATCCGCAGTGTGGCATCTTCGGGCAAAGCTGAGCTTTGGGACCCGCAAACCGCAGAAGTCCATTCTGTGGCGACAAAGGAACTGACGAACCAGCTGATACCCTATTTTGTCTTGGCGCGTCCGCGGCAGAAGGCAACAATGAAACGCGTCAAGAACGATTGGTTCTGGGGGTCGTTCGCACAAAGCAAATGGCTGTACCTGCAAGTCATAGCCGCGGCAGGATTGACCAACTTCCTGGGTCTGTCGACGTCTCTTTTCATCATGGTCGTCTATGACAGGGTGGTGCCGAACGAGGCAATGGAATCTCTGATTGCTCTAACAATCGGTGTGCTTCTGGCCTTGAGTTTCGATTTCATCATCAAAACATTGCGTGCGCAGTTTGTCGACCGGGCTGGCAAGCGCGCCGATCTGAGAATGTCGCGATTGATATTCGATAAAATCCTGAACATGCGGCTTGATCGACAGCGGCGCAAGGCGGGTGCGTTGGCCAGCATCGTCAGAGAATTCGACACATTGCGCGAGTTCTTTACCTCTGCAACTCTGGTCGCGATTGTCGATCTGCCGTTCATCTTCTTCTTTATTTGGGTCATTTCCCTTATTGCAGGGCCTTTGGCACTGGTGCCGCTTATCGCTGTGCCAATGGTGATTTTGAGTGGCTTGGTGATACAGCCGTTTCTGGCACGGATCTCTGAAGGATCCCTCGAAAGCAATATGTCCAAGCAGGCTGTACTGGTTGAAACGCTGAATGGGTTGGAAACTGTTCAAGCCACAGGGTCCGGCAGATTGATGCGTAAACGCTTCGAAGAAGCGGCCAGTGCGCAATCCGATCTTGGCCTGAAAAACCGTATGTTATCGCAGTTTGCCATAAACGCGGCCGCGTCCATTCAACAACTTGCACAAGTCGCAACAATTTTCTACGGCGTGTTCCTTATACAGGACGGTACTATTACGATGGGGGCGCTGATCGCTGCAGTGATCCTGGGCGGTAGAACTCTTGCTCCACTATCACAATTGGCGTCTGCAATGTCTCGTGCCAATGGCGCACGCCAGGCGTTCCGGTCTTTGTCTGACGTCATGCAAGAAGATGAGGGTGACTTGGCGGCAGACCAGCCGCGTTTGAGCCGACCACATCTCAGTGGAGACGTCGAATTCAAAAATGTCTCCTACACGTTCCCTGGTGCAAAAGAACCTGTCATTCGGAATTTGTCGCTGAAAATTCCTGCCGGACAGAAAGTTGCGGTTCTGGGCAAGATGGGATCTGGCAAATCTACTTTGGCGCGGTTGATCTCGGGTTTGGCAGAGCCGACCGAAGGGGCTGTCATGCTTGATGGTGTGGATTTACGCCAGATTGACAGATCTGACGTCCGGCGAAACCTGGGGGTGATGCTTCAGGAAACATGGCTGTTTTCAGGATCCGTCAAGGAAAATCTCCAGATGGGTTTCTTCGAGTATGATGATGCGCATCTTTTGAAGATTGCTGAAGTGTCCGGGGTCGACGATTTTGTGGCGAGGCATCCACAAGGCTATGACATGCAACTCAAGGAACGCGGTGAGGGGTTATCTGGGGGGCAGCGTCAATCCATTAATCTCGCGCGGGCGCTTTTGCATGATCCCAATTTGCTTGTGCTGGATGAACCCACCAGTTCCATGGATACGGCCACTGAAAAAGCCGTTCTCGAACGCCTGAAAGCTTGGTCAAGAGATCGCACGCTTTTGATGATCACTCATCGCAACACGCTTTTGGAACTGGCGGACCGGGTTCTGGTTCTCGACAACGGGATGGTGCTTGCAGACACGACACCCGAAAAGATCAAAGCGGGGCGGTAGGAGAACAATGTCGGATATTGATTTCAAGACTTTGTCACGAGATATGGCGGGCCACGAAGGACTCAGTGGCTCAGCTATTTTGGTGACTATCGCAGCCCTGATTTCGGTACTCTTGTTCTGGGCATCTTACGCCGAGCTTGACAACGTGACGCGAGGCGAAGGCCGTATTGTGTCATCGGTTCAGAACCAGATGATTCAGGCGGCCGAGGGAGGTGTGATCCTGCGACGGTATGTGTCTGAAAACACACATGTTGTGACAGATCAGGTTCTCTTCGAACTTGATCCCATAGATGCCAGCAGCGAATTAAATCGAACGGGTAAGCGCATGGCAGCTCTCAACATTAAGGAAGCCCGTCTCCGCGCCGAAATCAGTGGGGACCCCTTTGTTCTTGAGGCTGCATTGCGAAGTCAGGCGCCAACAGTCGCTTTGACAGAGGAAAGCCTTTTTGCTGCTCGCAAGGCCGAGCTTGCAGGTACGATTTCTGTGCTTGAACAGCGCAAACAGCAGCGTAAACAAGATTTTCAAGCGGCCGAAGCAGGTGCGTTGACCGCACAACGGACCATGGCACTCTTGGAGGAAGAAATTCAGGTTGTTGAGCCACTGGTTAGAGACAACATCGCGCCGGCGACACGTCTACTGGAATTGCAGCGCCAGTTTGAACAAGCGCGAGGGGATCGCGATCGCTCACGTGTGTCGATGGATCAGGCAAAATCTGGGATCCAAGAGCTAGAGAATGAAATAGAGAACGCGCGAGAAGCTTACACGCTTACGGCGATGGAGGAGTTGAATGGCGCGGTGGCGGAAAAATCAGAGTTGCAGGAAGCATTGCCGCGACTAGAGGAGCGGGTCAGTCGGACCGTGATCAGAGCCCCCATGGCCGGTATTATCAACCGTTTAAATTTCCGTACTCCAGGCGGCTACGTGAATACGGGTGACGTGGTGCTTGAACTCGTTCCGACCGGGGAAGCGCTTGTTATCGAGGCTAAGATTGCGCCTAAGGATATTTCAAATATTCGCCCCGAAGACGCAGTACGGATACGATTTTCAGCGTATGATTCTGCAAAATATGGCACCGTGGATGGGCGCGTCCTAAGGATCAGCCCTGATGCAATCGTCGATCAACAAAACCAGGGCCTCAGTCATTATTTGATTGATGTTGCCATCGAGGGAAAGCTGAATGTGGATGGAGAGCCAGTAACATTCATGCCAGGTATGACCGCCACTGTGGATGTCCTTTCGGGCAAGCGGACGGTCCTTGAGTATATCTGGCAACCCGTTGCCAAGGTTCAGGAGCTTGCGTTGCGCGACTAATGCCAGGATTGTTGAGCTTCCGGCCAACCACTGAACTTTCATCCGTTTGGACCTGAACCCCTATGGATTGATACGCTGATTGGCGCAGGTGAAACAAACGACAAGTGAGCGATCGGAGCGGCACGAAACAGTGACAGGTCCAGTCTGCCCGCAGATGGTCGGGTGCTGCCCACAGGCGCTTATTAATATATTCACTGAACATATTGTCGTTCTGCTGACGTTGAAGCTGTACACTCCAAGCATTTTCTCCAACCTAGAGGATCGGATGGCTGTGCGCCCAATCGAGACAAGAATTAGGTACCACCATTGGCGAATCCAATAGTTTTGACTCAGGTTGCGTCTCCTTCTCGTCGTCGAAGAAGACATTTTGCCTGAGTGGAGCGTATTGCTTGGCTATAAATGCCAGCTGATGGGAGACACATTGTTACTGTACACCTTCAAGTGGTCTCAGTCCCCATTAACAGGCTGCTGAAATAGTCCTGCCTCGACAACGATTTGAGAACATGATTCACCCTTTGCACGATAATGGCGGGGGTGAAGATGCGCGGGACGGACGAGACGAGCGGGTCACTGTTCAGCTATGTTGATCTTGAGGAGCGCATCCCGCCGCAGCATCCGCTGCGCAAGATCAGGCAGGTGGTCAATGACGCACTCGCCAGCCTCGATGCGGAGTTTGAGGCGCTTTACACAGATTTTGGCCGACCCTCGATACCGCCGGAACGGTTGATCCGGGCGAGCCTGCTGCAAATCCTGTTTTCGGTCCGGTCCGAGCGGCAACTGATGGAGCAGATGGATTACAACCTGATGTTTCGCTGGTTTGTGGGGCTGGGCATTGATGACCCCGTGTGGGTGCCAACCGTATTCACGAAGAATCGCGACCGGCTGCTGACGACGGAGATGTCGCGCAAGGTGATGGCGGCGATCCTTGCCCATCGCGAGATCGCGCCACTTCTGTCGGACGAACACTTCTCGGTCGATGGCACGCTGGTGAAAGCCTGGGCCTCAATGAAGAGTTTCCAGCCGAAGGCCGATGCGGCCCCGCCTTATGATGAAGGGCCGGGCGATCCGCCCTCCCCAAATGCCACACTTGAGCCCACGCCTTCTGAGACCGACCCAATGCCCCGCAACACCAAACCCCACCGCAATGCCGAGGTCGACTTCAAGGGTGAGAAGCGATCCAACGCCACCCATGCCTCAACCACTGATCCCGATGCGCGCCTTTACAAGAAATCCCCTGGTACGGGTGCCATGCTGTGCTTCATGGGGCATACTCTGATGGAGAACCGTAACGGGCTGGTCGTGCAGGGTGATCTAACCTTGGCCGACGGTCATGCCGAGCGCAAGGCAGCGTTGGATATGATACACCGCCATTGCCCCGGATCGACCCGGCGGCTGACGCTAGGTGCCGACAAGGGGTATGACGCGGCCGGGTTCGTGTCCGACCTGCGCAAAGCCTGCGTCACGCCCCACGTCGCACAGAAATCGCGATATTCAGCGATCGACGGGCGCACGACCCGACACGAGGGATATGCGGTGTCCCAGAAGCACCGAAAGAAGATCGAAGAGCCGTTCGGCTGGGCCAAAACTGTCGGCGGTATGACACAGACCATGTATCGCGGCGTTGAACGCGTCCGATCCCGCTTCATCTTGACCATGGCCGCCAACAATCTTGCCCGGCTACCACGTTTGCTGGGGGCATGATGGATAAGATGAAACCCAGGAGCAAGCCGCGAGGGCAACAACTGACGGGAACCATCAGTCGAACCCAGACCTGATGAAGGGAAAGCGTTCCAGCTCCGCGACTATTTCAGCAGACTGTTAAAGCTTTTGCGCATCAGCTACCGTAATAGGCCCTTAACTTGGTACGACGAGGTCGTGGAAGACGACCCAAAGCCCTCGCTACAAAACCACCAACTGAAGGAACAACCTGATGTCAGCTCCAGCGAATATCGCTCAGGGGCAGCTCATGCCTGTGCGCGAGCTAGCCCTGGGGGGTAACTTTCTGATTAAACCTATCTTTATCAATATTGGTAAGCGGTCGCTGGCCCTCACCTTTTACCCGCTTGTCTGACCTGCGATGCCATGTCCGATGGAGATCGGTGCAGGAGTTTCGCGATGGCGACTACGTTGGAGTTTCTCCGGGATTACGGGGTGGACATAAGGACCAACGGACAGCGACGCTGGCCGGATGAGATAAAGGCTCGGATCGTTGCTGAGAGTTTGCAGCCAGGTGTGAGCGTGAATGCAGTTGCGGCGCGGTATGGTCTTCGGGCGAACCATTTATCGGAATGGCGTAGTCGGGCACGTGATGGCCGGTTGGTTTTGCCTGTGGTTGAAGATGACAGCTTCTGTTTTGCACCGATCGTCGTGTCGGATGGTGGCGGCGGTGCGGATGTGCCGGCTGTCGCCGGGCAGCCCACAAAGCCTGACGGGTTGTCCTGTAAACCCATCGAGATTGCGATAGGTCGTGTGACAATCCGGGTCGATGGCACCACCAGTTCTGACCGGATTGCCGAGATCGTGCGGGCAATCGGGGCGCGGCCATGATGTTCCCGTCAAACCGCGTGCGGGTTCTGGTCTCGACGCAGCCAGTGGACTTCAGGAAAGGTCATGATGGTCTGGCGGCAATCGTGTCATCTGTGCTGCGCAAGGATCCGTTCACCGGCACGGTGTTTGTGTTCCGATCGCGCCGTGCCGATCGGCTGAAGCTTCTTTACTGGGACGGCACCGGTCTGGTGATGGCTTACAAGCGACTGGAGGAGGCAACCTTCACCTGGCCTGCGATCAAGGACGGGGTGATGGCGTTGAACCATGCCCAGTTCGAGGCGCTGTTTGCCGGGCTGGACTGGCGTAAGGTTAAAGCCTTAGAGGCGCGCCCCCCTGCTGCGGCAGAGTGAATCAACCATATGTTTTTGCGTGATTTTACTGGGGCATCTGGGTAGCTATGGCCTATGCAAACTGCCCCGCAACTTGATCTTTCCGCTATCCCGGCTGCGCAACGCGCGGCGGTTCTGGCGTTGATGGAAAAGGTAGCGGCGCTCACAGAAATAACCCAACGGCAAGAGCACCTGATCGCCGAGTTGAACCATGCCCTGCATGGGAAGCGGTCGGAAAAGCTGACCGAGGATGAGCGACAGCTGGCGTTCGAGGATCTGTCCATCGCACTGGCAGAGGTCGAGGTGCAGAAGGAACATCTGGCTGACAGGTCAGGTGACAAGACGACAACCAAGCCTGCGCCGAAGCGCACCATCGGCAATCTGCCGACAGCATTGCCCCGCATCGAAGAGGTCATCGAACCCGAGAGCCTGATTTGCCCTTGTGGCTGTGGCGTCATGCACAAGATCGGTGAAGACCGCAGCGAGCGGCTGGATATCGTGCCAGCGCAGTTGCGCGTCATCGTCACCGTGCGCCCGAAATACGCCTGCCGGACCTGCACCGACGGCGTGACCCAAGCCCCCGCACCATCGCATCTGATCATGGGCGGCCTGCCGACCGAGGCGACCATCGCCCATGTGCTGGTCAGCAAATATGCCGACCACCTGCCACTATACCGCCAAAGCCAGATTCTGGCGCGGGCGGGTCTTGATCTGCACCGCGCTGTGCTGGCCGATTGGGTGGGTAAGGCGGCGTTCCATCTCAAGCCCGTCGTCGACCGGCTGACCGACCATCTGAAGCGATCCAGCAAGCTGTTCATGGATGAAACCACGGCCCCGGTGCTGGACCCAGGGCGCGGCAAAACCAAAACCGGGTATCTCTGGGCACTGGCCCGCGATGACCGACCATGGGGCGGTGAGGACCCGCCAGGCGTGGTCTACTTCTATGCCCCCGGGCGCGCGGGCCAGAATGCCGAAACATTCCTGACAGGCTTTGATGGCATCCTTCAGATCGACGGATACCAGGGCTACAACCGGCTGACCAAGCCTACCCGCAAGGGCGGCAATCCCATTCGCGTGGCCCATTGCTGGGCCCATGCCCGGCGCAAACTGAACGAAGTCTTTGACCGCGATAGATCAGAGATCGCCGCCGAAGGCCTGCGCCGCATCGCCGGGATCTATGCCGTAGAAGCTGACATTCGTGGCATCTCCCCCGGCCAGCGATTGTCTGCCCGCCAGACCCACAGCGCTCCACTGGTCGCGGCCTTCGGTGATTGGCTGCAGGCTGAGCGACGCAAGGTCTCTGCCAAATCCCGCTTGGGCGAAAAGCTGACTTACATCCACAATCACTGGGACGGGCTGCAGACCTTCTTGGCTGATGGTCGCGTCGAGATCGACAACAACCGCGTCGAAAACATGATCCGACCGATCGCTTTGAACCGCAAGAACTCACTCTTCGCGGGTCACGACGAGGGCGGCATCGCTTGGGGCCGCATTGCCTCGCTCATCGAAACCTGCAAAATCAACGGCGTCGAGCCCTTCGCCTATCTCAAGGCAACCCTCACAGCGATCGCCAATGGCCACCCGCAAAACCATATCGAAGACTTGCTACCGTGGAACTTCAAGCCGTCAAGCTAAGCCGTCAGTGTTGTCCAGCGAACGCTTACTTTTGACCGATTGTCCCTTCCGAGCAGTTTCGCAAGGAGACGGGAATGAGTTTGCACAAACCGCTGCCCACGGCCGAACAAAAGGGCTTCATGTCGGGCTATCTTGATGCGCTGTCGCTGGTGGAACGCCTGCACCGGTTGCTTCTGGATGTCATCAAGGATGAATTCGAACGCCTCGGCGTGATCGAGGTGAATGCCGTTCAGGCGCTGTTGCTGTTCAATATCGGCGACAACGAGGTGACCGCCGGGGAACTCAAGACGCGCGGCTACTATCAGGGCAGCAATGTCAGCTACAATCTCAAGAAGTTTGTGACATATGAACATTCAGGAGAGGGTTCACTGCTTTCCGTCCTCGCAAGTTGCGACAACAGACAAATGTTCCGATAAGTCATCGGATCACACCCTCAGTCCCCCAAGGCCCCAGCGTCCCCTCGTGTCACATCAGTGGTGACACAGCCTAAAAAATAGGGGTTGCTCGAGGATTCCAAGTGACTCAGGGTACCCTCACAACCCACCATCACAAGGAGTACTAACCATGACCCTGACCCAGCAAACCCAAGAGGACCTCAGCAAGATCGAGGACATCCTGGCCCAGCGCATTCACGAACTCGAGGCCACCTCCCACAACACCGAGCGTCAGCGCCTCGAGGCCCTCATGTCCTCCCTGCGTACCTCAGCAGCATAAGCAGTCACAGGGTACCCCCCGGCCCCCCTCGAGTACACACAGGGGCGCTGGGCTACCCCCACGGGGGGAACGGGGGAAAGGGTTACGTATATATCCCCACTCGGATTTTTCTAGTGAAAACTAAAGGGTACCCCCCGCCGGGACGTCCCGCCAGATCGTCCCGAATAACCCAGTGAAAACAAGGGTACCCTCGCCATCACGTGACGGCAGATCGTCTCGACTAACCCAATGAAAACAAAGGTACCTCCCGGCGTTGTTCAACGCCAGATCGTCCAGAATAACCCAGAGAAAACAAAGATACCCGCCGTTGTTCAACAGCAGATCGTCTCGAATAACCCAGTGAAAACAATGGTACCCCAAGGGGAGGACCATAGGATCGCACAGGGTTTTTCGGGGCCATGGCACTGAAAACTTATCAATCGGATCGAACAGACTTTTCCACACTGCAGTGTCAAAAACTTATCAGCACTAGCGTTCAGTCAGATCGAACAGACTTTTTCGGGTCGCGACCTCAAAAACTTCTCTCTCTTGAAAAAACCCCGGTACCCAGGCTAGCCCCCTGCCGCTGTTTCTCGGAACTGAAGCGTACATAGGAGTAGGCGAGGGGCCGCTGCGTGTTCTCTTGTTCTGTGTCGTGCGTTTCGCCGGTCATCTCGAGGCCTCCTCAGGTCATGTGTATGACCCTAATCTTACCTCCCTCAAGTTACAAACATCAAGAAACTGGTGGATATGGGCTATATGCACCACCAACGCTGCGAGATTGATCGCCGCTCGGTCCGCGTCCGTCTGACCGGTCGGGGGCGCGATATCCGCGATATCGTGGCGGGCCTCTTCGAACGCCATGCCGAAGGGCTGCAGGGTCGGGGTGTGCTTGGCGCCGATGGCATCGACCAGATCACCATCGCGCTGCGCCGGGTCGAACATTACTGGACCGATCAGATCCGCTACATCTACTGAACCCGCAGCTACTGACCCGGTCGCGCCCCGCCTGTCCGCTCCTGTGACAGCACGGGCGCGGCCACTTCGCGCAGCAGCTTGCGCCGCATGGCATCGGCGAAATCCTCAAAATCGCGGGCGGTTTCGACAAAGGCATCGCGCCCGCGCAGCACATGGGCGCGGTAATAGGCCTCCAGCGTCAGCACCCCGGTCAGATCCTTGGTCGTATTGGCCCGCGATCCCGGGCCGATCACCAGCGCGTTGATGGTGATCCCGTCAAACGCCCCGCCGCGCAGATCGCCGGGATGCGGCCCGCGATTGGCCGGCCCGTCGCCCGAGATATCCAGCGTCCTCACCCAGCATTCCGCCTGCTCACCGAGCAGCATTGCGCCATGCAGCATGGCCGATCCGATCGCCGTGGCCGGATCCTCATAAACCGATTGCGTGGCCTCCAGCAGCCGGGCCACCGCCTCCAGATCCTGTGCGCTGTTGATGCGGCGCCAGCCCGCCAGACGCCGCTGATCTGCCAGCCCCGCCCATTCGAACACCAAAAGCCGCACCGGCGCCTGCGGCATCGCCAGAAAGGCGCGCTGCACCTGTGCATCGCGCAGCGCGGCCGCCAGCCCGTCCAGTTGCAGCCGGTATTCGCGCGCATCGACCGATCCCGACACATCCACCCCAAGCGCCAGCGCCTGCCGACAGGCTGCCTGCGCGCCCTCGGCCAATGCCGCGCACAGCCACAGCGCCGCCAGCGCGGTTCTCATCCCGGCTCTCGCCCGTCGTCACGGGGCAGGGCGCCCAGCATGATGTCGTTGATTTCCCGAAACAGCTTGCGGCTCATCGCCCGTTCGAAATCCTCGAACCCCTCGGCCACCTCCAGAAAGGCGTTCTGCCCCCGGATCACCTCCTCGCGGTAAAATCTCACCACCTCCGGATCGCCCTGCAGCACCACCAGCCCGTTGACCGTCACCCCGTCCAGCGGGAAATGCTTGTAGGCCAGCAGCGGCCCGAACCCCTCGTTGTTCAGCCCGTCGCCCGAGACGTCGATCACCCGCCGTGTGCAGTCCGGCCCGCGCCGCAACGCGCCTGCCGCATAGCCCAGCCCATAGCCCATCGCGGTGGGAAACCCGCTTTCGCTGCGCGTCGCTCCCGCCAGCGTCGCCACCGCCCGGTCGATATCGCCCTCGTCTCGCAGCGCGGTCCAGTCGAGCACCACGCTCTGTTTGCGCTTGCCGCTCCACTCATAAACCATCAGCGCCACATACCCCTCGCCCCCCTCGAGGATCGCGTGACGGATCTCCGGCGCATTGAGCGCCGCCGCCAGCCCGGTGCGCTGCAACCCGTATTCCACCTCATCCACCGAGGAGGACACATCCATCGCCAGCACCAGCGCCAGCCGGCACGCCGCCGCGGCAGGGCCAGCCAGCCCCGCCATCAGCACCAGCGCCAGCGCCGCCCTCACCAATGCCCCGTATTCTCCATGCTCGCCCACGGCTCCTGCGGCGGCAGCGGCGCACCCTCCTGCAACAGCTCGACCGAGATATTGTCGGGGCTGCGCACGAACGCCATCCGCCCGTCGCGCGGCGGCCGGTTGATCGTCACCCCATTGGCGGCCAGATGCGCGCACATCGCATAGATGTCCTCCACCGCATAGGCCAGATGCCCGAAATGCCGGCTGTCCGAGGGCAACCCCTCATCGCCATCCCAGTTCCACGTCAATTCCACCGGGCACTCTTCCTGCCCCTCTGGCGCCATGAAGACCAGCGTGAACCGCCCCGCCTCCACATCCGTCCGCCGCGTCTCCTTCAGCCCCAGAAGCGCATAGAACTTCATGCTTTCTTCCAGATCCTTCACCCGGACCATCGTGTGCAGATACCTGATGCGCATGTCTTCCCTCCATATGTTGCGTCGTCCCACAGGATAGGCCCATTCCCGCCCCTGTCGAGCCTTCTGCCATTCCACCCGATATTGTCGTTTTCACGCCCCCCCTCCGCAAGATATAGTAAAGCCGACTCGGAACAGACCCCGCGCCGCGAAAGGACGACACCCATGCCCCTGACCCCAGACCAGCAGGCCGACATCGACACGCTCCGCAGCACGCCGGCCCAGACCCTCCGGGCCGTCTCGCCGGGCATGGAGGCGCATCTCTACACCGCCCACCCGGTGCTCGATCACGGCTTCGTCCGGGTCATCGACTACATGGGCGACGACGCCGCCATCTGTCAGGCCGCCCGCGTCTCCTATGGCAAGGGCACCAAATCGGTCTCCAATGACGAGGGGCTGATCCGCTACCTGATGCGCCACTGGCACTCCACCCCCTTCGAGATGTGCGAGATCAAGCTCCACGTCAAACTGCCCGTCTTCGTCGCCCGCCAGTGGATCCGCCACCGCACCGCCAACGTCAACGAATACTCCGCCCGCTACTCGATCCTCGACCGCGAATTCTACATTCCCGCCCCCGACGCGCTCGCCGCGCAATCCACCACCAACAATCAGGGCCGGGGCGAGGCGCTTTCGGGCGACGAGGCCGAGCGTGTCCTGCGCATCCTGCGCGATGACGCGATGCGCTGCTATGACCATTACGAGGCGATGATTTCCGACGAGGGCCAGCAGGGTCTCGCCCGCGAACTGGCCCGCATGAACCTGCCCGCCAATATCTATACGCAATGGTATTGGAAGGTCGATCTGCACAACCTGCTGCACTTCCTGCGCCTGCGCGCCGATGCCCATGCCCAGTACGAGATCCGCGTCTATGCCGACGCGATCTGCGCCATCGTCGCCGATTGGGTGCCCGCCGCCTTCCGCGCCTTCGAGGATTACCGCATGGGCGGCGCCACGCTTTCGTCCACAGCTCTTGAGTGCGTGCGCCGGATGCTCAAGGGCGAGGAGGTCACGCAGGAAACCTCAGGCATGTCCAAGGGCGAATGGCGGGAATTTCAGGGGGTTCTGAACGGTCCTGCCTGAGCGTTCCGCCATGTGAATCGCCGCGCCCGTTGGCGCGGCGCGTAACGAATGAAAGGTGTGCCAGATGCGCCAGCCAGACCCATCATCGCCCCAAATCCGGGCGAAACCTTCATCAAACGTCCCGCCCGGCGGCACCGCCGGGCCGCGCCCGACCCGCCCCCATGGGCGGGCGCGTCTGCACCGTCTGACATTGAAAATCCCGGCTGGCTCGGTGCAATTCGGTTGCCCCAACCCACCGGTTCAAGCGCCTACCCTCGGGTCGGGCGCGTCCCGTTAATGCCATGCAATTCAGCAGGTGAATTTTAAGTCAAAAATCACAACTGGTTTAAATCTTAAACTGTAAATGTACTTTTAAGTGTGATCGGCTGGTTGGGTAAATCGGAAGTGTCAAGAACGTCGCGTGAACATCATTGGTGGCCCGTAGGTCTTCAAAAATACTGGGAAGACCCTGAAGGCTATATACACTTTGTCAAACCTTCAGGAGAATTTGACAAAAAGAAGAGGTCACGCAGAAAGATTGGCTATAAGTCGCATGGCCATACTGTTATGCGCGGTACGCCTTTCCAGGCTCAATTTGAAGATGAATTTGGTGACGTCGATAATCGTGTGCACGACATTTTGGGTAGGATTACAGAGAGTAGGCTCATAGGCCCATTAGCAGCATACTTTGCATCCGTTGCTCCTAGGTTAATGGATAGCGAAAGGAAACTCTCTGACTTATGCAAAACAGGTCTTATCGAAGACGCTGAATACAGGTTGCTTCTGGAAACTTTAGTTGCCTTGCTACTCAGGTCGCCAAGCACTCGGTTTTTCTTGGAAAGTTTTTCGATGATGGTGGAGCCTGATGAAACTGAAGATGTTGGAAAGTTGAATATGCGTTCGAGAGTTGAATTGGCGAAAAGAGTTATTTCGGCGCGAGTTCTACCAAATTTCTTTTTTGTCTTCATGATCTCTAAGGGCAAGAAATTCTTTTTTGGCGATGGCTTGCTTGACGCTATGACGCCAGCGCTCGTTGGTAACAGCCTTAGGGGTCATGCATTCATTCCTTTAAAGCCTAACTTGGCAGTTTATCTCTGCACGCCTCGCAGGATGAAGACTGATAGGAATTATGCTTCTTTTTTGGCTCCTGACTGGATGGTCGAAGAGGCAAATAATATAACTCAAATTTATTCTAAAGAATGGTTGTTCTTTCAGGGTGACCAGCCCTCAATAAACGAAAGCTTTAGGTCATCAAAATTCTTACAGTGGAAATATCATCAAAGCCCACTGTTCGATTATTTAAACGAAGTTGCAAACTACGGGTCGTATTACAGAGACCTCCGTGGAAATATTATCGAGCGTGTTTAACCGGTCTTGATAAAGATTTGCCTGTTCAAGGTTCTTACACCACCATACCCCCCCAAACCTTAACAAACCGTCACCACCACCCCTAAAACCGATCCACCCCACCCCCGGCGCCCGTATCTCCAATAATACCCCAAGCGCCGAAAGGGCCGTCATGCTGCATCTTCTCCTTCTCTACCTCGTTACGGCCGGGGTGTTTCTGATCCTCGATGCGATCATGCTGTCGACCGTCATGAAGCCGCTCTTCGAGTCCCATATCGGCGATCTGATGGCCGATGAGCTGCGCCTCGGGCCTGCGGCCCTGTTCTATCTCGTCTATGTCGCGGGCGTGTTGTGGTTCGTCTCGCTCCCGGCGCTGCGCGCCGATGCGCCGGGCACAGCCCTCCTGACCGGCGCGGCCCTCGGGGCGCTGGCGTACGGCACCTACGAGTTCACCAACCTCGCCACCCTGCGCGGCTGGTCGTGGCGGATGGTGATCGTGGATGTGACATGGGGTGCTGTCCTGACCGGGGTCTCGGCCTGGGCGGGGGTGATGGTGGCGCGGGCGCTCGGATGGCAGGTCGCGGGCTGAGTTGTGTACGGGATGGACACAAATTCCGGGTTTGATCTCGGGTTTGGTCCTGAACGCGTGTAGGTTTCGTACGGATCGTACCAAAGCGGGCGCAGGCAAGGTTTGACCGAGCGTTGACCAGCGGCTAGGCTGTTGGTGCAAGAAAGCCGTTCACGATCAACAGTTTACGAGGTTCCCATGCGTCTGTCCCTGACCCTTGCCGCAGGTCTTGCCTGTCTGGCTGCCCCTGCATTGGCCCAAACCCCGGTCTATGCCTTTGAATCCAAACACAATTTCTGCCCCTCCGGGTTGCAGCCGGTCACCGTCGCCGGCGCCGTCTGCTGCGGTGTGCCCAATCAGCACCAGACCTATCAGCAGGCCAAGCGCCACCCCGTTGCCAAACATTATTCGCACCGCACGGTAAAACAGGCCCGCACCTGCCCCGAAGGCGTGAAGGGCTGTTTCTGACGGCGTGCTCGCACAGCATGAAACGGGCGGCGCTGGACCGGCGCCGCCGCACCTGAGCATGACGGAAAGGCTATGGATTACAATAGCTTGAGGTCAGTCGCCATTTGCCGGCCGTCGCGGCCATCCTGCAAATCGTAGCCGACTTTCTGGTTGTCCGCGAGCCCCGTGAGCCCCGATCTCTCGACCGCCGAAATGTGAACGAACACGTCCTTACCGCCTTCATCCGGTGCGATAAACCCGTAACCCTTGGTCGTATTGAACCACTTAACGGTGCCTGTGGGCATTCCGTCTCTCCTTGCTGAGTCGCTTCATCTTCCCGCCGCATCTGCCTGCCACCATTGGAAAAAATCGCAACAGCAACACCAAATGCCACGCGGAAGATGATTACACGGGTCATGTAAAATGCAAGCAAAACACACGTGACCTCGAATCAAATGCCCGTTAAACAGGCATAAAACATGGGGGTTGCGATGATCCTGTATGGCTTGAAAACCTGCGATACGTGCCGCAAGGCCTTGAAATCCTTGGCCGACGCCCGCTTCGTGGATGTCCGGGACGAAGGTGTGCCGGCCGATCTGCTGAAATCCGCTCATGCCACCTTCGGCGAGGCGTTGCTTAACACGCGCTCGACAACATGGCGTCAACTGGATGAGTCTGAGCGTCAGCGCAACCCATTGGAATTGCTTGTAGATTATCCGACGCTGATGAAGCGACCCCTGATCGATGCCAGCGGCAAGCTCTATCTGGGCTGGGGCAGGGATGTGCAAAAGGCGCTGTTGGGCTGATACTTCCTCGGGTCGCGTCACGTCCCATGCTCCCGGCCCGGATCATGCCCTGTCGCCAAACAGAAGTCGGTCCAGCGACAACGGCCCCGCACCCTTCACCACAAGCGTCACCAACAGGAACACCCACAGAGCCCGTTGATCCAGGATCACCGAATCCGGGGCCTTGTCGAACCAGGCGCCAACCGTCCCCGCCTCGCTGATCGCGCCATGCCCGTAAAGGTCGGTGAGGGTTTGCATCACGACAAAACCGATCATCCCAAAGGCGGCCAGCCGGGTCAGAAGACCGACCACGATCATCAGGGGCAAAACGAACTCGGCCCAGGTTCCTGCCAGAACGACCAATGTATGAAACAGGCTCAACTGGCTCGCATCATAGCCCACTGCCTCCATCGCCTTTGGAAAGATCTGCGCATACGCGCCGACAGATGGCGAAAAGATCCCAAGCACGCCATCGCCAAACTTGGTCAGGCCGGACACCCAGAAATACATCAGGAAAAGTGCCGCAAACAGAAATCTGGCCATGATTGACAAAAGCCAGTCCGCCCGGGTCAGCGAGACGGTGACGGTTGTGTAGGCTGCGCTGATGTTCATGTCTCAAACCTCGGGTTCCACGGCGATTATCGCGCCGCTCTGCAACAGCAGGCCAAGCATTGCGGCAAGATCGAATGCCTCGGCATCTATTTCGCCTGCCTCGCAGGCTTCGGTGAGTGTGGCGCCCGCCAAGATTGCAGCTACAAAAGCCGCTCCGCCCTGCGGCAGGACAAGCAATTCGGGATCATATTCGGGGCGCGTGACCAGAACATCTTGCGCCTGAGCAGTGGGTTTCGGTGCGCCATCCATGGTCGCGAACCGCCAGATGTCATGGACAGGCCAGACCGAGCGGATCAACCTTATCGCGGGAGCAAGCCGGAACCGGGATTGCGCCAGCGTGTCGGGCGAGAGCCGCGCCAGGGCCTCGGGGGCAAGGGCTTGTGCGTCGGCGGCGTGATACGCCTCGCGCTGCGCTTGCTCGAGGCGGGCGACGTCCCCAAGATACCGGATATCCGACAGGGGCGCGAAGCTCTCGAGGAAGTCCGGAAATTCCTTGCCATACAGCATCATCATGGGCGCCGACGGCGGTGTTTGGCGCAGAAAAAGGCCAGATACTTTCCGGAAATTCTCGTTGCCAATCAGCGATTTGACCGCAGGAAACCCAATCTCCAGCGCTTCGGTCAGGGAAACCGCAACGTTGTTGCGATAGACGTTGAACCGGCGCCCGGCAGGCAGGCCTTGTCCATCCTGCAGGCCCATCGGCACCGGTTTCGCGCGATCGAAAAGCGCATCGCGAAAACATGTTTGACTGATCGTCATGCCGCCACCTTTTCAAGGATGCGGGCCGCGCGGTGCGCCTCTTGCGCAAGCACGGGCCAGTCCGGCACATTGGCGTCCCATTCGATCAAAAGTGGGCGCGGACCTGACCTTTGAAGGGTATGGTCCAGAAGCGCCCAGACCGGATCGGCCACCGCGCGCCCATGGCTGTCGATCAGTAGTGGTGCGCCGTGGTCGTCCTCATCCTCGTCATGGCCGCCGAGGTGGATTTCGCCCACCTGCGCCAGGGGGAACGCATCGATATAAGCCCGGGGATCAAGCGCAAGATTGGTGGCGGAAACGAAGACGTTGTTCACATCCAGCAGCAGGCCACAGCCGGTGCGGCGCGCGATCTCGGTCAGGAAATCCGTCTCGGAGAAGGTGCTTTCGGCAAAGGCGAGATAGCTCGAGGGGTTTTCCAGAAGCATCCTGCGGCCAAGCGCCTCTTGCAGCTCGTCGATGTGATCGGCCACCCGCGCAAGGGTGGTGGCGGTATAAGGCAGCGGCAAAAGATCGTTCATGAAGTGGCTGTCATGGGTGGACCACGCCAGATGTTCGGAAAAGCTGGCGGGTTGCAACCATCCGCACAGTGCCTTGAGCCGTGCCAGATGTTCGGGATCCAGCCGCCCCTCGCCGCCGATGCTCAGTCCGACACCGTGCACCGAGATCGGAAACCGTTCGGCAAGATGTCTGAGTTGCGCCAGCGGTCGGCCACCCTCGCCCATGTAGTTTTCGGCGTGAATTTCAAGCCATGCCACCGGGGCGGGATCATCCATGATGGCTTGAAAATGCTGGGGTTTGTAGCCAACGCCGGGGGCTGTGGGCAGATGCATGGGGTTGCCGGAGGTATCAAGCATGACAGGTCTCGGTCTGGTGCGTGGAACTGAGGGATACGCGGGGCGCGCCCCACGTATCCCTGCATGATGTGCCGATCAGGCGGGCAGATCGCGTTCGAGCGGTTCCAGAGACCCTTTGCGCTCTGTGCCGTCTGCCATCGCGGGCAGCTCGATCTCGGTGCAGGTGCCCTTGTCGACCAGGGTCCAGGCGTTGCCCTGATAGTCAGCGGTCGAGCTTCCGGCACAGGTCGTGCCGGCGCCGGCCTTGCAGTCGTTCTGGCCCGCAAGCGATACCCCGTAGCATTTCTCTTTGGCCTCCGCAGCGGCAGGTGTGGTGTGCGCAGCCAGAGCGGCGGTCATGGCGCCGGCAATGGCAAGTGTCTTCATGGATTTCGACATTACGTGTCTCCCTAGTGGGTTGCATGGCATGTCGCGGCATTGGCGCATCGGATCGGTGCAAGTGCTGCGACAATTTGACGTTAAGCTGATCTGGCCTCGCAAAACCATTCACGAGCACGTCAGACACGGATGCGTCAAAACATGTGAGCGGCCCGCATGGGGCCGCCCATTGAAAACTAGGGATTTTTTCTGGGTTGTCTGTCTAGGCGTCATGGTTTGGGACGCTGTTTCGCCCCATCATGCGTGCGATTGTTACAGAAGATCCGGGGGGGGGTCGCTTCGCGTTTCAACGCCTCTGTGACATCCGCGAGAGGCTGAACCGTGCTCTGCTTCTCACCCAGGCGGCGCAGCGACACCGTGCCGTCCTCGACTTCCTTCATGCCACAGGCCAGGATAACGGGCACCTTGCCGACGGAATGTTCGCGGACCTTGTAATTGATCTTCTCGTTGCGGATATCGGCTTCGGCCCGGACGCCAGCGGCGACTAGTCGGGCGACCACATCCTGAACATAGGCGTTCGCCTCGGATACGATCGAGGCCACGACGACTTGGCGCGGCGCCATCCAGAAGGGCAGCTTGCCGGCATGTTCCTCGATCAGAATGCCTATGAAACGCTCGAAACTCCCAAGAACGGCTCGGTGCAGCATGACGGGTCGGTGCTTGGCGCCGTCCTCGGCAATATAGGTGGCGTCCAGCCGCTCGGGCAGCACGAAATCCACCTGCAGGGTGCCGCATTGCCAGTCCCGTCCGATTGCGTCGGTCAGCACGAATTCCAGCTTCGGGCCATAGAATGCACCTTCTCCGAGGTTCAGTTCGAAGTCGGCTCCGGCGGCGGCTGTTGCGGCCTTCAGGGCGCTTTCCGATTTGTCCCAGACATCGTCGCTCCCGGCGCGCTTTTCGGGGCGATCCGAAAACTTTACCTTGAAGTCCGAAAAGCCGAGGTCGCGGTAGATTTCAGACAAAAACCCAATGAATTTCTTGGTTTCCGCCTCGATCTGATCTTCGCGGCAGAAGATATGCGCGTCATCCTGAGTGAAGCCGCGCACCCGCATGATGCCGTGCAACGCGCCTGAGGGTTCGTAGCGGTTGCAGCTGCCGAATTCCGCCATGCGCAAGGGCAGATCGCGGTAGGATTTCAGCCCGCGATTGAAGATCTGCACATGGCAAGGGCAGTTCATCGGCTTGAGAGCATTGATAGATTTCTCGCGGGCGTGGTCTTCGTCGACTTCGACGATGAACATGTGTTCCTGGTATTTGTCCCAGTGCCCCGAGGCTTCCCAAAGCTTGCGGTCGACAACTTGTGGTGTGTTTACCTCGACATAGCCGCCGCGGCGTTGTTGGCGGCGCATGTAATCCTGCAGGGTGGTGTAGATCGTCCAGCCGTTGGGGTGCCAGAAGATCTGACCGGGGGCTTCTTCCTGCATGTGGAAGAGATCCATCTCGCGGCCGAGCTTGCGGTGGTCCCGTTTCTCAGCTTCTTCGAGGAAGGTAAGGTAATCCTTGAGTTTTTCGCGATTGAGGAAGGCCACGCCATAGATGCGCTGCAACATTTGGCGATTGGAGTCGCCGCGCCAATAGGCGCCGGCCACGGACATCAATTTGAAAGCGTCTGCAGGGACTTGGCCGGTGTTCTGAAGGTGGGGGCCGCGGCAGAGGTCTTGCCAGGGACCGTGCCAGTACATGCGCAGGGGTTCGGTGCCGGGAATGGCCTCGATCAGTTCGACCTTGAAGGGTTCGCCGCTGTCCTCATAGTGCTTGACGGCGCGGGCGCGGTCCCAGATTTCGGTGCGGACGGGATCGCGTAGGTTGATGATTTCCTTCATCTTTTTTTCGATCACGCCAAGGTCTTCGGGTGTGAACGGGTCCTTGCGGTCGAAGTCGTAATACCATCCGTTCTCGATCACCGGGCCGATGGTGACTTTCACATCGGGCCAAAGCTCCTGAACCGCGCGGGCCATGATGTGGGCGAGGTCGTGACGGATCAGTTCGAGCGCCTGAGCTTCGTCCTTCATCGTGTTGATCGCGATGGAGGAATCCTGCTGGATCGGCCATTGCAGATCCCAGTGCTGGCCATCCAACGTCGCCGAGATCGCCTTTTTGGCGAGAGAGGTCGAGATATCGGCCGCGACATCGGCCGCAGTGACGCCAGCATCATACGAGCGGCTGTTACCATCAGGAAATGTAAGGGAAATCTGGGCCATTGGCCTGAAGCTCCTCGTCGGTTTGGCGCCCACGGAACGCCCGGTTGCGGGTTGATATGGTGTGGCGGGGTTTTGCCCCTTGAGTCAGGGCAAGTCAAGCGCGTCGCGGCCCGGGCCGATGTGTACGGTTTGTACGAAACCTACACGCGTTCAGGACGAAACCGGAGGCTTGCGCCTGGATTTGTGTCCATCCTGTACACAAATCGCAAAATCCGGCCCGGATACCGCGCCGCGCGGGCCGCCCCAAGCGGTCTGGAAAGCCCAAGTCATTGGCGGGCATGGCGGTTTCGGCAACGGTGTGCAACGGCACGCCGGATATGTGTGCAAGCGCATACCGTGGGATTCGTAACTTCTTGACGGATATGGATATTTTCTCTGGCCTTGTCGGTAATGATCCTTATATTGCCGTTTATCCACTATCGGAAACTTTTGCCGACTCACGCAGAACCGGGGAATACAGAATGGCGCGTTACAACGTGAATTTTGAACTGTCTGTCGAGGACATGGAACTGATCGAAGCCGCCCTTCGCCAGACCAAGAGCGAACTGGCCGGAAAGCTGGTCGCGCCCGCAGATGAACAGCCCGAGCAGATCGACGCGATCGACCACTCGGTGCGCCGCATCCATGACCTTCTGGGGCGCCTGCATAATCAGAAAGTGTTCTACCGCCCGCGCAGCCAGCCCTATATCAGCGGCTGACGGGGCGGATCACGCAAGATGTCTTGATGACGGGGGTCGGAAACGGCCCCCGTTTTTTGCTGTCTGGTAGCCCTGTGGACCGGGGTATGCGCCAGTGTGCGAAGGTGTGCGAAAGTGTGCGATTGTTTACTGTAACAGTCTGACATAAAAAGATATTTTATTTATCCAAGCATCTTTGTAACGATTGGGTAACACGTTCGCTGCCGCGTGATGTCGATGGGAAGCAAAAAGGTTCTGGGTGTTCGAGATGGCCAGTCACGATAAGGACTTCAAATTGTTCCGGCAGTATGTGGAACTGACGAAAACTTCTCCGCGTCAGATGGCGGACAGATCCCCGCAGACAGAGGAGGCGCCCGCTCAGGGTGCGCCGAAGGAGCAGTCGGAAGCGGAATGGTCGCTGCGCCGGATCGAACGGCGGGTCGGCTCGATCGCCTGAGGGGTGACCGCGTCACGGTAAGGCGGCTTGCATCCGGCCCCCGGTTTCGTCCACCTTTGTTGCGCGACAGGCAGCAAGGGGCAGGATGCACATGACGCAGACCGAGTATTTCACGTCACCGCAGGGGCGCAGGCTGGCCTATCACCGCAGTCCGGGCAAGGCGCCGGGCGTGGTGTTTCTGGGCGGGTTCAAATCCGACATGGACGGCACCAAGGCCGTGCATCTGGAGGCCTGGGCGCAGGCCACGGGCCGGGCGTTCCTGAGGTTCGACTATTCCGGGCATGGCCAATCCTCGGGCGTGTTCACCGAAGGCTGCATCGGCGATTGGGCCGAGGATGCGATGGCGGCAATCACCAAATTGACCGAGGGGCCGCAGGTGCTGGTGGGATCGAGCATGGGGGGCTGGATCGCGCTGTTGTGTGCGCGGGCGATGCCTGAGCGCCTTGCGGGGCTTGTGACGATCGCGGCGGCGCCGGATTTCACGGAAGATGCGATGTGGGAGGGGTTCGACGCGGAGCAGCGCGCAGAGCTTGCGGCCCATGGGCAGGTGGCGCTGCCAAGCGAGTATGGCGAGCCCTATATCATCACCCGCCGCCTGATCGAGGATGGGCGCGCGCATCTGGTGCTGCGCGATCCGCTGACGCTTCCGTTTGCGGTGCGGTTCCTGCAGGGCACGGCGGATGAGGATGTGGCGGTGAGCGTGGCGCTGCGGCTGTTGGAGCACGCGACGGGGCCGGACATGCGGCTGACGCTGGTGGACGGGGCCGATCACCGGTTTTCCGATCCCGATTGCTTGAGGCTGATCGAGCGGTCGGTCGAAGAGGTGCTGGAGCGGGCCGGGTCGGCATGAGCGCGCCGTGGTGATCCGCAGCGCTTGACCCGGCGCGGCCCTGTGGCAAGGTGAGCGGGCAGGCACAGTTTTGAAAAGGACCGGATGTGATGCGTGACCCGTTGGTGTTCTTGCCGGGCTTGATGTGCGATGCCGAGGTGTTTGCGGGCCAGATTGCCGCGTTCAGCCCGGATTATCCGGTTTGCGTGATGCCGGTCAGTCATGGGGAGCGGCTTGAGGAGATCGCTTCGGCGCTGATGCATGTGCTGCCGCCGCGCTTTGCGCTGGTGGGTCATTCGATGGGGGGCATGGTCGCGATGGAGATCCTGCGCCGCGCGCCCGAACGGGTGAGCCGGATCGCGTTGATGGACACAAGTCCGCTGGCCGAGACGCCGCAGGCGGCGGCGGATTACGAGCCTGCGATCATCAAGCTGAAATCCGGACGCCTGCAGGAGGCGGTGGAGGCGCTGGTGCCGTCGGCATCGCTGGCCGCGGGGGCAGGGCGGCCGACCGTGCGGGCGCAACTGCTGGAGATGGCGGAGCGCGTGGGCGAGGGCGGGATCATCCGGCAGCTTCGGGCCATGCAGCGGCGGCGCGATTATCAGCCGACACTCCGGCGCTGCAAGGTGCCCACCCTTGTCATGTGCGGGGCCGAGGATCTGCTGATGCCGCCCAAACGCCATGAGTTCATGGCCGGGTTGATCCCCTATGCAAGGCTGGAGGTGATTGCGGGCGCGGGGCATCTGCCGCCTCTGGAACAGCCCGAGGCGACGACGGGCGCGCTGCGCGCATGGCTGGATCAGCCCTATGTGCTGCAGGCACGGGCGGATGCCTGACGGGGGCACGGGATGGAAGGCGCGGGCGCGCAGGATCCGCCGGCGCGTGCAGGTGTGGTCCAAGCGGCATCTGCCGCCGGGAGTGCGGCTGATCGCGGGGCTGGTGCTGATGGTGGGGGGCGTGTTCGGCTTCTTGCCGGTGGTGGGCTTCTGGATGCTGCCGCTCGGGGTGGCGGTGGCGGCGCTGGACGTGGTGCCGATCCTGCGCTGGCTGGGGCTGCGCAAGTGGCGCCGGGCGAAGCGGCGCGGTGACGACGGGCGGCGCTGAGGCCGCCCTTGCCTTGTGTGCCCCGTGTCCGGACGGCCCTGTGCCCGCCCGCGTCAGGCGGCTTCGATCTTTTTCGAGGCTTTCTTCTTGCGCGGAGAGGTGCGGCTGCGCTTGGCCGGCTCTTCGGAATTGGCGTCGATGAAATCCAGCACGAGGGGCCGGATGTTGTTGCGCCAGCTGCGCCCGGCGAAGATGCCGTAATGGCCGGCCTCGGGTTCGAGATGGCTCGCCTTGCGGTCATCGGTCAGGCCGGTGAGCAGATCGAGCGCCGCGATGCACTGTCCGGGGGCGGAAATGTCGTCCTTGGCGCCTTCGACGGTCATCACCGCGACCTTGGTGATCGCGCCGATATCGACATGGCGGCCTTCGACGGTGAAGGCGTTGTCGGCGATTTCCAGCCCCTTGAAGATGCGTTCGACGGTCGAGAGGTAGAATTCCGCGGGCATGTCCATCACGGCGAGATATTCGTCATAGAACTTGTTGTGCGGGTCGTGATCGCTGGCTTCGCCGCGGCTGACGCGCTGGATCTGGTCGAGGAAGGCCTTGCCGTGGCGTTCGGCGTTCATCGACATGAAGGAGCTCAGCTGCAGCAGGCCGGGATAGACCAGCCGGCCCACGCCCTTGTATTTGAAGCCGACGCGCTGGATCATGGTTTCTTCCAGCTGGCCCATGGTCACGCGGCGGCCGAAATCGGTCACGTCGGTGGGGGTGGCGTCGGGGTTGATCGGCCCGCCGATCAGGATGAGCGAGCGCGGCTGCGCGTCGGGATCGACCTCGGCCAGAAGGGCGGTGGCGGCAAGCGTGAGGGGGGCGGGCTGACAGACGGCGATCACATGCAGGTCGCTGCCCAGTTCACGCATGAATTCGCTGAGATACAGGGTGTAATCCTCGACATCGAACTTGCCGGCGGACACGGGAATGTCGCGGGCATTGTGCCAGTCGGTGACATAGACCTCGCAATCGGGCAGGAGCGAGCGCACGGTGGAGCGCAGCAGTGTGGCGTAGTGGCCCGACATCGGGGCCACGAGCAGCACCCGGCGATCCATCTCGCCGCGGCCGAGAACGTCGAAGTGGATCAGGTTGCCGAAGGGGCGTTCGACGACGGTTTCGACATTGATGAGGTGGTCGCGCCCATCCTCGCCGGTGATCGATTCGATTCCCCAGTCGGGCTTGGTCACGATGCGCTGGAAGGTGCGTTCGGTCACTTCGCCCCAAGCGGCCATCCATTGCAGCGCAGGGTTTGGCGTCATCGCGAAAATTGGGTAGGATGCGACGGAAAGTGCAGTTGCGCCCAACCATTGATTTGTATTTCGGAGGGTTTCCATCCAATCGTAGGTGATCATGTACCGCATCGTCGTCTCCTTGTGCCGGGGCGTGCCGGTTCGATTCGCCGCACTGTCCCCTCCGAACAGCCGACGCTATGCTGCATAGCAGAAAACTAAAAGGAATCCATTCATATGACAACGAAAGAGGAGACCGCTGGCGAAAATCTCGACAAGATGGCCGAGAATCTCGCACGGGTCGAAGAGTTGTCACAGCGTCTCATCGCGGCGCTTTCGGCGCGTAATCCGGCGAATCCCACGCTTGATTCGCCTTCACAGGAGCTGTTCGCCAAGGCGGCGGCGTCCTATTGGGCGGAGATGGTGGAACATCCCGGCAAGCTTTACGAGCGGCAGCTGGAATATTGGGGGCAGTCGGTGCGCCACTTCATGGAGGCGCAGCAGCAACTGGTGCAGGGTCAAAGACCGCACACCCCAGACGAGGCGGGGGATGATCCGCTGAAGGGCGACAAGCGCTTCGCCAACCCGCTTTGGAATACGCATCCCTTCTTTCACTACATCAAGCATCAATATGCGCTCAATGCCCGCGCCATCGAGGAGGCGGTGCAGGAGGTCGATGATCTTGATCCGGTGGAAAAGAAACGGCTCAACTATTTCGCGCGGCAGATCGTGGACATGATGAGCCCCACGAATTTTCTGGGCACCAATCCCGATGCGCTGGAAAAGGCGGTGGAAACCGAGGGCGAAAGCCTTGTGCGGGGGCTGGAAAATCTGGTCGCCGATCTGGAGGCCAATAGTGGCGAGATGCTGGTGCGGCTTGCGGATGAAAGCGCGTTCGAGCTGGGCGGCAACATCGCCACGACCCCCGGTGAGGTGGTCTATCGCAACCGGATGATGGAAATCATCCAGTATGCGCCCGCGACGGAGAAGGTGCACGAGATCCCGCTGGTGATCTTCCCGCCCTGGATCAACAAGTATTACGTGCTGGATCTGAAGCCGGAAAACAGCCTCATCAAGTGGATCACCGAGCAGGGCTACACGCTGTTCGTGGTCAGCTGGATCAATCCCGATGCGAGCTATGCCGATGTGGGCCTGGAGGAGTACATCGAGGAGGGGTTCCTGACCGCGATCCACGAGGCCAAGGCGATTTGCGGCACGAAACAGGTGAATGCCGTGGGCTATTGCATTGCGGGCACCACGCTGCATCTGACGTTGGCGCTGATGGCCAAGCGCGGCGACAAATCGGTGAAATCCGCCACCTTCTTCACCGCACTGACCGATTTCTCGGAACAGGGAGAGTTCACGCCTTTCCTGCAGGATGATTTCGTGACCGGCATCGAGAAAGAGGTCGCGGAAAAGGGTGTTTTGCGGTCGTTCATCATGTCGCGGACCATGTCTTTCCTGCGGTCCAACGACCTGATCTATCAGCCGGCGGTGCGCAAATACATGATGGGCGAGGCGCCGCCCGCCTTTGATCTGCTGTATTGGAACGGGGACGGGGCGAACCTGCCGGGGCGGATGACGGTCGAGTATCTGCGCGGGCTGTGTCAGAAGAACGAATTCGTCAACGAGGGCTACGAGATCTGTGGCGAGACGCTGCGGATCAGCGATGTGAAGGTGCCGGTGATGTCGGTGACCTGCGAGACCGATCATATCGCGCCCTGGAAAGACTGTTATCGCGGGTTTCAGAAGGTCGGTTCCAAGGACAAGACCTTTCTTGTGTCGCAATCGGGCCATATCGCGGGGATCGTGAACCCGCCCACCAAGAAGAAATACGGCCATTATACGAGTGACGATCTGAGCGGTCAGGCCGCGGACTGGATGGAGGGGGCAAGTTTCCACGAAGGCTCGTGGTGGCCACGGTGGGACGCCTGGCTGAGCACGCGCTCGGGCAAGAAAGTTGACGCTAGGGAACCCGGCGATTCGGACCATCCTCCGCTGGCGCCAGCACCGGGGACCTATGTGCGGGTGAAGGCAAAGCTTTGATTTCATTGCATTCTCTGAAAATGCTGCAGTGCAGCAATAAGGGGTTGATTTTCTGCACTGCAGCATTCATATTGTTTGCAGTTGCAGAGAAACGGGGTGTTCCCGTTCCAATCCAGACCTGAGGACAAAACCATGGCTAAAACACAAGATTTCAGCACCGTGATGAAAGACATCATGGGCGCGTTCCCCGTCGACACCAAATCGATGGAAGATGCCTTCAAGAACCAGGCCGCTCTGAGCGAGAAGCTGTCGGGTGTTGCTCTGGAAGCTGCCGAGAAGTCGGCCGAGATCTCCAGCAAGTGGACCAAAGAGACCCTGGCGAAGATGTCGGACATGACCAAGGCGAAAGCCGAGCCTGCCGATTACGCCAAGGCGATGACCGATTTCGCATCGGCCAATGCCGAAGTGGCCGCCGAGAACATGGCCGCCTTCGCCGAGATCGCCAAGAAAGTTCAGATGGACACCGTCGAACTGATGATGGCCGCCGGCAAGGACCTGCAGGAAGATGCAGCCAAAGCCGTCAAGAAAGCCACCGATGACGTGACATCGGCTGCCAAGAAAGCAACCGCCGCCAAGTAAGCGCGCGGACGGAACATACGGCCCGATCCTCCCTCCCTGAAAGGGTCTGTATGACAAGGGTGAGCCCAGTGCGGCTCGCCCTTTCTTTTTGTTCTGCGGTCGCATAAGGTTTGCTGCAGCGCTGAAAACATCGGGAGGACCGAGCCGTGGCCGAGACAGACAAGCCTCTGCTGATCAAACGCTACGCCAGCCGGCGGCTCTATAATACCGAGACTTCGGATTACGTGACGCTGGAAGATATCGCGGAGTTCATCCGCGACGGGCGAGAAGTGCAGATCATCGATTTGAAATCCGGGGACGACCTGACGCGGCAATACCTGCTGCAGATCGTGGCCGAGCACGAAAGCAAGGGCGAAAGCGTGCTGCCGATCAGCGTGCTGACCGACCTTGTGCGCAGCTATACCACGCAGGCCACCAGCGTCGTGCCGGAATTCCTTGCCGCGAGCTTCGAGATGCTGCGCGAGGGGCAATCGGCGATGATGGAGAACATGACCAAGGCCAACCCGCTGGCGAACATGCCCGGCATGGAGGCAATGCGCGCGCAGCAGGAAGCCTTCATGAAGGCGATGACCGGCGGCATGGGCGGGCTGTCCAGCATGAACACCGGGCCTGTGGCGAAGGACGAAGGCACGTCCAAGCCGACGGCTGCCCCCGACAAGGGCGAGGATCTGGACGAGATCCGCAAGCAATTATCAGAGCTGCAGGACAAGCTGTCGAAGCTCAACAAATAGGGCGGGGCGGCGCATGGTCGACAGTCCGGGCCGGATCACCCTGTGGGGCATCGAGGTGTTCATGGCGGCGGCCGATGAGCGGTCGATCTCGGCAGCGGCCAAGCGGTTGGGGGCCAGCCCTTCGGCGGTAAGTCAGCAATTGACCAATCTGGAAAGCGCGGTGGGGGCGACGCTTCTGCAGCGCAATGCGCGGCCCGTGCGGCTGACGCCTGCGGGCGAGATCATGAAGCGGCATGCGCTGGTGATCCTGAACGAGGCGGCGCAGGCGCGGGCGGAACTGGCGATGTCGGATCTGTCGATGCTGACGCGGTTCCGGCTGGGCATGATCGAGGATTTCGAAGCCGATGTGACCCCGCAGCTTCTGACGCATATGGCCGAAGAGCTGAGGGGCTGCCAGTTTCTGCTGGAGACGGGTGCGAGCCATGCGCTGTTCGATCTGCTGGACCAGCGGGCGCTGGATGTGATCGTGGCGGCGGATCTGGGAGCTGGCGGGGATTGGGCCGAGGTCCACCCGGTGCTGCGCGAGGGGTTTGTTGCGGTGGTGCCCAAGGGCGCGCTCAGGGCGGACAAGGATGTGCTGCGGCAACTCAAGCGGATGCCGCTGGTGCAATACACGCAGCGCCATTACATGGGGCGGCTGGTGAGCGCGCATCTGATCCGGCAGAACCTTGCCTTGCGCCATCGCTTCGAGATCGACAGCTATCACGCGATCCTTGCACTGGTCGGGCAGGGGGCAGGCTGGACCATCCTGCCGCCGCTTGCGCTGATGCGGGCGCGGCGGTTCGCCGATCAGATCGACGTGCTGGAACTGCCATTCGAGCCGATTTCACGCACCATTTCGCTGACTGCGCGCAAAGACATCCTTGGCGAGATGCCGGCGCAGGTGGCCGCCACGCTGCGCCCGATCCTGCAGGAGCGCATCGTGGGGCCGGCGATTGCGGAATATCCGTTCCTCGAAGGGCACATGACGGTGTTGCAGGGCGTTCAGGTGCCGTAGGCGAGCGCGCCACCCACCCCCATCACGTCATGCGCCGCTGCGATCAGCGCATCGGCGATCACGTCGAGCTCGTCGCGGGTCAGGCGGGCGGGCAGGCGCGTGTCGCAGGCGCGCATCAGCATCGCCCGAGTGCCCGGCAGCTCGCCCGGCGCCTCGGGCAGGAAGCGCCAGTTCCAGAAGGCGCGCGCATTGTCGGTGGACAGTCCGAAGATCTGCACCTTGACCCCAAGCGCCGCGGCGGCGCTGGCGAAGGCGCGGGTTTCGTCATCGCTCAGACCCACGAGATTGAACTGGATGGAATCGGGGGCGCGCTCTTCTTGCGGCAATTTTGCGGGGACCTGCAGCCATTCGCAGTCATTGAGGCGGGACGCGACATGATCGTGATTGGCGCGCCCGTCGACAACGCGGCGGGGAATTTCGGCCAGTTGCGGGCGGATGATTGCCGCAGACAGGTTGTTCATGCGCAGATTGTAGAGCGGCAGGCGGTTTTGCCATGTCTCGAACGCGGCGCTGAGGGCGTCGTCCTGGGTTGTGATGTGCTTGGCCCAGTTATGCTCATAGGCGCCCGACATGATGACGGCACGGGCCACCAGATCGGGATCGTCGGTGATAAGAATGCCGCCTTCGCCGGCATTCACAAGCTTGTAGGATTGGAAGCTGAAGCATCCGACGCGGCCGATCGTGCCGATATTGCGGCCGGACCATGTGGTGCCGAGCGAATGGGCCGCATCCTCGATCACCGGAAGGCCGCGCGCGTCGCAGAGCGCCATGATCGCGTCCATGTCGCTGGTATGGCCGCGCATGTGGCTGATGAGCACCGCCTGCACGCCATCGAGCTTGGCTTCGAAATCGGCCAGATCGATGCGGTAATTGTCGCCCACGTCGCAAAGCACCGGGATGCAATCGGCATGGACCACCGAGGAGGGCACCGCGGCGAAGGTGAAGGCGGGGATCAGCACCCGCGCATCGCGCGGCAGGCCAAGCGCCTTGAGCGACAGGAAAAGAGCCGCCGAACAAGACGAGACCGCAAGCGCATAGCGGCTGCCCATGGTCCGGGCGAAGTCACGCTCGAGCAGGGCGACGGGGGAGTCCTGGGGGGCGGTGTAGCGGAAAAGGTCGCCCGATTGCAGCATGCGGTCGATCTCGGCGCGGGCGGCATCGGGAATGGGCTCGGCATCGTAGACATTCGGTGTGAGCGACATATGTTCGGCTGTCCTGAAGTTGGATTTCGGGAAAGCTAAACCAAATGACCGCACCGCCCAAGCGAAATTTCTGTGACAGAGGTTTCTGGGCCGGGACATGCCGGGCATGGCAACGGGCGCCCCACAAGGGGCGCCCGCGCCGAGAGTTGGGGGATGTCCTGCGGGAGCAGGGGTTACCGCGGATTGGGGGTGGTTTCGGGGAAGTTCGGCGCAGCGGTGCGGCTGCCCGAGGCGTCTGCGCGGTTACGCGAGACGGTGTCGTCGCTCTGGATGTTCAGGGCTTCATCGACGACGGCCTGGCTTTGGGACAGGCTGTAATCGCCGATCTGCACACGCTGGCCGCGCTTTTGGGCGATGTCGATCTCGTAGAGTTCGGGCGCGCTGAGCGACTGGAATTCGACTTTGCTGATCTGCATCGGCAGGCGCTCGACCTCGGTGATCTGGCTGGCGGCGGCGGGCAGGGCCGCTGCGGTCAGGGTGGCCCCGAGGACGATGGCGAGGGCGCTGCGGGCGGGTGTGTTGAAGAAGTTGGTCATGTCGTTTTTCCTTTCGGATTGGGTTGCGATGACCGGAAGATGCGCTTGCTAAGCTGTTGTTGCAAAACACGAATTGAACACGGACAGGTGAGGTGGCGCGTGAACGGGAAGGGCCTCTCGGGGGTGTGAGAGGTGTGCGATCCGTTCGTGATCGGAGCTGTTGTGCGAAAGTCCCTTGTAGGACGAGATGATCGGGTGATGTCACCAGATCGCGGGGCATCTGCGCGGTCCCTTGCGGGGCGATACGGGGGCTGTCGTTCACATCCCGGACACGTCGGCATGAGGTCCGTGTGAGCGGAATTTTCCTGAGTTTGGGGCGTTGATTTCGGCGTTGATCCGGGGATCTGGTGGGGCGAGCAGAAGCTTAGATGCCCAATCTGTCGCGCGTCGCATACCATGTCATCGCCAGCGCCAGCAGTGGTGCGCGCAGCGCAGAGCCGCCCGGAAAGCGCGGGGCGGGCACACGGCAAAGGGTGTCGAACCCTGCGGATTGGCCGGCGATGGCGTCGGCCATCAGCTTGCCGGCATGGGTGGCGGTGCCGACCCCATGCCCCGAATAGCCCGAGGCGGACAGGATGTTGGGTGCCAGCCGCGCAAGATAGGGCATCCGGCGCATGGTGATCGCCAAGGTGCCGCCCCATGTATAGTCGAAGCGGATATCGCGCAGATGCGGGAAGATCTCGGACATGGGTTTGCGCACGGTGGCGTCGATATCGGGAAAGCGGTAGCCATAGCTTTCGCCGCCGCCGAACAAGAGCCGGTTGTCATGGCTCAGGCGGAAATAGTTCACCACGAATTTCGTATCGGCCACGGCGATGTCACGGGTCAGGACGCGAGCGGCCTCCGGCCCGAGCGGTTCGGTGGCGGCGATGAAATTGTTGATCGGCATGACGCGCGCGGCCACGCGCGCACCCAGCCCGCCGAGATAGCCGTTGCAGGCAAGGATCACATGATCTGCCGTCACCGCGCCCCGATCCGTCTGCACGCGGGCGGGGGTGCCCCTGTCGATCTGGCTGACGAGCGTGTTTTCATGGATGCGCACGCCGGCATCCCGCGCCGCGCGCGCCAGTCCGAGCGCATAAGAAAGCGGGTGCAGATGTGCGGCGCCCGTGTCGAGCGTGCCGCCCCTGTATCGCGGCGACGGGCAGAGCGCCTGTGCTGCATCGCGATCCAGCTTTTCCAGAGCGGTGTAGCCATACTGCGCGGCCAGATGATCGGCATGGTCGTGTTCCTCGCCCACTTCGCGGGCTGAGAAGCACATATGCGCGATGCCGGGCTTGAGATGGCAGTCGATCCCGTGCCGGGAAATCAGGGATTTGACCAGCGTCTTGGCGTCTTCGGCCAGATCCCAGAGTTTCGCCGCGTCGTCCTTGCCCACCAGCCGTTCGAGCGCGGTCTGCTCCATCCTCTGCCCCGAGCCAAGCTGTCCGCCATTGCGCCCCGAGGCGCCAAAGCCCACGCGATGCGCCTCGAGCAGGACGACATCCAGACCGGCCTCGGCCAGATGCAGGGCCGCCGACAGCCCGGTATAGCCTGCGCCGATGATGCAGACATCCGCCTTGAGTTGACCGCGCAGCGGATCGAAGGGCGCAAGCGGCGTGGCGGTGGCAGCATACCAGCTGGGCGGATACTGCCCCTGACGGTCATTGGCGAAGAGCAGGTTCATGGCGAAGGCGCGCGCATGGCGGATCAGACGTTCATCAGCAGGTGTTCACGCTCCCACGGGCTGATGACTTGCAGGAATTCCTCGTATTCGGCGCGTTTGATGATCGAATAGACGCGCGCGAAATCGGGGCCGAGGATATCATGCAGGTCGGTCGCCTCTTCGAACATGTCGAGCGCCTCGCCCAGAACGCGGGGGATGTCCGGCTCGCCCTCATAGGCGTCGCCCTTGAACTGCGGATCGGGGCGGGTTTCGTTGAGCATCCCCAGCAGGCCACAGGCGAGGCTGACCGCGATCCCGAGATAGGGGTTGCAATCCATGCCGGCCATGCGGTTTTCGATCCGGCGCGCCTCGGGTGGGGAGAGCGGCACGCGGATGCCGGTGGTGCGGTTGTCGCGCGCCCAGGCGAGGTTGATCGGGGCGGCGTGATCCTTGACGTAGCGGCGGTAGGAGTTGACGTAGGGTGCCATCACGGCGATCGCGTCAGGCAGGTGTTTCTGCAGCCCGCCGATGAAGTGATAGAAGGCGTCCGTTTCGCCGCCCTGCGGGCCGACAAAGAGGTTGCGACCGGTCTGGGGGTCAAGGATCGAATGGTGCAGATGCATGGAGCTGCCCGGCTCGTCCTCGATCGGTTTGGCCATGAAGGTGGCGAAACAATCATGCTTGAGGGCGGCTTCGCGGATCAGGCGCTTGAAATAGAATACCTCGTCGGCCAGTTTCACCGGATCGCCGTGGCGCAGGTTGATTTCCAGCTGTCCCGCGCCGCCTTCCTGGGTGATGCCGTCGATCTCGAAGCCTTGGGCTTCGGCAAAGTCGTAGATGTCGTCGATCACCGGGCCGAACTCGTCCACGGCGGTCATCGAATAGGCCTGACGCGCGGCGGCGGGTCGGCCCGAGCGGCCCATCATCGGCTCGATCGCCTTGGCGGGATCGAGGTTTCGGGCGACGAGGAAGAATTCCATCTCGGGGGCGACGATCGGCTTCATGCCGTGTTTGCGATAGAGCTCGACCACCCGCTTGAGCACGTTGCGCGGCGCGAAGGGGATGGGTTTCTCGTCGCGGTCATAGGCGTCATGGATCACCTGCAGGGTCCAGTCCCCGGTCCAGGGGGCGGCGGTGGCGGTGGACATGTCGGGGCGCAGGATCATGTCGCGTTCGATGAAGCCTTCTTCGCCCGCGGCCTCGCCCCAGTCGCCGGTGATGGTCTGATAGAAGATCGAATCGGGCAGGTGGAAATGCTTTTGCCGCGCGAATTTCGAGGCGGGCACGGCCTTGCCGCGGGCGATGCCGGGAAGATCGGCGATCACGCATTCCACCTCGTCGAGCCTGCGCCCCTCGAGATAGGCCTTGGCCGCTTCGGGCAGTGAGTCGGTCCAGTCGTCCGCCATAATCAGCGCTCCTGCTTGAAGAATTCGGCGATGCGGCGGCCGATCACGTCATTGGCGACGGGCGCATCGAGGCGCGTCTGCGCCTGTGCCAGTTGGGTGTCGGGGACCACGCCGGGGCCACGATGCTCGATCAGCTGGCCAATGATATGGGCGCCGAATTCGGGATGTGGCTGGATCGTGTAGATGCGGTTGCCATAAAGCAGCGCCGCATTGGCGCAAAACTCGTTCGAGCCGATCACCTGCGCGCCTTCGGGCAGGCTCACGACCTGATCCTGGTGCCAGGCGTTCAGCGCGATCTTCTGGCCTTCGATGTCATAGACCGTGCGCCCGATGGCCCACCCGCCGGGAAACTTGACGACCTTGCCGCCAAGCGCTGCGCGATGATCTGATGCCCGAAGCACACCCCCACCAGAGGCCGTCCCGCATCGTATATGTCGCGGATGAACCGCTCCAGAGGCGGGATCCACGGGTGATCCTCGTAGGCGCCATGCTTGGAGCCGGTGATCAGCCAGCCATCCGCCTCGGACGGCCTGTCGGGATAGTCCTGATCCACCACGTTCCATGTCTCGAACGTGAAGCCGTGCCCGTCCAGCAGCCGCGCGAACATCGCATCATAATCGCCCAGTTCCCGGCGCAGGATGTCGATGGCGTGTCCGGTCTGCAGAATTCCGATTTTCATGGGAACCCCATAATTTGATCAAATTCAGGCTATCTCAGCCGACACGCCGGGGCAAGGCCCGGCATGCCTGAGGCGATATGGTGTGCCTGACGACCTGTTTACACCGTCTCGAGATATGTTTTCCACTGGGTTTCGATGGGGATGTCGCGCATCAGGCGCAACTCTTGCCGTTTGGTCATCACGAGGTTGGCGATCAGCTGTTCAGGCAGGATGCGCGTGACCATCGGATCGGTCGCAAAACGGTCGATCGCGGTCTCCCAGTCGGGGGCCATGGCGGGCAGATCGCGCTGATAGGCGTTGCCGGTGATGGGCGCGGGGGGTGTCATGCCCTCTTCGATGCCGGTGATCGCGGCGCCGAGGATGGCGGCGAAGGTGAGATAGGGATTGATGTCGCCGCCCGAGACGCGATGCTCGATCCGGCGGGACTGGGGCGGGCCGCCGGGGATACGGATCGCGGCGGTGCGGTTTTCGTAGGCCCACGAGGCGCTGGTGGGCGCATGCGCGTCGGGCACCAACCGGGTGTAGCTGTTGGCATGCGGCGCAAAGACCAGCGTGGAGCCGGGCAGGGCGGCGAGACAGCCCGCGACGGCGGCGCGCAGGAGATCGGTGCCCGCCTCGCCGCCATCGTCAAAGAGGTTGCGCCCCTCGCCGTCAATCACCGAGAAATGCATATGCATCCCGTTGCCGGCATCATTGGCGAAAGGCTTGGCCATGAAGGTGGCGGAGAAGCCGTGCTTGTGCGCCAGCCCCTTGATGAGCGTCTTGAAGAGCCATGTGTCATCGGCGGCGCGCAGCCCGTCCTGATGGTTCAGCGTCACCTCGAACTGGCCGATCCCGGCCTCGCTGGTGGCGGTCTGGGCGGGGATGCCCATGGCGGCGCAGGCCTCGTAAAGAGCGGTCAGGAAGGGATCGAACGCATCCATCTGCGTCATCGACAGGATGCCCGGCGCCTCGAGCCTGCGGCCTGATCGCGGATCGCGCACCCGGTGCAGGGTCTCGCCGCTGTCATCGACCAGGGTGAATTCCAGCTCGGTCGCGGCGATCACCTGCCAGCCGCGCGCGCCGAACCGGTCCAGCACCGCAACCAGGGCGTGCCGCGGATCGCCCTCGAAGGGCAGCCCGTCATCATGATGCATCGCCATCGGAACCAGCGGCTGCGGCGCGTCCAGCCAGGGCAACGGCACCGGCCCGCGCCCGGTGGGATGCAGCACACCATCGGCATCGCCCGAGGCGAAGACCAGCGGAGAGCCGTCGATATCGGCCCCGAAAATATCCACGTTGAGCACCGACAGCGGCATGCGGATCGCGCCCTGATCCAGCTTGGCGGCGTAACCGCCGGGCACGCGCTTGCCGCGCATCTGACCGTTGAGATCGCAGGCGGCGACACGGATCGTGGGGTGGTTCGCAAGCTCCATCGGGGCGGCTCCTGACATCTCGGCGCACAGGCTAATCCGTCATGGGCAAGGATGCCACAAGAATTTGATCAAAAAAATCCGCAGTGAAACGGCGTCGGTATTCCGTCGGTGTGTCGGGCGCTGGCCGATCGACGTGGTGACCGGGGCGGGCGGGGGCCTCCGGCGGGGATATTTGGGGCCAGAAGAAACATGAGGCGGCGCGCGTTTCTTCTGGCTGGAAATATCCCGGGGGAGTCGTTGAAATCCCCCCTTGAGGGATTTCAACGGCGGGGGCAGGGCCCCCTCTGACCCGGTCTCAGCCCTGGACCGAGGCGCGGTGGATGCTGTCGATCGAGGCTGCGATGGTGTCGTTGAACGCGGCGTCGGATTGTTGGGCGGACAGGCCTTCGGTGAGCGCGCGGCTGAAGCTCGCGATCATGCCGGTGTTGCGGGCCAGCCGCGCATTGGCCTCGTCGCGGCTGTAGCCGCCCGAGAGCGCCACCACGCGCAGCACCCGGGGATGGGCGATCAGCGGCGCATAGAGGTTGTCGGTTTCGGGCAGGGTCAGTTTGAGCATCACCTGGCTGTCTTCGGGCAGGGCGTCGAGCTGGGCCGCGAGCGCGTCGCGCAGGAGTGTTTCGGCGTCGGCCTTGTCGGGAATGCTGATGGTGACTTCGGGTTCGATGATCGGCACGAGCCCGTGGGCGAGGATCTGGCGGCCGATCTCGAATTGCTGGGCGACCACGGCCTTGATGCCCGCCGGATCGGCGGCGTTGATGACCGAGCGCATCTTGGTGCCGAAGATGCCGGCTTGCACCGCGCGCGCGAGAAGCGCGTCGAGATCGGGCATCGGCTTCATCAGCTGCACGCCATCGCGTTCGTCCGCCAGCCCCTTGTCGACCTTGAGAAAGGGCACAACGCCGCGGTCTTCCCACAGGTAGGTGGCCGAGGGTTTGCCGTCGATCTGGCGGTCCATGGTCATCTCGAAGAGGATCGCGCCGATCACCTTGTCGCCGGTGAAGGCGGGGGCGCGGGCGATGCGCGAGCGCATCTCGTGGATGAGGTTGAACATCTGCTCTTCGCTGTCGTATTGGTCTTCCTCGATCCCGTAAAGGCGCAGCGCCTTGGGGGTGGAGCCGCCCGACTGGTCGAGGGCCGCGATGAAGCCGGGTGCGGTGCGGACCTGTTCGGTCTGGCGGTGCTTGGACATGAACGTATCCCCATGGACTGAAAAGTGACGGTAAGGTGACGGCAAGATCGTGGTGCGCCACCATATTTCCGGTGGTTCTAGGCGAGGGGCGGCGATGATGCAATCGTGGTCGCGCTAACAGCGCGGTGCCGGGGCGCGCGCCCCGGAGCACCGTCCCGGGATCAGCCGCCCAGGGCCGCGACGCCGGGCAGCACCTTGCCTTCCATCCATTCCAGAAACGCGCCGCCGGCGGTCGAGATATAGGTGAAATCCGCAGCGGCGCCAGATTTGTTCAGCGCGGCCACGGTGTCGCCGCCGCCTGCGACCGAGACCAGTTTGCCCGCCCGGCTGAGCGCCGCGGCATGGGCGGCGGCGGCGTTGGTGGCGGCATCGAAGGGCTCGATCTCGAAGGCGCCGAGGGGGCCGTTCCAGATCAGCGTGCGGGCCGCGTCGAAGGCGGTGGTGATCCGCGCCACCGATTGCGGGCCGGCATCGAGGATCATCGCATCTTCGGGGCAGGCATGGGCGGGCACGCATTCATGCGCAGCACCGGCCTTGAACGCGCGCGCCACCACAACGTCGGCGGGCAGAAGGATCTCGCAGCCCGAGGCGCCGGCGCGGGTCATGATCGAGCGCACGGTGCCTGCCATGTCATGCTCGCAGAGCGACGTGCCCACGGTCAGGCCTTGCGCCGCGAGGAAGGTATTGGCCATGCCGCCGCCGATCACCAGTTGATCGACCTTTTCCACCAGATTGCCCAGCAGATCGAGCTTGGTCGACACCTTGGCGCCGCCGACCACGGCCACCACCGGGCGCTGCGGCGCGCCCAGGGCGGCCTGAAGCGCCTGCAGCTCGGCTTGCATAAGGCGACCGGCGCAGGCGGGCAGCAGGTGGGCCAGCGCCTCGGTCGAGGCGTGTGCGCGGTGGGCGGCGGAAAACGCATCGTTGCAGTAGATGTCGCCGAGGCCTGCGAGGCGGCGGGCGAAATCGGGGTCATTGGCTTCTTCGCCGGGGTGGAAGCGGATGTTTTCCAACAGCAGCACGTCGGCGGCGCGGGCCTCGTCTGTGAGGTTCTCGGCGCCATCGAGCGTTTCGATGAAGGTGACCTTGCGGCCAAGCGCCTGTTCGAGGGCGGGCACCACGGGGCGCAGCGACAAGTCGTCCACCACCTTGCCCTTGGGGCGGCCGAAATGGGCGATCAGCATCGGCGTGCCGCCCGCCGCGAGAATGGCCTCGATCGTGGGCACGATGCGGGTGATGCGGGTGGCATCGGTGACGCGGCCGTTCTCGATGGGCACGTTGATGTCCACGCGGGTCAGCACGGTCTTGCCGGTCAGATCCATGTCATCGAGGGTTTTCCAGCTCATGCCTGAGGCCTCCTGCCTGTGCGAAACACGGGGTCTCTATTGGCGTGTCGGGGGCAGGGCGTCAACCTCTGCGCTTGGCAATCGCGGGGCGACGGCTTAGGTATCTGGCGACATCTCAGACAAGGAGGGCCAGATGGCCGATATCAAGGATCCCGAGAACACCATCCTCATCGAGTTGAAGGACGGCACCGTCACGATCGAGCTGCTGCCCGACATCGCGCCCAACCATTGCGAACGCATGAAGGAGCTGGCGCGCAGCGGTCAGTATGACAACGTGGCCTTCCACCGGGTGATCGACGGGTTCATGGCCCAGACCGGCGATGTGGCGAATGCCAATATGGAGAAGGATTACAATCCGCGCGCCGCAGGCACCGGCGGCAGCGACCTGCCCAATCTCAAGGCCGAGTTCAGCCGCATTCCGCATGATCGCGGCACGATCGGCGCGGCCCGCAGCCAGAGCCCGGACAGCGCCAACAGCCAGTTCTTCATCAATTTCAGCGACAACCATTTCCTCAACGGGCAATACACGGTCTATGGCCGGGTGATCTCGGGGATGGAGCATGTCGATGCGATCACCCGCGGCGAGCCGCCTGCGAACCCGGACCGGATGATCAGCGTGAAGGTGGCCGCAGATGCGTAAACTGGCGGTTCTTTTCAGCCTTCTGGCCAGCCCCGCGCTGGCCACGGGCCTGCAGATCGAGATCGCGGGCGAGGCCAATGGCACCGTCACGATCGACCTTTTCGAGGATGTGGCCCCGGGCCATGTGGAGCAGATCACGGCGCTGGCCGAGGCGGGCGCCTATGACGGGGTCGTGTTCCACCGGGTGATCGAGGGCTTCATGGCGCAGACCGGCGACGTGCAGTTCGGCAAGCTGGAGGGTGGCGACATGAACCGCGCGGGTATGGGCGGCAGTGAGCGACCGGACCTGAAGGCCGAGTTCTCGGATGTGGCGTTCGAGCGCGGCGTGGTGGGCATGGCCCGCAGCCAGAGCCCGGACAGCGCCAATTCGCAGTTCTTCATCATGTTCGCACCGGCCACGCATCTCAACGGGCAATATACCGTTGTCGGAGAGGTGACGGGCGGCATGGATGTGGTCGATGCGATCAAGCGCGGCAAGGGCCGCAACGGCGCGGTGATCGGTCAGCCCGACGTGATGCAATCGGTCACGGTCACCGACTAAGCGGATGCTTGCCGACGCCTTGGATATCGCCACGGGGTATGAGCCGCTCGATACGCTCAAGCCCGTGGCGGACGGGGTGTGGCTGATCGATGGGCCGGCGCTGCGCTGCGGGGGGGTGCCGGTGCCCACAAGGGCCACGGTGATCCGGCTGGAGACTGGCGATCTGTGGGTGCATTCGCCGACACGGCTGAGCGAGGGGCTGCGCGCGCAGATCGAGGCGCTTGGGCCGGTTGCGCATCTGGTCGCGCCGAACCGCTGGCATCATGCTCATATGCCCGATTGGCAGGCGGCTTTTCCACGCGCGCAAAGCTGGGCGGCGCCGGGGGTGGCGGGGCACGCAGCCCGGAGGGGCCATGCGCTTGTCATCGATCATGTATTGAAGGCCGACGGGGCCGAGGCGCCCTGGGCCGGGCAGATCGAGCAGATGATCGTGGGCGGTAGTCGGGATCATCGGGAGGCGGTGTTCCTGCACCGCGACAGCCGAACGCTGATCCTGACCGATCTCATTCAGGCTTTCGAGACGGCGAAGCTGCCGGTCTGGACGCGGCCGATCATCTGGATCGCGGGGGTGGATGACAGCGACGGTAGCATGCCGCCGCGTCTGCGCTGGAGGTATCGGGACAAGGCGGCGCTGGCCGAAAGTCTGGAGCGGATGATCGCATGGGCGCCCGAGCGGGTGATCCTGGCGCATGGCCGCTGGTATGAGCGGCGCGGCACCGCCGAGCTGGAGCGCGCCTTTCGCCGGTTGCTGAGGCATCGGCGGTGGGATCGGGCGATTTCGGACATGAAGAAACGGGACGGCGGCGCGCGGTAATCGGCGCCCATGGTCGTTCACGTTTGCGTGGGCCTGCTGTGCAGATGGGGCGCGGATGGGCATTCTTGGGGACAGCCCTTGAAGGAGTTGTGCGCGATGCCCCGCCTGCCGATATTGACCGCCATATTGGCGCTTGCCGCGCATATGGCCGTGGCTGATCCGGCCTTCTGGAAACATGAATGGCCGAAAACGGATTTTACCACCACCAGCGTCGAAAGCTGGGTCGAGATCGTCTCGGGTGGGCCGCCGAAGGATGGTATCCCCGCGCTGAGCGATCCGGAGTTCATCGAGGCTTCTGAAGAAACCCGGATCGGCGGGCGAGAGCCGGTCATCACGCTCAAGATCGCAGACGCCGTGCCGCGTGCCTATCCGATCCGCTATCTGACATGGCACGAGATCGTCAATGACGAGGTGGCGGGCGTGCCGGTGGCGGTCACGTTCTGCCCGCTGTGCAATTCGGGGCTGGTGTTCGACCGGCGTGTGGGGGCGCGCGTGCTGGAGTTCGGGGTGTCGGGGAAGCTGCGCCATTCGGACATGATCATGTATGACCGCCAGACCGAAAGCTGGTGGCAGCAGGCGGTGGGCGAGGCGATCGTGGGGGATCTGACCGGCACGGAGTTGCGGCAGGTGCCGGCATGGATGGAAAGCTGGGACCAGTTCCGCGCGCGCCATCCCGATGGGCGGGTCATGGCCGAGCCCGCCTATCCCCGGCGCTATGGCCATAATCCCTATGGCGGCTATGACGGGCTGACGCGGCCTTTTCTTTATAGCGGTGATCCGCCGCCGCATGGCATTCCGGCTCTGGCACGGGTCGTGCGGGTGGGGGACCGCGCCTGGCCGCTGGAGCGTGTGCGACGGCACGGCGGGTTGAGCGAGGAGGGCGTGGTGATCGGGTGGGAGGCGGGACAAGCCTCGGCGCTGGATACGGAGGTGATCGCCCAAGGCCGGGATGTGGGCAGCGTGCGGGTGCGCGACGCGCAGGGGCGCGATTTGCCGCATGATGTGATGTTCGCCTTTGCCTTCGATGCGTTCTGGCCCGAAGGGCGCTGGATGCTGGGGGAGTGAGGCGGTCGCGCGGGGTTAGAGCCCCATGGCGGACAGAAGGCTTGGGATCTGGTCCTTGAAGCGAAAAAACCCGTGGGTGGCATGGGGCCATGCGCGTTCGTCATAGGCGCGCAGGGGGCGGATCAGGGCGATGCTGTGGGGTGCCAGGGCCGCGTCGAGCTTGTCCAGAGCCTCGGCTGTGGGGCCGACGGGGGCATAGGGCGTCACGATCTGCTCGAGCCTTGAGGCGCGCGCCCAATCGGCGATGGCGTCCACTTGGTCGTGGTGCCCTGCATCCTCGCCCGAGCGGTCGCGCCAGCGGGTGGCTGTATCCTCGAGTGCTGCTGAGACGAAGGCGGTGACCTGAGGCGACACCGCAAGGGGGGATCGGGCGGATGTCGTCTGCAGGCGGATTTGCGACACGGGCGCGAGGCCTGTTTCGAACAGGTAGGCGGGGCTGAGATCATCCTCGTGCAGCAAGAGGCCCGAGCGACGCGAGGCTGTCCAGTGTGGCGAGACTGGCGCGGGGCGGCGGTGCGGATGATCGGGACCGGCAAGGGGCGGGGCCGCAGGGGCAAGGCCCGCAGGGTGAAAGCGGCGTTCGGTGTAGCGGGCGATATTGTCGGGGCGCGCAAGATAGGTCTTGCCGCGCGTCTGCAGCCCCGCGACCCACCGCCAGCCCAGTGTATTGGAGGCCGGATCGCCATCATGCAGGTGACGCAGGAAGAAATCCGCCCCCAGCTCCCATGGCAGGCCGAGGGTGAACACCCAGATCGAGGCGAACCACATGCGGGCATGGTTGTGCAGATAGCCCGTCTGGATCAGTTCATGCGCCCAGTGATCGAAGCCGTCGATGCCGGTCTGTCCGTTGCAGGCATCCGACCAGCGCTGTCGCAGACCGGATTCGACCTGGGTGCGGTTGAGTGCCGCGGCAAGCCCCGCGCGATAGGCGGTCCAGACGGCCGGGCGCATTTCCAGCCAGCCTTTCCAGTAGCTGCGCCAGAACACTTCCTGAATGAATTTTTCGGCCGCTTGCGGCGAGTGGCGGGCGAGCACGGTGCGCAGAACCTCGTCCTCGGTCAGGAGGCGGTGGCGCAGGTAGGGAGATAGGGTCGAGACATGCGAATGACGGCCCGGACCCAGATCATAATTGCGCAGCCGCGCGTAATCGCCGCCGGCTTTCGGAGCGAAGACACGCAACCGATCAAGGGCCGCGTTGCGCGTGGGTTCGAAACTTTGGGGCGTCGCCGATCCATCCATGCGGCGCGATCTAGCCCTGTCGCCCCGGCGATCAAGCGCAAAACAATCGGGGCCAGCCCCTTGCAGCGTGTGGGGCGCGGGACTAAGACTCCGTTAGCACCTGAGCGGTAAAGCTCATATCTTTATGACAGGCAGGCGGACATGACAGACCCTTATGAGACCTACATGAATACCCTCGTGCCGATGGTGGTCGAACAGACCAGCCGTGGCGAGCGGGCCTATGACATCTTTTCGCGCCTGCTCAAGGAGCGGATCATCTTCGTGAACGGCCCGGTGCATGACGGTATGTCGAGCCTGATCGTGGCACAGTTGTTGCATCTGGAGGCGGAGAATCCGGCGAAGGAAATCAGCATGTACATCAACAGCCCCGGCGGGGTGGTGACCAGCGGGTTGTCGATCTACGACACGATGCAATACATCAAGCCGAAGGTGAGCACGCTGGTGATCGGTCAGGCGGCCTCGATGGGGTCGCTGCTTCTGACGGCGGGCGAAAAGGGGATGCGGTTCTCGTTGCCCAACAGCCGAATCATGGTCCACCAGCCGTCAGGCGGGTATCAGGGCCAGGCGACGGACATCATGATCCACGCCGAAGAGACGCTGAAGCTGAAGAAGCGGCTCAATCAGATTTACGTGAAGCATACCGGCCAGACCCTCAAGAAAGTCGAGGATGCGCTGGAACGGGATAATTTCATGTCGCCCGAAGAAGCGAAAAACTGGGGTCTCATCGACGAGATCGTGGAAAGCCGCGTGAAAACGGACGACGAAAAGAGCTGATCCGGGGCGGCGTCGCCTTCCCGGAAGGCCAGCGAATTTGACATTGTGGTGCATGACCACCTGTCTTAAGCTGGCAAGAAACACGAGGATACCGGCCCGAAGGGGCCGGGAAACTGCTGGGCACGGCCCGAAAGGTACGCGATGTCGAATAACTCTGGCAGCGACAGCAAGAACACCCTGTATTGCAGCTTTTGCGGCAAGAGCCAGCATGAGGTGCGCAAGCTGATCGCGGGGCCGACCGTGTTCATCTGCGACGAATGCGTCGAGCTGTGCATGGATATCATCCGCGAGGAAACCAAGAGCGCCGGGTTGAAATCGACCGATGGCGTTCCAACGCCGCAGGATATCTGCGCCGTTCTGGATGATTACGTGATCGGTCAGTCGATGGCCAAGCGGGTTCTGTCGGTGGCGGTGCATAACCACTACAAGCGTCTGAACCACTCGGGCAAGAACGATATCGAACTGAGCAAATCCAACATTCTGCTGATCGGTCCGACGGGCTGCGGCAAGACCCTGCTGGCGCAGACGCTGGCGCGGATTCTGGATGTGCCCTTTACCATGGCCGATGCGACCACGCTGACCGAGGCGGGTTATGTGGGCGAGGATGTCGAGAACATCATCCTCAAGCTGCTGCAGTCGAGCGAATACAACGTGGAGCGCGCGCAGCGCGGCATCGTCTATATCGACGAGGTCGACAAGATCACCCGCAAGTCGGAAAACCCGTCAATCACCCGCGATGTGTCGGGCGAGGGGGTGCAGCAGGCGCTTCTGAAGCTGATGGAAGGCACCGTGGCCGCCGTGCCGCCGCAAGGCGGGCGCAAGCATCCGCAACAGGAGTTCCTGCAGGTGGACACGACCAACATCCTGTTCATCTGCGGCGGTGCGTTCGCCGGGCTTGACCGGATCATTTCGCAGCGTGGCAAGGGCAGCGCGATGGGCTTCGGCGCCGATGTGCGCGACGTGGACGCGCGCAACACCGGAGAGGTGTTCAAGGATCTCGAGCCTGAGGATCTGCTGAAATTCGGTCTGATTCCGGAGTTTGTCGGACGTCTGCCGGTGATCGCGACGCTTGAGGATCTGGATGAAGAGGCGCTGGTCACCATCCTGACCGAGCCGAAAAACGCCCTGATCAAGCAATATCAGCGTCTGTTCGAGCTGGAAAACGCGCAACTGACCTTTACCGATGATGCGCTGACGGCGATTGCGCGTCGGGCCATTGCTCGTAAAACCGGTGCGCGGGGGCTGCGCTCGATCCTTGAGGATATCCTGCTGAACACCATGTTCGAGCTTCCGGGTATGGAAGGGGTCGAGGAAGTTGTGGTCAACGAAGAGGCGGTGAATTCGGATGCCGCCCCGCTGATCATCTATGCCGACCAGAAAAAAGAGGCGACGTCGGCCAGCTGAGCCGCGCCGCGCCGTGCAATATCGAAGGCCCGCGGGATCATCCTTGCGGGCCTTTTTGATGCCGCGCCGCAAGGTCGTGCCGGCCGCAGCTTGGGCATGCAACCGGCACTGGACCTTTGGCGCCGATTGCGCCATATCAGGGACAGTATATCGGAGGTCTTCATGGGCATTCTCAACACCCTTCTGCGATCGGTCACATGGTGGAACGGGCAGACGCTCAACACTCAGTTCTACACCTGGCGCAAGGGCGTGAAGGTGGGCGAGGACGATCAGGGCAACAGCTTCTATGTCTCGCGCGATGGCAAGAAGCGGTGGGTGATCTTCAACGGCGAAGCCGAGGCAAGCCGCGTGAGCCCGGATTGGCATGGCTGGCTGCATCACACGTTCGACGAGGTGCCGTCGGAAAAGCCGCTGGCGCGCAAGCCGTGGGAAAAGCCGCATGAGGAAAACCTGACGGGGACCGCGCTGGCCTATGCGCCGGCCGGATCGATCCGGCGGACCGCCCCTGTGGAGCGCCGCGATTACGAACCCTGGACCCCGGAATAAAGGCAAGCGGATCATGTCGGAAAGCACCACGGAAGTCATCGTTGGCGGAGCGGTTCTGGCCGTGGCTGTCGGATTCCTGGTCTATGCCGGTCAGGTCACGGGCGTGTCGGGCGCGGCAACGGAATACCCGCTGAGCGCCAGTTTCCGAAGTGCCGATGGGGTCGATGTGGGCACGGATGTGCGCATGGCCGGGGTCAAGGTCGGGCGCGTCACCGCGGTGGAGCTGGATCCCGAGACCTATCGCGCGAAGACCACATTCACCGTGACCGAAGGGATCGCCGTGCCCGATGACAGCGCCGTTGCGATCAGCTCGGAAGGGTTGCTGGGCGGCAATTTCGTGGAAATCCTGCCGGGTGGCTCGCCCTTTACCTTCGAGCCGGGCGACGAGATCGAATTTACCCAAGCGTCGGTCAGTCTTGTGTCCTTGCTGATGAAATTCGTGGCCGGTGACGAAGAGGGCAACGGTCAATGATCCTCAGGGCAGCGGCCTTGGGGCTGGGGCTTGGCTTGGTGCCGCTTGCCGCAAGCGCGCAGGATGTGGAGATCGGAACCGGGGCCGCCTTGCGGGGTCTGGACAAGATCAACGGCGATACGGTCGACATGATGCTGGCCACGGGCGAGAGCGCGGAGCTTGGCAATCTCGAGGTCACGCTTGGCGAGTGCCGATATCCGGCGGGGGACGCGGCGTCGGATGCCTTTGCCTATATCACGGTGCGTGATCCAAGGATCGGCCAGCCGGTTTTCGAAGGCTGGATGATCGCCTCATCGCCTGCGTTGAACGCGATGGAACATCAGCGCTATGACGTCTGGGTGTTGCGCTGCAGGACCGAGTGAGGCGAAGCACAGAGCGGCTGCGCGGTGATCGAGGCGGGCAAGTCCAGAGCCTCGCGCAATCTGGCGTGATAGTCTGAGCGGCTGATTTCGACGGCGCCCAGTGACGCCAGATGCGGCGTGATGAATTGCGTGTCGAACAGGCTGAAGCCGCAGCGCCGCAAATGATCGGTGAGATGCGCGAGGGCCAGTTTGGAGGCATCGGTGCGGCGCGAGAACATGCTTTCGCCGAAAAACGCCCCGCCCAAGGCCACGCCATAGACGCCGCCCGCCAAGGCGCCATCCTGCCAGATTTCCAGAGAATGGGCCGTGCCCATATGGTGCAATTCCATGTAAAGGCGGTGAATTTCAGCGTTTATCCAGGTTTCCTCGCGATCCGCGCAGGCGTTGAGGACCCCGGCGAAATCGGCATCCATCGTCACGCTATAGGCCGCCTGGCGCATCCGGCGCGCCAACGAGCGCGAGATATGGAACCCGTTCAGAGGCAAGACGCCGCGACGGCGTGGATCGACCCAGAAAATCTCGGGATCGTTGCGGTTTTCGGACATCGGAAAGATCCCGGCCGCATAGGCCTTGAGCAGCAACTCGGGCGTCAGATGCAGGGCGGGGTCGATCATGAGGATTTGTGGCACTTTCAGGACAGAACAGGACCGGGATTAACGCTTTGGTATCCTCTGCAGTGCTAGACCGGCAAGGGCATAAAGTGTTCCGCCTTGATCCTGAAGGCACCAGCGAAAGGCGGACCGCGTGCAACGAGCGAATGCAGCACTGCATTTCGCGAAAACCTGTGGCTCAGGTTTTTCGCGAAACGCTTCAGGTTGGAAAAGGCGATCTTGATGACAGGTCTGGATGAGGCGTCGGTGGGATTTTTTGGTGATGACGTGACCCTGGCGGCCAATCGGATGCAGGCGCGCCATGCGATGCTTGTGGATGGCTTCCGGCATGTGATCGCGGATTCGACGGTCTTGCTGCTTGGGGCCGGGGATGGCCGGTGGTGTCACGCCTATGCGGCGGCGGGCGCGCTTCGGGTGATCGGCGTGGAGGCGCGGCGCGCCGAGGTGGCGCGGTTCGGACGCTTGCCCGAGGTGGGGTTGCGCAGCCGGATCGAGATGCGATGCGCCGATCCGCAAAAGGCGCTGCGGGCCGAGGCCGCGGCAGGAGAGCGCCACGACGTGATCGCGCTTTTCGACATGCTCGAGGGATGTGCCGATCTGCCGGGGCTGTTGAGCATGGTGGCCAGGCTGCGCCCCAGACTGGTCATCGTGGACGGGCTGTTCGCGGTGAGTGAAGCGCCCGTCTTGCTGATGGAACATATCAAGCGGCCGGTCTGCGGTGCGCCGGGTCTGCGGCTCTTGCCCAGTCGTGGGGCGGTGGCGCTTTCGGCGCGGGTTGCCGGGTTCGAGCTTGACTGGATCGACTGGACGATGCTGCAGGCGCAGGCGCGGCTTGGCCTGTCGGATTATTTCCAGTCGGGCGCCAAATGCAGGGCGAGCTTTACGCTTGTTCCCGCACTCAGCCCTGAAGGTTCGTGAGCAGCCAGTTTTCCAGCCAATGGATGTTGTAATTGCCGGTTTGGATGTCCGGTTCCTGCAAGAGGGCATGAAAGAGCGGCACGGTGGTATCGACGCCATCGACGATCAATTCACCCAAGGCGCGGTTGAGCCGGTTCAGAGCGGCGTTGCGGTCGCGGCCATGCACGATCAGCTTGCCGATCAGCGAATCGTAATAGGGCGGGATCGTGTAGCCGTCATAGAGCGCCGAATCCATCCGCACGCCCAGACCACCGGGCGTATGAAACTGCGTGATACGTCCGGGGCGCGGCGAGAACTCGGGCAGTTTCTCGGCGTTGATGCGGACTTCGATGGCGTGGCCGTTGATGACCAGATCATCCTGGGTGAAGGACATCGGGTGTCCTTCGGCGACGCGGATTTGTTCCTGCACCAGATCGACACCGAAGATCGCCTCGGTCACGGGGTGTTCGACCTGCAGGCGGGTGTTCATCTCGATGAAGTAGAATTCGCCGTGTTCGTAGAGAAACTCGATCGTGCCGGCGCCGGCATAGTTGATCGCGGCCACGGCATCGGCGCAGGTCTTGCCGATGCGGGCGCGCTCTTCGGCGGTGATGCAGGGGCCGGGGGCTTCTTCGAAGACCTTCTGGTGACGGCGCTGCAGCGAGCAGTCCCGCTCGCCCAGATGGACCGCGCCGCCCTTGCCATCGCCAAAGACCTGAATTTCGATATGGCGCGGGGTCTGGAGGTATTTCTCGATATAGACTTCGTCATTGCCAAAAGCGGCCTTGGCCTCGGAGCGCGCGGTCATGAAGGCGCGTTCCATGTCGGCAGCGGTTTGGGCGACTTTCATGCCGCGCCCGCCGCCACCGGCGGTGGCCTTGATGATGACCGGATAGCCGATCTCTTCGCCAAGGCGCTTGGCTTCGGCCAAGGTAGGCACGCCGCCGTCCGAGCCGGGCACGCAAGGCACACCGAGGGCCTTCATGGTGTCCTTGGCGGTGATCTTGTCGCCCATGATCCGGATATGTTCGGCGGTCGGGCCGATGAAGGTCAGGCCGTGATCTTCGACGATCTGCACGAAATTGGCGTTTTCCGACAGAAAGCCATAGCCGGGATGGATCGCCTGGGCGCCGGTCACTTCGCAGGCGGCGATGATCGACGGGATCGACAGGTAGCTTTCGCTGCTTGGGGGCGGGCCGATGCAGACGGATTCGTCGGCCATGCGCACATGCATCGCGTCGGCATCCGCGGTCGAGTGTACGGCGACCGTGTGAATGCCCATCTCGCGGGCGGCGCGGATCACACGAAGCGCGATCTCGCCGCGGTTTGCCACCAGGATCTTGTCGAACATGCGTGCGCCCTTATTCGATGATCATCAGCGGCGCGCCGTATTCGACGGCCGCGCCATCCTCGACGAGGATGCGCTTTACGGTGCCACCACGGGGGGCGGGGATGTGGTTCATGGTTTTCATCGCTTCGACGATCAGCAACGTGTCGCCTTCGGCCACCTTGTCGCCGACGCTGACAAAGGAGGGTGCGCCCGGTTCGGCCTGCGTGTAGACGGTGCCGACCATCGGAGAGGTGACGGCGCCGGGATGGCTGGCGGGGTCTTCGACCGGGCCTGCATCAGCGGCCGGGGCCGGTGCGGGCGCATAGCCCGAATGCGCCGGGCCGGGGGCCGGGGCTGCGGGGGCGGCGACATGGGTTACGATCTCGGTCCGGCGGCTGACGCGCACGTTGAGGGCGTCATTCTCGCCGTATTCGCGTTTGACCTGCAATTCGGTCAGGTCGTTTTCATGCAGAAGCTCGGCCAGGGCCTTGATGAAGGCCACGTCTGCGTCATTTGTTTTGTTCGGCATCTGGTTCCTCGACGCTTTCGATGGCTGCCGTGGCGCCATCGCGTTTTTCGATTTTTGCCGCTTATAGGGCATGGCGCGGCCTGAGAAAAGCGGGCATTTCCCCTTGCAAAATGGTTACGCGCGCGCCTGATTGCGAGGCTTGCGGCCAAGAGTGCCGCACGGCGCCGGGATCAGAGTGGCATCCCGGAAAGCTTGGCGACCAGTTCGGCCAGCTTACGGGCATTGAATTTTTCGAGAAGGCGGGCGCGGTAGACCTCGATCGTGCGGTAGCTCAGGCCAAGTTCCAGCCCGATTTCCTTGGAGGTCATGCCACGGCAGGTGAGAATCGCGACTTCGCGCTCGCGCGCTGTCAGGGCCACAAGGGGGCGTTCTTCGGACAGATCGGTGAAGGACCACACGCCGCGCCGGAAAGGATCATCGGGGGTGACCGACTGGCCCCGCGCACGACACCAGAACAGCGTCCCATCGGCGCGTTTCATCACCCGTCCATCCGAGTAGCGCCCGGTGTCGCGCATGGCGGCCAGCGCGCGTTCCCCGATGCGCGCGTAATCCGCAATCGACGGGTAGTAGCGCGCCAGTGGAACACCGGTGAAATCCGAGACATCGCCGGTCGGCCCGCCGAAGGTCCGGGCGAATTGCAGGTTGCACTGCCGGATCACGCGGTTTTCCAGCACGGCAAGGCCGATGGGGGCGTTCTGAAAGGCGAGGGCCGAGATGTCCATGGCGCGACTATGGCCCGCGCCGGGAGGGGTTCCAAGGGGCATCGCATGCGCGGCGTTCTTGCCATCGGCGGTCATAGAGATTAGATGCGCCCCATGCGGTCGCAGCCTACCCGCTCAAAACAAGGACACAGGAATGAAGACTATCGTCATCTGCTCGGGCGGGCTGGATTCGGTATCGCTTGCCCACAAGGTCGCCGCCGAACATGAGCTGGCGGGACTTTTGTCGTTCGATTATGGCCAGCGTCATGCCAAGGAGCTGGATTTTGCCGCGCGCTGTGCGGAGCGCTTGGGTGTGGCGCATCGCGTGGTCGATCTGCGCGCTGTGGGGGCGGCGCTGACGGGCTCGGCGCTGACCGATGATCTGGATGTGCCGGACGGGCATTACGCCGAAGAGACGATGAAGATCACGGTCGTGCCCAACCGCAACGCGATCATGCTGGCCGTGGGGTTCGGCATGGCGGCCGCGCAAAAGGCCGACGCGGTCGCGACGGCGGTGCATGGCGGGGATCACTTCATCTATCCCGATTGCCGTCCCGATTTCATCGCGGCGTTTCAGGCGATGGAGGATCATGCGCTGGACGGGGTGGCCAAGGTGCAGCTTTACACGCCTTTCGTGACCGGCTCGAAGGCCGATATCGTGACCGAAGGCGCACGCCATGGCACGCCTTTTGAGGATACATGGTCGTGCTACAAGGGCGGTGAGGTGCATTGCGGGCGCTGCGGCACCTGCGTGGAGCGGCGCGAGGCGTTTCATCTGGCCGGGATTGCTGATCCCACCGTCTATGCCGATGCGGATTTCTGGCGCGCAACCGTGGGGGTGAAGTGATGTACACGATCACCAAGGAATTTCATTTTTCGGCCTCGCATCAGCTGTTTGGCCTGCCGGAGGATCATCAATGCGCAAGGCTGCACGGCCATAATTACATCGTCGTGGTCGAATTGCGGGCCGAAGACCTGAACGCGCATGGGTTCGTGCGCGATTACCTCGATCTGGCCGAGTTGAAGCGGTATATCGATGACAAGCTGGATCACCGGCATCTCAATGATGTGCTGGGCGACGATTGCGTGACCGCCGAACGCATGGCGCGTCATCTCTATGACTGGTGCGTGGGCAGATGGCCGGAAGTCAGCGCCGTGAAGGTCAGCGAGACCCCTAAGACATGGGCGGAATATCGGCCATGACCGAGGCCGCACCGATCCGGGTGTCCGAGATTTTCGGGCCGACGATTCAGGGTGAGGGCGCGCTGATCGGCGTGCCGACGGTATTTGTGCGCACGGGTGGATGCGATTACCGCTGTTCGTGGTGCGATAGCCTGCATGCCGTGGACAGCGCGTTCCGCGAGACATGGGCGCCGATGACCCCCGATGCGATCATGGCCGAGATCGAGAAACTGTCGGGCGGGCGGCCCTTGCTGGTGTCGTTGTCGGGTGGCAACCCGGCGATCCAGCCCTTGGGCGAGGTGATCCGGTTGGGCCATACGCGCGGCTATGGGTTTGCTCTGGAAACCCAAGGCTCGGTCGCGAAGGACTGGTTTTCCGAGCTGGATATGCTGGTGCTCAGCCCCAAACCGCCGTCGAGCGGGATGGAGGTGGACTGGGCCGCGTTCGATGCCTGCATTGCGGCGGGTCAGGGCGCGGACATGGTGATGAAGATCGTGATTTTCGACGAGACCGATTATGACTGGGCGCGGAAGGTGGCGGGGCGCTATCCGCAATTGCCGCTTTTCCTGCAGCCGGGCAATCACACCCCCCCGCCGCCGGGCGATGATGCGGCGCGGGTCGATCAGGACGGGCTTGATGCGCGGATGCGCTGGCTGGTGGATCACGTCACGCAGGATGGCTGGTTTGAGGCGCGGGTGCTGCCGCAGCTGCATGTGGCGCTGTGGGGCAACAAGCGCGGCGTTTGAGGAAAGGCACGCAATGAGCGACAATATCTATAAGGATCTCAAGCAGTTGGGCGGGGCGACGGTGGTGCCGCAGCGGCCCGAGGATGCCGAGTTGGAGCGGGTGGCCAATCCGCAGGCAGATGTGGCCTATAATGTGCGCTTTGTGGCGCCGGAATTCACCTCGCTTTGTCCGATGACCGGACAGCCGGATTTCGCGCATCTGGTGATCGATTACGTGCCGGGGGCGTGGTTGGTGGAGAGCAAGTCACTCAAGCTCTACCTGGGCAGTTTCCGCAATCACGGCGCGTTCCACGAGGATTGCACGATCAGCATCGCGCGGCGTCTGGCGGATTTCCTTGATCCGCAATGGCTGCGGATCGGCGGCTATTGGTATCCGCGCGGCGGTATTCCCATCGATGTCTTTTACCAGACTGGGCCGATGCCCGAGGGCGTCTGGATCCCCGATCAGGGTGTTCCGCCCTATCGCGGGCGCGGCTGAGCCCTTTTTCGGGGCGGCGGGATGATCCCCGCTGCCCCGCTTTGGGGTGTCAGCGGCAGGGCGCGTTGTAATATGTGCCGTCGCCGCGCGCATAGGCGCATTGACCGGTTGCGGTGTTGCGCGCGACCAGTGCCCCGGCCGCGGCCCCGGCCAGCGTCGACACCACGACCCAGTCGTTATCGGCTCCGAGCACCTTGGCGGTGATGAGGCCAAGCCCGCCGCCGATCACCGCGCCGGACACCTGGCGTTCTTGCTCGGCGGTTACGCAGCCGGTCAGGGCAAGACCGGCGGCAAGGGCTGTCGTCATGAGGGTTTTGCGCATATGGTATGCCTCCTGTTGATGCAGCTGAATTGCAATGCAGACCTAGTTTAGCACAAATGCCGGTGCTGTGTGGGAAAGCTCAGACCATGGGGGGCGGCGGTTTGCGACGCGCGCCCGATATCGCGTTCCCGGCGATGGCGCTCAGAAGGATCGCGCCGCCGGCAAGGGTATAGGGTGTCGCCGTCTCGCCCAGAAAGAACCAGACCCAGAGGGGGCCAAGCACCACTTCGGCCAGCGACAGAAGGGTGAGTTCCACCGCGGGCACGGTTTTCGAGCCGATGGTGTAAAGGATCAGCCCCGCGCCCACCTGAAACACCCCCATGCCGAGGGACAGCCCCGCGTCCTGAGCGCCGATCACCAGCGGCAGGCCCTGCCACAGGCAGATCGCGCCCATGATCGGTACCGCGAAAAGGCCAGACAGAAAGACCGCGGGCATCATCTCACCGGCCTTGCCCCATCTGAGGGCCACGGTGAATACCGCGAAGCCGAAGGCCGAGCCGAGCGCCGAGAGGTTGCCTTCGATCGCCGAAGGCGCGCCGAATTTGTCCCAGACCATGACGCCGATACCAATACAGGCCACGGCAATGGCGATCCATGTGGCCGGGCGGACGGATTCGCGCAGGATCAGCCTGCCAAGGATCGCCGCCATGAAAGGTGCTGTGGCGAACAGGAGCATTGCGTTGGCGACCGAGGTTGTCTGTACTGCGTGGATGCCGCCGGTATAGGCCGCCACCAGAGCCAGCCCGCCGATCACCCCGGCAAGGCCGGTGCGTCGGGCCAGAACGAACGGGTCCTGCCCGGTGCGCAGGCGGATCACCACATAGAGCAGCACCGACAGGCTGAGCGAGCGGTAGAACAGGATCTGCCAGACCACGGCCTCGTCCATCAGGCGAATACCAAGGCCCACCGTGGACCACAGCACGCCTGCGAAAAACACCATCGTCACGCCACGCATGTCACGCGCGGGCAGGTCGGGGGCGGTTGCGTGGGTCATCGGATCTCTTCCTCGTCGGGGATTTGCTGCGGCAGCGGGCTTCCCGGTATGAACAGGGTTTCCGCCACCGCGGCGGGCTGATCTGTGTCGCGACTGCCGCGCAGCTCACGATAGCCGAGGTATAGACCTCCGCACGCGATCAGCGCCATGCCGAAAAGCGTGTTGAGCCCCGGCACCTCGTCCCAGACCAGAAAGGCCACAAGCGTCGCGATGGGCAGATAGGTATAGTCGAACGGCGCCACGAGGCTGGCATTGGCCACCTGATAGGCGCGCGACAGCAGAAGATAACCGCCCATGCCAAGAAGCCCGAGAAGCGCAAGCGCAGGCAGGTCGCCGGGCAGGGCATGGGGCAGGCTCCAGCCCAGATGTCCGAATTCGGGCGCGACGGTGAAGATCTGGTTGAAGCCCCAGCCCATCGGCAGGATCATCAGGCCAGAAAAGCCCAAGGTATAAAGCCCCACCGTGAGCGTGCTTTCGCGGTCCCCGATCTTGCGCGCGATGATCTGCGATGCGGCATAGGTCACGGCGCATAAGAGCGGCAGGATTGCGATCCATGTGAAGGCATCGCTGGTCGGGTTCATGGCGATCAACACACCGGCGAAACCCACGATCAACGCGCCCAGACGATGCGGGCCGATCGTTTCTTTAAGCCAGAGCGCGGCCATCAGCGCGGTGATGAGGGGGGCGGCGAAGAAGATCGTGGTGACCTCGGCCAGCCCCATGAAGGGGAACGCCGCGTAGAACAGGGAAAATCCGATGGTGAATAGTGCCGCACGCGCAAGATGCAGCGGCCAGAGCGGGGTCAGCAGGCGATGCGGGCCGCCAAGCAGGATCACAAGCGGCAAAAGCACCAGCACCGACATCACCGATCGCACGAAAATCAGCGTCCAGATCGGATAGAGCGCCAGCATGGATTTCATCATCGCGTCCTGAGCGACGAAAAACAACGTGCCGATTTCCACGCAAAGAATGCCATGCAGGGCACGGGAGGGCAGACGTGGGCTGTCTGGTGCCAGCAACGACATGAGCGGGGCATCCGGGTTGTTCGAGGGGCGGGCACCGGATCGGCTGGCGCCACGCAGTCACGATAGTGCAGAGACGACCTTGGTCTCGCCCGTTTGCGACAAACGTAAACCCCCCGCAAGGCAGGGGCCTTGCGGGGGGTGTTTTCAGTGATGCCGCCGGGCCGACAGGGTGACCCCGCGCCGCGCCGGGCCAGTACCAGCGCCAGTGTCAGTGGCGGTTCATGCGGTTTTCGATCAGGTCGTCCACCACGCCCGGATCGGCCAGCGTGGAGGTGTCCCCGAGATTGTCGAACTCGTTCTCGGCGATCTTGCGCAGGATGCGGCGCATGATCTTGCCGGACCGGGTCTTGGGCAGGCCGGGCGCCCACTGGATGAGGTCAGGCTTGGCGATCGGTCCGATTTCCGTACGCACCCAGGTTTCCAGCTCCTTGCGCAGCTCTTCGGTCGGTTCTTCGCCGGCCATCAGGGTGACATAGGCGTAGATGCCCTGTCCCTTGATGTCATGCGGGTAGCCAACCACGGCGGCTTCGGCCACCTTGGCATGGGCCACAAGGGCGGATTCGACCTCGGCGGTGCCCATACGGTGCCCCGAGACGTTGATGACGTCGTCGACGCGCCCGGTGATCCAGTAATAGCCGTCGGCGTCGCGGCGGCAGCCGTCACCGGTGAAGTAATAGCCCTTGTATTGCTGGAAATAGGTGGCCTCGAACCGGTCATGATCGCCCCAGACGGTGCGCATCTGGCCCGGCCAGCTGTCCTTGATGGCCAGCACGCCTTCGGCCTCGGTGCTGTCGATCTCCTTGCCGGATTCGGTTTCCAGAACCATGGGCCGCACGCCGAAGAACGGCACGGTGGCGGAACCGGGTTTGGTTGCGATGGCGCCGGGCAGGGGGGTGATGAGGTGGCCGCCGGTTTCGGTCTGCCACCAGGTGTCGACGATGGGGCATCGGCCCTTGCCGATCACCTCGTTGTACCAGTTCCAGGCTTCGGGGTTGATCGGCTCGCCCACCGTGCCCAGAAGCTTGAGGTCCGACAGGTCGTATTTCGTCACGTAGTCATTGCCCTGACCCATCAGCGCCCGGATTGCGGTGGGGGCGGTGTAGAACTGGTTCACTTTGTGCTTTTCGCACACGGCCCAGAACCTGCCCGCATCGGGATAGGTGGGCACGCCTTCGAACATCAGCGTTGTCGCGCCGTTGGCCAGCGGACCATAGACGATATAGCTGTGGCCGGTGACCCAGCCGACATCGGCGGTGCACCAGAAGATATCGCCCTCGTGATAGTCGAACACGTATTCATGGGTCATCGAGGCCCAGACCAGATAGCCGCCCTGCGTGTGCACCACGCCCTTGGGCTGGCCGGTCGAGCCGGAAGTGTAGAGGATGAAGAGCGGGTCTTCGGCGTTCATTTCCTCGGGCGGGCAGTCGGCATCGACCTTCTCGAGCTCTTCGTGGAGCCAGTAGTCTCCGCTGGAGCGCCACGCGATCTGGTCGCCGGTGCGGCGCACCACGAGGCATTTCACGTCGTCCACGTCATGCAGCAGGGCCTGATTGACGTTGTCCTTGAGCTTGGTTTTGCGGCCCCCGCGCGGGGCGGTGTCGGAGGTGATGACCAGTTTGGCATCGCAGCCATTGACCCGCGCGCCAAGCGCATCCGGAGAGAAGCCCGCGAAGACGATAGAATGGATGGCGCCGATCCGGGCACAGGCCAGCATGGCATAGGCCGCTTCGGGGATCATCGGCATGTAGATCACAACGCGGTCGCCCTTGGAGATGCCAAGGTTCTTGAGCACGTTCGCCATCTTGCAGACATGCTCGTGCAGTTCGCGATAGGTGATATGCAGGGCGTCATCGCCGGGCTCGTCGGGCTCCCAGATGATAGCGGTCTGGTCGCCACGCGTGGCGAGGTGCCGGTCGATGCAGTTGGCCGAAACATTCAGGGTGCCGTCCTCGAACCATTTGATCGAGACGTTCCCGAAGTCGAAATTGACGTCATTAACCTTGGAGAAGGGCTTGATCCAGTCGATGCGCTTGCCGTGTTCGGCCCAGAAGGCGTCGGGATCTGCGATGGAAGCGGCGTAGAGATCTTGGTATTTCGCGGCGTCGATATGTGCCTTGGCAGCAAAATCGGCTGAGGGCGGATAGGTATTATCGGACATATCTGACCTTTTCTTTCTTCTATTCCGGGCGGAATGGTAAAGGCCCGCCGAACCGTGCGCAACCACGCCGACGGGCCGAGAGTGCGACGGTTTCAGATCGCGAGATATTCCGCGCGCAGTGCTTCGTTTTCAAGGACTTCCTTGGCCGAACCGTCGAACACGATCGAGCCGGTGTCGAGAATGATCGCACGGTCGGCGAGTTCCAGAGCGCGCACGGCGTTCTGTTCCACGAGGATCGTCGTCATGCCCTGTTCCTTGATGATGCGAAGGGTCTTTTCGATCTCGTCCACGATCACAGGGGCCAGCCCTTCGTAGGGTTCATCGAGCAGCAGAACCTTGATGTCGCGCGCAAGCGCGCGGGCCACCGCCAGCATCTGCTGTTCGCCGCCCGACAGGGTGGTGCCTTCCTGCTTGCGCCGTTCGGCGAGACGCGGGAAGAGCTCGTACAGGCGATCGAGCGACCAGCCGATCGGCGGGGTGATCTGCGCAAGCTGAAGGTTTTCCTCGACCGTGAGGCCAGAAATGATGCGCCGGTCTTCGGGCACCAGCCCGATGCCCGACACCGCCGCCTCATGGCTTTTCATGGAGTGGAGCGGCTTATGGTCGAGCCAGATTTCCCCATGATTGACCTGCGGGCTGTCCATCCGCGCGATGGCGCGCAGCGTGGTGGTCTTGCCTGCGCCGTTGCGGCCGAGCAGCGCCAGAATCTCGCCTTCGTGGACGTTGAAGCTGATGTTCTGGACGATGTAGCTTTCGCCGTAATAGGCCTGCATCTCCCAGACCGACAGGAAAGCCGGAGCGGTTTCGGCGTAGTTCTTGCCCTTTGAGAATTCCGGTTTGACGTTCATCTCGTGATCTCCTTTTTAAGCCGTTTCGCCAAGATAGGCTTCGCGCACCTTGGGATGGCCCTTGATCTTTTCCGGCGTATCTTCGACGAGCGGGGAGCCCTGCGCCAAAACGGTGATGCGTTCCGCAAGGCTGAACACCACATGCATGTCATGTTCGATGATCGCGATGGTGATGTCGCGCTCTTCCTTGATCTGTTTGAGCAGGTCGATGGTGTTGTTGGTGTCCGCCCGCGCCATGCCGGCGGTGGGCTCGTCCAGCAGCAAAAGGCGCGGCTTTTGCGCCAGACACATGCCGATTTCCAGACGCCGCTTATCACCGCGGCTCATCGAGGCCGAGTGGAAATGGAGTTTGTCCGCCATGCCAAGCTCTTCCAGCATGTGCTCGGCTTGTTCGATGACCTCTTTCTCGCTTGCGGTGTTTTCGATTGCATGCATGCGGAAGGCACCGTCGCGGCTGGCGAAAATCGGGATCAGCATGTTTTCCAGCACCGTCAGGTCGCCGAAGATCTCGGGTGTCTGGAACACCCGGGAAATGCCCATCTGGTTGATCTCATAGGGTTTGCGCCCCAGCACCGATTGCCCGTCGAACATGACGCTGCCGGTATCGGGGATCAGCTTGCCGATCAGCACGTTGAGCAGGGTGGATTTGCCCGCACCGTTCGGCCCGATGATCGCGTGGCAGGAGTTCTCCGCCACGCTGAGGTTGACGTTGCCCAGTGCCTGGAGACCGCCGAAGCGCTTGTTCACGTCCTTGACTTCAAGAATGCCCATTGTTCGGCTCTCCTTATTCGGCGGGTTCGGTTGTGGATTTCTTGGCGCCGTCCTGGACCTTGCGGCCCTTGAGAAGGCGGGAAATCCGTTGGCCTGCTTCGACCAGCCCACCGGGCAGGAAGATCACGACGGCCATGAACATCAGACCCAGTGTCAGGTGCCAGCCCTTGCCGATGAAGGGATAGACCATGCTGACCACGAAATCCTCGAGTCCATCAGGCAGGAACGCGAACCATGTGTGCAGGATGTCTGCGTTGATCTTGGACAGGATGTTTTCCATGTACTTGATGAGACCCGCGCCCAGAACCGGGCCGATCAGCGTGCCGACGCCACCGAGGATGGTCATCAGAACCACCTCGCCCGAGGCGGTCCAGAACATCCGCTCCGGTCCGGCAAGAGG
>NZ_ABCR01000014.1:0-96648 GCF_000170875.1 Roseobacter sp. AzwK-3b
CGCGATCCTCTCCGGTCAGACCACCGCCCGCAGCCTTTTGTCCCGGCCCTGACCCCGCCACATCCGGGGCGTTCACCTGATGCCACCCCTCTAACACCGCCCACCATTTTTCCGTTAAGCACTCAGACTCATCTGTCCCAAAACCAGTGACGGGCGACGGGAAAAATGGATAAGATCAAGGCCATATCGGCCCAAAGGGTGTTTGCGTAATGTTCGAAATCATTAATATGCCGCCAACCGCGTGCCGTCCTTAGAAAAGCCCTTCGCCGCCTTCCTGTTCCTCGACCACCGTATCGGCGGCCACCACGGCCCCTGCGCCCACCAGCGGGCCACAGGCGCTCAGAACGGGCAAGCTGCCGGCAAGGGCCAGCGCGATCAATCCTGTTCGGGTCATTGTGACACTCCTTTCTGCCTGTCGCTCCATGCGCGCCGCAGCGCGGGCGCGCGAAATGGGCGATCTCTCAGTCGATCACCGCTTCCGTGGCGCTCTCCACATCTTCGGTAAATCCTTCCGCCGTCTCGCAACCGGCCAGGCCAGCCACCAGTGGCACGATCATCAGCAGTCGCATCATGCGCTTCTCCTCGATCTGTCTTGGTCTTGCCCCATCACGTGGGGTCCGTCCCGGCCCTGCGTCAAGGCACCCGGCGGGGATTTTCCGATCATGGGGCCACGGCAAAAGCGCCAGACATCCCCCATCGCGCCAGCAAACCCTCACACTCCTGTGATCTCCCCCTGACAGCGCCGAGCGCGCTTCCTACGTCTTACATATGACGAAAGGAGGCATGCTATGGACAGACTGAGCTTGTTTCTCACCCTCGCCACCGGACCCGTCACCACAGGCGTGCTTGTCATCGCCGCGATGAGCATGGGGTATTATGGCTGGCCGGTGATCGGTACGGCGGCGGCTATCGGGTTTCTGCTGGCTTGGCCCACGGCCTATCTGGTCTCGCGCCGGATCAAACGCCATGACCCGGATTTCGATCATACCCGCGAAGACCGCGCCGGCGTGATCCCCGACCCGCACGCACCAGAAGTGTGACGCGACCCTGAAGACGGCACAGCCGTCCGCCGTCCCTTCCAGTGGCCTGTCACCCATTGCGGGTACACGGACCCTCAAGCGAGTCTCTCGAGGGTCTCCTCAAGCCCGAATCACGATCATGAGCGGCGCCTTCTTCTTGTGAGCTCGGTGGACTGCGGTGCACACTCTTGGATCGGCGTCGAAGTCTGCATTTCTCCATAAGGTTGATAAATTCTAAGGATGAGGTCAGTGCCGCTGCTCCCAAATGTCCCGCTTTGTCGAAAGTTTCCTATAGTAAAGGCAGTATTGTGCTGGCTCCATGTGCCCAAGCCGCCATATGTGACAAGTCTCACGTATAGACAAAAGATATCATCCATGCGCTATTGATGGGGTTTGGTGTTCGAAAGTTATGTACGGTAATGGTTCTAGGCTTACCCCCATCTGCCACGGCGCAGGCTGCGGCACCTTCAGAGGTGCTGCGCTGCTTCGGTACTTCTCGGGGGCTGTCATTTGTGGCACTGGCTATGGTGGCGTGGTCTGCTGCGGCGTCTGCCGAGACGTTCCGCGATTGGCGGTCCGACTGTCCGGGTGCCGGCTCCGGTTGCATGCTGGCGACGAACGTGGCGGATGCGAAGAATGCGTGGCTGGCCGGTCTGCATGTAAGCCCTGATGCGGATGGCACCTCGGGCATCATGAAGATCCTCGTGCCGCCCGGTGTGCACTTGGCCTCGGGACTTTTCGTTGCTGTGGGCAGGGGCAAGCCGCGCCAGGCCGAATTCCAGCGGTGCTCTGAGCAAGCCTGCCTTGCGACCCTGGATCTCGACGCCTCACAAATAATGGCCCTGCGCCGCGCCACGCGCGCCCAGATCGTCTATCGCCCGCGCAGCACGACCGCGCCGGTCCGTGTGCAAGCCTCGCTCATGGGCTTTTCGGCCGCACTCGCCCACACGATGGAGGCCGTGCAATGAGCCACGGCTTGCCTTTTTACGCGGGCCTCGCCCTGCGTGCCTTCGCAACCTTCGCCTTCTTTCTCCTCGCAGCCCCCGGCACCGCGCAGGCACAGACGTTTTCGCTTGCCGGGATCGCCTTCGAGGAGTCGAGCTACCTCGAACCCGAGGAATTGCAGCAGGTCGCGTCGCGTTATGTCAATCGCCCGATCACCTTCGAAGACCTGCTGCGCTTCGTGGATGAGGTCAACGCGCTTTACCTTACGGCAGGCGCGCCCACGGCACAGGCCATTCTCCCGCCACAGGAAATTCGCGATGGCGTGCTGCGCGTGGCGCTGGTCGAGGCGGTCGTCGACCGGGTCATCATCGAAGGCAACCGGACCACCTCCGAAGCGTTCCTGCGCCGCAACCTGTCCCTGCAGGAAGGACAGAAGCCCGATTTTGTCCAGCTCGAGCGCGATCTGATCCTTTTCGATCTGGCCCATGACATCCGCCCCCGGCTCAGTTTCGGGTCCGGGCAGGAAACCGGCACAACAGATGCGACGATCAAGATCGAGGAACCCAACCGGTTCGAGACGGTGATCTCGGTCGACAATTTCGGCCGACCTGAAACCGGCGAAGTGCGCAGCTCGGTTTTCCTGCGCTGGAACAGCGTGACCGGCGTGCGCGACAGCCTGTCCCTGCAGGCCGAGGCCACGGAAGGCGCGCGGTCGTTTGCGCTTGGCTATTCGCGCCCGGTGGGGCCCGGTGGCGGGCGTTTGACAGCCGGGGTCGGCGTCTCCAATTCCGAGATCATCAGCGGTCCGTTGGTTCCCATCGACATCGAATCCGACAGTGTCAGCGCAACGCTCGGCTATCGCCGCCCGATCCGGATCCGTGAGGACCGCCATATCATCCTTGATGCGGGCATCGGCTATGAGCGCACGGAATCCACCACGACCGGACTGCCCTTCGCCGATATCTCGATCAACGATGCTTGGGTGTCCGCGGCCTATACGCGACGCTTCGAACAGTCGCAGCTGAGTGTCAGCCTCGGGCTGCGGGCCGGTAATGCCGATGCCTTGGGGACCAGTGAAACCGAAGGGTCGTTCTGGCTGCTTTATGGTCAGGGCAGCTATCTGCGCCCCGTCGGCGGATCACTCTTCTACGAGGCAAATCTCCGCTACCAGTACGCCCCCGATCAGAACCTGCCGGTCGCGCGGCTTTTCTCTGTCGGCGGTGTCGGGTCGGTGCGGGGCTATCCCAACAATATCCGCTCGGGCGACAGCGGCGTGGTGCTGAACCAGCAGCTGTCCTTGCAGAACCCGGTCCGGCTGGGCAACCGGATCACGGCGCGGCCCTTCGTGTTCTTCGACGCCGCGGTCGTGGTGCCTTTCCGCACCACGGGCGGTTTCGACAACGATCAGGACCTTCTGGCCTCGGTGGGGGCCGGGGTCACGTTTTCGCACAGCGAACGCTTCAATCTGGTGGCCATGGTGGGTGTGCCGCTGAGAGACACATTGGGCTTCAACGACTCGGGCAAGGCCCAGTTCTACGTGGGGGCCGATATTCGCTTTTGACATGAAGAAGGGCCGGGAATGGCCCGCGAAAGGGGGAACGAGATGAAAAAGACATCGATGATCTTGGGGATCATTGCCGCCGCCGGCATGGCGGCGACAGCGCAGGCCCAAGAGGCCGCGCAGACCGCGACCGAAGAGATGCGCAACGGTCAGATGGTGGGCGACTGGGTGGTCGTCTGCGAGGCGGTCACCATTAGCCAGACCCAATGCCGCATGGTGCAGGAACAATCCCTTCGCGAGACCGGCGAGATGATCGCACGGTTCATCGCCGTGCCGGTGTCGGACGGGGCGATCCTTCTGGCGCAGGTGCCCATGGGCGTCTACCTGCCGGGCGGCGCCGTCTATCGCTTTTCCGGAAAGGACGAGATCGAGCAGCGCAACATGATCTGGCAGCGCTGCGCCGATACGGTCTGCGAAGCCGCGGCACCGCTCTCCGAGGAAGAGCTGGCGCTCTTCGCCGAGAGCGATGCACTGCTGTTCGGTTTCCGCGAAACCTCTGATGGCGATCCCGTGGTCCTCAGCGTCGGTATCGACGGCTTTGCCGAGGCGATCGAGAAACTGCGTCCCTGACGCCCGGGCCGGCCCCGAAAAGGGGCCGGTTCTATCTTTGCGACGACCCGGAGGTCCGCCATGACACAGAGCAAGACCAGCAGGAAAGCCCGTCCCTTCGACAAGGCGCCTCGCAGCGCGCGCGTCTTGCCCATGTTGCGAAATGCTGTCGGGTCGGTGTCGATACTCGCGCTGGTGGCGGGGGCGTTTCCCCTTCCCGCGCAGGCTCAGGTTGTCGCCGCAACGCCCGACACGACAGTTGCGACCGCAGGCCTCGTCTCGGATGTTACCACCTCGAATATTCGGGGCGGTGTGGCCTTCAATCAGTTCTCGCAATTCAACGTGAACCTTGGAAACACGGTCAATCTATACCAGCCTCTCGGGGCCACAGCGCTGGTCAACATCATCTCCGGCGGCACGTCGACGATTGCCGGAACCTTGAATGCCCGTCTCGGATCACCCGGGGCTTCCATCATCGGCGGCAATACCTATCTCTTGAATTCGGATGGCTTCGTCGTCTCCTCGACCGGCGTCATCAATGCTGGCAAGCTGACGCTCAGCACGCCGACCTCAGGTTTCATGGACCAGTTGCGCAACGAGGCGAATGGCATCGGATCGGCCAGCAACATCCTGTTCGCCGGGAACGAACCTCTGTCCGCCACCGGGCAGATCGACATCCAGGGCCGGATCAATGCAACCCGGCTCGACATGCGCGCGGGCGCCCGGATGATCGTGGATGGGCGGCTCGATGTGCAGAGCGGCATTTCCCCCGGCCGGATCAGCCCGTCGGTCAACCTGCAGGGTGTGCCTACCGCAGGCGGCGTGAATATCGGCCGTGACGGCGTGATCCGCCTGGTCTCGGGTGGCTCGTCCCGCGTGTCCGGCAATGCCAGCGCGCGTGGCTCGTTGGCGGGCACAGCCCCTCACGGTGGCCTGATCGAGGTCATCGCCGAAGGTGAGTTGCAGGCGGGCGGCATATTCGATGTCAGCAACGGGGGCGGTGCGGCAGGATCGGTGATGATGTTCACCGAAGGCAACGCGATCCTCGAACCCGGCTTGCAGATTGTTGCGCGCTCCAGCGCCGCCGCAGGCGGTTTCGTGGCGCTTCGGGCCAACGGGACATTGACCACCGGCACGACCTCGGGCGCGGGCATCGTGACCGACACCGGCAGCCCCGACAGCTCGGGCGAGACGTTCCTTGTGGGCGACACGGTCGATCTTGCGCGCAGCCTGACGACCGAAGGCGGCTCCCTTGGCATTCGCGGCACGACCTCGGTGGCGATCGGCAATGATGGCGGCACGATGGAAGTGTCGACCGCCCGCGCCGGCGGCGCGGCGGGGGATCTCGTCATCTCCTCGAAAGACATCGAGATCAAGCCGGGCACCAGCCTCAACGCACAGGGCACCGGCGACGGCAATGGCGGGCTTGTGCTGGTAAGTGCGCGCAACGTGTCCACCGGGGCGCGTTGGGCCTTCGATCCTGATACTAAAGTGGCCAGGGTCACCATCACCGACGCCGATATCGCCGGCGGATCGGTCATCGTGTCCGCCGTGGCCCGGGCCAGCAGCATCTTCGGCGACGAGCTGGACGAGACCCTCGAGGCGAACCAGGTCGAACAGATGGAGGCCAGCACCACCGACGAGCAATTCGAACAGATGTTCGACAATCTGCTCAATACCTACGAAACCGTCGCGAACCGCGCGATCACCTCGGTGAACGAGCTCGTGCCACTGCAGATCAAGTTCCTGACCTCCGACGCCCGGGTCGAGATCACCGACAGCACTCTTACGGCCGATGGCAACTGGACCCCCATCGGTGCCAGCATCACCGACCCAACGGCGGAATTCGCCGATAACGGATTCCTGATGGCCGAGGGCCTGCGCGAGGACACATACAGGTTCCTGACCGCGGATTCGGTGCTCGACAGCCTTATTTTCGACGATGCCTATCAGCTCAGCATCCGTCTGCCCTCCGAAGTCGACCTGTCGACCGATACGCTGGTCGTGCATTCCCATTCCGAGACCGAAACGAATATCGCTCCGTTTTCCTTTGCCGTCGACGTTGCGGTGTCCAGCACCAAGACCGTATCGGCGGTGCAAATCACCGACAGTGCCCTGCTGACCAATGCGGGCAACTTGCGCTTGGCCGCGACAGCCAGCGAGAACCAGACCATCAGCATTACGGCCAAGAAGGCCTTTGGTCAGAATGTGGCCCTCGGGGTCGCTGTCTCGGTCCGCAATCTGGCGAACCAGCTTCGTGTCGACGGCGGAAGCCTGACCTCGGCGGCGGGGATCACGGCTGGCGCCTTTACCGGGCGCAACGTGTCCTCGACCGTGATCGCCAATTCCGGGATGGAAGGCGAGGTGTCGATCGGGATCAATGTCGACTATTCCGAGTCGCTGACCGAAGCCGCCATCGGCGGCACGATCACCGCCCTCGGCGGCGATGTCGCCATCGCGGCAGAGCAACTTTTCTTCAACTCGACACGCGTGACCACGGCCACCCTGGGCCTCGGCAGCCTGTCGCGGGCCGTCGCGCGCAGTCGCGCCAACTCAAGCAATTCAACCGGTTTTGCCCAGACCATTCAGCAAAGAGCCACCGGCAAGACCCCCGATCCCGCGCGCAAGCCGCATTTCGGAATGGGTGTCGCGGTGGATTTTCAGCTCAGCGATGACAATGCCTTTGCCACGCTTGGCGGCAGCTATCGCGACATCGACGACCTTACCGTGGCGCCGGTCGCACTGGGGGCGACGAACGTCACGGCCAGCGGCGCCGTGACCGTGAACGCCGCCTACCGCTTTGCCGATCGCGGCAGCGAAGGCGGCGGGTCGCTGACCCGGTCCACATCGGCCGCCTTCGGCAAGCTGACCGATGCGCTGCGGCGCCAGCTTGACCGCGAGAATGATCGCTTGCGAGCACGCGGCTTGGCCGAGATCACCGAGGACGAGCTTCTGGGCCGGTTTTCCACCGCGCTGATGCTGAACCTGTCGATTTCCTCGCTTGCCGGGGAAACCCTGGCCGAGATCGGACCGAACACCATCGTCACCGCGACATCCGCCTCGGTCGACGCGCTGACGCGCTATCCGAACACGAACCCATGGCAAAGCCTGCTGAACCAGTGGCAGACCTATGTCGATGAGGTCACGTCCTACAGCCCGATCAGCACCGGTGGTCCCGCCGATCCGCCCGAGCCCGCGGCGCCCCCGGCCCCCGACCTCGCCGGTTTCCTCGACATCGTCAACCCGCTGACCTACCTCACGACCGACTCCAAGGCCAAGGGCGAGGCGCAAGTCGCCGCCGATCGCGTGGTCGTGCCCGGCGAGGAACAGGGGCTCGCGCTTGGCATCACCCTGACCATCTTCAACACCGACAATGTGACCGAGGCGGTGGTGCGCGAAGGCGCCGTGCTCAACCTCAACGATGCGGCCAGCGTAACCGCGCTGCAGGAGGCGTTGTTCCTGCATGTGACGAACCTGCCAAGAAGCAACCCGCTTGGCGGAACGGCCAAGGTCAATGACGCCATCGGCGGCGGTATCTTCTTCAGCCGCACGGCAAGCGACGTGCGCGCCGAGATCGAGAACGGCGCCGAGGTAACGGTGACTTCGGGTGATCTCGACGTGACGGCCGAGACCAAGAATCTCACGGCCAGCCTGGCCTATTCGGGCGGGCAGGGCGCGGATGTGGCGATCAATGCCTCGGTCGCGGCGCATGTCGCCGAGGCCGAAACCATGGCCCGCATCGGCGAGGCTGCACGCATCGTGGCGCAGGATGTGACGATCACGGCCACCGACAATTCGGTGACATGGGCCAGCGCGGGCGCCATTACCGGATCGGAAAACGTGGGCGTCGGCGCCTCGGGCGTGTTCAACTTCTCCAGCCGCCGGACATGGGCCGGGATCGGCCCGGCACTGGTTGAGGCGCCGCTCGTCCTGCCCACCAATCCGGTGATCGACGCCGATAGCCTCACGATCACGGCCACCAACGCATCGGTCGATATCACGGTGGCGGTCGCGGGAACCAAGGTCGTCGGCAAGGAAGACCCGGCCGCAGACACAACGCCGCCGCCGAACACTTCCGATGACGACATGATTATCCCCAGCTGGCTCTTCTCGGACGAGGAAGACGACGCCGCCCAGCAACAGCAGCAAAACCCGACGCCCGCGGATGCCAACGGCGACCGCCAGACCTCCGGCTGGGCCGTGTCGGGTGCTGCGGTGGTGAACCTCGCTCTGCAGAATGAAACCACGGCGAGCCTCCGCACCACGGGGCGTGTCAATCTCGACGGTGCGCTGTCGGTGACTGCAGGCAGCACGGCGACCATGATTAACGTGGGCGGTTCTGTTGCCTCGGGCCTCGGGTCGCAAAAGGATACCAATGCCCTGGCCGGTGCCTTTGCCGTCCATGTCGACGAACGGCTGGTCCGCGCGCGCATCGACGGCGCGACGGTCGATGCCGGTGCGGTCGCCATCGACGCAACCGACGCGGCGACGCTGGTCAATATCGCCGTGGGCGGCGCCGGAACCTCGCGCGGGGATCTGGCGCTGGCCGGGTCGGTATCCGTGGCGGTCCTCTCAGGGGAAACCCTGTCGGAATTGCGCGACGTCGAGATCGCGTCCGAAAGTCTCAGCCTCAATGCCGATGATCAGTCGGTCACGGTCAGTGTGGCGGGCGCGGTGGGCGTCAACATGGACGCAACCCAAGGCTATGGCGTGGGTGTGGGCATCGCCGTGAACACGGTCGTTCGCGATGCGCTGTCCCGGATCACCGGCACCGGCACCATATCCACCGGTGTCATGTCGCTCATGGCGACCAGCAGCCAGTCAATCTTCGGGTTCGGCACCACCGCAGGTGTCGGTCAGACAGGGCTGGCCGGCTCGATCACGGTCAACACCATTTCCGGCGGCGCGCGGGCGTTGATCGAAGCCGGTCTGGGCGTTCGCAGCATCGAGGCGGACAACCTGACCGTCACCGCTGACGAGAGCAACATCATATTCGCGCTGTCCGGAGCCTTGGCGGGTGGGCGCAGCAATGCCGTTGGCGCAGCACTTTCGGTCAATACCATCGTCGCGGGCACCGAAGCCAGGGTCGAGGGGTCCGAGATTGCGAAACGCGCCGCAGGCCCGGATCTGGGCGCGGTGCAGATCACGGCAGACAGCGACAGCACCATCACGGCCATCGCAGTTGCAGGTGCGGCGGCGCTGACCGGCGAGGCCGCGGGGCTTGGCCTTTCCGTGAACACGATCAATGCGGATTCCATTGCCTCGCTGGCAGGCAGTTCGGTCATCGACGCGGCCAATATCACCGCCACGGCAACCGGCGCGCGCACGATCCGCAGCCTGGCTGGTGGAGCGGCAGCCGCAGGGCGCGCGGCCGCAGGGGCCGGCATGACGGTGAACCTGCTTCCGTCGAATGATACGCTCGTCAACCTGAACAACGCGTCCTTGTCCACCCGCAACGGCGGGGCGATCACCGCCACCGCCACGGGGGAAGGCGAGATCGCCTCGCTTGCGGCGGGCATTTCCGCCTCGACCGCAGACTCGGTCGGCGGCGCGCTGACGGTCAACGTGACCACGGCAACGACCGGGATCACCGCAACCGACGCGACGCTCGACGCGCCCGGCGCGGTCAGCCTCTCGGCCAGCGATACCGCCACGATCAGCAGCCTTGCGGGCGGCGCCGCTCTTGGCGCGGGCGGCACCGGCGTCGGCGGCGCAGCGGCGGCGAATTTCATCAACCATGACACGAGCGTCGCAGCCAGCGGCGGCAGCATGACGGGGCAGGGCGTCAGCCTCTCGGCGCGCAACGACTCCGGCATCGAAACTGCGGCGGTCGGCCTTGCGGCCGGCGGGACCAATTCCTTTGCCGGGTCTATCGCCATCGGCGGTATCAGCAACGAGACCCGCGCGGCGGCAACCGGAACCCGGCTTGATGCCGGGACCGGGGATGTCAGCGTTTCGGCAGGCCGTGGCGGCAGTATCGACATCCTGTCGGGCGCTGCGGCCTTCGGCGGGACCAATGCGGTCGGCGGCGCGCTGAGCGTGGCCTCGATCACCGGCGCCGTGACGGCGGATGTGGTCGATACAGCTGCAGGCGGCATCTCGGGCAGTTCGCTCAGCATCGATGCGTCGGATGAGGCGGCGATCGACGCCATTTCCGCCTCCGGCGTCGCGGGCGCGGGTGGCACCGGTGTCACCGGATCGCTCGTCTATACCCAGATCGGTCGCGTGGCGGTGGACGGCCCGTCCGTCGATCCGCTGCCGGGCTCGGCACCCGGCGAAGATCCCCTGTCCCTGACCGAGACCGCGATCACCGAGGCGCGCGATTCCGCACTTTCGAATGTGGCGGACAACGTGACGGGACGCGGCGATGTCAGCATCTTCCGCGAACAACTGAGGCTGGAGCTCGACACCGATGACCTGGTGCGCGCGCGGCTTGAATTGGCGGGCGCGGCGCCCACTGTCCCGGATGTGTCGATCACCGCCTCGCAGACCGGGGGAACCCGGTCCTTCGCCGGGGCAACGGGGGCAGGCACCACCGGGGGATCAGGCGCGGGTCTTGCGCTCAACCTGCTCTTTGGCAAGGCAGAAGCCGAGTTTATCCTGCCTGCGGACGAGATCACGACAGCCCAGGGTGACGTGACCGTCACCGCCTCGCAGGACGGCAGTGTCCAGACGACAGGGGTCTCCGGCGGGGCGTCCGGCTCGATTGGCGGCGCCGGCTCGATCTCGCTCAACGTGATGAACCGGCAAGCCGATGCGCGCATTGCCAGCAGCCTTGCAGGCGACCAGGCGACGCTGTTGATGGCGGGTCACGACCTGACATTGGACACCACGCAATTCGGGTTGATTTCATCGATCACCGGGGCCGCGGGCCTTGGCGGGACCGCCGGGATCGGCGGGGCCATTGCGGTCAACATCCTGTCGGACGATACCGATGTGGAGCTGTCCGATATCCGCGTCGACACCCGCATCGGGGCCGATCTCGTGGGCGCGGGCGCCGTGCAGCTTTCAGCACGGCAGGATCAGATCGTCGGCGGCGCCGCAGCGGCGCTCGGCGGTGGGGCCGGCGGCACTTTTGCGGGATCCTTCGTGGTGAACGTCGCCGACGGGGCCGTGGGTACCACGCTGCGCGACAGCACCGTGCTGGCTGATACGATCAGTGCCGCCGCGACCGGCGGCGCGGACCTCGCGGCAAGTGCAGGGGCCGTGGCCGTGGGCGCCACGGGCGCCGTGGGTCTTGCGATCGCCACCAATGTCGCGCGTCAGACGATCCGGACCGATATCGACGGCTCCTATCTGCAGGCCCAGGGTCCGATCCTCCTGACCGCCCTTGCCGAAGGGACCTTGTCAGGCGCCGGCATCGCGGGCGCCCTCGACGGCGTTGCAGGCATCACCGGCACGGGCATCGGCGACTCCGCGCTCAACACCGTCGAGGTGCTGGTCCGCGACACGACCCCCCCGGTGCTGGGTGCGGTGCGGGAAGGCAGCCAGATCGTCACAGCCGGATCGGTCCTGCTGGCGGCAGATGCCAGCAACATCATCCGCCTCAAGGCTGGCTCCGAGGAAGATCCCGGCCTGAACATCAGCTTCGCAGGCGGCGGCACCGCCGGTGTCGGCGCAAGCGCCACGGTCAATACGCTGCGCAACGATGTGCGCATCGCCGTCTCGGGCAATACACGGATCACCGGACTTGGCCAGACCGGCGTGATCCGGGATGGCGCTGAACGGTTCGGCGTGGTGATCGATGCCAGTGCCGATGCGACGATCTCGATGCTGACCGCCAATGGCGCGGTCGGCGGCATTGCCGGTGTCGCGGCGCTGATGTCGCTCAACCTGATCGAGGATGACGCCCGGATCGAACTGGGCACCGGCGAGCGGAGCGCTCAGGTCTGGATCAATGCCCCTGCCACCGGCCTTGCCGGGCTTCTGGGCACAGATACCGCCGATGCCCGTCAGGACGTGCGGATCACCGCGAACACCACCAGCACGGCCACGGTTCTCACCGCCAATGTGGCGGTCGGCGGAAAGGCCGGCGTCGGCGCGGGCTCGGGAACGCTGGTCTCGCGCTCGCTGGCCGGGATCGAGGCCCGCGAAGCCCGGATCGACGCCGCGCGCGACATCACGCTCGACGCCCGCGCGACGACCGAACTGACAGCGGTGACGCTTGGCCTTGCGGGCGGCTTTGTCGGCGCGGCGGCCAATGCCGGCGTCAGCATTCTGGGCGCTCAGGCGCTGGTCGATGTCGATGGCGCGACCATCACCGCCGGGCGGGACCTGACCCTTGCTGCCAATGTCGACAGTGACAGCACGGCCGTGGTCGGCGCCGCCGCGGGCGGTGCCGTGGGCGCCTCGGGTGGCGTGCAGGTCACGGTGTTCGAGTCGCTCTCTCGCGTGTCGGTGGGTCGGGGCGAGACGCTTCTCGACAGCACGCTCAGAGCGGGCGGCACCATGTCATTGACGGCCCATAGCGACATGCTGCTTGACGGCAAGGCGGTTTCGGGCGCTGCTGGCGGCTCAACGCTGGCACTGGCGCTGAACGTGGGCGTTGTGACCTCAACCACTCTGGTCGAGATCGGCGCAAACGAATCCCTCCGGGCCGACGCGGCGCTGACGCTGCGCGCGCGGGACGTTGTCTCGATCACCGGCATGGCCGGTTCCCTTGGCGTGGGCGCCCTGGGTGGCGGGGCCTCTCTGGATTACGCGCGCTTTGCCGGCACGACGCGGGTCCTCGTCGGGGACAATACCCGGATCGAGGCCGATCCTGGCGCGGCGCGTCTGAGCGATCCTGCGGCATCGACCCAGAACCTGACCATCGAAGCACTGTCTGAACGGCGGGTGACCTCGTCGGTCGTGGCGCTTGGCGGCGCGGCCTTCGCCGTCAATGCCGCGCTCGGTGTGATCGACATGGGCGCGCGCGCCGAAGATACGGCGGGCAACCGCGATATCCTCCTCAACGGCGCACAGGATGAATTCGCCTCCGACCTCCGCGCCGAAGAGCCGGGCCTCACCGAAGAGGAGCGCCAGAACACTGCCGGCGGCCTGATGGTCTTTGCCGGGGCGGACGACAGCCGCGCTTCGCTGGCGGCGGAACGCCAGTCCATCTCTCTGAATGGCCCGGCAAGCAGCGATTCCGTGTCGATCCGGCTTGGCAATGACGTGCTGCTGGAAACCCGGGGCAACTTGAGCCTGCGCGCCGATGCGACCACATCCGTCACCCAGATCACCGGCGGCTTGTCCGTCGCGATCTTCGGCGGCAGCACCAGCGGCGTTGGCGTCTCGAACCTGTCCACATCGGTGGGCATCGACCTTGGCGCCAATGCCCGTCTTCGCGCGGATGGTGATGTCACCGTCTTGGCGAACAACAGCGGGATCGACGCCGAGGACCTGTTGACCGCGAACAGCTATACCCTGACTGCATCGGCGGGATACGCGGTGGGCGTCGGCGTCGTGACCACCACCGTGAACGGCACATCGGGGCTGACCTTCGGTCCGGGCGCCGGGATTGGCGGCTATGCCGGTGGACGAGCGAACGACGTCAGCTTGTTGGCCACCCGGGGCGGCACGGTTTCGGTCGATATCACCAATGTGAGCCTGTCGCTTGCAGGGGGTGCCGGGCTTGTCGTCTCTTCGGCCAGCCTTTTGGGCGGCACGAATATCGACATCGCCGATACCCGCATCAACGCCGAGGATGTGACGGTCGAGGCCGACGATACCAGCCGCGTGACCGCTGCGGGCGACGGCAGCTCCGGCGGGATCGGCGGGGGTCTGAATTCGGTCGTCGCGACCGCGACCGCCGAGGCCACAGGCACCCTGACCGCCAATGGGGCCACGATCGAGGCCGGCACGGTGCGCATCGCCAACGAAAGTGCCGTGTCCGCCGAGGCACGGGCGAACGGCATCGCCGCAGGCGGCCTTGCCATCGGCGCCAGCGTGGCGACATCCGACATGCGCGTGACACTCGACAGCCAGATCGATGCCAGCATCCGGGCACAGGACATCATCCTGGTCACCGGGCTGCGCGGGGATGCGTTCGATACGTCGGCGGCGTACTCGACCTCCGCGTCGGGCGGGATCCTGGCTGGGAACGGCGCGGTGTCCTCGGCCTGGACGAACCACGCCATTGCCGCCCGGATTGCGGGCACTTTCGAGGCATCGAACGAAACGACCATCGTGACGGGCGCGTCGGATGTGCACGCGCGCGCAGATGCCACCGGCGCTGCAGGCGGTGTTCTGGCCGTGGGCCGGACCGTTGCGCAGGCCGGGCAGAATCAGAATGTGGCGCTGGCCGCCGACGACCGCCTTGCCCGTGTCGATCTTGTGGTCGATGACGCCACCTTCACCGGCAAGGGGGTCGTGATCGACACGACGAACGACAGCTCGACCACGGTCAAGGCGGTGTCGGGGTCTGGCGGAGTTGCCGCCGGTTCGGCCTCCGAGGCCATCACGACAGCGGCAACGCGGACCCGCGCAAGCTTTGGCGAAAGTGCGGCAGTTCTCTTCGACGGGCTTGAAACCGTGGCCCTGAGCACCGGACAGGCGCAGACGCTGGCCAGCCTTGTGGATACCACGAGTGCGGCAGCCTTGGGCAATTCGGGTGCCATCGCACGCGGGACCATCGACAGCACCGTCGCGGCCACTCTCGGCGCAGGCGTCGCGATCACGGCAGACGCGATCGAGATCACGGCCACCAACGCGGTCAACCGGCCTGAAGACGGGTTCAACATGCAGTCGGGTTCCGGCGGCGTGTTCGACGCGGCGGCCATGGTCAGCGACCTCGAACTGGCCGTCCGCACGGATCTCACCGTGGATGACGGCGCATCCCTCATTCAGAGTGGAACGCGCGGCAGCGCCGAGGTTTTCGCTTTGGCGGCGCGTAATGTGCTGTCGGTTGTCGACAGCCTCAACCTTGATGCAGGCGGCGCCATCGCCACGCCGCGTGGCGTCTCGCGCATCGAGGTGATCGCCAGCGATGCGACCCTGACCATCGGCAGCGCCGATCTTCTGGCACTCGATGATATAACCCTGCGGGCCGGTGGCGACGCCGCCCTCAGCGCCGAGGTGAACGCCAATTCCTATGGTCTCGCCGGGGCCGCGACCGGGACCAGCGCTGTGACGCTGAACTCCGACAACCGGGTTGTGCTTCAGGATGGCGCCAACGTGCAGAGCCTTGGCGATATCCGCATCGGTGCGGGCTATGGCGCGAACGGGATACAAACCGTGGACCTGCGCGCCGAGACGCGGCTCTTCAACAAGACCGCCATCCCGATCCCGTCGGACCCGGCGGCTGATGCGGTGGCCAACACCACATCGATCATCGACGTGCAAGAGGGCGCCAGGGTCGTGGCGGTGCGCGACGTCTATCTGTTCTCCGAAGCGGGCCAGCGCGAGGTCCTGGGCTATGGACGTGGCAAGGACCTCTACCGCGAGGTTCTGGCCGAACTGGGCACCGCCATCAGCGAGGCCTTTGGCGGCGACCCCGTCAGCCTCGATATCGAATCCGGCACATCCAGTGACACGTCGAACGATGGAATCCTGGTGAACGGCTATGTGCGCGCCGGCTCCCGCAACAAGCAGATCCTCGTGATCAACGAGGATGGCGCCATTCAGAACGCCCGCATCGGCCCTTATACCAACGACATGGTCGACGGGATCACCTTCTCGATCCGCGAGAACGTGTCGATCGCCAACGAGGTGCGGGAACGCATCGACCTGCTGAACAGCCTGCTGGCGGACCCGATCCTGAACCAGGATGCCGAAGCGGTTGCCGCCTGGGAGGCCGAAGTCGCGACCCTGACGCTGCGCGACATCTCGGGACGCGCGGATTTCCTCGATCTCGAGGATATCGTCGCGGCCCAGGGCGATATCGTCCTGCGCGCGGATTACGTCCACGGAACGGCGACCGGAACGCTGGATGCGCCCGTCAACGCCGAGATCATCGTGCATTCCTATGTGCGCGATGGTGCCCGGGCGCGCTTCATCAACACCAAGGGCATGGATATCGCCATCGGCGATGGCGGGCGTATCTTCTTCAACGATGTCACGGTGACCACCCCGGCTGAGATCACCGCATTGTCCGATCCGACCCGCCCCGGTCCCGACAGCTACACGATGATTTCCGGTGCCAGCAGCGGTGAATCCAAGATCGAGGTCGTCACCTTCGGTGAAGGCTCGATCATCGTCGGCGGCGCGATCAGCAATGTCGCGGGCCTTGCGAGATTCAACTCGAACGAAGGCGATCTGGACGTGCGCGACGACATCACGGCGCGTACCATCGAACTGCGTGCCGGGCGCGACTTCCTGCAGGGCTTCACCCTGGGTATCCGCCATGTCGATGGCGACCCTAAAGAGATTTATGATGGCTACTTCGACAAGGTCGAAGATACTGTCCGCACCGAGCTCGCGAATACCGGCGTGATCTCCGCCAGCCTTGCCAGCGGGCTCCCAAGGTTCGAGCTGGCACCGCGCCGGGGCCGCATTCAGGCCGGGCGCAACGTCTATATCTCGGCGGACCAGCTGAACGTGAACGGCTTGATCCAGGCCGGGCGCGGCAGCTTCGATGTGCAAATCGACGCCGGCATCGACGCCTTCCTCGACACGCTGGCCGGCACCACCAAGCTCGAGATGCTCTATGATCCCTCCGAGCCCTTCATCGTCACCCCCACCGGCACCAACATCGTGCGCAATCCGAACATCACAAGCGATGTCTTCGTGCGCTTCGATCCTACCGCGCTCGACGATAACGGAAACGCGACCGGGGCCATTGTCGTCAATCCGATGGTCGTGCAGGGCGGCGTGGTCGAGATCACCGGCAAGGTCTTTTCGACCGGTGGCGGCGAGATCCGCTCCCTCGATGGGTTCGGCTCCATAAACGTGGTCAACGACTCGACCCGCCCGGTCCGGCTGGGCCGGATGGATACCGGCGCCAACACGCCCGCGGGCGTCGAGGGCCTCGTGCGGATCACTGACACCAGCCGCACCGTCGGCGGAGACTTCTTCATCACCGAATACCGCCGGATCGGATCCGAACTGCAGGTTCTCGATAATCAGACCTTCGATATCATCGACCTGGATTTCGACGCCGACGGCACCACCGACGCGACGCGGATCAATCCCACCAACCTCGTGTCGTCCATCACCGCGGGTGACGGGCGCAGCGCCAGCTATGCCACGAAAGAGCGGCAGGAACTGGTTATCAACCGCGCCGAAACGGTCGTGCGCACCTTCGAGAACACGACAACCGCCTTCTACATCATCGCCATCAATGCCAGCGGCGACGAGGTCGAGAGCGAAGTGATCGAAACCGAAACGAAAGAGCTGGATGCCGCCGTCCTCACCGGAAACAGCGGCTCCTACATCGCGACGGCGACCACCGATCTGACCGCTCCCTATCGCCTGACGGCAGAGCGGACCGAGAACCGGCGCCGAGTGGTCAGCACGGTGACCGAAGGCACGCGCCTCATAGGCGAGGTGAAGGAAACCGAGATCGAAGAGGTGACGACGACACATCTCTATTCGCATCGTCTGAAGGCCGACACTCCCATCGCCATCACCTTTGACGGCACGGATACCGGCGGGCTGACCGTGCTCAGCCTCGGCGACGTGCAGTTGGCGGGCGCGGTGCGCAACCAGTTGGGCACGACCACGATTCAGTCGACCGGCGGCTCTCTTGTGACAACGGATCCCTCGATTGTCGTCGATGTGGGCAGTGCCACCTTCTCGGGTCTCGGCGGACGCATCGGCGGCATGGGTTCCGAGTTCCGGGTCGATCAGACCCCCGGCTCCACCCTGACCGCGACGGCCCTCACCGGGATCGATCTGCGCGAGGTGTCGGGCGACATGACCGTGCTCTCGGCCCGTACAACTGCGCGTGACAGCGATCCTACCCGTGCGGTGACCGGCGCGATCCGGCTGACCGCCGATGGTGCGATCCTCGGCTCGGGCGCTGGCCCCCATGTCGAAGGCTCGGCGATCGAACTGATCTCGACCAATGGCACGATCGGTACCGACTTGGCGCCTTTGGTGCTGCGCGAAGAGGGCCGTGGCCTGACCGTTCGCTCCCGTGGGAACGTCGATCTGATCGACGAAGCGGGCGACCTGAACCTGCGCGAGGTCACCTCGTCGCTCGGATCGGTCACGCTGTCGGTGCCGTCCGGCCTTGTGCTTGATGCCAACACCATCGAACGCCGCGACCTGCGGACCGAAGCAGAGCTGCTCGACCTGTGGTCGAACGACCTGGGCCTCTTCGGAGATCCCGCCGTCGCGGCGCGCGCCGCCGAACAGGTGGCCGCACTCAAGGCCGAACGCGAACGCAGCTACCGTGCCTATTGGCAGGACCGGAACGATGCGGGCGGCGCGCCACTGGCATTCACGCTGGAGCCCGCGACCGAAACCGCGTTGCGCGCCGATGGCTGGTCAGACGCCCGGATCGCGGCCTATGTCGCCGAGCGGCAGGCCCTTTATGATCTCTGGAATGCGGACGCGGACTTTGACCCGGCCTACAGCCATGCCGTAACCGCCGAAGAGCGTGTCGCGGTGCTGGACGGTGCCTCCTGGACACGTGAAGAGCTCGACTCGTGGCTGCGCGCGGGTCTGATCCGTGGCACCGGGGATACCAATATCCGCGTCGAAGACCCGAACATCCTCGCCGCCGGTGACATTACACTCAATACAAACGGCATCGGCTCCTTGCTTGAGCCTTATGTCGTGGGCAGCGACCGGGCCGAGGATCTGCGTGTCCTTGCCGGGGCCGAGCGCAACGACATCACCACCGAGGGCACGCGGATCACCGTTGCCCGCCGCGACGACCTGAACATCGCCCTCACATCGCGGGACGCATCGGGCAGGCCCGAGGGCGCTCTGACCGTCGGCACCACCACCGGCGATGTCTTCCTCGGCTCCGAGGTTCCGGTCTCGGTCGCGCAGATCGACACGACCGGCGATGTGGAACTCAAGGTGGACGGCACGATCTTCGACGCAAGCCCCGTCGACCGCGCCGCCATAACGGGGCGCAATATCCTGCTGGAATCGGGCAATTTCGCCGCCATCGGAACACCGGACGAGCTTCTGAGCCTCGATATCCTGACCGACGGCAGCCTGATCGCGCGCGGCGGCACCGGGGTCTTCCTGACCACGCTCGGCGATGCGCCTCTGGCGGAACTCTTCTCGGGCGGGCCGCTCGTGCTGCGGGCCGGGGGGGCGATCACCGACATTGTCGCCACCGGCGCGGTGCGCGTGCGCGCAGCCGATATCACGCTGGAAGCGACCGAGATCGGGACACTCGCCGTGCCTCTGGTCGTCGAGATCACCGACCCTGCCGGGGCACTCGATCTGACCACGACGACGGGCGACGCGAACCTGACCGCCCAAGGCGACCTGCGGCTCGAAAACGCACGGCTGGCCGGTGGCGGGCAGATCGCGGCGACGGGCGCCTTTGCCCTGATCGGTGTGAACACGATTGTTTTCGGGCCCACATCCACGCTGTCGCTGGTCGCGCCCGAGGGGATCGACCTGTCGGCCAGCACCGGAACCGATATCGCGGGCGGCACTCTGTCGCTCGGGGCGGGCGGCGAAGTCGGCACCTCAGCCGATCCGTTACAGACCGCGCTGACCGGTTTCGACATGACCGGCACCGGAACCGCGCCCGCACCGATTGTTGTGCAAGAGCGTGACGATCTGGCCATCGGAACCATCCTCCAGACTGTGGCCGGCTCCGACGTGACGGTCACCGCGGGCGGTGCGCTCACCATCGGCACCATCACGACGCCCGCTGACGCGACGCTCACGGCGGCCTCCATCCTGAACGGGCGCATCGCCGCCGAGCGGATCGAGCTGTCGGCCAATGGCACACCCGGCGGGATCGGCACCGGAACCCGGATGGACCTCACAGCCGGCACCCTGCGCGCCCAGTCCGTCTCGGGCGATATCATCCTCGGTCTGCGCGACCGCGACACCGATATCGAAACCATCGCTGCCGGCGGCACGGGCGAGATCGACATTAGCGCGCCCGATGTCATACTGACGCTGCTCGCAGGTCCCGGCATGACGACCCAAGGCGGCACGATCCTGCTGCGGGCCGGTGGGTTCGAGGCCTTCGCCGACATCCTCTCGCGCACGGGCGAGATCGACCTGGACGCAACCAACGGCCTCTCGCTGGGGCAGAACGTGCTGGTCGACTCCAGCGGCGGGCCTGTCACCCTGAGCACTGACGCGCTGCTGGCGATGGCCGAAGGCGCGCGCGTCTTGAGTGGCGGACCGGTCGAGGTGACCGCAAACCGGCTCACGCAGGCCGCCAACAGCCTTGTCGACAGTCTCGGTGGCACGCTCGAGGTGACGGTGACCAACGACATGGAACAGACCGCCGGATCCGCGATGCAATCGGGCACCGGCACGATCCTCATGGATGTGGGCGGCAATCTGCGCCTTGCGCGGATCGAGACCCTGAACGCAACGGCGGATGCCCTGAACCTGACCGTCGGCGGCGGCCTGTCCATCGCACCCGGCCAGCCCGGCCCGCAACTGCTGGCCAATGCCGATGGCGCTCTGTCGGTGCTGCGCTTGGGCGCGCTGGTCCCGGTCGGTCCCGATGGCCTCGGGGTCGCCCTCGATCAACTGGATCTCGACGTGACGACCGGGCCGGTGCATCTGAACGAACGCGATGGCATCGACCTGCAAAGCGTCATCGCGCGGGACGGCCTGATCGACATCTTCGGCAACGGCCTGATGCAGGTCGGCACGGTCAGAGCGCTGGCCAGCCAGCCTGTCGTCCTGACCACCGCGCTCGGCGATCTGGTGTCCGATGCCGCGGTGATCTCGGGGTCCGACATCCGGCTTTTCGCCCTCGACGGGCGGATCGGCGGCACCGCCGCCGGCGCCTTCAGCGCGGATATACCCGATGCCTCCACCCTCTATCTCTTTGGCAGCGGCGACGTGACCTATGCCGAAACCGCGGGCAATCTGCGCGCAGGCTTCGCCCTCTCCGACCAGGGCAGCCTCGATCTCTCGGCACCGGGCAACATGACACTGGGCATCCTCGGTGCCAATGGCGATCTGCGCCTTACCGCCAGCGACAGCCTGACCATCACCATGATCGGTGAGTCGCGCATCGATCTGGCCGACGAGGTCGCTCTCCAACTGGTCAACCCGGCTGTCTATGGCCTGCGCGAGGCGCGCTCGCCCCGCAATCTCGACCTTCTGACGCGCAACCTCGGAAGTGTCATCTGGGCGGGGCTTGTCGGCGCGCAACTCACCCTCGATCTCGTTGGTGACGATGTCGATGTGATGCTGCACGACGCCACCCCTGCGGACGGGCTTGACCTGACCATCACCGATGCCGCAGGTGGCCTTGCCGAGCGTGCGCTCATCGCCTCGGTTGGCGCGGGCGTGCGCCCGTTCATCCCGGAAGGCCGGTATTTCGACAATCCGCGCCCGCTTCTGACCGATCGCAGCCGCATCGTTGGCTCCACCGGCACCCTGACCCTGACAACCGGCTACATCCGCTCCGGCGATGTCAGCCACGCGGGTCCGGTCCTGATCGGGCGGGACATTCGCATCGGCAACAAGGTCTGGTTCCGTCAAGGCACCTTTGACCTGCTGGCCGAAACGTCTTACCAGTCGCTGTCGACCGTCGCGGATACGCAGGTTCTGGCCATCAATGCCGGGGTCATGACCTTTGACATCCGCAATGACATCAGCCTCGATACCATCGCCGACGGATTTCCGATCGACGGATCAGGCGGCACGGTTATCGTGCTGAACCGCCGTCTCGGTGGCGTGGACCTGAACGGTGGGCAGGGCTTTGCCTTCGGCGTGGGCGTGGAAACCGGGATCCTCGGCTGGCCGCAGCGCCTGACCAGCCTCACGGCGTTGCGCCCGTCCGACCGCGACAGCACACCGCGCCTGACAAGCTTCATCCTGTCCGACCAAGACGCGGAGGCGGCCCAACCCTGAGCCGGGCCGCCTCGCTGCGCTGTTCCTTGCGGCGGTGTCTGCCGACGCCGCAATCAGACCAGCGTCACGCCGGTTGCAACTCCAGCCGCACAAGCGTCTGGTTCAGAAGCATGTAAGCAATCTCGCCAAAGGTGACCGGGCCGGTGAAACCGCCCGTGGATTTGCCCTCAAGATCGCCGTAAAGATAGTTGAGGATGCAATTGCACGAATACTGCGTATCGCCGCCTGCCCCCAACTGCTTTGCGAAAGCCTGGGCATAATCCGCCAGAGGCTTGGCAAAGCGGTAATCGACGTTCTGCATGACCGGCGCGTAAAAGGCCACCTTGCCGCTCTGCGCATCGACGCTCTGAACCGAGACATTGATCAGCGCGCCGCCATAATTCGCGATCAGAGGCAGGCGCGTATCGATACCATTCTCCTGCAGATAGTCGGCCAGCGGCGTTTCCACCCCGTCGATCAGCGCGGTTTGCGCCTCAAAGCCGCTTTGCGTAAAGCGGAAACAGGGGGCATCCGCATCGTTCTGCTCGAAGATATTGACGATATCGACCTGCGGGACCAGCCCGGCCTCCAGCGTCAGATGCATCAGAACGGCCGCGTTGTCATGTGCAGCCCCCGTGGTTCCGTCAAAGACCTTGGGCGCGACGCGCCCGATATCGTCCAGATGCACGCCCGAAATCCAGCCGACCAACGGTTGATTGAAAAAGCCGGCATAGCTGGGACCATCCACAGCAAAGACCGAATGCGCCGTGCTGAAGGCGGGGATGAGGATGAACGACATGCCCCCCGGCGCATAGCCTTCGGCGATCCGGGGCAGGTCGCTGGCCTCCAGCACGCGGATATCGGCCTTCGTCGCCTCGGGCAGGGTGGTGCAATACAGCCGGTCACGGATCACCGCCCCGCCTGTTTCAGTGACGAAATAGACCGAGGTGCCGCCGATCCACTGGCCCTTGGGCAATTGCGCCAGAAGCGCCTCATCGCCGGCAATGGTCATGACAGCGCCCGACACGATCCGGGCCGCGGCGTCTTCGACAGAAAGAAGTTCGTTTTTCATGGGTAAGTCCGTCTCTTCAGATATTGGCAAGGTCATCGGCGGCAAAGGCATTGGCCCGGGCGAAGGCCAAGAACTCTGCGACCTTGGCATCAAGCAGCGCAGGATCGTTTCGGACCTCGATCCGCACACGGCCCAGGAAAATCCGGGTGGCCAGTTTGGCGCCGTCAAGGTTGCGGTCCGATTGAATAAGCGCCTTCAGCGCGTTCGGTGATGGTAGTGGCATGGTATGTCATGGCCTTTTTTTGGGTCGTTTCGCGCGCTCCCGACTTGACCAACGGCGCGACCGGCGCCCGCTTTACCGAGGCGAGGGAAAGTGTCGCAGGTGACCCGCCGGCATCTGACGCAGATCAATGAGGCACCGACCGGACCGCTCTAGTCTCGCGCCATGGTCTGGCTCTTGATTGTTTTACATCTCTTCATCGGCGCCACCCTCGCGGGGGTGGGGCTCGTGGCCGTCCTCGTCATGGGGCTGGACGATGTCTGGGGCCTGGGCGGCGCGGTGCTGGCCGGGTTCGTGCTGGCCTTTCCGGTGGCCTGGCTCGTGGCCCGCGGGCTCAATTCGGGTCAGTGACCGGGCCGATGTGTACGGATGGGACACAAATCCCGAAAGATGGGGCGTGTTTCGTCCTGAACGCGTGTAGGTTTCGTACGAACCCTACACATCCTCAGTCCAGCCAGACCCTGATCGCGGCCTCGAATTCGCGGGGTTTTTCGGCGTGCAGCCAATGTCCCGCTCCGGGGATCTTGGCGAATTGCGCCTTGGGGAACAAGTCTTTGATAATGCTTCGGTATTCGCGCTTCACATAGTCCGAGTCCGCGCCCGACAGAAACAGCGCCGGCCCCTCATATCGCCCTGAAATATCCGGAAAAGACAGGATCTTGGGCATTTCCCCCGCCAGGACATCAAGGTTCAGACGCCATTTTTTTGATTTGATATCAAGGGATTGGGTAAAAAACGAGATCAGCGTGGGATCATCCACCACCGGCTTCAATTGCTCCGCCACGTCCGACCGTTTCTCGACACGGCTCAGATCGACCGATTTCATCGCCTCGATATACTGTATCTGGGTGTGTGAATAGGCAATAGGCGCAATATCTGCCACGATCAAGCGGTTTACCAGCTCGGGCCGGGTGAGCGCCAGCACCATCGCCGCCTTGCCGCCCATCGAATGCCCCAACACATCGAACGGTCCGTCCAGCGTCGCCAGAACCTCGGCCAGATCACCGGCCATATCCGGATATGATTGTGTTTCAAAACAAGGGCTTAGACCGTGATTCCGCATGTCCACGGCCACCACTTTCCGGGTGTCCGACAGCCGCTTCGCGATCACCCCCCAATTCCGCGCCGAGCCATAAAGCCCGTGCGCGATCAGCAAACCCGGCTGATCGGTCCGCGTTCCATGTTCGATCCGGTTCAACATGCGCCGAGTATTACAAGGGTGCTCCAGCAAGAGCCACCCCTATTGAGGGTCTCTGCCGGTCGCTGTAGGTTGCCCAATGGGAGTCGCGAAGTGATTGATCCAGAAGAGATAAACCAGGACGTTGCGCAGCTGGAAACGCTGTTGCGCGAGAGGCTTGGCATCCGTGGCGCCACATTCGCCAAACAGCTGCGCCGTGCGGGTCGCCGCTTGCCCCGTTTCGCCCGTCGGGCCGGACAGGTCATCACGCAGTCCCAGCAGATGATGCAGCATCCGCGCCTTGCCGCACAGGTGGACCGGGCCGCTGTTGATCATGCTATCGGCATCCTTCGCGCCCATCTGTCCGGGATCGATCCTGTGCAGCGCCGCATGAGAACGATTCTCGGTCTGGTGGGTGTGATCGTCTTCAACCTGTTGATCTTGCTCACACTTGTGATGCTGGTCCTGCGTTGGCGTGGCGTGATTTGACTGCGGGCACCCTGCCAGCGATTGTTTAACAAGCTCTGAACGCGGCGACCCTCGCACGCATAACCCCGCGCAGACCGGCTGCGCGGGGTTATGCTCAATCCGTCAAGTGTCTCAGATGTTTGGATAAAGCGGGAACCGCGCGCACATCGCTTCGACCTCGGCTTTCACCTTGGCTTCGACCGCGTGATTGCCATCCTCACCATTCGCGGCCAGCCCGTCGACCACTTCGACGATCCAATCCGCGATCTGGCGGAACTCGGCCTCACCAAAGCCGCGCGTCGTTCCGGCGGGCGATCCAAGACGGATACCGCTGGTCACGGTTGGCTTTTCCGGGTCGAACGGTACGCCGTTCTTGTTGCAGGTGATATGGGCCCGGCCAAGCGCCTTTTCGGTCGCGTTGCCCTTGACGCCCTTGGGCCGCAGATCAACCAGCAAAACATGGGTATCCGTGCCATGCGTGACGGTGTCCAGACCCCCTTTGATCAGCTGGTCGCTCAGCGCCTGCGCATTCGCGATGACCTGCTGGATATAGGTCTTGAATTCGGGGCGCAGCGCCTCTCCGAAGGCGACGGCCTTCGCGGCGATCACATGCATCAGCGGCCCACCCTGAATGCCGGGGAAGATGGCCGAGTTGAACTTCTTCGCCAGTGCCTCGTCATCCGTCAGGATCATGCCGCCACGCGGACCACGCAGGGTCTTGTGGGTGGTGGTGGTGGCCACATGCACATGCGGGAACGGGTTGGGATATTCCCCCGCCGCGATCAGACCGGCAAAATGTGCAACGTCGGCAAGCACATAGGCGCCCACGCTGTCGGCGATCTCGCGGAACTTCGCAAAGTCGAGCTTGCGCGGAATGGCCGAGCCGCCGGCGATGATCATCTTGGGTTTGTGTTCGGCGGCAAGGCGGGCGATCTCGTCGTAATCCACGTCCAGCGTATCGCGGCGCACGCCGTATTGAACGGCATTGAACCACTTGCCCGACTGGTTGGGCGCCGCGCCGTGGGTCAGGTGACCGCCCGCGTCGAGGCTCATGCCAAGGATTGTATCGCCGGGCTGCAGAAGGGCCGTGAACACGCCCTGATTGGCCTGACTGCCCGAATTGGGCTGCACATTGGCGAAGCTGCAGCCGAACAGCTGGCAGGCCCGTTCGATCGCCAGATTTTCTGCAATATCAACGAACTGGCATCCGCCATAATAACGGCGGCCGGGATAGCCTTCGGCGTATTTGTTGGTCATCACGCTGCCCTGAGCCTCCATCACGGCGGCGGAGACAATGTTTTCGCTGGCGATCAGTTCGATCTCTTCGCGCTGTCGGCCCAGTTCAAGACCAATGGCCTTGGCGATCTCGGGATCGCGTGATGTCAGGGATTCGGTGAAAAACCCTTGGCTGACAAAGGGCTGGTTTCCATCATGAGGCATAGTGGCAACTCCGTGCGTATCACTTTGGCGGTTTTCCTATCGGAAACCTAGTGTTTTTGAAAGCTTGTAAAGCGACAAAAGGGGTTGCCGGACCGGCATTACTGGCGCAACAGGTGGAATTGTGGTTCCATCCGACCCACAAGACGCCCTTGGGAAACGGAACAGCGCCTGACATGGCCAAAAAGATCGCCTTCGCTGCAAGCGACGCTCCCACCGCACAGACTGCCCGGGCAGCCTTGATCTCGCGTTACGGCACTACGCCCGAAGAGGAGGCGGATGTGATCGTGGCCCTTGGTGGCGACGGGTTCATGCTGCATACCTTGCACCGCACCCAAGGGCTTCGGGCGCCTGTCTATGGCATGAACCGCGGTACCGTCGGCTTCTTGATGAATGAATATTCCGAAACCGATCTGACCGAGAGGCTGGACGCCGCTCAGGAAGAGGTCATCAATCCCCTGCGCATGAAGGCCCAAGGGGCCGATGGCCAAGTGCATGATGCCCTTGCAATCAACGAGGTGTCGCTCTTGCGCGCAGGGCCGCAGGCCGCCAAGCTGAAGATCACCATCGATGGGAATTTGCGGCTGGCCGAGCTGGTGTGTGATGGCGCGCTCGTGGCGACCCCCGCCGGATCAACCGCCTACAACTACAGTGCGCATGGCCCGATCCTGCCGATCGGGTCGGATGTTCTGGCGCTCACGGCGGTCGCAGCGTTCCGTCCACGGCGGTGGCGGGGGGCTTTGTTGCCGAAGACGGCGCATGTGAGGTTTGATGTGATCGAGCCGGAGAAACGGCCGGTGATGGCGGATGCGGATAGTATATGGGTCGAGAATGTGTTGTGGGTGGAAATCCATTCAGAACCAAGTATTTCGCACCGAATCCTGTTCGATCCGGGGCACGGGCTGGAAGAGCGGTTGCTGCGCGAACAGTTCGTCTGACCCCCAAAAAACCGCATCGGTATCACGTCGGTAAAACGTCGGTATCACGTCGGTGTGAGGGACGGTTTCATCCTGTCGGGGCGCCTCTTAGGTGCTGGGAATGGAACAGGCAGCCACCACCCTTACGGCGATCCTTGCCCACCCGCTGTTTCTGACAGTCTGGGCCTTGGCGATGCTGCCAAGCCTTGCGATCCTGTTGTGGGATATGCGGGTGCGCAATGCGCATCTCATGCCGCTGATGAAATGGGTCTGGGCCTTGACGGTGATCTATTCCGGTCCGGTCGGACTGGCGGTTTATGGATGGTCGGGTCGCAAGGAGATTCCTGCCGATGGTCCATGGCGGCGTGCTGCCCGGTCAGTGGCGCATTGCTATTCCGGCTGCGGCATGGGCGAGATCGCGGGCCTTGTGCTGACGGTGGGCATCCTGTCGCTGAGCACGGTCTGGGTGGCGGGCGTCACATTTGCCTTTGCCTATGCGGCGGGCTTTGCGCTGACGGTCGGCCCGCTGATGCAGGAGGGCACGCCGTTTGGTGCGGCGGTGCGCGACGCGCTGTGGTCCGAAACACCGAGTATCACGGTCATGGAGATCGTGGCGATCGGGGTGGACCTGACGCTGGCGGGCGATGCGGGGATGGGTGATGTGCTGTTCTGGTCGTCGATGATCGTGTCGCTGACCTGCGGGCTGATCGCGGCCTACCCGGTCAACCTGATCCTGATCCGACTGGGCATCAAGCAAGGCATGATGGACCCGCGCAACACCGATCACGCCCATGGCTGATCGCGCGGCCCATCCCTGAAAACCAACTGTAAGCAACTTTAAAGGAGGCAACGCAAATGACACGCGTTCTGATGGTTCTGACATCCTGGGACAAGCTGGGCGATACCGGCGACAAAACCGGGTTCTTCTGGGAGGAAATGGCCAAGCCCTATTGGTCGTTCCGCGATGCGGGGCTGCAGGTCGATTTGGCCAGCGTGCGGGGCGGGCATCCACCGGCCGATCCCGGCTCGGACGATGGCAATGGCCAGCGGACCGAGGCGGTGCAGCGTTTCATGGATGACGCGGATGCGATGACAGCGCTGGAGACCACCGCCAAGCTGGCCGATATCGACCCGTCGCAATATGACGCGGTGTTCCTGCCCGGTGGTCATGGCACGATGTGGGACCTGCGCCAGACCGAGGCGGTGGGGCAGGCCGTGTCGCGTATCTATGAGCGCGGCGGTGTGGTCGGCGCGGTCTGCCACGGCCCTGCGGGCCTGCTGGGGGCGACCGAGCCGGGCGGTGCGCCGCTGGTGCAAGGCAAGCGCGTCAACGGCTTCACCAATTCCGAGGAAAAGGCTGCCGGGCTTGATACCGTGGTGCCGTTCCTGCTGGAAGACGCGCTGAAGGAGCAAGGGGCCAAGTTCCAGCACAGCGTCGAGGATTTCTGCGGCTTTGCGGTGCGTGACGGACGTCTTGTGACAGGGCAGAACCCGGCCTCGTCCGAGATGGTGGCGCACCGGATGCTGGAGGCGCTGGAAGAGGCCGGGCTCAAGGCCGCCTGACCATTGTCAGATCAGTAAAGACCGATCCACCGGGCCGTGACATCGGCCCGGTGGTTGCGGCCATAGGCGACCACGCCAAGGCTTGTCACGGTTTCGGGCAGGGGGGTGGCACGCAGCATTCGGCCCGAAGGCTTGAAGGCTGTGAAGGGCAGGCGGACCGTCTGCCAGTCATCGCTTGTCTGGAAGGGCGCGTTGTAGAATTGCCAAGGCAGGATCGTGCCCCGCGTGCGCAAAAAGACGTAATACCGCTCGCCATTGCCGCGCACCTGCAGCACAACGCCTTGGGCTTCGGCGGGGAAACCTTGTTCCAGCTCGGCGCGCGCCTGAATGAAGCCGCCGTTGTTTTTTATGCTCACATCGCCGATGAGGCGAAGATATGTCTCGCCCTCCAGGCTTTCGGCGCGCGCGCCGCCGTGGCTCACGCCGCCCATCACCTGATCCGAGATATAGCGCCATTCGGTCACCGGGGGCGGGGTATAGTCGCTCACCGGGTTGGCATTGGCGGGCAGGCCCAGAAACAGGCCGGTGAAAAGGGCGATCAGGGGGCGAAAAGGCATGGCAGCACTCCGTCATTCAGAGTGGATATAGGGTCGCGCGCGGGGTTTTGCATCCTGCCAAACGACAGGCGCCGCCAAGGCCCGAGCCATGGCGGCGCAAGATCTGCGGGGTCGGGCGCAGATCATCCCTTGGCGTAGCCGATGCCCTGAAGTGCCGCGCGAATCTCGTCGAGGATCGCGGGATCGTCGATCGTGGCGGGCATCTTGTACTCGGTCCCGTCGGCGATCTTGACCATGATGGCGCGCAGGATCTTGCCCGAGCGCGTCTTGGGCAGGCGGTCGACGACCACGGCGAGCTTGAAGGCCGCAACCGGGCCGATCTGATCGCGCACCATCTTGACGCATTCGCGAGCAATCTCGTCATGCGGGCGGTCGACCCCTTTGGTGAGGCAGACGAAGCCCACGGGCAACTGGCCCTTGAGCTCGTCCGAGACGCCGATCACGGCGCATTCGGCCACATCGGGATGGGCAGCAAGCACCTCTTCCATGGCACCGGTGGACAGGCGGTGGCCAGCCACGTTGATGACGTCATCGGTGCGCGCCATGATCCACAGATAGCCGTCCTTGTCCTTCATCCCGGCATCGCCCGTCTCGTAATAACCGGGGAAGGTGTTGAGATAGGATTTGTGGAACCGCGCTTCGGCGTTCCACAGCGTCGGCAGGGTGCCGGGCGGCAGGGGCAGCTTGATCGCGATGGCGCCCAGTTCGCCCGCGGGCATTTCATGCCCTGAGTCGTCGAGGATCTGCACGTCATAGCCGGGCATCGCCACGGTGGGTGAGCCGATCTTGACGGTCAGGGCTTCGATCCCGGCGGGATTGCCGACGATGGGCCAGCCGGTTTCGGTTTGCCACCAATGGTCATAGACCGGCACGCCCATCACGTCCTGCGCCCATTCGATCGTGTCGGGATCGGCGCGTTCCCCGGCCAGATAGAGCGCGCGCAGGCAGGACATATCGTAATTCTTGATCAACTCGCCCTTGGGGTCGTCGCGCTTGATCGCCCGAAAAGCCGTGGGGGCGGTAAAGAAGCTGCGCACGTTGTGTTCGCTGATGACCCGCCAGAACGTACCGGCATCGGGGGTGCCCACGGGCTTGCCTTCGAAGACGATGGTGGTGTTGCCGTGGATCAGCGGCCCGTAGCAGATATAGGAATGGCCCACGACCCAGCCCACATCCGAGGCGGCCCAGAACACATCGCCGGGATCGACATTGTAGATGTTCTTCATCGACCAGTTGAGCGCCACGAGATGCCCGCCGGTGTGGCGGACCACGCCCTTGGGGGCGCCCGTGGTGCCGGAGGTATAGAGAATATAGGCGGGATGGTTGCCTTCGACGGGCACGCAATCTGCAGGGGTGGTGCCATATTGGAAGCCGTGCCAATCGTGATCGCGGCCCGGAGTGAGGCTGGCCACTTCCTGCTCGCGCTGGAAGATCACGCAGAATTCGGGTTTGTGGCTGGCCTGTTCGATGGCGCCGTCGACGAGGGGTTTGTAATGCACGACGCGGCCCGGCTCGAGCCCGCAGGAGGCGGCGATGATCGCCTTGGGTTTGCAATCCTCGATCCGGACGGCCAGCTCATGGGCGGCGAAGCCCCCGAACACGACCGAATGAATGGCGCCCAGACGGGCGCAGGCCAGCATCGCCTCGACTGCCTCGGGGATCATCGGCATGTAGATGATGACCCGGTCGCCCTTTTCGATGCCTTGGGCGCGCAGGGCGCCGGCGAGGCTGGCCACACGGTCACGCAGCTCGGCATAGGTGATTTCGTGCTTGGTGTGGGTGATCGGGCTGTCGTGGATGATCGCCACCTGATCGCCGTGGCCCCGTTCGACATGGCGGTCGACGGCGTTGTAGCAGGTGTTCACCAGACCGTCGGAATACCATTCATACAGAGGCGCGTTGTCGTCGAAGAGCGCCTTCGAGGGCATCCTGTCCCAGTCGATCGCCTTGGCCTGCTCCATCCAGAACCCTTCGGGGTCCGCCTGCCAGTTTTCGTATACGGCCTTGTACGCCATGTCAGTCTCCTCCGGTCCTTTGCAAAACTGTTACGGGGTCAGGGGGCCGCGCGGCAAGGGAGTTGGCGGATTTCGCGGCGGATTACCGCAAGAAATTTGCAGAGATGGGCAAGGGAAGCCTGCAAATTTTTGCAAACCACCTTTATATATTCGGATTGAGGGGCAAAATGCCGGATGATTGCAAAGCTGCAAACCCATGCGCTGCAAATTCAGCGCATGGGAGATTCGCAGGCCGTCAAGACCGCTCAGCCGTAGTGGCGCACCGGGGTTCCGGCGATGGCGGCCATGTTTAGCAAGCCGCGCGCGGTGACGCCGGGGGTCACGATATGCGCGCGGTTGCCCATGCCCATCAGGATCGGCCCCACTTCCAGCCCGCCGGCCTTCATCTTGAGGATGTTGCGCACGCCCGAGGCCGCGTCGGCATGAGCAAAGATCAGCACATTGGCGGCCCCTGTCATGCGGTTGTCGGGCAAGAGACGTGCGCGCAACTCGGGATCGAGCGCCGCGTCGATGTTCATCTCGCCCTCATAGGCGAAATCGCGGGGTGCTGAATCAAGGATCTCGAGCGCCTCGCGCAGACGCCGGCCAGATCCTTCGGACTGGTTGCCGAATTGTGACTGCGAGCAGAGCGCGACATTGGGCACGATGCCGAAGCGGCGCACGTGGCGGGCGGCCCCGATCGCGGCCTCGGCCAGTTGTTCGGGGGTGGGCCGGGAATGCACATGGGTGTCGGCAATGAAGAGCGGGCCATCTTCGAGGATCATCAAAGACAGCGCGCCATGCGGGCGCAGATCCGCCCCGCCAAGCACCTGGGTGATGTAGTTCAGATGCCAGCGATATTCGCCGAACGTGCCGCAGATCAGGCTGTCGGCCTCGTCGCGATGGACCATCACGGCGCCGATGGCGGTGGTGTTGGTGCGCATGATCGCCTTGGCCAGGTCGGGGGTCACGCCGCGACGCTTCATGATCTCGTGATAGCTGCCCCAATAGTCGCGATAGCGGGGGTCGTCCTCGGGGTTGACGATGCTCACGTCGCGGCCGGGCCGGATGGTCAGGCCCAGCCGTTCGCAGCGCTGTTCGATCACCGAGGGGCGGCCGATCAGGATGGGGGTTTCGGTGGTTTCCTCGAGGATCGCCTGTGCGGTGCGCAGCACGCGTTCATCCTCGCCTTCGGCAAAGACGATGCGCCGTGCGGCGGTGCGCGCGGCATCGAAGACCGGGCGCATCAGCAGTGCAGATTTGTAGACGCTTGCATCAAGGCTGGCGCGGTAGGCGTCGAGATCGGCGATCGGGTGGCGGGCGACGCCGCTCTCCATCGCGGCGCGTGCCACGGCGGTCGAGACGATACCGGAGAGCCGCGGATCAAAGGGCTTGGGAATCAGGTAATCGGCCCCGAAGGACATCTGCTCACCCTTGTAGGCGGCGGCGGCTTCGGCCGAGGTGGTGGTGCGCGCCAGTTCGGCGATCCCTTCGACGCAGGCCACCTGCATCGCGTCGTTGATCTCGGTGGCGCCAACATCCAATGCGCCCCGGAAAATAAAGGGGAAGCATAGCACGTTGTTGACTTGATTGGGAAAATCGCTGCGGCCCGTGGCGATGATCGCGTCGGGCGCCACGGCGCGGGCCTCGTCGGGCATAATCTCGGGGTTGGGGTTGGCAAGCGCGAAGATGATCGGGCGCGCCGCCATTTTCGCGACATGCTCGGGCTTGAGCACATTGGGGCCGGAGAGGCCGAGAAAGAGGTCCGCATCATGAATGACATCACCCAGTTCGCGCAGGTCGGTCTCTTGGGCAAAGGCCTCTTTCTGGGGGTTCATGTCTTCGGTGCGGCCCTTGTAGACCAGCCCGTGGATGTCGCACAGCCAGATGTTCTGACGCTTGACACCCAGCTTCAAGAGCAAGTTCAGGCAGGCGATGCCGGCAGCACCCCCGCCCGTCGAGACGATCTTGATATCCTCGAAACGTTTGCCTGCGACGAAGAGTGCATTGGTGGCCGCGGCGCCGACGACGATGGCAGTGCCGTGCTGATCGTCGTGAAAGACCGGGATATTCATGCGCTCGCGGCAGAGTTTCTCGACGATGAAACAATCGGGCGCCTTGATGTCTTCGAGGTTGATCGCCCCGAAGGTGGGTTCCAGAGCGCAGACGATATCGGCGAATTTCTCGGGGTCGCTTTCATCGACTTCCAGATCGAAGCAGTCGATATTGGCGAATTTCTTGAACAGAACCGCCTTGCCCTCCATCACCGGCTTGGAGGCCAGCGGCCCGATATTGCCAAGCCCCAGAACGGCTGACCCGTTGGTGACGACGGCGACAAGGTTGCTGCGCGCGGTGTAGCGGGCGGCATTGGCCGGATCGTCCTTGATTTCAAGGCAGGCATCGGCCACGCCCGGCGAATAGGCGCGGGCAAGATCACGGCCATTGGCGAGCGGCTTGGTCGCCCGGATCTCGAGCTTTCCCGGCTTGGGGAATTCGTGATAGGCCAGTGCCGCCTGACGCAGGTTTTCTTTCTGGTTGTCGGTCATTCGATCCTCCCTCACACCATTTAGTTTAGCATTAAACTAAATTTCTGGCGGCGCAATCCCGCGCTTTATGGCGGGTTGCGCCAGCTTGCATCCGGTTGCGTCAGGACGCAATGTGAAACCCGCAAGGCCTGCGGGGCTGCAACGCGAGGGAGAGGCCGATGGATTTGCTGGATCAGGCACGCGCTGCGCGCGAAAGGGCTTATGCGCGTTATTCCGGCTTCAAGGTGGGTGCTGCGGTGCGCGGTGCCTCGGGGCGGGTCTATGTCGGGTGCAATGTCGAGAACGCCGCTTATCCCGAAGGCACCTGCGCGGAAACGGGGGCCATCGCCGCGATGGTGGCTGCCGGTGAGACCGCGCTGATCGAGGTGGCGATCATCGCCGACAGTCCCGCGCCGATCAGCCCGTGTGGCGGGTGTCGCCAGAGGCTGGCCGAGTTCGGCGGCGGCGAGACGCGGGTCATCATGGCGACGCTGGATGGCCAGCAGGCAACCGCGCGGCTGGATGAGTTGCTGCCGGGGGCGTTTTCCTCGGTCAGTCTGCCGAGGGGGTGAGGGATGGATGCGCGCGCGATCATCGCGTCTGTCCGTGATCGTGCTGCGATCGGGCAGGCGGAATTGTCGTGGTTCGCCAATGGGCTGGCCGATGGACGGGTGAGCGACGCGCAGGCCGGCGCCTTTGCGATGGCGGTTCTGTTGAACGGGTTGGGTGAGGCGGGCCGCACGGCGCTGACGTTGGCGATGCGCGACAGTGGCGAAACGCTGGACTGGTCGCTGGATGGCCCGGTGATCGACAAGCATTCGACCGGTGGGATCGGCGATTGCGTCAGCCTGATCCTTGCCCCGGCCTTGGCGGCGTGCGGAGCCTATGTGCCGATGATCTCGGGCCGGGGGCTGGGGCATACGGGGGGCACGCTGGACAAGCTGGAGGCTGTTCCGGGGCTGTGCACGGCCATGTCGGGCGAGAGGTTTCGGGATGTGGTGGCGCAGGTCGGCTGCGCAATCGTCAGTGCCAGCGCGCGGATGGCGCCGGCGGATCGGCGGCTTTATGCGATCCGCGATGTTTCGGCGACGGTCGAGAGCCTTGATCTGATCACCGCGTCGATCCTGTCCAAGAAGCTTGCGGCGGGGTTGGAGGGGTTGGTGCTCGATGTGAAGATGGGCTCGGGGGCGTTCATGAAAGGGCTTGAAGAGGCGCGCGCCTTGGCGTCGGCTTTGGTGGAGACGGCCAATGCCGCGGGGTGCCGGACGAGTGCCGTGATCTCGGATATGAGCCAGCCGCTGGCGCCTGCTGCGGGCAATGCGCTGGAGGTGGCCGAGGCGATGCGGGTGCTTTGTGGCGCCGGGGACGGGCGGCTGGCGGAGCTGACGGTGGTGCTGGGGGGCATGGCGCTTGGGGATGCGGGGCTTGCCGACAGCCGAGAGGAGGGGGAAGAGGCGCTGCGCAAGGTCTTGGGTGACGGGCGCGCGGCCGAGTGTTTCGGGCGGATGATCGCCGCGATGGGCGGGCCGACGGGATTTGTCGAGACATGGGAGCAGGTGCTGCCCGTGGCACCCGTGATCCGGGATCTGCTGGCGCCGCGCGCGGGTTATGTCCGCGCGATGAATGGCGAGGCGATGGGACTGGCGGTGATCGGGCTTGGCGGCGGGCGGCAGGTTGAAACCGATGCGGTCGATCCGGCGGTGGGGCTGGACCGGGTGATGCCGCTCGGGAGCCGGGTGGAGGCGGGGGCGCCGCTCTTGCGGATCCATGCCGCAAGGCAGGATCAGGCCGACCGGGCCGCGGCTGCGCTGTTGCAGGCCATCGAGATCGGGGAGGCCGCGCCCGATCTGCCGCCGCTTGTGCACGAAAGGCTGGGCTGAGGATGGCGCGCGCTTTTCTCGTGGTGCTCGATTCGGTGGGCATCGGTGGGGCGCCGGATGCGGCGCGGTTTTTTGGTGGCGGGCGGTCGGACAGGGGCGCCAACACGGTCGCCCATATCGCGCAGGCCCGCCCCGGTGGTCTGCATCTGCCGGTGATGGACCGGCTGGGGCTGGGGGCGGCTGTTCGGCTGGCTTCGGGTGATGAAACTCCGGGGCTAGGGACGGAGCCAGAGGGGCTGTGGGGCTGCGCCACCGAAGCCTCGCCCGGCAAGGACACGCCAACGGGCCATTGGGAACTGGCGGGGGTGCCGGTGCCTTGGGTCTGGCACTATTTCCCGGATGAGGAGCCGGCCTTTCCCGATGAGGTGGTCAAGGCGGTCACGGATGCCGCGGGTACCGAAGGTATCTTGGGCAATTGCCACGCCTCGGGCAGCGAGATCGTCGCCCGGCTGGGGGCCGAGCATCTGCGCACGGGATGGCCGATCTGCTATACGTCGGCGGATAGTGTGTTTCAGATCGCGGCCCATGAGGAGTCCTTTGGGCTGCAGAGGTTGCTTGATCTGTGCCGCGCGGTGGCGCCGTTGCTTCATAAGATGCGCGTCGGGAGGGTGATCGCGCGGCCCTTCGTGGGGGATGCCGACACCGGCTTTGTGCGCACCACCAACCGGCGCGACTTTGCCATCCCGCCGCCCGCGCCCACGCTGTGCGATTGGGTGCGGCAGGCGGGGGGCAAGGTGCATGCCATCGGAAAGATCGGGGACATCTTCTCGATGCGGGGGATCGATGATGTCCACAAGGGCACCGATGCCGAGCTGATGGACCATCTGGTGCGCGCGGTCGACAGGGCCGAGCCGGGAAGCCTGACCTTTGCCAATTTCGTGGAATTCGACAGCCTTTATGGTCATCGCCGCGATGTGGAGGGCTATGCGAGGGCGCTGGAATGGTTCGATGCGGCGCTTGGCCGTATCCTGCCGGGCCTGCGACCCGGCGATCTGATGGTGCTGACCGCCGATCATGGCAATGACCCGACTTGGCCCGGCACCGAACATACCCGTGAGCGGGTGCCGGTGCTGGTGGCGGGGCTGGGGAGCGGACAGATCGGCAAAGTGGCTTTTGTGGATGTGGCCGCCAGTGTTGCCGCGCATCTCAAGCTGCCTGAGCGGGGGCCGGGGCGCAGTTTTCTGCCCTAGACGCAGTGCCCAATCCCGTTGCCCTTGGCGGCGGTTTCTGAAAAACAGGGTGAACGCATAGACCGGCACATTCGAGGATCCCGAGATGAAAGAGCATCTGACCGTCGTCAAACACCCGCTAATCCAGCATAAACTGACGCTCATGCGGGAAAAGGACACCTCGACCGCCGTGTTCCGGCAGCTTCTGCGCGAGATCAGTCAGCTTCTGGCCTATGAGGTCACCTATGAACTGGACATGACCACGCGACGCATCGAAACGCCCCTGCAGGAGATGGACGCCCCGGTTCTGGCGGGCCGCAAGCTGGCGCTGATTTCGATCCTTCGGGCGGGCAATGGCCTGCTGGATGGGATGCTGGAGCTGATCCCGTCTGCAAGGGTGGGCTTCGTGGGGCTTTACCGGGACGAAAAGACGCTGAAGCCGGTGCAATATTACTTCAAGGTTCCCGATTATCTGGACGAGCGCATGGTGATCGTGGTCGATCCGATGCTGGCGACGGGCAATTCCTCGGCGGCGGCGGTGGATTTGCTGAAGCAATCGGGGGCGAAGCATATCCGGTTCTTGTGCCTGCTGGCCGCGCCCGAAGGGGTGGCCCGAATGAAGGAGGCGCATCCCGATGTGCCGATTGTCACGGCGGCGCTGGATGAGCGGCTGAACGACAAAGGATATATCCTTCCGGGACTAGGTGATGCGGGTGACCGCATGTATGGCACAAAATAAGCTATTCGTTGTTTACTAACCGGAACAAATCGGGCAGACTTTGTCCGTCTGTTCCGGGGTGTGTCATGAGAGTTTTCAAAGTCGTTGCGATTGCTGCTGTCGCGGTTCTGGGCTTGGGCGAAAATGCGCCCGCACAGCAATCGTCAACCAACGCCATTCCCGCAGAAATACCGCCGGCATCCTTTGCCGGACGCCAATATGTCGACAGCAACGGTTGCGTGTTCATCCGGGCCGGTGTGGGTGGTGCGACCACCTGGGTGCCGCGCGTGACACGTTCGCGCCAACTGGTCTGCGGGTTTCAGCCCAGCCTTCCGGGATTGAGCCGGACGGCTGACGCGCCCGCCCAGACCGCCCCCGCCCAGACCGCCCCCAGAGCGGCCGCCCCGACCCAGACAACCCGTGTTCAGACAGCGCCAGCTGCGCCGGCCACAGCGCCTGCGCGGACCGCGCCGGCCCGCACGGTGACACAGGGTCCCGCGCGTGTCGCAACCCCAGCACCTGCGCCGCGCCCGCAGCCTGTGACGGTGCAGCAGCGCCGCGTCGCACCCGCCCAAGCCCCTGCCGCGGCGCCTGCGCCTGTCAGGATCGTCACCCAGCCACCGGCCCAAAGGACCTTGCCCGTCGTGACGGCGCCAGCCGTTGTCATGGCACCGGCAGCGCGCCGGGAGGTGGTGTCCTCCTGTCCGGGGCTGACCGGCGTGTCGGCGCGGTATTCCACGGGCGAAGGTGTGCGCTGTGGTCCGCAGACAAGCGCGCATGTGACCTATATCGAAGGCGGTGGCGGAAGCGGCGCCAAGGTGCGACGCGTGGTCGTGACCCAGCCTTACGCTGCACGTGGGTCGGATTTGACCGTGGTGCCACAGGTCCCTGTTCATGCAGGGTCTGCGCGCGTTCTGGCGCCTGTTTCGCGTCAGGTGGCGGTGACTGGCCAAACGCGGGTCGTGCCGCGGCATGTCTATGAGCAGCAAGTGAAATCCCAGGGCATTACCGTGCCGCACGGCTACAAGAAAGTCTGGGAGGATGACAGGCTCAACCCCTATCGTGCGCATCAAAACTTTGATGGCAAGGCCAATATGGAAGTGATCTGGTCGAAAACCGTGCCGCGCTATCTGATCGATACGCGCACGGGGCGTGATGTCAGTTTCCGCTTTCCCGGGTTGCGCTATCCGTTCACCAGTTTCGAGCAGCAGCGCGCGGCCGGTATTGTCGTCGCAACGCAAGGGCGTGTGGTGCCCGATCCGATCCGGGTGACGCGAAACGGCACTGTCCGAAGCTCTGCGTCGGACCGCCAGCCCCTTGGCATGGCCGAGGTGCGGCGCTCCGGCGAGGGTGGGACAAGGGCCGTCATCTCGACCCGGTCGCAGCAGCCCAAGGCGCAGGCGGCACAGTCCGGCAAGCGGTATGTGCAGGCTGGCATGTTCGGCGATCACGGTAATGCGCGCGCTGCGGCACAGCGTTTGGCCAACACCGGATTGCCTGCGCGCATGGGCCGGATCACCCGTGGGGGACAGACCTATACGCTCGTGCTTGCCGGGCCATTCGGCTCTGCACAAGAGCTGCAAGCCGGGTTGGTCCGCACACGGCAGGCAGGTTTCAGCGACGCGTTCCCCCGCTAACGGTTGGCCCTCATTGGCGATCCGGCGGACTGGGTCATTCGCCCGGGCGGTTGAGTGCGAACGTGTCGCGCACGACCGTGTAGTCACGATATCCCAGGCGGGCCAGCGGGTTGAACGCCAGAACATCGAACATACCGTCCTTGAGGCAGTCGTCGCGCATGTGAACGCCCGTCACCTCTCCGAAGACCGCGACATTCGCTTCTCCGGGCAGGGTCACGATCTGGGTGAGTCTGCATTCGAGATTGGCCGGCGCGCCAGCCACACGCGAACAGGCGATGGTGTCGCACTCGGCACGGTCGATCCCGGCGAGCGTGAATTCGTCCACGTCACTGTCCCAGGCGCCTGATGTCTGGTTCATGGCGTCGCGCATGGCGTATTCCACGATATTGACGCAAAACACGCCGGTCTCCCGGATATTGGCGACGCTGTCCTTGGTGTCGCCCCGATCCGCCTTGGCCGAGGTCGAGGCGAACATCACCTGCGGCGGCACATAGGCCACGGCGTTGAAGAAGGAATAGGGCGCAAGGTTGTCCTGCCCGTCCTTGCCACGGCTGGAAATCCAGCCGATGGGGCGGGGTGTCACGATGGCGTTGAACGGGTTGTGCGGCAGGCCGTGGCCGTCTTCGGGACGATAGAACATCAGAGAGCGCCTCGCTTGTTTTCTGGGTTTGTGCCAGACCTAACGGCGTGCTACGCGCAAATCCAGCCGATTTTGCAAGGAGTTGCGCTGTGTCCGAGCTGCGCCCGGAAACCGATGAGGACTGGTGGGAAATCGAAGCGCTCTATGACCTGTGCTTTGCGCCGGGTCGCGAGGCGCTGTCATCCTATCGCTTGCGCGATGGGGTCCCGCCTGTCCGGGGCCTCAGCCTTGTGGCGCGTGACGATGACGGAATTCTGGCCGGCGCGATCCGCTACTGGCCCGTGCAGGTGGCCGGGCGCCGGGCGCTGCTTCTGGGGCCGGTGGCGGTGCATCCCACACGGCAGGGCGAGGGTCTGGGCGGCTGGCTGATCCGCGAAAGCCTTGTGCTCGCAGCGGCGCAGGGCTGGGACCGGGTGCTGCTGGTCGGGGATGAACCCTATTATGGCCGGTTCGGGTTTCGCCGCCTGACGGGCATCGAGATGCCGCCGCCCACCAACCCGGCCCGTGTGCTTGGACTGGAGCTCAAACCCGGGGCCTGGGACAAGATCACCGGCAAGGTCGAGCGCGGTGCTTGAAAAGCACGGCGCAAGCGCCGATCTTGATGACGAACCGTCGGAAGGGCGCCGCCATGGACATCATTGCAAAACCGATGGATGCCGCAGAGGTCTCGCGTCATCTCGATGATCTGGCCGCGCGCCATGCCCGGGCGGCCTCGCCGGGATTGCAGGTCCTGAACCTGATCGGCGGACAGGCCGAAAACCTGCTCGACCGGTTGCCGGGCCCCGTGCGCGACAGGCTCGACAGCGCCACTGTCGATGCGCTGACCCGAGCGATGGAGGCGGCACATCGCTCGCGCGGGCTGGTGGCCGAAAGCCCCGGCTGGATGACCCGGGCGCTGACCACGGCGATGGGGGCTGCCGGCGGGTGGGGCGGGCTGCCCACCGCTCTGGCCGAACTGCCGATCACCACGACCATTCTGTTGCGCGCCATTCAGGACGCCGCCATCGAGCAGGGATTTTCCCCCGAGGAACAAGCGGTGCGCTTCGATTGCGTTCAGGTCTTCGCGGCAGCAGGGCCGCTTGACCATGACGATGGGGCCGATCTCGCCTTTCTGAGCACGCGTTTGGCGCTGACCGGCACCACGATGCGCGCCATGATCGCGCGCGTCGCGCCCCGGCTCGCGACGGTGCTGGGCCAGAAACTGGCAGCCCAGACCGTGCCGGTCCTGGGGGCGGCTGCTGGGGCTGCGACGAACTATGCCTATACGAGCTATTATCAACAGATGGCGCATGTACATTTCGGGCTGCGGCGGTTGGCGATCGAAAGCGGCCGCGATCATGCCGATTTGGTCGAGGCGTTTCGCGAACGTCTTGGGTAAGGCGGTCGGTATCACGTCGGTATAGCGTCGGTATCCTGTCGGTGCGCGGAAAACGGATGGGGGCCTCCGGCGGGAGTATTGGGGGAACGATGAAAGAGGCGCCACATGCGCGTTTCTTCTGGGCGAAAATATCCTGGGGGGAGGCGTTGAAAATCGCTTGATTTTCAACGTCGGGGGCAGAGCCCCCAGACCGGAATTTTCTTGAAAATTCCGGCTGTGGCGGGTTCAGAGTTTGCCGCGCAGATAGGTCATCACGGCAGGGCGGACCGATTGGGTGCCGGTCTCGCGGGCCTCGTGGATCACGCGGCGCAGTTCGGTGAGGTCGGTGCGCCGGAGAATGGATTTCACTGGCCCGATCGAGGCCGGGCGCATGGACAGGCTGTGCAGGCCGATCGCGGCAAGGCACGCGGCTTCCACGGGGCGGCCCGCATCCTCACCGCAGAAGCTGAGCGGTGTGCCAAGGCTCTTGCAGCGCTCGACGATGCTTTCGAGAAAGGTCAGGAAGCTGACATTGAGCGTGTCGTAGCGGCGCCGGACCAGTTCGTTTTCGCGATCGGCGGCGAAGAAGAATTGCTTGAGATCGTTGCCGCCGATCGACAGAAAATCGACCTCGCGGTAGAAACTGTCCGGGGCGAAGGCGAGCGACGGGGTTTCGAGCATCGCGCCCACTTCGAGCGAGGCGGGCAGGGGGTGGCCGAGGATGCGCTCGCGCTCCAGCGCCTTGTCCATCTCGGCCTTGGCGGCGGTGTATTCCTCGCGCTGCGCCACGAAGGGAAACATCACCGTCAGGGGCTGGCCTGCGGCGGCGCGGATCAGCGCCTGCAGCTGCATGCGCATGACACCGGGTTTGTCGAGACCGACGCGCACCGCCCGCCATCCCAAGGCGGGGTTGGGCTCGTTCACGGCCTTCATGTAGGGCAGCACCTTGTCGGAGCCGATATCGAGCGTACGAAACACCACGCGCTTGCCTTTGGAGGCCTCCATCACGCGGGCGTAAAGCCCGCTGAGTTCGGCCCGTTTGGGCATGTGGTTGCGCACCAGGAATTGCAATTCGGTGCGGAAAAGGCCCACCCCTTCGGCGCCCGAGCTGTCGAGGCTGGGCAGGTCGGCCATGAGCCCCGCATTCATCAGCAATGTGACCCGTGTGCCGCAGAGCGTTTCGGCCGGTTTGTCGCGGATCGACACGTAGCGTTCCTGCGCCTGCGCCTGCATGGCCATCTTGTCGCGGAAGGCGGAGGCGACCGTGTCGTCCGGGCGCAGATGCACGATGCCCTGATCGCCATCGACGAGGATCTTGTCACCGTTCAACGCCTCGGTGGTTACACGTTCGGCATGGATCACCAGGGGAATGGCCAGGGCACGTGCGACGATTGCCGCATGTGAGCCGACCGAGCCTTCCTCGAGCACGATCCCCTTGAGCGATCGACCATAATCGAGCAATTCCGCAGGGCCGATATTGCGCGCGATCAGGATCGGGTCGGCGGGCATTTCTGCACCGGTCTGATTGCCCTGGCCGGTGAGGATGCGCAGCAGACGGTTGCTCAGATCGTCCAGATCGTGCAGCCGCTCGCGCAGATAGCTGTCCGAGACCTGAGACATCCGGGCGCGCGCCGTGGATTGTTCCTTTTCCACCGCCGCTTCGGCTGAGAGACCGCGGTCGATATCTTCTTCCATGCGCCGCATCCAGCCCTTGGAATTGGCGAACATGCGGTAGGCTTCGAGCACCTGCAGCTGGTCCTTGTCGCCGCCCACCGCCGTGGACAGCATCCGGTCGACGCCGACGCGCAACTGGTCGACCGCTTCGCGCAGGCGCTCCAGCTCGCGTTTGGGATCGTCGGCGATCGGATTGGTGACCACCACGCGGGGTTCGTGCAGCCAGACATGGCCCTGGGCGGCGCCTTCCTGGGCGGATGTGCCGCGAAACAGCACCGCCTGCTGGTGGCGCGCGGACATGGCAGCACCTTCGCCCACGAAAGCCCCCAGTTCGGCCATTTCGGCGATGACCATGGCGACCACTTCGAGCGCGTAGATTTCCTCGTCGGAATAGATGCGCGCCTCGCGGGACTGAACCACAAGCACGCCGAGCATCTCGCCGAGGCGTTGGATCGGCACGCCGAGGAAGGCGCGATAGGCCTCTTCTCCGGTTTCGGGCATGTAGCGGAAACCGGGCGTGCCGGGGGCGTCGTCGGTATTGATGATCGCGCCGGTACGGGCCACGCGGCCTACAAGCCCTTCGCCAAGCCGCATCCGGGTTTCATGCACCGCCTGGGGGTTCAGGCCTTCGGTGGCGCAGAGTTCGAGGGTCTCCTCGTCGCGGAAGAGGTAGATCGAGCAGACTTCGGTGCGCATCTCTTCGGCGATAAGCAGCGTGATGCGGTCCAGCCTTTGCTGGCCTGCCGCCTCTTCAGCCATGACCGAGCGCAGGCGGCCCAGCATCTGGCGGCTGTCGGTCTCGAAGTCATGCGTCATTGCAAATGCCGTGGGTTTCTGACCGAGTCACTTGGGGCTACACCTGTGGCCCACCCGAGCAGGGTGACGGGTTCAGGCGGATTTGTCCAACCCGAAGGCATCATGCAGGGCCTGGACGGCGAGTTCCATGTATTTCCTGTCGATCAGGACGGAAATCTTGATCTCGGAAGTGGCGATGACCTTGATGTTGACGCCCTCGTTGGACAGGGTCTTGAACATCTTGGCGGCCACACCCGACTGGCTGCGCATCCCGATCCCCACGGCCGAGACTTTGGCAACATTGGTGTCGGCGACCAGATCATGGTAATTGACCTCGCCGCGTTCCTTGGCCGCCTGGAGCGCTTTTTCGGCGCGAAGCACCTGATCCGTGGGGCAGGAGAAGGTCATGTCGGTGCGGCCCTCTTCCGAAATGTTCTGCACGATCATGTCCACGTTCACGCCGGCATCGGACAGCGGGCCGAAGATGGCGGCGGCGATGCCGGGGCGGTCGGCCACGGAGATGAGGGTCATCTTCGCCTCGTCGCGCGAATAGGCGATGCCATTGACGACATTTGATTCCATGATTTCCTCCTCGGCACAGACAAGGGTGCCGGCGTCATCCGATTGTTCCTCGAAGCTGCTGAGCACGCGCAGCTTCACATTGTAGCGCATTGCAAGTTCGACCGAACGGGTCTGCAGCACCTTGGCGCCGAGCGAGGCCAGTTCGAGCATTTCCTCGAAGGCGATCCGGTCAAGCCGGCGGGCCTTGTCGCAAATGCGCGGATCGGTGGTGTAGACGCCATCGACATCGGTGTAGATATCGCAGCGTTCGGCGTCGAAGGCGGCGGCGAAGGCCACGGCTGTTGTGTCCGATCCACCCCGGCCAAGCGTGGTGATGCGGCCTTCGGGGCTGACGCCCTGAAAGCCCGCGACGACGGCGACCCGCATGCCTTCGGCGAATTTGGCGTTGATGTTGTCGGGGGGGATATCCTCGATCCGGGCGGCGGAATGGACCGAGGTGGTCTTGACCGGCACTTGCCAGCCTTGCCAGCTGCGCGCGGGGATGTCCATTTCCTGCAAGGTGAGCGCCATGAGGCCGGCGGTCACGTTCTCGCCCGAGCTGACGACGGCATCATATTCGCGCGCATCGTAAAGTGGAGAGGTTTCGTTCACGAATCCGACGAGTTCGTTTGTCTTGCCCGCCATGGCCGAGACGATGACGATCACGTCATAGCCCTTTGCCACCTCAACGCCGACGCGTTTGGCGGCACGACGAATGCGGTCGAGCGTGGCGACGGATGTGCCGCCGAATTTCATCACGAGAACGGGCATGGGCCTATCCCTGGCTGCAATCCGGGCGGGGTTTACGCTTGGTTGCGGCCAAGAGCAAGATACAAGCTGTCGATGACTGCCGATTTATGCAGGGTCGGCTGCGCCCGGATCTCAGGCGGATATCAGACGGGGCTGGCGCGTTGCATCGTTTCGCGCAGCTTTTTCATGCGGCGTTGAAACGTGCGGCGATGCATGTTCAGGCGGCGCGCGGCCTCGGTCGTGTTGTCGCCAGCTTCGCGGTAGATGCGCTGCATGTGTTCCAGCCGCGCGGCATCCGGGTCGATCGGATTGTCGGGCGGCGCTGCGCGCCCTTCGCGAGGGGCGAGGAGGGCCGCGACGATCTCATCGGCGGTCGTGGGTTTGGCCAGATAGTCGATCGCGCCGTGTTTCACGGCGGCGACGGCGGTGGGCGTGTTGCCATAGCCGGTGAGCACGATGGGGCGCGCATCCGGACGCCGGGTGCTGAGGGCTTCGATATAGCTGAGGCCCGAGCCATCATCGAGTCGCAGGTCCACCACTGCAAAGGCGGGCGGAGAGGGTTCGAGAAGGCCGATCGCGCCGGTGACGGAGGCCGAGGTGGTGACCGAAAAGCCACGCTTGCCGAGTGCCTTGGCCAGTTGCGTGCGCAGCGCGTCATCATCCTCGACGATCATCAGCGTGCGGTCTTGCAGGTCTGCGATATCTGTCATTCTAGCCCCCGAGAAAATGGTAACCGGTCTGGATCAGGCTGCCGGGTCGGATGAGGCGGCGGCGCCGTATGCGCCGCCGCGCGATGCGGTTACCCGGCTTCGCTGACGCGGGCTGCGACTTTGAGCCGTTCCTGTGCGCCGTCACGCGACAGCGCGGATTTCGGTGTGTCGCTGTTGCGAAGCTCTTCCATCGCACGCACGCTCAGAAACGCGAACGCAGCGACAAATCCCATAGTTCCAAGTGCCAGTATTGCGACGATTTCCATGTCAACCTCCTTGGTTATGGAAGGGTTACGACATGGGTGAACCATTGGATTTCGGGATAACGAAAATGTCAGAAATCAGCATGCGGCGGCATGCGGCAAAGGCCTGTTTGGTCAGCGCGCGACGAGGATGACGCCGAGCCAGAAGAGCAGGATTCCGATCCAGCCGAACTGCGCTGCAAAAAGACTGAGCAGCAGCAGAACCAGCATCACGCCGCCGGTCACCATCGCTTGCTGGCGGGCCGGACAGGCGGCAAGTCTGCGATCCACATCGCGCACCGTATGACCCGGCCAGAGCCGTGCGATCAGCGTCGCTGCAGCGCCACGGCACAGCGTGCCGATCCGTGACAGATAATGGTGCATCGCGCTTTGCATCCCGTGCTGATCGCGTCCTGAGGGTGTGGTATCCGACGGAATACTAATACGGCGCAAACAGTCGGGCAAGTCACGGCTTGGCGAGCGGCTGGCGCTGTATATGTACGGCTCAATAGGGGTGGGGGCGGCCGTCCCATGTCAGGAAACAGCCGGTGCTGTCCGGGCCAAGCTCGGCGAAGCGCGCCATCAGCCCCGTGGCGGATTCGTCGACCGAGATATCGGCGGCATCGCCGCCCATATCTGTGCGCACCCAGCCGGGGTGATAGATGCCGACTGCAATCTGTAGGGGGGCAAGATCGGCGGCGAGGTTGCGCGCAAGGTTCAGCGCCGCCGCCTTGGACGCGCGGTAGACATAGCTTCCGCCCGGTGCGCGGGTGTGGCTGGCCATCTGGCTGGAGATGATCGCGATCTTGCCCGCCTGTGCGGCTTGCAGATTGGGCAGCAGCGCCTGCACCGAGAGGAACACGCCGGTCACATTGGCGGCAAAGGTATCGGCCCACATCTGCGCGGGATAGCCCTTGGTCAGTGTTTCGTGCTTGTCCAGATAGACGCCGGCATTGCAGACCAGAAGATCCACCGCGCGCCCCTCGAGCGCCTGCGCAAAGGCCGCGACGCTGGCGGGATCGGTGACATCAAGTTGCGCCAGCGCGCCACCCTCGCGGGAGGTGCCGGTCACGACATGCCCTTCGGCCCGGTAATGTGACATCAGGGCATGACCTATGCCGCGATTGGCCCCGGTGATGACGATATGCATAAAAACGCTCCTTCAGGCCTTGGTCGGATACGCCGAGGTCAGTTCGATTTGCGGCCCGGCACGAAGGGCAGAGGCGCCACGGGCACGCCGTCTTCGATCAGTTTGCGGGCGTCGTCGGGACGGGCCTCGCCATAGATCGGGCGTTCGGGGCTGTCGCCGGCATGGATGCGGCGGGCTTCGGCCGCGAAGTTCATGCCGACATATTCGGATTGCGACTCGATGCGCTTTTTCAACTCGGCGAGGGCCTGTTCTGCCGGATGGCTCGGGGTGCTGAGGGCGCCCGGTTCGGGGCGGTCTTCGGGGCGGTCCTGCGGCGCGCGGCTGACGGCGACACGGGGGGCCATGAGCGCCTTGTCCACGCTGGTCGATCCACAGACCGCACAGGAGACCATCCCGGACGCCTTGAGCTTGTCGAAGGCGGCCGCACTCTGGAACCAGCTGTCGAACCGGTGATCCCGGTCACATTTGAGTGTGAATTGTATCATGGGGTCATCACGTCAGTTACCCGCTGAACTTAACCCCGGGGGATGCGGGATCAAGAGGGCGCGCGCGGTTCACCGTATCAGCGCCTTGGGATCGAAATGGCGCAGTATCGCGGCGAGTTCAGGTTCATCGACGCGCGCGGCTGCTTTTTTCGGGCGCATCCACTTGCGCTTGCGCTGATCGGCCTCGGGATAGTCGTTGGTCAGAGCCTTGACCTTGACCGGAAACACGAGGCCGAGACAGGGCAAGTTGTTCTTGGGATCGGTGGTTTTGTTGTAAGAGAAAATTCCCAAGCATTGCTCATGGGCCTTGCCCCGCACGCCGGCTTCTTCCCAAGCTTCGGTCAGTGCGCATTCGCCGGGGGTCTTGCCGGGAATCGGCCAGCCCTTGGGCAGAATCCATCGACCGGAACCGCGGCTTGTCACAAGAAGGATTTCCGGCTTGTCGTTGGTCATGCGATAGCACAGCGCCGCGAACTGGGTTCGCATGTCGGACTTGATCCGAGGGCGCAATGTGATCGGCATTTGCCTGTAGGGGTGAAGCGACATGGCGAAGTCTCTTTGTGTGCCCGGCCGGAATTGTCCAAGTATAAGTCAGCAAACGGGCCACTGACCAGTGATGTTTGCAGAGGATTTTTATTTCCGACTAAAAAAATCAGAATTGACATATCCTATCATTTTTGTCAGGTTGGTGGGGCCACGCCACCCCATGCGGACCAGCCGGCATCAGAAACGACCCAACACGGAATTTTGGCATGGTACAGTCCCATACTCTTTCGCCCGCGCCCCAAGCTGTCACCCCAAGCGAGCGTGACGCATGGCGCAAGGATATTCTCGCCGCCGCCTTTCAGGGGGGCGTGACCTCTGATTACTGGCTCGAGGCGCTGCTCGACCGGGTGGAGGCGGGACGATGATCCGGGCGCAGACATCCGCACAGCCGCAGCTGCAACCCGATCCCGCCAGCCACGACGCGCGTGCCCTGACCGATGGCGGGCAGACGGCCACGATCGTGCTGGACGGCCAGATCTACACCTTGCGCATCACCCGCGCCGGCAAGTTGATCCTGACCAAATGAAGCATGACAGGGACATGGTCGGCGCCTTTCCGGTCTCTGCGCTGGACAGGCTGGATCCGGGCGAGGCGCTGGTGGTGCTGTGCCTGCGCAGATGGAGCGACGGGCCGGGTGCTGTCGAGGCGCTGCTCTTGCCGACGCTGGGGCCAAGCGGGGCGCGGGCGTGTCTGCGCGCTTTCAGTGAGATGATGGGCCTGATGCAGCGCCATTGCCGCCGTCCGCTGGCGCAACACGGCCAGGCGTGCCGCTGCGTGGGCTCGGATGAGGCGATCCTTGCGCATTTTGTCATGGTCGCGGCGACGGGTGAGCGCGAGGACGCCATGCTGATCGCCTCGCTTCTGGTGGACGGGCCGTTGCTGCTGCCGATGGTGGACGCCGCGCGCATAGCGGGCTTGTACCTGTATCAAGCCGGATTGAGACAAAAAGCCAGCTTCCCCGAACCCGCCAGCGCCACGCGGCATTGACCGGCGACAAGGACACGAGGAGACAAGACATGATGATTTGTCACTGCATGGCCATCACCGACGGGGATATCCGGCGCGCGGTGGACTGGATGCGGGCTGCGGATCCCGACACGATCATAACACCGGGGAAGGTGTATCGCGCCCTTGGTAAACGAGCCGATTGCGGCGGATGTCTGCCGCGGTTCGTTGACACGCTCAAGGGATGCGACAAGTTTGAAGTACCGATGGAGTTGCGCGGCCTGCGCCGTGACATGACACAGGGAGTGACCGATGAAGGGCGACGAAAAGGTAATTGAGTATCTCAACAAGGCGTTGCGCAGCGAGCTGACGGCGGTCAGCCAATACTGGCTGCATTACCGCCTGCAGGAAGACTGGGGCTATGGCCGGATCGCGAAGAAGAGCCGCGAGGAAAGCATCGAAGAGATGCACCATGCCGATAAGCTGATCGCCCGGATCATCTTTCTCGGCGGGCACCCGAATCTGCAGAAGCTGGACGCGCTGCGGATCGGCGAGACCCTGCGCGAGACGCTGGAGGCCGATCTGGCCGCCGAACATGAGGCGCGCACGCTTTACATCGAGGCGCGCAGTCACTGTGACAGCGTGGCGGATTACGTCTCGAAAAACCTGTTCGAAGAGCTGATCGCCGATGAGGAAGGACATATCGACTTCCTTGAGACGCAGATCGATCTCTATGACAGCTTGGGCGCCGAGCGTTATGGGCTTCTGAACGCCTCGCCTGCGGATGAGGGCGACGGGTAGGGGGCTCTGCCCCCGACGTTGAAAATCCGGGGATTTTCAACGCCTCCCCCGGGATATTTTCGGCCAGAAGAAGCCGCGCCCGAACGTATTTCGGGCGCGGTGTCATTCCGCCAGATGGCAGGCCACGCGGGTGTCGCCAAGGCGGCGCATCTCGGGGCGCTCGCGGCTGCAGCGGTCTATGGCCAGCGGGCAGCGCGGGTGAAACGCGCAGCCCGAGGGTGGGTTGATCGCATCGGGGATCTCGCCCTTGGGCGGATCCACTTCGCGGCCGAAGGCATCCATGCGCGGCGCGGCATCGAAGAGCATCTGCGTATAGGGGTGTTTGGGGTCGGCGAAGAGCGTATCGCGCGGGGCCTCTTCGACCAGACGGCCCAGATAGAGCACGCCGATCCGGTCTGCCATGTGATGCACCACCGTGAGGTCATGACTGATGAAGAGATAGGTGAGGCCCAGCTCTTCGCGCAGGTCCGACATCAGGTTGAGCACCTGGCTTTGCACCGAGACATCGAGCGCCGAGGTCGGTTCGTCGCAGACGATGATCTTCGGGCCGGAGGCCAGCGCCCGGGCGATGCAGATGCGCTGACGCTGGCCGCCGGAGAATTCATGCGGATATTTGCCCGCATCCGCCGCCGAGAGCCCCACCTGTTCCAGCAGCTTCTCTGCGAGCCCGGCGGTTGCCCCGCCGCGCGCGGCCACAGGTTCGGCAATGATGTCACGCACGCGCCAGCGTGGGTTGAGCGAGGCGTAGGGATCCTGGAAGATCATCTGGATATCGGCGCGCACGGCATCGATCTGGGCGGCGTCGCTTTCGGTGGCGAGATCCACGCCCTCGATCAGGACCGAGCCTTGCGAGGGCGGCACGAGGCCCACGATGATCTTGCCGATGGTGGATTTTCCCGAGCCGCTTTCGCCAACAAGGGCGTAGACGCTGTTTTCCTCGATCTCGAAGCTGACATCCGACACGGCGGTGAGCAGTGCACGGGGGGCGCGTTCGATCAGCCGGTTGAGCCAGGGTTTGGAGACATCGAAGATGCGGGTCAGATGTTCGATCCGGATGATCGCGCTCATGCTTCGGCCTCCTGATCGCGGTCGGTGGTGGTGTCAGCCTGAGAGCGCAGCGGGAACCAGCAGGCGGCGCGGCCGTCGCATGTGTCGAGTGTCGGGCCGGGATCGTGGCGGCAGCGGTCCTGCACGTGGTCGCAGCGCGGCGAGAAGGCGCAGCCCGGTGGCAGATTGCCCAGCCGGGGCATGGCACCGGGGATCTGACGCAGGCGGCGGTGGCCCTGGCTTGCCAGCGGGGTCGACGCCATGAGACCGGCGGTGTAGGGGTGGTGCGCGTCGGTGAGCACCTCGCGCACGGGGCCAAGCTCGGCCAGGCGGCCTGCATACATCACCGCCACGCGGTCGGCGGCCTCGGCGATGACGCCCATGTCATGTGTGACCAGCATCACCGCCACGCCACGGTCGCGGCAAAGCCGCTTGAGGAGCGCGATGATCTGGGCTTGCACGGACACATCCAGAGCAGTCGTTGGCTCGTCGGCGATCACGAGATCGGGTTCGGCGCAGAGCGCAAGGGCGATCACCACGCGCTGCCGCATCCCGCCGGAAAATTCATGCGGGTAGCTGTCGATCCGGTCGCGGGCGGCGGGGATGCCCACCTCTTCGAGGGCTGCAACGGCGCGCTTGCGGGCCTCGGACGGGGAGACGTCGAGATGCTCGAGGATCGTTTCGGTCAGCTGGTCGCCGACGGTGAGCAGCGGGTTGAGCGAGGTCAGCGGATCCTGAAAGATCATGCCCATCCGCTTGCCGCGCAGCCGGCGCAGGGCGTCACCCCTGAGGGTGTGGACCGGTTGGCCCGACAGCAGGATCTGGCCCGAGACGATCCGCGCGGGCGGGTCCAAAAGGCCGATCACCGCATTGCCGGTCATGGATTTTCCGGCGCCGGATTCGCCCACGACGCCAAGGATTTCGCCTGCGTGAATGTCATAGCTGACGGCATCGACGGGGCGCAGCACGCCGTGGCGCGTGGGAATTTCCACGACAAGGTTACGGACGGACAGGACGGGTGTTGCGGTCATCTGAGCCTCGGGTTCAATGCGTCGCGCAACCAGTCGCCCAGCAGGTTGATCGACAGCGCCAGCGCCAGAAGCGTGGCGGCGGGGAAGAACAGGATCCACCATTCGCCGGAGAACATGAATTCCTGACCGATGCGTATGAGCGTGCCGAGGCTGGGTTTGGTCGGGGGGGCGCCTACGCCGAGGAAGGACAGTGTCGCCTCGGCGATGATCGCCAGCGCAAGACTGATGGTGGCGATTACCAGCACGGGGTTGAGCACATTGGGCAGGATGTGGCGCAGCATGATGGCAAAGGGCGTGCGCCCGATCAGGCGGGCGGCTTGCACGTATTCCTTGTTCTTTTCGACCAGTGTGGCACCACGCACCACCCGGGCGAACTGCACCCAATCGCTGAGGCCGATGGCCAGGATCAGCACCCAGATCGCCATCTGGTCGCGGTATTCGGGCGGGGTGATGCCCTTGGCGATCCCGAAGATCAGCATCGCCACGAGGATCGCAGGGAAGGTCAGCTGCACATCGGCGATGCGCATGATGATCGTTTCGGTCCAGCCTCCTGCGTAGCCTGCCAAGAGGCCGAGGGTTACGCCGAGCACCATTGCCAGAAGCACCGCCGCGAAGCCCACGAACAGCGAGATACGCATCCCGTAGAGGATCGTCGAAAAGACGTCGCGGCCCTGATCATCGGTGCCGAGCACGAAGAAATCCCCGGTGAACTGGTTGGCGACGCCCGGCGGGGTGAAGCCGTTCATCAGGTTCAAGGTTGCTGGGTTGAACGGGTCATGAGGCGCGATCAGGGGCGCCAGCACTGCGCCGAGGATCAGCACTACAACCATCAGCGTCGAGACCATGGCCACCGGCGCATGGCGGAACGACCAGGCAATGTCGCTGTTCCAGACGCGGCGCAGGCGGGTGGGACGGATATCGTTGCTGGTATCGGCCATCTCAGTGCCCTCCTGCGGTGCGGTCGACGCGCAGGCGCGGGTCGATCGCGAAATAGAGCATGTCCACGATCAGGTTGATGCCGACGAACATCACCGAGATCATCATCAGATAGGCGGCCATCACCGGGATATCGACGAACTGGATCGCGTTGATGAAAAGAAGGCCGACGCCGGGCCATTGGAACACCGTCTCTGTGATGATTGCGAAGGCGATGATGCTGCCCAGTTGCAGGCCGGTGATGGTGATGACCGGCACCAGCGTGTTCTTCAGAGCATGGCGGAAATTGACTGATTTTTCGCGGATGCCACGGGCGCGGGCGAAGCGGATGTAGTCCATGCGCAGCACCTCGAGCATTTCGGTGCGCACCAGCCGCATGATCAATGTCATCTGGTAAAGCCCAAGGGTGATGGCCGGCAGGATCAGCGCCTTGAGACCACTTGCCGTCAAAAAGCCCGTGGTCCAGCCGCCAAGATCCGTCACCTCGCCGCGCCCGAAGCTGGGCAGCCAGCCAAGCTCGACGGAAAAGACATAGATCAGCAGGATGCCGATCAGGAAGGTAGGCAGCGACACGCCGAGCAGCGACAGGGTCATGATGATATTTGCTGCAGCGCCGCGACGGTGGATCGCCGTGAAGATGCCAAGCGCAATGCCACCAAACAGGGCCAGAAGGCCCGAGACGAAGGCAAGTTCCAGCGTTGCGGGCAAGCGCTCCATGAGGATCTCGGCCACGGGGCGGCCCTGTCGGTAGCTGAGACCGAAATTGCCCTGCGCGGCCTGTTCGAGAAACAGCCAGTATTGCACGATGAAGGGCCGGTCGAGGCCAAGCTGCTGGCGCAGACGTTCGATATCGGCCTGGGTGCGTTCTTGGCCGAGCATGTTGTCGACCGGGTCGCCCACGAAGGCGAACATCGAGAACGCGACAAGCCCCACGATCAGAAGGACCAGCACGGACTGGAATACGCGGCGGATGATATAGGCGAGCATCTGGGGCTCCGATCAATGCGGAAAACCGCGCCCCATAGGTGGGGCGCGGCATGTCCGGGCGGGCATGCGGCCCGCCCGAATACGCGTCAGTTCATCGTGAAGAACTTGAACTTCGGGTCATCCTCTGGGCTGACTTCGGTGCCAACCGCGCTGGTCATGCCCCAGTTGAGCACCTGATGGTGGATCGGGATATAGAGCTGCTCTTCCTGCACGACGTTCCAGATCGACTGGATGGTCTCGTTGCGCGCGGCAAGGTCGGTCTCGGAGGCCAGCGACACGATCATCGCGTCGACGTCCGCATTCGAGAAGCCGGTCCCGTTCCAGCTGCCGCGATCCTCGCCACGGGTGTGAACGAGGAAGTTGAAGATGTACTCGGAATCGTAGGTCGGAACGCCCCAGCCCAGCATGTAGAAATCCGTCTGATCATTGGTAATCAGCGGGAAATGCTGTGCCTTGGGTTTCGCGTCGAGATTCACGGTGACACCGATTTGCGCCAGCATCCCCACGGTGGCCTGACAGATCGCCTCGTCGTTGATGTAGCGGTCGTTCGGGCAGTCGAGCTGGATCGAGAAGCCATCACCATATCCGGCATCCGCCATCAGCGCCTTGGCGGCGTCGATATCGGTCTTGGCCGAGCTGTCCATCTCGGCGGTCCAGCCATTGACGAAGGGGGGCGCGATCATGCCGGCGGGCTGGGATTGCCCGCGCATCACCACCTGCTTGATGGCGTCGCGGTTGATCGCCATGGACATGGCCTTGCGCACGCGCACATCCGCCAGCGGGTTCTTGCCTTCGACATCGTCATTGGCGATGTCGTCTGCGCCCATGTTCATCCCGAAGAAAATCACCCGGTTCTGAGGCGCTGTCTTGACGAGCAGCCCCTCGGTCTCGCCCACGCGGCCCAGATCCTGCACGGGAACGTCCTGAATGAAATCGACTTCGCCTGACAAAAGCGCCGCGACGCGGGTGGCGGCGTTCTGGATCGGGGTGTAGACGATCTCGGTCACATCCATCGGGAATTCGTCCTTGCCCCAGTAGTTTTCGTTCTGGGTAAGGACGGTTTTCACGTCAGGCTCGCGGCTGACCAGCTTGTAAGCGCCGGTTCCCATGGCGTTGGTGGAGGCAAAGGTGGTCTGTCCGCCCTCGACGTCCTGCACGGTGACGGAGTCGTTCGCTTCGGCCCAGCCTTTGTCCATCATGAACATGTTGGTCAGGTTCGAGGGCAGGATCGGGTTCGGCCCATCGGTCACGAATTCGACGGTATGATCGTCCACGGCGCGCACTTCGACCACCGAGGTCAAAAGCTCTTTCATGTTGGAATTCTCGGATTTTGCACGGGTGATGGAAAAGACCACATCCTCGGCGGTGAAATCCGAGCCGTCATGGTATTTGACGCCCTGGCGCAGGTTGAAAACCCAGACGTTGGGATCATCCGCCTTGGGAGCCCAGTCCGTCGCAAGCGCCGGCTGGAAGGCGCCGGTCATGTCGCGGATAATCAGGGGTTCATATATCTGATGGGCCAGCGTGTGGGTCGGCCCTTCGTTTTGTGCATGCGGATCGAGGGTGAGCGAATCCCCCGCACGGGCCCAACGCAGTGTCTCGGCAGAGGCGCCGATGGAAGTGCTGGCCAGAAGCGCTGCGGTCAGAATTGCTGTTGTTTTCATTGTGGACTCCCTGTCGATATTTTGGATTTTTCTCTGAATTCGTAGCCTTAACGATAGGCAAGATTAACCATGGTGTGTGCGAACGCCAAAAGATAATTCGTCATCCGGGCATGACGTTTCGTCAAGCTTGGTCTGTATCGTCCGGATTGTGAGAGGTTCTGACCGTGCGAATTGCTTAAAGACCTACGAAAATAATCAGGAAATATTGACAACCATCTTGCGCTTCCTTAGCCGTGAGCATGACAGTGGCGTGGCGCGAGGCTTGGGTTTCCGGCCTTTGCACGAGCGTCGCGACGGTGTCGCGCGGATCATCTGCACCCGAATGGTGATGGTGCAGAACTGTCCCCGCGAAACGAGAGCGACCTGAGCGGTACGCAGTCGGTGGATCATCGGCCAACCCGCGCGGTAGCCAGCATGATATATCCGAAAAAGGATCAGACCGATGAAACATACCGTTGGAAGTCTTGTCACAGCTGCGGCGATCACGCTTGGGCATTTGGTGCCAGCAACAGCCGAGCAGGTGACGCATTATGCGCCCGAACCATCCGAGACGCTGGAGCAGGCGGTCGAGAATTTCGCTAAATATAACGCCAAATTGGCCAATGTGCTGGACCGCGATCCGCTGACGACGGCGGATATGGAAGAGGTGCACGAATATACCTATACTCTGGAAATAGCCTTGGCGAAGATCAACGAGGAGTTGGGCGCGCTGCCTGTGGTTCTGGAGGAAGTGCACCAGACATCCGAAGGCGATGACCCCGAGCGTCTGCGTGCCGCTGGCGAGGCCTATCTGGCGCAGGCAAGACTGCTGGATCGCTGACGCGAAGCCGCAACCCGGTGCGGCCCGAAGACAGGGTCGCACCGCATCCCACACTTTTTTTGTCGGGAATGTCTGGAACCCGACAGCGTTTTGTGGCAGCCATGGCGCCTGAACCGTCGAAAGCACCGATATGTCCGAACGCCTGCTGCATCGAATTGCGTGGATTGCCGTGATCCTTTGCGTCGCGCCGATCCTGGCGGCGGCGCTTGCGGCATTCACTGGCGATCTTGATACGTGGCGCAATATTCTCGCCTCCGTCCTGCCGCGCTATGCGCGCACGACGCTGATTTTGGTAATGATCGTAGGGGTTTCGACGGCACTGATCGGCAGTGTGACGGCTTGGCTTGTCACCGTCTACCGCTTTCCCGGCTCCCGCTGGCTGGAGGTGGCGCTGGCGCTGCCACTGGCGTTTCCGGCCTATGTGCTGGCCTATGCCTATACATCCTTGCTGGATCATCCGGGGCCGGTGCAGACCTTGCTGCGCGAGGTGACGGGCTGGGGGCCGAGGGAGTATTGGTTCCCGGAAATCCGTAGTCTGGGCGGGGCGGCGTTGATGCTGACCATCGTGCTTTATCCCTATGTCTACCTGCTGGCGCGGGCTTCGTTCAAACAGCAATCCTCGAACGCGTTTCTGGTGGCGCGGACGCTTGGGCGCTCGCCGTTCCGGGCCTTTCTGCGGGTGGCGCTGCCGATGGCGCGGCCTGCGATTGCGGGGGGCGCGCTGCTGGCGGTGATGGAGACCATCGCGGATTATGGAACGGTTGCGTTCTTCAATGTGCAGACCTTTGCCACGGGGATTTACCAGGCGTGGTTCTCGCTTGGGGATCGGGCGGCGGCGGCGCAATTATCCCTGTGTTTGCTGAGCTTTGCGCTGCTTCTGGCGGGGCTGGAGCGGGCGCAGCGCGGCAAGGCGCGGACTGCGGGGCAGGGCGCGCGGTTCGAGACGATGGAGCGGCCCCAGCTGACCGGTGCGGCGGGTTGGATGGCGACGGCGTTCTGCCTTGCGCCGGTGGCGCTTGGGTTCCTGATCCCCGTTATAATGCTGGGGTTTATGGCGGTGGGGTCGGGGCAGAACCTGTTCGATAGCCGGTATCTGTCGCTGATGCAGAATTCCGTTCTGCTGGCGGGGGTTGCGGCGGTTCTGACGGTGATCGGGGCGGTGCTGATCGGGTTTCGCGCACGCACCCGGCCGGACCGGCGGTCGCGGCTGATGGTGGTGGGCGCGGGGCTGGGATATGCGGTGCCGGGCGGCGTGATCGCGGTGGGGCTGATGGTGCCGATGGCGGCGCTCGACAATCTGATCGACGATGTGATGGAAGCCTCGTTCGGGATCAGTACGGGGCTGCTCATTACCGGGTCCATATGGCTGATGATCGTGGCCTATATGGCGCGGTTCATGGCCGCCGCGCTGAATGCCTATGACAGCGGAATGGCAACAGTTCCAGTGCATTACGACGCGATTGGTCGGTCGCTTGGGCAGCCGGGACCGCGGCTTTTGTGGCGGGTGCATCTGCCTGTGGCGCGCACCAGCGTGCTGACGGCGCTGCTGATCGTGTTCGTCGATGTGATGAAGGAACTGCCCGCCACGCTGATCCTGCATCCGTTCAATTTCCAGACGCTGGCGGTGCAGGCGCACCGGCTGGCGTCGGATGAGCGGCTGTCGGAGGCGGCTGTGCCGTCGCTGGTGCTGGTGGCGTTCGGGCTGATTCCGGTGGCGCTGCTCTGCCGGACCTTGGGGCGAGACGGCACGCAGGGGCGGCGGAGTGCGAAGCTGGGAACAGCGATCCGGACCGGCTGAGCCGCGACTCACCCCAAAGCCCTTGGTTAACAGGGGAAAACCCGTTCGGCATCGCGTCGGTATAACGTCGGTATCGCGTCGGTATCGACCTGCTGCAGATCAATCGTAAACGGACCGCGCGTTGCGGCGCGGCCCGGAGGCGCCGGTCTCAGCCGTAATTGCCCTTCACGCGTTCCTTGGTCGGATCGAAATGCGGGAAGGGGACGATGGTGGCCTTGAGGCGTTTTTGCTGCCCGTCGAGCTGACCCACCTCGACGGCGGTGCCCGGCTCGGTATGGGGCAGGTCGAGCCGCGCCAGTGCGATGGTCTTGCCGAGGATGGGTGAGCGCATGGCCGAGGTGATCTCGCCGATCTGGGCGCGGCCCATGCGGACGCAATCGCCGCCCGAGGGTACGATGCCGCTTTCGATCTCGAGCCCGACCAGTTTGCGCTGCGGATGCGCCTTGCGGTTTTCGAGCGCCGTGCGGCCGATGAAATCGTCCTCTTGTGTCTTGAGCGGAACGGCAAAGCCGATGCCGGCCTCGAACGGGTCGGTGCGGTCGCAGAATTCGGCATTGGCAAAGATAAGCCCGGATTCGATGCGCAGCATGTCCAGAGCCTCAAGCCCGAGGGGCAGCATGCCCTTGAGTGCGCCTTCGGCCCAGATGGCGTCGAAGACCTGTGGGGCGTGTTTGGGGTGGCAAAACACCTCGTAGCCCAATTCGCCGGAATAGCCGGTGCGGCTGACCACCAGAGGGATCCCGTCATAGTCGCCGATCCGGGCGATGGTGAAGCGGAACCACTCCAGCTCGTCGATGGTGGGCTGGGTGGGCGGTGTCCAGATCAGGGCCGAGAGGATCTCGCGGCTGAGGGGGCCTTGCACGGCGATATTGTGCAGCTGGTCAGTCGAGTTGCGCACGAAAGCGTTCATCCCGCGCTCCTGCGCCTGCTGGCGCAGCCACAGGCCGGAGGTGTCGTTGCCGCCGATCCAGCGGAAATTGTCCTGACCCAGACGGAACACGGTGCCGTCGTCGATCATGCCGCCGTGATCGTAGCACATGGCGGTATAGACCACCTGACCGACAGCCAGCTTTTTCATGTTGCGGGTCACGCAAAGCTGCATGAGGGCTTCGGCGTCGGGGCCTGTCACCTCGTATTTGCGCAAGGGCGACAGATCCATCACGGCGGCCTTTTCGCGGCAGGCCCAGTATTCGGCCAGCGCCCCCTTGCCGGTCATGTCCGAGGCCAGCCAGTAGCCATTGTATTCGATGAAATTGCGCGTGTGCTGCGCGAAGCGGGAATGGAACCCGGTTTCCTTGGTGTCTTCCACTTGGGCCTCCGCCGATTTGCGATAGCCGATCGAACGGCTGAAGGTTTCGGTCGCGCCATAGCTGCGCACCTGAATGTCGGTGGGGTTCCAGCCATTGGCCGGGTCCACATCGCAGGGGCAGGCAGTGGACACGCAGATCAGGTCGGTGAGCGCGCGCAGCAGCACGAAATCGCCGGGGCGCGACCATGGATCGTCCATGCCGATGGCGTTTGTCTCATCCAGCATGGTGTTGAAGAAGAAGTTGATCGCGGGCCAGCCGGCGCGCGGGCGGATGCCGTATTGCGCAAGATCGGCATTCATGTTGTCCGAGCAGTTCACGTGACCGGGATAGCCCAGATCTTCGTAATAGCGCGCGGTACAGGCCAGCCCGAACGTGTCATGCCGGCCGCATGTGTCCTGCACGATCTCGACCAGCGGCTCCTGATCGACACTCCAGTATTTCGAGAAGATGCCGGGCTGGGGGTAGAGCGACCCCATCAGCGAGCGGGTCGTGGTGGGGTCGATGTCGCGTTCCAGCCCCTTGTCCAGTGCGCGCATCGAGAAGGCCTGAAAATCCGAGCATTCGCGGCCCTGCACATCGAGGATCTGGATATACTGGCCCTTGCGCACCTCGTAGCTGTGCGCCTCGCCGGGCTGGATGTTGATGTTGTGGATCGGATCGGCCAGCGGATCGGGGGGCAGGAGCCCGCCCTTGGCGTTGCGGCGGTTGGCGCGGCGGATATAGAGGATCAGGTCGGTGGGCGTGTCCTGCGCGCAGGGCTGCATCGGGCCACCGGGGGCGGCGACGATCAGCAGGCCGTCGCAGGCGGCGTGAAAGGTGGCCATGTCGCCGGGGCGCGAGCCTTCGGCAAAGACGCGCACCGCATCGGCCTTGCCCAGCTTGAAGCCCGCCGCATCGAGCGCACGCGCCACACGGGCACCCGAGGGCGAGCCATTGGCCAGCACCGAGATCACGCCTTCGGGGCGGCCCGAGCCGGTGGCCCCCAGCATGGCCGCGTCCGAGCGCCCGTCGGGGCCGAAGAGCACAAGTTCGCCGGGTTGCAGGCCTTCGGGATCGAGCAGGGTGATTTCGTCCCCCGCCTCGATTGGCAGGGCACGGGAGCCGCCGGCGGGCACGGGGTGTCGTTCGACGCCGGGTTCCAGCACCGGCAGGCCGGGCAACAGGATGCCCGCCCGCTCGTAGGGGGTCTCGAAGAGGGGGGTGATGGCCATGATGTGTTCGCGCGCTCAAGGGTTCGTCGCCCCGGCCATGGGGGAAAGGTTTGGCCGGGACGACATCGGATCAGGCGGATTGGGCCTGTTTTTCGGTTTGCAGGTAGGAGTCGAGGCTGTCATCGAGTGCCTCGACCCAAGGTGTATGATGCGGCGGTGCCTTCTTGCCGGTCATCGGTGACACATAGCCGTAGTTGCGGAAGGCCATGATGTCTTTCTTCTTGTGCTTCTTCCATTCGTAGAAGGCCTGACAGGCGGCTTCCACATCGAAGGAGGGGTAATCGGTTTCGGCGATCAGTTCCTCGACATAGTCGCCCTGATATTTGATGCAGGCGTAATCGTCCTCGAGCTTGTCCTCGTCGGCTTCGCGCTGTTTCCAGTCGGCCTCCATGGTGGCGGTGTCCGGGAGGGCGATCTTGCCCATGATGCAGTCACGCGCCCACCAGGCTTGCGCATCGAACATGTTGAAGGTGAACCACTGGTCCTGCATCCCGAGATAGAACAGTTTGGGATTGGGCACGAAGACCACGCCCTTGTAGAGATCCGCCGCCGCCAGCCGGTTGGCGGTCTTGAGGCGCAGAGCGTCGGGCAGGAAGGGGAAGTGGTGCTTGTAGCCGGTGCACAGGATGATGGCATCGACCTCGCGGCTGGTGCCGTCGACGAAATGGGCGGTCTTGCCCTCGACATGGCTGAGGCCGGGGGCCTCGTCCCAGTTGTCGGGCCATTGGTAGCCCATGGGACCGGAGCGGTGTGACGAGATGATCGAGTTGCAGCCGTATTTCCAGCATTGCGAGCCGATATCCTCGGCCGAGTAGGACGAGCCCATGATGAGGATGTCCTTGCCTTCGAATTCGCGGGCATCGCGGAAGTCATGGGCGTGCAGGATGCGGCCATTGTAGGATTCGAAGCCCGGATAATGCGGCACGTTGGGCGTGGAGAAATGGCCAGAGGCGACGATCACATGGTCGAACACCTCGATGGTTTCCTCGTCGCGGGCCGTGTCGCGGGCGGTGACGGTGAATGTGCCGGTTGCGTCGTCGTAACGGACATCGCGCACGTAGTTGTTGAAGCGGATCCAGTCGCGGACCCCGGCCTTTTCGACGCGGCCCTTGATATAGTCGAACAGCACCTCGCGGGGCGGGTAGCTGGCGATTTCCCTGCCGAAATGTTCATCGAAGGTGTAGTCGGCGAATTCCAGGCCCTCCTTCGGGCCGTTGGACCACAGGTAGCGATACATCGAGCCATGGCAGGGAAAGCCGCTGTCATCGACGCCGGTGCGCCATGTGTAGTTCCACAGGCCGCCCCAATCGGACTGCGCCTCGTAGCAGACGATCTCGGGGATATCCTCGCCGTTTTCGGCGGCGGACTGGAATGCACGCAGCTGTGCAAGCCCCGAAGGGCCGGCCCCAATGATACCAACGCGTTTCTTTGCCATGTGGTCAGTCTCCCTGATTGGTATGAACCAAATTCCTGTTTTGGTTCTTTTGGTTCACTTCAGTAAGCCAAACCGTGTACCAATGAGTCAACAACAATCCTGTTCAGGGCGCGATCCGGTGGTATCGTCGCAGAACGTCTTGGCGCAAGGGAGCACGGAATATCATGGAGTCGTCGAGTTTTGCGCATCGGCTGGCGATAAGTGGCGCGCTGCCGCGCCTGCAGGCGGGGATGGCCAGTACCGTCAATATCGGCTTTCTCGCGCCGCTGAGCGGGCCGGTCGAATCCTGGGGGCTGCCCGGGCTGCATGGCTGCCGGATCTGGGAAAACTGGCTGAATGCCGCGGGCGGTCTGCTGATCGACGGGCGCCGCTATCCGATTCGCATCCATGCGCATGATTGCGGCTATGAGCCGAAGACGGCGATGGCGGGGGCTGTGCGGCTGGTGCAAGATCATGACGTCAAGCTGCTGATGATGCTGGGCGGTGACAGCTTTACCCCGGTGGCGGATTTCCTGATGGATCGGCGCATCCTGACCTCGACGCTGCTGCCCAGTGACCTGAGCCCGGATACGCCCTATCTCATTGCCCCGTCCGAGGTGCACCCGATCTATCTGGTCACTGGGGTGGAGTGGCTGGCCAAGGCGCGGCCCGAGTTGAAAACAGTGGCGATGTGCAGTCAGCGCGATGCGCTTGGCCTGCCGTCGCTGGCCACCTATCGCGCGGCGTTCAAGGCGGCGGGCATCGAGATCGCCAAGGAAATCCAGTATGATCCCGCGATGACCGATGCCGCGGCATTGGTGCAGCCGATGCTGGACGAAAACCCCGATATCCTGTGCTGGTGCACCAGCTATACGCCGATGGTGCATGCGATGACGGAATACGCCCATGCGCAGGGCTTCAGGGGGCAGATCATCTCGTGCACGCTGGATCACTACGATCGGTTGGTGGCGCGCACGGGGCGTGATTTCATGGAAGGGGCGGTCTTTCACTTTCCGGACTTCGACGATCCTGCGCTGCGGGAAAAGGCGTTTTTCTTCAATCAGCCGAATGTCTTTTACGAGGAATACAACGCCCGCTACCCCGGCAGCTGGAGCGCGGTCAGTTGGGAATATGCCGCCATTCTGGATATCTGGCACGCGGCGGTGGAAAAGGCCGGTACGGTCAATCCGCTGTCGGTTCTGGCGGCGATGAAGCAGCTTGGCCATGTCACCCATGCGTTCGGCCCGGCGCAATGGTGGGGGCGCGATGTGTTCGGCGTGGACAATGCGCTGGTGGGCGAATGGCCGGTGGTGACGGTGCAGGACGGCAAGGCGCGGATCGTCAGCTTCGGGTCGGTGCCGGGATGGCTGCGCGACAATGCCGATCTGTTGAAACGCGAGATGGTCGCTCTGGGTCAGATGTGGGATCAGCGACTGGAGCGCGGGGTCGGCGAGGGCACCGAATTGCAGGCCCGCACTATCGAGGCGTGAGGCGCGATCAGAATTCCTGCAACAGCAGTTTCTGTTCCTCGACCAGATGCAGCTTGATGAATTCCACCGCAGAGGCGACATCGCGCGACGCAATGGCGTTGAACAAGGTGTTATAGCGTTTCTGATAGTCCTGAATGCGGCGCGGCGTCAGGTTGCGGCGGCGCAGCTTGGTGCGAAAGCTCTGGCGGTAGGTTTCGATGGTCAACCGGTAGCAGGACGCCAGCAGCGGGTTGCCTGTGCCTTCGGCGATCTGGGTGTAGAGCTTTTCCTCGAGTTCGATGAAGGCGTCCATGTCGGTGTTGATGGCTTCGAGCGCCGACAGTGTTTGCGACAATTCGGTGATCTGGCGAGGGGTCATGTTGACCACCGCAAGCCGGACCATTTCAGGTTCGAGAATGCCGCGCACCACAAGATGATCCAGCGGGCTTGTATCATCGGCGACGGATTCGTCGACGGCGCGCGAAGGTGTCTTGGAGCGGTAGGTCACAAAGCTGCCCGAGCCGGGGCGGCGGCGGATCACGTTCTGGTTTTCCAGCACGTCCAGCGCCTCGCGGACGGTGTTGCGCGCGACCCCCAGTTCCGAGGCCAGGGTGCGTTCGGAGGGCAGGCGCGTGTCGGTCGGGTATTCTTCGGACTTGATGCGCGCGAACAGGGTATCGACCACGATCTGCACCGTCGCGCCGATCGGCTGGGGTGTGACGATGGTTGCGGTGTCGTCGATGGGTCGGGTCATCGGGGATCCTGAAGCTTGCTTAGATGGAACAACCTAGCGCGCAAAGGGCGGGTGGGAAAGCGGTCTGCTGCAGGGATGTGGTGCGCCATGCTTGCCGCGCCCATGGGCGGCGGATGATGCCCCGCGCAGACGGGAGATTGGGCCGGATATGAAAATTGGTACCCTTGTGGTTGAAAATATGATTATTTTAAATACATAATATATATAACAAAAACAAGTAATTATGATAATCCGTTTATTTTTGTCGGATTTAGTGCGCAATAAAAGTCCACAATTGATCCAATAATTGAACCAATTTTGTTGGCAGGTTGGGGTATCTCTGTTAGCGTTCGGAGTCGAGGCCGAAGCAACCTGCGCGCGTTGGTATGGCTGTGCCTCGGTCGCCCTGCCGCTGTCGCGCCCGCTCGTTCCATGACGTTGGCCTCCAAGAAAATCGCCCGAAACCAGCGGGCATGCCAACATGGGAGAAAACGAAAATGCTTTCCAAGATCATGAAGCCGGGGCTGACGCGCCGGACCTTCCTGCAATCCTCGGCAGCGGCAGCGGCGGCGGCGGCCTCGAGCTTGCCACGGCTGGCCCATGCCCAGAACAACGTCATCAGGATCGGCTTTCTTGCGCCTTTGACGGGGGCTGTGGCGGCCTGGGGCAAGCCGGGGCTCGACGGGTGCCAGATCTGGGCCGAGAGGGTGAACGCGGCGGGCGGTATCCAGCTGTCGGACGGCGCCTATCAGGTGGAGTTCGTGGCCTATGACAACGAATATGACCCCGCCAAGGCCCGCACCGGCGCGACCAAGCTGATCCGTGAGGATGGCGTCAGCTTCATCATGATGCTCGGTGGCGACACATGGCCCGGCGTGCAGCCGGTGGCTGACAGGACCGGAATGCTGTTTTCGACCTTGCTGCCCAGTGATCTCAGTCCCGATACCACCACGCTGATCGCGCCGGCCGAGGTGCATCCGATCTACAATGTGACGGCGGTCGAGTGGCTGGCCGAGAACCGGCCCGAGTTGAAGACGGCGGTGATGTGCGCGCAGGACGATGCGCTTGGCCTGCCGTCGGTCGCCACGTATCTCGCGGCGTTCGAGGCGGCGGGGATCGAGATGCAGGACGAGCCGCTTTTGTTCGACCCGGCCACGACCGATTTCGCGCCAGTCGTCACGCGGCTGATGTCGTCGAACCCGGATATCGTCTGTCTGGACACGTGCTATTCGGATTATGTGCATCCGATCTGCGAACAGTTGTTCCAGCAAGGCTATGAGGGGCAGATCATCTCGTGCACGGCGGATTTCTATGACCAGATCATCGCCAAGACATCCAAGGAATTCATGGAGGGGTTCCTGTTCCAGTTCCCGGATTTCGACGATCCGGCGCTGAATTCGGATCAGGTGAATTTCGAGGATCCAAACGGGTTCTTCGCCGAGTTCAACAAGCGTTATCCCGGTCAGTGGGGTGCTGTGAGCTGGGAATATGCCTCGGTGATGGATCTGTGGAAAGCCGCCGCCGAGAAGGCCGGATCGGCCGAGCCGGATGCGGTGATCGCCGCCATGAAGGAGGGCGGCACCGGCAAGCATGCCTTCGGCGATGCGCGCTGGTGGGGGACCGAGCTTTTCGGGATCGACAACGCGCTGGTGGGCGATTGGCCGGTGGTGGCGATCGAGAACGGCAAGGCCACCATCAAGGAGTTCCGCAGTATCCCGGCCTGGTACGACAAGCATGGCGATCTGCTGGTCAAGCACATGAAAGCCTATGACCAGATGTGGGATCAGCGCTAAGGCGCAAGGCCGGAAAAAGGCGCCGCGAATGAGGGTGTTCGCGGCGCCTGTCCCTGACAGGAAGAGACCGAACAGATGCTGGAACTCCTTGCGCAGACCGGCCTGAATGCCGTGTATGCGGCGAGCTATATCTCGCTGATTGCGGTGGGCCTTGTGCTCATCTTCGGCGTCATGGGGGTGATCAATTTCGCCCATGGCGAGCTGTATATGGCGGGCGCCTATACGGTGGTGCTGATGTATACCGATTTTCAGGTGCCGTTCTTTCTGGCGGTGGCGATGGGGCTGATCTTTGTGGGGGCCTTGGGCCTTGCGATGGAGCGGGCGCTTTTCCGGCCCTTGCGGGACAATCCGTTGGGGGGGCTTGTCGCCTCGATCGGGTTTCTGATGATCCTGCAGGCGGTGGCCGCGATGGGGTTCGGCGTGCGGATGGAGCATATTGCCCCGGTCACGCAGGCGGTGATCGAATTCTCCGACAGGGTGCGCCTTCCAGTGGCGCGGCTCTATGTCATCATCGCGGCGGTCGTGCTGTTGAGCGCGCTGTGGATTTTCCTGAAGAAGACGCGGTTTGGCTGGGCGTTGCGCGCGGCGGCGCAGGACCCCGAAGCGGCGGCGTTGCAGGGCATTTCGATCAAGCAGACGGCGCGGATCGCCATGTTCATCGGCGCGGGCCTTGCAGGGATCGCGGGGGCGCTGACCGCGCCGCTGGTGTCGGTCAATCCGCATATGGGCCATTCGGTCATCATCACGGCCTTTATCGTCATCATCGTGGGCGGTGTGGGCAGTCTGGAAGGGGCGGTGGTGGCGTCGGTGGCCTATGCGATCATCCACACGTTCGTGACCACGTTCTATGACGGGGTGATCGCCGATATCGTCGGGCTGAGCCTGATGCTGCTGGTGCTGATCGTCAAGCCGACGGGTCTTTTCGGGAGTGCGGATCGTGCGTAGGCTTGTCGTCATCCTGCTGGCGGCCTGTGCGCTGCTGGCGCTGCCGCATGGGCTGAGTTTCTCGCAGCAGGAAATCCTTGTTTTCCTGACCATCAACATTCTGCTGGTGTCCTCGTACCGGCTTCTGACGCTGACCGGGGAATGGTCGCTGGCGCATGTGGTCATCATGGGGGTGGGGGCCTATGCCTCGGCGCTCTACAGCAAGGAGCTGGGGGTGTGGGTGCCGGTCTCGATCCTGCTGGGCGGGGCCACGGCGGCGCTGTTGGCGGTGCTGTTGTCCTTTCCGCTCTTCAGGATGAAGGGGTTCTATTTCCTGATCGGGTCTTTCGCCGCCGGTGAGATCATCCGCCTGTTATGGAAGCGCTTTCGCGATCCGTTCGGCGGCCCGAAGGGCATCAAGGGGATCGAGCCGATGCCCGATTTTTCCATCGGTATCTATGATTTCGATTTCTTCGAGCCGGTCAGTTACTACTACCTGTCGGCTTTTGTGGTGGCGGTCTGCCTGTGGCTGCTGTGGCGGATCGAGCGCAGCCCTGTTGGCCTGACCTTTCACGCGGTGCATTGGCAGGACAAGCTGGCCGAGGCGTCGGGCGTCAATCTGCGGGCCTATCGGACGCTGGCCTTTGCCATCGCCAGCGGGTTCGCGGGGATCGGCGGCGGGCTGATGGCGCATTATGTCGGCACGATCAATCCCAACAGCTTCGATGTCGATCTGATGGTCTATGTGCTGACCTGGGCGATCGTGGGCGGGACCGGCACGTTCTATGGTCCGATCCTTGGCTGTGTCGTGCTGACCGTGCTGAACGAGATCGTGCTGCGCGAACTGGGCTTCGAGCAGATGCGCCCGCTGATCTATGGCCTGATCATGATCCTGTCGATCCTGTTCCTGCCCAAGGGATTGGAAAGCATCGTGCAACATCTGACAACGCGGGGCCGCGGCAAGGCTGTTGAAAAACAAAGGGCTGCGGAATGACCCAATTTCTAGAAGTCGATACCCTGACCATGCGCTTTGGCGGGCTGACCGCCGTGGACGGTCTTAGCCTGAAGGTCAGGCATGGTGAAATCCATGGTCTGATCGGCCCGAATGGCGCGGGCAAGACCACCACGTTCAACATGATCTCGGGGTTCTACAAGCCGACATCGGGCGAAGTGCGGCTGCGCGGCGAGGTGATCTCGGGGTTGCGGATGCACGAGGTGGCCCGGCGCGGCGTGGTGCGGACCTTTCAGCATTCGACGCTCTTTGCCGAGATGACGGTTCTGGAAAACGCGCTGGTCGGCACGCATATGGCGTTTCGGCCCAATATCTTCGCTGCCATCGCAGGCTGGGATCGCGAGGATCGTCGCGGCGCCGAGGCGCGGGCACGCGAGGCGCTGGAGTTCTTCGGGCTGCATCATCTGGCGGGTGAATTGGCCGGGGAATTGAGCCATGGGCATCAGCGTGCGCTTGGGCTTGCGGTGGCCTATGCCAGCCATCCCGACGTGATGCTGCTGGACGAGCCGTTCACCGGCATGAACCCCGAAGAGACGCGCGGCATGATGGGCTTGATGCGCAAGCTGCGCGAGGACGGGATCACGATCCTGATCGTCGAGCATGACATGCAGGCGATCATGGGCCTGTGCGATACGATCACCTGCATGAGTTTCGGCAAGTTTCTGGCCGAGGGCGGACCCGCCGAGATCCGCAACCATCCTGCGGTGATCGAGGCCTATCTGGGAGGCGCGCGCCATGTTGCTTGAGATGCGCGATGTGTCGGTCACTTACGGCAAGGTGTCGGCGGTGCGAGGCATCTCGCTTGGCGTGCCGGATGGGGCGATCGTGACGATCATCGGCGGCAATGGCGCGGGCAAGACGACGACGCTGCGGGCGATGTCGGGCATGGTGCCGCTGGCGGGGGGCGAGATTCATTTCGACGGGCAGCGCATCGACGGGCTGACATCCGACAAGATCGTGGCGCGCGGGATCGCCCATGTGCCCGAGGGGCGGCGGATCTTTCCCGATATGACGGTCGAGGAAAACCTGCGCACCGGGGCGTTCCTGAGGCGCGACAAGCCGGGGATCGCGGCGGATCTCGAGCAGGTCTATGAGCGGTTCCCGAGGCTGCGCGAACGGCGGCGGCAGCTGGCCAAGACCATGTCGGGGGGCGAGCAGCAGATGCTGGCGATCGGGCGCGCGCTGATGTCGGCGCCGCGGCTGTTGCTGATGGACGAGCCGTCGATGGGGCTTGCGCCGGTGATCGTCGAAGAGATCGCCCGCATCATCGAAGAGATCAACGCGCAGGGCGTGCCGGTGGTTCTGGTCGAACAGAATGCCGAGCTGGCGCTGGAACTGGCCAGCCATGCCTATGTGCTGGAGACGGGAAACATGGCACTGGAGGGGCCAGCCGATGAGCTTCACGACAATGAGCATGTTCGCGCCGCGTATCTGGGGATTTGATCCTGGCTCACCGATGGCGCGGGTTGCGCTGCAGGCGGGATGGCGGCGGCGAGACCTGATGTGGGAGGCGTTGATGGAGCGCGGCTGTGCTGCGTGGGCGGCTGGCAAGACGCGCGCGGCGGGTTGGGCGTTCCTGAGGGCGCGGCTGATCGCCTCGCGGTTTGCGACGGGCGATTTGCGGCGGGCGGCCAGTGAGGCGGCACTTGGTGTGGTGACGCGCGCGCCCGGTCGGATTTTGCGCGCCCATGCGATGTTCGCGCGCCATGCCGAGGCGCAGATCGCGGCGATGCAGATCGCGCCGCGCGCCCGCAGTTCCCTGTTTCACCTGCGCATGGAGGCGCGGCACCGAGACACCTATCACGCCAATATGCGCCTGCGCCTGACGCGCATCGCCGGGGAAACCGCCGCCTGCCTGCAGGAGATGGCGCAGGGCCGAGCGCCGTCGCACCGGCTGCATACCCGGTGGCTGGGTGAGAAGCCGGTGGTCTTCGACGACACGAGAAAGGTGCTGTCGGCCTGCCTTTTGATCCCGGATAGCCTGTCGGGCGGGGATCAGGGCTTGCGGCGGATGCCGATCTGAGAGCCGACCCCGTCGGGGCGGGGGTGCTGCGCGTGTTGCGCGGCCATGGCGCGCACACGGCTCAGGATGTCGTCGGGCATGGGGGCGACACGGGGGCCGTCAAGATTGACATGCAGTGTCATGCCCTCGCCGGTAGCGGCCAGCCAGCCGTCCTGATGGTAGAGTTCCTGAAAGGTGTGGAACCGCTTTTCGTCATGGTCGAGCAGCCAGAACGAGGAGTGCAGCGTGTCGCCGAGTTTCACTTCGCGCAGGTAGCGGATGTGGAATTCGGCGGCGAACGTCGTGTGATTGGCCTGCGCCGCATAGTCCGGGCCGAAGCCGAATTCGGCAAAGACCTCGTCGGCGGCACGGTCGAACAGGACGGTGTAATAGCCCATGTTCAGGTGGTTGTTGAAGTCGATCCAGCCCGGCTCGATCTTGAGCGGGGAGGACATGAAGGGCACTGATGTCGTCATTATATCCGCCTGTCCGATGACCCCGGCAGGGTACGCCCCCCAAGCCGGTCCGGGGCGAGGGGCGCTGCCCCTCAGCCCTGATCGAGGCCCAGTTTCTGCTGGATGATGTCGTTGACCGCCTTGGGGTTGGCCTTGCCGCCTGTGGCTTTCATGACCTGCCCCACGAACCAGCCCGCCAGTTTGGGATTGGCCTTGGCCTTTTCCACCTGTGCGGGATTGTCGGCGATGATCTGATCCACGGCGGCTTCGATCGCGCCGGTATCGGTCACCTGCTTCATGCCTTCGGTCTCGACGATTTCCTCGGGGGCGCGGCCGGTCTCGATATGGAGTTCGAGTACGTCCTTGGCGATCTTGGTCGAGATCTCGTCGCGGGCGACCATGGCGAGGATGGCGGCGTTCACCTCGGGGGCGACGATCTGACGGGGGCTGATCTCGGCCTTGTTGGCGCGGCCCAGAACCTCGTTGATGACCCAGTTGGCGGTGCGCTTGCCATCGCCACCGGCGACCGAATCCTCGAAATACTGCGCCAGATCGACATCCGCCGTCAGCACGTTGGCGTCATATTCCGTGACGCCGTAATCGGCGATGAAACGCGCTTTCTTCTCGTCGGGCAGTTCGGGCAGAGAAGCTGCGATGCCATCGACCCAAGCCTGTTCGATTTCCAGCGGCAGCAGGTCGGGATCGGGGAAGTAGCGGTAATCATGCGCCTCTTCCTTGGAGCGCATGGAGCGCGTCTCGCCCTTGTCGGGGTCATAGAGCCGGGTTTCCTGCACCACCGAGCCGCCGGATTCGACGATCTGGATCTGGCGGCGGGCTTCATATTCGATGGCTTGCTGGATGAAGCGCATGGAGTTCATGTTCTTGATCTCGCAACGGGTGCCGAGATGCGAGAAATCCTGAGTTTCCATGTATTTTTCATAGGCACCGGGCCGACAGATCGACACGTTCACATCGGCGCGCAGGTTGCCGTTCTGCATGTTGCCGTCGCAGGTGCCCAGATAGCGCAGGATCTGGCGCAGCTTGGTGACATAGGCGGCGGCCTCTTCGGGGCCGCGGATATCGGGGCGGCTGACGATTTCCATCAGCGCCACGCCGGTGCGGTTGAGATCGACGAAGGACATGGCCGGGTCCATGTCATGGATCGACTTGCCCGCGTCCTGCTCGACATGGATGCGTTCGATGCGCACAAGCCGCGCGATCCCCGGCTCCATGTCCACAAGGATTTCACCCTCGCCCACCAGCGGATGATAAAGCTGGCTGATCTGATAGCCCTGCGGCAGGTCGGGATAGAAATAGTTCTTGCGGTCGAAGGCGGACCACAGGTTGATCTTGGCCTTCAGGCCAAGCCCGGTGCGCACGGCCTGTTCGATGCAGAATTCATTGATGACCGGCAGCATCCCCGGCATCGCGGCGTCCACGAAGGATACGTTCGAATTCGGCTCGGCACCGAATTCGGTGGAGGCGCCCGAAAACAGCTTGGCCTTCGAGGCCACCTGCGCATGGACCTCCATACCGATGACCAGTTCCCAGTCATGCTTCGCCCCGGCGATCACCTTGGGCTTCGGGGGGTCGTAAGTCAGATCCAGCATCACCATGCCTCCATCGGTCGCAACGCGAGCGTTCTAGGCCAAGCCCGGTCGACGGGCAAGGGGCGGATGGCGGCTGGCGCCGCCGGTCAGAGTGCCGGAAGCCGGTACATGCCCGATGACGAGAAGGCGATCGTGTGGCCGGCGGCGATATCCTTGGCAAAGCGCAGCGCGATTGCGCGCAAGGCGGCATGCCGCCCTCGCGTGACCAGCGCCCGACGCGACGGCAGGGCAGGGGTCAGGCCCGGTGACATCAGGGTCTGGGACCAGACCAGCGGATGCAGCTCGGTCAGGTGCTTGCTCAGGATCCAGTCCAGACAATCATGCAGCCTCGATCTTGTCGCCTCGCTGCCTGCGGGCAAGGCCGCAGGGCGGGGGCGGTCGGGGGCCATGGTGATCGCACAGAAGGCGGCAAGCTGGTTGGTCACATGCTGATCGCGCTTGATGCCGAGGATATGTTCCAGCCCTTCGATGAAGTAATCCGCATCCAGCCGGATCAGTGCCGCGTCATCGGTAGCCAGCGCATCGAGATAGACCCAAGTATAGCCGCCCGATCCCCAGACCTCGCCTGTGCGTGCGGCGGTGCGGCGGGCCTCGAGCTCGAGCTGGTCATAGGTGCCGTAATAGCGCGGCAGAAGATGGAATCCGAGCGCGCGCATGTGGCGCGGGCAATCGGGATCAAGCGTGATGAGTTTTTCGTAATCATCCGCCACCCGCCGGTCGGGATGGCGCTGCGTGGCCAGAAGCGCGCATTTGGCCGCCGCCAGTGACGGCGAGTCAAGCTCTTGCGGATCATAAGGAGCCAGAAGGTCCACGGCGCGCTGGAAATGGGCGTCGATCCGGTCCGAGGTGTCGGGGCCGGCGGCGAGCTCTCCGGATGTGGTGGCGGTCTGCAAGGCCCAACCGATATCGAAATGAGACAGCGCCACGACGAGCGCAAGGGCATGGCGGTCGTGATGATCCAGAAGAATGTCCTCCATCGCCTCCATGCCGGACATGTCGGGATTCATCCCGTCATGGATGGCATCCTCGGCGGCGGCGACCAGATCGCTGCGCGCCCCGAACGCCAGCAGAAGCGACGCGGCTTCGCCGCCCGGTGTGGCAAGGCGGCTTTCGTCGGCATAGTCGATCCGTTCGGCCAGATCCTCCCAGAGGTCCTGACGCGCCAGTTTCAGTCCGAGGTCCTGATGCGTTGCGCGGGCCATTTCCTCGTCGCTGACCGGCAGGGACGGCAGGATGATCCGCTTCATGAGGTCTTCGAGGTCGGGATCGGGTTTGCGGCGCAGCCGCGACAGCGCCCCTTCCAGAAAACCGTCCGCCGCGTTGGCATCTGTTGCGTCGGTCGAGGTTTGATCCTTGGGTGATCTGGACATGAACGGCATGAACGCTCCGGTTGCTTTTGGTTTCGCCCCTGCCGGGACCCTGCGCGTGTAATCCGGCCAAAAGTGGGCAAGCTTGCGGAGAAGCCGGGGAGAATTACAGGCGCGACGGTGATTGATTAATTTCCGGGATCCGGCCAGACTGCGGTGATGCTTAGGGGGTTAGTCATATTTTTCGTTGCCCTGCAGGTGTTTGGCGTCCCTGCAATGGCCGAGTCGGAGCGCTCTGAGGCGGTGCTGAGCATCCCTGCGCGCGACGGCAATATTCCGCGCACAAGGTGGGAGCATGTGCCGGGATCGGTGCTTTGGACGCGCGCGGCGCTGTCGGCGCTCAAGGATCACGGAAAACCGCTGACAACGATGGTGCCCGGCGACATCGTGGAGTGGTGTCCGGCCTATGCGACGGCTGCGCCCGAAAAGCGCCGCGCCTTCTGGGTGGGATTTCTTTCGGCGCTGGCCAAGCATGAAAGCACCTATCGGCCGCAGGCGGTGGGCGGCGGGGGCAGATGGCATGGTCTGCTGCAAATCCTGCCGGCGACCGCGCGCGGCTATGGCTGCCGGGCCAGGGATGGGACTGCACTCAGGCATGGGCCGGAAAACCTGAGTTGTGCGATCCGGATCATGGCGAAGACCGTGACGCGCGACGGGGTCGTGTCGCGCGGAAAACGCGGGGTGGCCGCCGATTGGGGGCCTTTGCACAACAGCGATAAGCGCAACGACATGATGCGCTGGACCCGCGCGCAGAGCTATTGCAAGCCGCTGAGCAGCGTGCGTCCGCGCGCGCGAAGCAGCACCGTGGCCACCCTCGCCACGCAAGAGTGATCCGAAGCTCAGGCGCTGCGGATGCGGGTGACCATCTCGGTTGTGTCTCGGCTGAGGCCGGGGGTGTCCAGGATCCGGTCGAGCTGTTCGGCGATCATGGTTTGGCGCTTCGCATCATAGCGTTTCAATGTCTCGAAGGCCGAACACATGCGCGCCGTTGTCTGCGGGTTGACGGGATCGAGCCGGATCAGCCATTCGGCCAGCAGTTCGTAGCCGGCCCCCGAGGCATGATGGAACCCCGCCGGATTGGCCGCCAGCGCCCCGAGCGTGGCGCGGAACCGGTTGGGATTCTTCATGTCGAAATCGGGATGCGCGGTCAGCCGTGCGGCGGTGGCGGCTGCGTCCTGCGGGTCGGCATGGACGATCTGCAGCGTGAACCATTTGTCGATCACCAGCCGGTCATGGCGCCACTGGTCATAGAAGCGCTGGACCGTTTCGGCGCCCGTGCCCGATTGCAGCAGGCATGACAGCGCGGCGAGTTGCTGGGTCATGTTGTCGGCGGCGTCATACTGGCGCTGCGCCTGCGCGCCGCCATCCAGACGGCTGATCATGCCAAGCGCCGCATTGGCCAGCGCCCGCGCACCGGATTGTTCGGCATCCGGGTTGTAGGGATCGGTCACCTGAAACTGCGCATGAAGCCGGGTTGCCAGATCCTGACAATGCTGCGCGCGGGCCTGACGCAAGGTTTCCAGCGCCTCCCATATCGTTTGCGGATCGGGTGTTGTGCCCAGATCGGCAAGGGTCTGCGCCAGATCGTCCTGACTGGGCAGACCAAGCGCCAATGCGCGGAACGCGGGATCGAGGCTGTCGTCGCGGGCCATCGCATGGATCGCGTCGAGATAGGCGGCATCAGGGGCGGTGCCCTCGCGGATCTGGGCGATCAGCCCGTCGCGCGCGAGCGCGCGACCGGCCTCCCATTTGTTGAACGGATCGGTGTCATGGGCCAGCAGGAACGCGCGTTCAGCGTTGTCCGTCGCGCGTTCAAGGATCACAGGCGCGGAAAAGTCGCGCAGGATCGATGGCACGGGGCGCGCGGGCAACCCTTCGAAAGAAAAGCTTTGCAGCGCTTCGGTCATTTCCAGAACGGTCGTTTCCAGCACCTCGTCGCCATTTGGCCCCAGAAGGCCCACGGCGATGGGGATGACCTGTGGCGCCTTGTGGGGCTGGCCGGGTGTGGGGGGCGTATGCTGTTCGAAATGCAGTGTATAGGTGCCGTCCTTGAAGTCTTCGGTGACCTTGAGGCGGGGGGTGCCGGCCTGAGAGTACCAGCGTTTGAACTGCGTGAGGTCGCGGCCCGTGACATCCTGAAAGGCCGAGAGCCAATCCTCGATCGTGCAGGCCTGCCCGTCATGGCGGGTGAAATACAGCCGAACCGCTTCTGCATAGGCGTCATCGCCCACCAGCCGCTTGAGCATGCCGATCACCTCGGCGCCCTTTTCATAGATCGTCGCGGTATAGAAGTTGTTGATCTCGACAAAGCTTTCGGGCCGGACGGGATGCGCGAGCGGGCCGTTATCCTCACGGAATTGGCGGGCGCGCAGGGCGATCACGTCCGAGATGCGCTTGACCGGGGCGCTGCGCATGTCCGAGGTGAATTCGGCGTCGCGATAGACGGTCAGCCCCTCCTTGAGGCACAGCTGAAACCAGTCACGACAGGTGATGCGGTTGCCGGTCCAGTTGTGGAAATACTCGTGCGCGATAATCGCCTCGATCCGCTCGAAATTGGCGTCGGTGCTGGTCTCGGGGCTGGCCAGAACGCAGGAGGAGTTGAAGATGTTCAGCCCCTTGTTTTCCATCGCGCCCATGTTGAAATCGTCGACCGCGACGATGTTGAAGATGTCCAGATCATACTCGCACCCATAGACATCCTCGTCCCAGGTCATCGACTTTTTCAGGGCCTCCATCGCGAAGGCGCATTTGCCCTCGTCGCCGGGGCGCACCCAGATGTTCAGCTCCACCTCGCGGCCCGATCTTGTGGTGAATTGACCGGGGTGATTGATCAGATCGCCGGCCACAAGGGCGAACAGATAGGCCGGTTTCGGCCATGGATCGTGCCATTCGGCAAAACCCGGGCCTTGCGACACCGGGTTGCCGTTGGACAAAAGCACCGGCATGTCGCCTTCGATCCGGACGGTGAAGGTGGCCATCACGTCGGGCCGATCGGGGTAATAGGTGATCTTGCGGAAGCCTTCGGCCTCGCATTGGGTGCAATACATGCCTGATGACATGTAAAGACCTTCGAGGGCGGTGTTGTTGGCGGGGTCGATCTCGACCTCGCATTCCCAGATGAACGGCGCATCGGGCACGCTGCAGCGCAAGCCGCCTTCGACCAGCTCAGGCGTGACAGGTTTTTGGTCGATGCGGGAGTCGATCAGGGTCAGCGCCTCGCCATGCAGGAAGAAATCGCGCGACGCCGTGTCGGGATTGGGCCGGAACGCTATGCGCGACACCACCCGCGTCGCATTGGGTGCGAGCCGAAAGGTCAGATGCACATCGTCGATCAGCCAGTTGGGCGGGGTGTAATCGGCAAGGTAGATCGGTTGCGGTGCGGCGTCTTTCATCTTCGGCTCCGTCATGCTGCATCCGGTGCAGAATTGCAGGTTGCACGAGTAGGTTAAAGCGTATTCCCGATGCGGCAAGTCCTGCGGGTCGTGTGCGATGCACGAATGCGAGACGTGCGCTCGGCATATCATCGAGCTGGTGCCGGGCGACATGACCCGGCTAGGGTTTTGGGCGCCGGGGTATCCTGACCGCTCACGTCATCGTGACCGTCGCGGCGGCGCGGCCTTCGAGCCGGCTTTCGCCCGCCGGCCCGCCGCCGCGCAGGCGTGGAGGGATTGGCCGGCCTCACGCCGGTGTCATGTCCGGTGAGGCGCCGGGCCTTCCGGGGCGTGATCTGCACGCGGGGCTTGTTGCATCCCGGCCTGCGCCCCACGTCAGGACTGTGGTCGCTCACGGAGGGGCCATGCAATTCACTCCAACCGTTCAAGGAGGTACGCTATGTCAGCCCCCAAGACGGATATCGACAAACAGGAACAGCATCACAAACCGGCGCTATGGGGTATTCGCGGCGCGATGATCTTTGCCGGGGTCCTGCTGCTGGCGATGATCACCTGGCTTGCCTATCAGGGGCAGGAGCCGGGTCAGCCCGATGCCTATATCGATGGGCGCACCGGTGAGGAAGTTCCGGTCGAATGACCCTTTTCGCCTTGCGATGATCCGCTAGATCACAGGTCATGACAGGCCCTGTGATCTGCTGGTTCAAGCGCGATCTGCGCATTGCCGATCATCCCGCGCTGCACATGGCGGCGGGGCTTGGTCCCGTGTTGCCTGTCTATATTCTCGAGCCTGAGCTGTGGCGGCAGGACGATGCCTCGGGGCGGCAATACGCTTTCCTGACCGAGTGTCTGACCGATCTGCGCGAGGATCTGGCGCGTGCGGGGCTCAGCCTTGTCTTGCGGGTGGGCGATGCCGTTGAGGTGCTCGACGATCTGCGCCGGAGCTTTGGTGCGGCGCATCTGGTGAGCCACGAAGAAACCGGGAATGGCTGGACGTATGCGCGGGATCGGCGCGTGGCCGGTTGGGCGCGCTCTCAAGGTGTGGTCTGGCATGAGGTACCGCAATGCGGTGTCGTGCGGCGGCTGGCGACGCGCGACCGCTGGCAATCCGGGCGCGACGGGTTCATGCGCGCGCCGCAGCTTGGTGTCCCGGTCGGGCTTCATGGTGTTGAGGCGCCGAGCGATGACCTGCCGGATGCGATGGCCCTCGGGCTGAAGGACAGCTGCCCGCAGCGCCAAAAGGGCGGGCGCCGGGCCGGACAGGCGACCTTGCAGAGCTTCCTGCACGACCGCGGGCAAACCTATCGTCGGGCCATGTCTTCGCCGCTGGAAGGGGCACAGGCCTGTTCGCGGATCAGTCCGCATCTCGCCTTCGGCACTCTGTCGGTGCGCGAGGCGGTGCAGGCCGGTGCGGCACGGGCCGCCGCGGTCAAGGGCGGGCGCGATGGCTGGTCGGGGTCAATGCGATCGTTCCAGTCGCGGCTGGCGTGGCGGGATCACTTCATGCAGAAGCTCGAGGATGAACCGGCGCTTGAATATCGCTGCCTGCATCCCGCCTATGAGGGCTTGCGTCCGCAAACCCCGGATGCCACGCGCCTGCAGGCGTGGTCCAAGGGCGAGACAGGGTTGCCTTTCGTGGATGCCTGCATGAGATCGCTGGCGGCGACCGGCTGGCTGAATTTCCGCATGCGGTCCATGGTGATGGCGGTGGCGTCCTATCACCTCTGGCTTGACTGGAAGGCGACGGGGCCGGTGCTTGCGCGGCTTTTCACCGATTACGAGCCGGGCATCCACTGGAGCCAGGTGCAGATGCAATCCGGCACCACGGGGATGAACACGATCCGCATCTACAACCCGGTCAAGCAAGGGCACGACCAGGACCCAACCGGTGCCTTCACGCGCCACTGGTTGCCCGAACTGGCCGATGTGCCCGACGCCTATCTGCAGACACCATGGGCCTGGGGCGGGGCCGGGCGCCTGTTGGGGCGGCGATACCCTGAGCCGCTGGTCGATGTGGCCCGCGCCGCCAAAACCGCGCGGGAACAGGTCTGGGCCGTGCGCCGACGCGAGGGTTTTCGCGAAACCGCGCGTGATCTGGTGGCACGGCATGGCAGCCGCAAGGGCCGCCGCGACCCGATGCCCGCCCCTGACCGCCAGATGAGCTTCGATTTCTGATGCCCCGGCAAAAGCGCAAATCCGATCTTCCGTCGAAGCCCTGCGCCACCTGCGGGCGGCCTTTCACTTGGCGCAAGAAATGGGAGCGCGATTGGGAGAATGTGCGCCATTGTTCCGAGCGCTGCCGGCGGTCGCGCGGCACGGCATCGCCCGATCCCGCGTCGCCCGGCAAAAGGTAACATGCGGCGCGGGAGTCGTGTGAGAAATGGCGCAAAGCCCCCGCACGAACGCTGAGTCTTGACAGCAGGGGAAGCGGGCACGGACCGGCGCCCACGCCATTTCTCACCTGCCCTTGATAGTGGCAAGTCGTTATGAAAGCGTTGAGAAAAGAGGTTCTGCATAGATGCGCGGACGGTTGTGCAGTTATCGCCGTTTTCCTATGGTCATCCTCACGTTACATTCCGGTCAGCAGCAAGAACAGGACGTCCATGACCATGCGCCCCGTCATCGGCATCATCGGGAACCGATACAAGATCGACGACAGCTACCCGGTTCATGCCGGTGGGATGATGAATTCCGAGGCGGTGTCGGGTGTCTCGGGCTGCATGCCTCTTCTGGTGCCGAGCGATCCCAGATTTGTCAGCGTCGATGAACTGCTCGAGGTGTGTGACGGCTTCCTGCTGACGGGCGGGCGCCCCAATGTGCATCCCGAGGAATATGGCGAGCCTGCCACCGAAGCGCATGGCGCGTTCGATCGGGCACGCGACGCGATCACCCTGCCGCTGGTGCGCGCCTGCCTTGAACGCGGTCAGCCGGTGATGGGCATCTGCCGTGGCTTTCAGGAGATGAACGTGGCGCTTGGCGGCACGCTGCACCCGGAAATCCGCGAATTGCCCGGGCGCGACAATCACCGGATGCCGCCCAACGGCACGATCGAGGAAAAATTCGCGCTGCGCCATGCGGTCCGCTTCGGCAAGGGCGGTGTGTTCCACCGGCTGATGGGCGCCGAAGAGGTGATGACCAACACGCTGCATGGTCAGGGCATCGTCAGGCCGGGCCGGGGGGTCGTCATAGATGGGTTCGCACCCGACGGCACTCCCGAGGCGCTGTATGTCGAGGGCGCCAAGGGCTTTGCGCTCGCCGTGCAATGGCACCCCGAATACAACGCCGCCAACGATCCGGTAAGCCGCCCCCTGTTCGAGGCCTTCGGCGAGGCCGCGCGCGCATGGGCGGCGGGTGCGCAAAGGCCCTCTCTCAGATCGGCCTGAACACGATCCCGCCTGCTTTGCTTGACGCATGACAAGGCGGTGCCGCCTGCGCAGTGGTAGCCTGCGACATGTCAGTCAGCCGCAACAGGGGGACATCATGAAAATCCTCATCGTCTATGCCACCACCGAGGGCCAGACCCGCCGCATCTGTCAGGTGTGCGCTGATACGTTGATCGCCGCGGGACATTCGGTGGAGCTGTTGCAGGCAAGTGGCGCGGATGAGATCGACATCGCGCGGTTCGATGCGGCGATCCTGGCGGCATCGCTTCATATGCAGCATTACCAGAAAGAGATGGCCCATTTCGCCGCTGAACATGCCGATGCGTTGGCGCATCTGCCTACGGTGTTCCTGTCGGTCTCGTTGGCAATTGTCGGGGGCGATCCCGATGAATTGGCAGATCTCGAGACTATCGCGCAGCGCTTTTTCGAGGATACCGGCTGGCACCCAAGGCGTGTCGAGCAGATCGCCGGGGCTTTTCGGTTCACGCAGTATGATTTCCTGAAATCCTGGGCGATGCGGTGGATCGCCTCGCAAAAGGGTCAGACGGTCGATCCCAACGCCGATACCGAATATACCGACTGGACCGCGCTCAAGGCCATGGTGAGCGATTGGGCCGCCAAGGTTGACAAGGCCTGCTGAGGCGCGTCACCCGATCACGTCACCGATCACATGGGCCGTCGCGCCGCGGCTATCGTGCGCGACAACAGCTGCGCCTCATGCGCGACAAGGCAGGGGCGTGCGGGCTCGGGATGTGCGGTGCTTGCGCGGCGCAGATCGGGCATTGTCGTAAGCAGGCTCTCGCGCGCGGCGTCTGCAAGGCCGGACAGCGCGAGGTCACTGGCAAGAAAGCTTTCCGTGGCGATGCCGTTGGCATAGATCACCTCGTGCCGGTCAAACATCAGATGGATATAGGTCACCTCATCACAGATGTGGCGCTGCACATCCGTGCCGTCGATGAGGTCTTGCGCGGCCACCAGCACCTCGAGCTCGCCGAAGAGAAGTTCGGCCACATAGCCGGAATAGAGTATCCGGTGATGCGGCGAGACCAACAGCGCGTCCTGCGCACCCTCGAACACGTTTGCCCCGATCGACACAGGCGCCATGTCGCCATGGCCCGCAACCCGGCGCTTACCGATCCAGCGGATCTCCTGCACTCCGCTGTCGCGGGTGATGACGCGGTCCGAGGGCCTGAGCGTTTCGATCGGGCACTCGCCGGTTTCGGTCAGAATCATCGTGCCGGGGGTGAAGCATATGGTCAAAGACACGCTGCTTGGTGTCGTGCTGTGCCATTCGGACAGGCCCGCGGCGGCGCTTTGCGCGAGCTCGTGTGGGCTGCGGCATTTATCGACCGCGGACGCCACCTGATGCATATTTTCCCAAACCATGATACCGATACCCCACACATATTCTACCAAACTATCCGACCGAAACACACGGTCGGGATCGCGTTACCGGACGATCATGCTCCAAGGACAAAACCGCGCGCCGGTGTGCTCACTGATTGATAAAATTGTTTGCAAATGGTGCATTAGTTGGGGGCGCCTGTGGCGAAACCATGACAAATCGCGGAAGCTGGCGCCTGACCGTCACTTTTGTCGGTGACAGGATCGCGGGTGACACGTCCGCTTCGACAGGGGCCGTTCCGGTTCTTTACAGCATGGAACGGGACCGACCGGGGCAGGGTGGGTCAGGTCACCTTGTCCCTTATTCTAAAGGCCGGATCGTCCCACAGACGGTCCTGCATGACCTGCCGGATCACCTGGGCAGCGCGGTCGATATCGGCCTCGTCCAGATAGAGCGGGGTGATGCCGAAGCGCATGATGTCGGGGGCGCGGAAATCCCCCACGACGCCGCGGGCGATGCAGGCCTGCATCGCCTCAAAACCATGCTCGAAATGGAACGAAACCTGGCTGCCGCGCTGCGCGGGATCGCGGGGCGAGGCGAGGGTCAGCATTGGGCAGGCGGGCTCGATGGCGGCGATGAACCGCTCGGCAAGGGTGATGGCGCGTGCCCGCAGATCGGCCATGTCGACCCTGTCCCAGATATCCAGCGCCGCCTCGAGTGCCGCCAGCGCCAGCACCGGCGGGGTGCCCACGCGCATCCGCTCGATGCCGGTGCCGGGGCGGTACGCGGGCTCGAAGGCGAACGGCGCTGCGTGACCGAGCCAGCCCGACAGGGCTGGTCGAGCGGTGTCGGCATGGCGCGGCGCCACATAGATGAAGGCCGGAGCACCGGGGCCGCCATTGAGAAACTTGTAGGTGCAGCCCACCGCGAAATCCACCCGTGCGCCGGACAGGTCCACCGGCACGGCCCCCGCGCTATGGGCCAGATCCCACAGGGCCAAAGCCCCGGTTTCATGGGCTTTTTCCGTAAGCCGGGCCATGTCGTGCATCCGGCCCGTGCGGTAATCCACCTGCGTCAGCATCATCACCGCCACCTCGTCGGTGAGGGCGCTTTCCACCGCCTCGGGTGCGACGACACGCAGCTCCAGCCCGCCGTCCAGCGCCGCGACAAGCCCCTCGGCCATATAGAGATCCGAGGGAAAATTGCCGCTGTCGGACAGGATCACCCGCCGGTCGGGGCGCATGTCCAGTGCGGCGGCGAGCGCCTGATAGACCTTGATCGACAGGGTGTCGCCGATCACCACATGGCCCGGCTCGGCGCCGATCAGCCGCGCGATGCGGTCGCCCGTGCGCATCGGCTGGGCCATCCATCCGGCCTTGTTCCAGCCCGAGATCAGCAGCTTGCCCCATTCCTCCTGCATCACCTTTGCCATCCGGTCCGACGCGGCGCGGGGCAGGGGGCCAAGCGAATTACCGTCGAGATAGACCAGCCCTTCGGGCAGATCGAACATGGATTTGGTGGCGCTGAAATCGGTCATGGGTGGCTTTCCGGAGAATCAGGGTTAATGCGTTGAAAGGCATGGGAAAAAGGCTTTCGGTATTGCATCGGTATCACATCGGTATCCGTGCGGTGCGCGCGCGCCCGGACGGCGAGGTTAACGCAGCGCACGCCTCAAAGCGTTGCGTCAGACCTGCCCCCCGGCGATTTCGATGCATTGGCCGTTCACGCTGCCCGATCCCGGACCGCAGAGCCACAGCACCGCCTGCGCCACCTCGTCGGGGGCAATGAGGCGCTGATGGCGGTTCTGGGCGATCATCATGTCGCGCGCCGCATCGGCGCTGATGCCGGCGCGGGCGCTGATGGCGTCGGCGTTGCGGCTGACGATCTCGGTGTCGACATAGCCGGGGCAGATCGCGTTGAAGGTCAGCGGGCTGCCCATGTAATCCTCGCTCAGCCCCCGGATCAGGCCGATCAGCCCGTGTTTCGAGGCGCTGTAGGCGGCGGCGCCCTTCAGCCCCTTCAGCCCGGCAATGGACGAGATCGCCACCACCCGGCCCCAATCGGCGTCGCGCATCGAGGCGAGGCTTTCGCGGATCGTCCAGAAGGCGCCGTCGAGATTGGTTGCCATGATGCGGCGCCAGGTGTCGGTGTCGGTCTTGTGGATCGCGCGGCCCTCGGCGATGCCGGCATTGGGGATGCAGATCTGCAGCGGGCCGCGCGCGGCTGTGGCGCGGGCGATGGCGTCGCTGACCTGCGCCTCGTCGGTCACGTCCATGACCAGCGGGTGCAGGCCGCCCGTGACCGGTGCGGCAAGGCCTTCGGCTGCGTCCTGAAGCACCTCGGCGCGGCGGCCGGTGATGGTGACCTGTGCGCCAGCCCGGGCAAGCGCCGTGGCTATGGCCAGACCGATTCCCGTGCCGCCCCCCGTCACCAATGCATGCGTGCCATCGAGCATTGTCATCCTCCGTTCCCGTTATGTCGCCACCCTACACCCGCACTGCGGGCAGGCAAGCGGATCGGGACGCGCGTCACACCCCCTAGACATTCACGAACGCGAATGCGTAACATTGTGGACACGATCCAAGGGAGGATGTCATGAGACCGATTTTCGCAGCCATTCTGGCCGCAGGGCTTGCCTTGCCCGCGCTGGCCTCGGAGGACATTGCAGACCAGTATCCGCAGTCCGAGCTTTATTCCAAGCCGGTCGAGTTCATCCCGCATGTGTTCACCGCGATCGGCGCCACGGCGCCGCCCACCTATGAGAATGCGGGCCATAACAACAACCTGAGTTTCGTTATTACCGGCGATGGCGTCGTCGTCGTGAATGGCGGCGCGTCCTATCGTCTGGCCAAGGCGCTGCATGACGAGATCAAGACCGTGACCGATCAGCCCGTGAAGCTGGTGATCAACGAGAACGGGCAGGGCCACGCATTTCTTGGCAATTCCTATTGGGCGGAACAGGGTGTGGATATTCTTGCTCATGTGGACGCCATCCACGAGGTCGAGACCGACGGCGATTTCATCCTGCAAGGCATGCAGGGCTACAATCGCGACAAGGCCGAAGGCACCACCATCGCCGTTCCGAACCTGAGTTTCGAGGATGAGAGGATCGTCGAGATGGGCGATGTGACCATCCATGTGCTGCATCTTGGGCCTGCGCATGGGCCGGGCGACACGCAGGTGTGGATCCCGCAATGGGGCATCGTGATCGCCGGGGACATCGCCTTTCACGAACGGATGCCGCCGATCTTTCCGGGGACCGATACCGATGGCTGGATCGACACGTTCGACGGGCCGTTCGCCGATCTGGGCGCGACCTATGTGATCCCCGGTCACGGGCATCCGACGAATATGGCGCAGGTGACGCGCTATACCTCGGATTACCTCAAGGATCTGCGCGCGAAGATCGGCGCGCATATCGAGAATGGCGGCGATCTGTCCGAGGCCTATTACGTGGATCAGTCCCAATGGGCGCATCTGGATACGTTCGAAGAGCTGGCCACCAAGAACGCGGGCCGCGTGTATGAGGAAATGGAATGGGAATGATCGGTTCTGTGCGGCGGCTGGCGTTGGCCGCGGCCCTGCTTGTCTTGGTGCCCCCCGCCGCACAGGCGCAAGACGACGCGCTGCGTGATGCAATTCTGGATTACATGGATTTCGCCACCTATCATCAGGGCATCTTGCAGCCCCAGCAGATCGACCAGGCGCTTTTTGAACAGGCCATTTTTGTCGATTCACGCGATGCGTCCGAATATGCGCAAGGGCATATTCCCGGTGCTGTCAATATCGACTGGAGGGCCGTCCCGCGCGAGGTCGAAAGCCTGCCCGATGGCATGATCGTGGTCTATTGCAACACTGGCACCCTGTCGGCGCAGGCAGCGCTTGCTGCCCGGTTGATGGGGCATGACAATGTGGTGATGCTTCAGGGCGGGCTGGACGGGTGGCGGCGCGACGGGGCGTGGCATCCGCAATGATACGCTGGCTCGATATGCCGCCCGTCTGGCTGTTGGGCTGTCTGGTGCTGGCCTGGGGGCAGGCGGCGTATTATCCTGCCGGTCTGAGTTTCGGCGGGGCATGGTCCGAGTTCGCTGGCGGTCTGCTGGTGGGGGGCGGGGTGGTGCTGATGGCGCTGGCGCTGTCCGAGTTCCGCCGCCACCGCACCACGGTCATTCCGCATGAAACGCCCGAGCGGCTGATCCAGACCGGAATTTTCAGCCGGACGCGCAATCCGATCTATCTGGGGGATGCGCTGGTGCTGGCGGGGCTTATCCTGTGGTGGGACGCGGTTCTGGCGCTGCCGCTGGTGCCGATCTTCGTCTGGGTGATCGAGAAACGCTTCATCGAGCCCGAAGAGGACAGGATGCGCCGCAAGTTTCGCATGGATTTCGCGCGCTATTGCGAAAAGACACGCCGCTGGATTTGACAGGATGCGACGAAGCCTGCAACGAAAGCGGTAGAAAAATCTGGAATAACCCGGCTCAACACTATTTAAAGCCGGATGAACGAATGGCGCCGCTTGTGCGCGCAGACCAATAAAATCGAACGATAAACGGGGGAAACGACCTTGAAGATCGGTACACCAAAAGAAGTGATGGAGGGCGAGGCACGGGTCGCCATGACGCCTGATTCGGCGCTCCAGCTTCAGAAACTGGGCTATGACTGCGCGATCGAAGCGGGGGCGGGGCAGGCCGCGGGCTTTGCCGATGCCGCCTACAAGGAGGCCGGTGTCGAGGTGGTGAAAACCGCCGCGGCGCTCTACAAGGCGTGCGACATCATCGCCAAGGTGCGCCCGCCCACGGAAGCCGAGGCCAAGCGCCTGCGCGCAGAACAGCTGCTGATCTCGTTCTTCTGGCCGGCCCAGAACGAAGCGCAGATGAAGCTGCTGGCCGACAAGGGCACATCGGTCATCGCCATGGACATGGTGCCGCGCATCAGCCGCGCGCAGAAGATGGACGCCCTGAGCTCGATGGCCAATATCGCGGGCTACCGCGCGGTGATCGAAGCGGGCAACAATTTCGGCCGGTTCTTCACCGGGCAGGTGACCGCCGCGGGCAAGGTGCCGCCGGCCAAGGTGCTGGTGGTGGGCGCGGGCGTCGCGGGTCTTGCGGCGATCGGGACATCGACCTCGCTTGGCGCGATCACCTATGCGTTCGACGTGCGCCCCGAAGTGGCCGAGCAGGTGCAGTCGATGGGCGCCGAGTTCGTCTATCTCGATTTCGAGGAAGAAGCGCAGGATGGTGCCGCGACGGGCGGCTATGCCGCTCCGTCTTCGCCGGAATTCCGCGAGGCGCAGCTGGCCAAGTTCCGCGAGCTGGCACCCGAGGTGGATATCGTCATCACCACCGCTCTCATCCCCAACCGCGAAGCGCCTGAACTCTGGACCGAGGACATGGTCAAGGCGATGAAGCGCGGCTCGGTCATCGTCGATCTGGCGGCGGAAAAGGGCGGCAACTGCAAGCTGACGGTGATGGATGAGAAGATCGTCACCGACAATGGCGTGACGATCATCGGCTATACCGATTTCCCCAGCCGGATGGCGACGCAATCCTCGAGCCTTTACGCCACCAACATCCGCCACATGATGACCGATCTGACGCCCGAAAAGGACGGTCAGGTCGTGCACAACATGGAGGATGACGTGATCCGCGGCGCCACCGTGGCGCATGCCGGAGAGGTGACCTTCCCGCCACCGCCGCCCAAGGTGCAAGCGATCGCGGCGCAGCCCAAGAAGGAAGCGCCCAAGGAACTGACGCCCGAGGAAAAGCGGGCCAAGGAACTGGCCGCGTTCAAGCAGCAGACCCGCAATCAGGTGGTGCTGCTGACCGTGGGCGCGGTGCTGCTTCTGGCGGTGGGCCTTGTCGCCCCGGCCAGCTTCATGCAGCATTTCATCGTGTTCGTCCTGTCCGTCTTTGTCGGTTTCCAGGTGATCTGGGGCGTCAGCCATTCGCTGCACACGCCGCTGATGGCGATCACCAACGCGATCTCGTCGATCATCATTCTGGGCGCGCTGATGCAGATCGGCTCCAGTTCGGCGCTGATCACCGTGCTTGGTGCGTTGGCGGTCTTCATGGCCTCGATCAATATTTTCGGTGGCTTCCTCGTGACACGGCGCATGCTCGCCATGTTCCAGAAATCCTAAGCGGAGGCGACAATGGATTACGGATTTACCATTGCGGCCTACGTGGTCGCGGCTGTTCTCTTCATCTTCAGCCTCGGGGGCCTGAGCGGGCAGGAAAGCGCCAAGCGCGCGGTGTGGTACGGGATCGTCGGCATGGCGATCGCGATCGTGGCAACGCTGATCGGACCGGGTCAGGGGCTGTGGCTTCTGTCGCTCGTGCTGATCGCGGCGGGCGCCGCGGTGGGCTATCAGCTGGCCACCAAGGTGCAGATGACACAGATGCCCGAACTGGTGGCGATCATGCATTCGCTGGTCGGTCTGGCCGCCGTGTTCGTGGGCTTCAACGCCGATATCGAGATGGGCCGTGTGGCCGCTGCCTTTATCGGCGACGGGCATGCCTTCCCGCGTCTCGAAGAGAGCACTGCCGAGGCGGTGGCCTTCGCCAAGACCTTCTCGGGCTTCGCGGCCATCGTGGCCAAGAAAACCGCGGTCGAGATCTCGATCCTCAAGGTCGAGCTGGTTCTGGGTATCTGGATCGGTGCGGTGACCTTCACCGGGTCGGTCGTGGCCTATGGCAAGCTGGCCGGCAAGGTGGACAGCGCGGCCAAGAAGCTGCCGGGCGGTCACATGCTGAACGCTGGTGCGGCGATCCTGTCGGTGGTCTTCGCGGCGATGTATCTGGGCGGTGCGGGCAGCTGGACGCTGATCGTGCTGACGCTTCTGGCGCTGTTCATCGGCTATCACCTGATCATGGGAATCGGCGGCGCCGACATGCCCGTGGTCGTGTCGATGCTCAACAGCTACTCGGGTTGGGCGGCGGCGGCCATCGGCTTCAGCCTCGGCAATGACCTGCTGATCGTGGTGGGCGCGCTTGTCGGCTCGTCGGGTGCGATCCTGAGCTACATCATGTGCAAGGCGATGAACCGGCAATTCGTCAGCGTGATCCTTGGCGGCTTCGGTGGCGCCACGGGGCCGGCTGCCGAGGTCGAGGGCGAACAGGTCGCCATCGAGGCCGATGGTGTGGCCAACGCCCTGAACGAGGCCGACAGCGTGATCATCGTGCCGGGCTACGGCATGGCGGTGGCGCAGGCGCAGCAGGCGGTCAGCGAGTTGACCCAGAAGCTGCGCGCCAAGGGCAAGAACGTGCGCTTTGCCATTCACCCGGTCGCCGGGCGTCTGCCGGGGCATATGAACGTGCTGCTGGCCGAGGCCAAGGTGCCTTACGACATCGTGCTGGAAATGGACGAGATCAACGAGGATTTCCCCAATACGGACGTGGTGATCGTGATCGGCTCGAACGACATCGTGAACCCGGCGGCGCAGGACGATCCCAACAGCCCGATCGCCGGTATGCCGGTGCTCGAGGTGTGGAAGGCCAAGCAGGTGTTCGTGTCCAAGCGCGGGCAGGGAACAGGCTATTCGGGGATCGAGAACCCGCTGTTCTACAAGGAAAACACGCGCATGTTCTATGGCGACGCCAAGGCCAGCATGTCGAGCCTGCTGCCCAAGATCGACTGATCCACGGGTCAGGTGGCACGCCACGCGACAAGATCGGGGCGCCCTTCGCGGGGCGCCCTTTTTCGTGCTATCACGAAGCGGCGCGGGCGCGCTCATGCGCCGGTCTTGTGTTGCAAAGGCTTTGGGAGCCTGTGCCCAAGGCTTGCGCGGTATACTGATGTACTCTGGTAAATCATTGGTTTGTATTGAAAAAACGGTTTTCCCCGGCCCGCGCACGGGCTAGATTGACGCTCGAAGCATCCCGGAGACAGGCACATGCCGCCCATCGAAGACCACCCGCTGCGCTATCGCCTTGCCAATGAGCTTCATGCGCGGCCTTTCCCGTCGATGAAGGCGCCGTCGACCGCGGCCTATCTGGCGATCAAACGTCCCGAAGGGGCGGCGGCGCGCGACCGCGAAGCCGATATGTTGCATCTTCTGGCGCTGCTCGACCGGCATGGCGCGCCGCATCCGCAGCCCGGCGCCACGCATTATTTCGGGCGCATCGGCCGCCATATGCTGAAATGGGAAAGCCATACGGAATTCGTGACCTACACCGCCTTCACCGAAGGTGTGAGCGCGCGGCCTTTCGATCCGCGCGATTTCGAGGTGTTTCCCGATGACTGGCTGGGCGAGGCGCCGGGTGTGCGCATGACCTCGGCCTTGATCCGCATCACGCCGTGGAAGGACAAGGAAAGCACCTGTCAGGAAATCGCCGACTGGTTCGTGCCCGAAAGCGTGGCGGTGGCCCGCGTGCTGGATGACGCTGCCGTGGTCGCGGGGGATTTCCGCATCGATCCGGCGGGGCATCTGCGCTTTTCGGTGACCATCTCGCCGCAGACCGGCCAGCGCCGGATCGGCCGTGTCGTGCAGCGCCTGTGCGAGATCGAGACCTACAAGGCGATGTCGATGCTGGGCTTTTCGCGGGCCGGAGAACTGAGCGCGCGGATGGGCGAGCTTGATGGCCAGCTCACCAAGATGATCGGTGACATGACCGGGGCCGCGACCCGCGCCGAGGATACGCTGAAAAGCCTTCTGTCGATCTCGGCGGAGCTGGAAAGCATGGTGGCGCAATCCTCGTTCCGCTTCGGGGCAACGGGGGCCTATGAACATATCGTGCATCAGCGGATCGCGGTGCTGCGTGAACAGCGCTTCGAGGGGCGGCAGACATTTTCGGAATTCATGATGCGCCGCTATGATCCGGCGATGCGCACCGTCAAATCCAGTCAGGACCGGCTCAACGCGATGGCGGACCGGGCGATGCGGGCGGGCGAATTGCTGCGGACCCGCGTCGATGTTGAGCGCAGCGCGCAGAATCAGGCCCTGCTGGAAAGCATGGATCAGCGCGCCGACATGCAATTGCGCCTGCAAAAGACGGTCGAGGGGCTGAGTGTCGTCGCGATCAGCTATTATGCGGTGTCGCTGGCGGCCTATCTGCTGTACCCGCTCGCGCAGCCGCTTGGCCTCAGCAAGGAGATGCTGACGGCGGGCGCCACGCCGGTGGTGGTGCTGCTGGTCTGGTGGATGATTCACCGCATCCGAAAGCGCATGCTTTAAAGCGTTTCCCGACATCGGCCCTTTCCAAGCCTCTTGGCCTGCGTTATCTGGCAGGGCCGAAAGCCAAGGAAAATCGCCATGTCCGAAAAAGTCCCCTTCGAGAAGCCGGGCGAAGTTGAGCAAAGCCTTCGCCGGCATATCGCCCCCACCGAAGAGATCATCGCCGAGGCGCGCGCCGGGCGGATGTTCATTCTGGTGGATCACGAGGACCGCGAGAACGAAGGCGATCTGGTCATCGCCGCAGAATTTGCCACCCCCGAGGCGGTCAATTTCATGGCCACCCATGGGCGCGGCCTGATCTGCCTGCCGATGACCGCCGAGCGCATCGCGCAGCTTGGCCTGCCGATGATGTCGGTCAACAACTCCTCGCGCATGGAAACCGCCTTCACCGTCTCGATCGAGGCGCGCGAGGGTGTCACCACCGGCATTTCCGCCGCCGATCGCGCGCGCACCATTGAAGTTGCGATCAACGAACAGAACACCGCCGCCGCCATCGCGACACCGGGCCATGTGTTCCCGCTGCGCGCCCGTCAGGGCGGAGTCATGGTCCGTGCGGGCCATACCGAGGCGGCTGTCGATATCGCGCGTCTGGCCGGGCTCAAGCCCGCCGGTGTGATCTGCGAGATCATGAAGGAAGACGGCTCTATGGCGCGTCTGCCCGACCTGATCGAGTTCGCCGCCGAGCATGGGCTCAAGATCGGCACCATCTCGGACCTGATCGCCTATCGCCACAAGCATGACAACCTCGTGCGCGAGGTGCGCCGCGAAACCGTGCATTCCTCGCATGGCGGGGCATGGGAAATGCGGCTCTTCACCGACCAGATCAGCGGCACCGAGCATGTCGTGCTCATCAAGGGCGACATTTTCGATGGGCAACCGGTGCTGGCGCGGACCCATGCGCTGAACGTGATGGAGGATGTTCTGGGTGTCGGCCTCAAGCCCACCGAGAACGGCCCCACCGCCAAACTGCCGCGCGCCATGAACATCATCGCCCGCGAAGGGCGCGGCGCGGTGTTCCTCTTTCGGCAGCCGCGGCCCAGCCTTGCCAAGGAGCTCGAGGATGACGACGGCCCCCGGACCATCAAGCAGACCGGGCTTGGCGCGCAGATCATGTCCACCATGGGCCTGCATCAGCTGATCCTGCTGACCGACAGCCCCGATACGCGCTATCTTGGCCTTGACGCCTATGGCATCTCCATCGCGGGCACTCGTCCGCTGACCGAAAGGTAATCCCATGGCCGAGACCGAATATTCCCTGCCGCGCGCCACATTCGATAAGCCGGTCAAGCTGCTGATCGTGGTGGCGCCGTTCTACCGCGATATCGCCGACAACCTGATCGCCGGCGCCCGCGCCGAGATCGAGGCATCGGGCGCCACCTGCGAGCTGGTCGAGGTGCCGGGCGCGCTGGAGATTCCCACCGCCATCACCATCGCCGCGCGGATGTCGAATTTCGATGGCTACGTGGCGCTTGGTTGCGTGATCCGGGGCGAGACCACCCATTACGACACCGTCTGCAACGACAGCTCGCGCGGGATCACCCTGCTGGGTCTGCAGGGGCTGTGCATCGGCAATGGCATCCTGACCGTGGAGAACCGCGATCAGGCCGAGGTGCGCGCCGACCCTGCCCGCATGAACAAGGGCGCCGGTGCTGCCGCCGCGGCCTTGCATCTGGTTGCACTGACCCGTAAATGGGGCGGCCAGCGCAAGGGGGTGGGCTTCATGCCCGCCGCCGAGGAATACAAGCTGGCAGGTGAGCTCAAGGACAACCCCAAGGCATGACCACCGACGATACCTCGCCCTCGGGCACGACCTCTGCCGTCCCGTCCGGCAACCAGCGCCGCAAGATGCGATCCGCGGCCCGCTTCTATGCCGTGCAGGCGCTGTTCCAGATGGAAGTCAGCCAGCAGACCGTCGATGCGGTGATCCGCGAATTCGAAGATCACCGGTTCGGCGCCCATTACGACGAGGGCGACATGGTCGAGGGCGATCCGGTGCTCTTCGGGCAGTTGATGCGCGATGCGGTGAACTGGCAGGCGAGCATCGACCAGATGACCGACCGCGCGCTGGTGGCCAAATGGCCCATCGCCCGGATCGATCCCACGCTGCGGGCGCTCTTCCGGGCCGCAGGCGCCGAGATGACCCAATCCGACACGCCGCCCAAGGTGGTCATCATGGAATTCGTGGACATCGCCAAAAGCTTCTACCCCGAAGGCAAGGAATCCAGCTTCGTCAACGCCGTGCTCGATCACATGGCCCGCGAGGCCCGTCCCGAGGCGTTCTGAGCGGCCATTCGCTCAGATCAATCCGCTGGCTTTCATGTTCTCGAAAAGACGCCGGTACGCCTCGCCATCCGCCCTGAGCCGATCCACGCCGTGAAACAGTGAATTTGCAGCGGCACTCTTGTTACGGGCGCGTGACATGTTATGTCTTGTGTGACGCACAAGGGAGTCTTTCACATGCCCAAGCTCATTCGCCTTTATATCACAAACGTGGCCATCGGCTTCGGGATTTCGGCGGCGTTCGTGGCGATGTTGCTCTATTTCGACGTGGCGAACCTGTGGCATCTGGTGACGCATTCCGACAAGGGCGTTCTGGCCGTGCTGATCCTGTGGGTGTCCAACGGAATCATCTTTGCCGGGGTGCAGTTCGGGATCGCGGTGATGCGCCTCAAGGACGATGACGACGACGATCATCACGGCGGTCTGCGCCAGCACGCGATGGAACGCGACTATGCCACCATCCCCGTGCGGGTCGATGAGGGTCGTGGCCGTCAGCCCTTCAATCGGCGGCGCTGAGGCGTCGTCCCGCCATATCGGATTATCATGTCAACGGATCGTGCCATGCGCGGTCCGTTTTTCTATGCGCGGATGTCGAATGCGATGCCCGCGCGATGACGCGCTGTCAGATGATGTGCTGAAAGTGGCGGGCCCGCACGCGACCGTTTGGTTATCTCATTCCCGAGGACCTGTATATACAGGTGGGCGTCGGAAATAACCGGACCAGGGCCCGGCCAGAGCCAACTCCCTCGGAATTGCTTAAGGCCACCGGAATGCAACCGTTCACGGGAAGGGCAGCACCCGCCAATTCCTTACCTAGGGCCTTGCGAGGCATCCGGCAAGGGGTTGCGTGCGTTCCTATTTTGTTCATATTTGAAGAATGACCCTGGAACCCGATCCCGACCCGCTCTTCGCCCCCGATCTGAAGCCCGGTCAAGTGCTGGCCCGCGGCGTCTGTCGGCATCTGCTGGGCCATGACTTCGCCTGCATCGAGGAATTCACCCCCGAACGCGGCAAACGGGTGGATGTGATGGCGCTTGGCCCCAAGGGCGAGATCTGGGTGATCGAGTGCAAATCCTCGCGCGCCGATTTCACCTCGGATGGCAAGTGGGCGGGGTACCTGGATTGGTGCGACCGGTATTTCTGGGCGGTCGATGCGGCCTTCCCGACTGAGCTTCTGCCCGATCACACCGGCCTGATCGTGGCAGATGCCTATGATGCCGAAATCCTGCGCATGGCGCCCGAAACACGGCTGGCCCCGGCGCGTCGCACGGCCCTGATCCGGCGCTTTGCGCGGCACGCGGCCCTTCGCCTGCAGGCGCTGCGCGATCCCGCGATCAGGCGGATCTGAGCCTTGCCGCCTTCACGGCGGCGGTGATCTCGGCCGCGATTTCCTCGGCCTCCTCGGGGGAGAAATCCATCGGGATCTCAAGCCCGTCGGCTTCGATGAACAGGCGGACCATGCCAAGGTCGGTCGGCCCGATCTGAAGATTGGCTTCGATGTCTCGTTCGGTGTTGATGCCCATAGCGGCCTCCTGCACAAGCGATATGCGCCTAGCGCCTTCTGCGTCGAATGGCAAGACGCAACGCCGCCAGCCGCCGTTCGGCAACCGCACCGGCAGGGGCGCGCACAAAGCTGGCGATCCGGGCCGCTATGGGCTTGCAATCGCCGGGCTGGGAAGTTAAATCGCGGCGCAGTGCCGCCTTAGCTCAGTTGGTTAGAGCGCTGGATTGTGGATCCAGAGGTCCCCCGTTCAAGCCGGGGAGGCGGTACCATTCAAGATCACTCCACCTGCACGCTCTGCCGCAACTGCCCGGTTACACGGTCGTAGATCAGGATGCGGTCGTCATCCGTAACCACCGCGAACCAGTCGCCGCCTTGCGTGAAGGCCTGTACCTTGGCGCCATCGGGCAGGGTCAGCGTTTCGGGCAGGGCAGGGGGATGTTCCGTGAAGCGCGTGACAAGCAGGAAGATCACGACTAGAACCCCCGCAATCATCGTGCCTGTCAGGATCGTGACCAGCAGGCGCAGATATCTCACCATCGCCGGATCGACCTCCGGCTGAGGCTCGGGGCTGTTATCCATGCTGTCCACCCTTGTGACCTTCCGGATCGCCGCCGATCCGCCGCCCCGCCTTGATAAGGCGTTGTCCCGCGATGTGCCAGAGGATGCGGCGCTGTCGCGCACCCGCCTTGCACGCCTGATCGCCGAAGGCGCGGTGTCGGTCAACGGCACCCCCGTCACCGATCCCAAAAGCCGCATCAGCGAGGGCGACAGCATCGCCATCACCGTCCCGCAAGCGCAGGACACCCATATCGCCGCCGAATCCATCCCGCTCGATATCGTGTTCGAGGATGACGACCTGATCGTGATCGACAAGCCCGCCGGCATGGTGGTGCATCCCGCCCCCGGCAGCCCCGGCGGCACGCTGGTCAACGCGCTTCTGCACCATTGCGGCGACACGCTTTCTGGCGTTGGCGGCATGAAGCGCCCCGGCATCGTGCACCGGATCGACAAGGACACCTCGGGCCTGCTGGTGGTGGCCAAATCGGATCGCGCCCATCACGGGCTGGCCGCACAGTTCGAGGATCACAGCGTCGAGCGCTATTACCGGGCCGTGGTCTACGGCGTGCCCGATGCCGCCGATCCGCGCCTGCGCGGGCTGCGTGGCGTCAGCTTCGAGACGGGCAATATCATCAAGATCACCAGCGGCCTTGCCCGCCACCGCACCGACCGGCAGAAACAGGCCGTCACCTTCGAGGGCGGACGCCACGCCGTCACCCGCGCCCGTGTGGTCGACACGTTCGGCCAGCCGCCGGTCGCCGCACTGATGGAATGCTGGCTGGAAACCGGCCGCACCCACCAGATTCGCGTGCATATGGCCCATGCCGGTCATGGGCTGGTGGGCGATCCGGTCTATGGCGGGCGGCGCAAGCTGCCGTTGCGCGCCCTGTCCGAAGCCGGGCTGAAAGCCGCGCGAGATTTTCCGCGACAGGCGCTTCATGCGGCCGTTCTGGGCTTTGTGCACCCGGTCAGTGGCGAGGCGTTGGAATTCGAAGCCCCCTTGCCCGACGACATGACAGCCCTGATCGACGCGCTGCGCGCCACACCCTCGCGCACGGATGCGTGAGGCGGCTGTCACAATTATCGCAAAGCAACGCGGGCATGGTCATATTCCCTTAAGGTTCGTAGGGCAAAGCCCTTGAAATCAGGCCCACAGACGCCCACATCCATGTTAAAGGCGTATACATTAGGGGGACACAAAAGGTGAGTAACTACAAGAATCTTCCCGCACCATCGCCCGAAGGCGGGTTGAACCGGTATCTGCAGGAAATCCGCAAGTTTCCTCTGCTCGAGCCGGAAGAAGAATACATGCTGGCCAAGCGGTGGGTCGAGAAACAGGATACCGAGGCCGCACATCGCATGGTCACCAGCCATCTGCGTCTCGCGGCCAAGATCGCCATGGGCTATCGCGGCTATGGCCTGCCCACAGCCGAGGTGATCTCCGA
>NZ_ABCR01000013.1:0-100928 GCF_000170875.1 Roseobacter sp. AzwK-3b
AAGCCTTCGAGGATCGCGGGCTGCCCTCCCATATCGGCCAGCGCCTGTTCGGCATCTTCCGGCGTCATGATCCGCGCCTGCCCCTTGCCGTCATAGCCGAAGCGCCGGGTCTTGAGGATCGCGGGCAGTCCGATCTCGGCGATCGCCTCGGCCAGATCGATCTCGTCATCCACGGCGGCAAACGGCGCCGTTGCCAGCCCCAGATCCGACAGGAACGCCTTTTCGGTCAGCCGGTCCTGGCTGATCCGCAGCGCGTTGCGCCCCGGCCGCACGGGTTTGCCGAAGCTGTCCAGCACATCCAGTGCCGAGGTCGGGATATTCTCGAATTCATAGGTCACCACATCGACCGCGGCGGCAAAGCGGCGCAGCGCGTCCTCGTCCTCGTACTCGGCCTGAAAATGGTAGTTCGAGACATGGCTCGCCGGGCAATCGCCGCCCGGCTCGAACACACAGGTCTTGAAGCCGAGACGCGAGGCGGCAACCGACAGCATGCGGCCCAGCTGGCCGCCGCCGAGGATACCGATGGTGGCGCCGGTCGTCAGGAGATCAGTCATCTTGAGGCTCGTCCGGAATGGAGGCCGAAAGTGCGGCACGCCATGCATCCAGGCGCTGCGCCAGCGACGGGTCGCCATTGGCAAGGATCGCCGCCGCCATCAGCCCGGCATTGGCAGCACCCGCCGCACCGATCGCCATGGTGGCCACCGGAAAGCCGCGCGGCATCTGCAGGATGGAATAAAGACTGTCGACACCGGACAGCGCCTTGGTCTGCACCGGCACGCCGATCACCGGCACCCGCGTTTTCGAGGCCATCATGCCGGGCAGATGCGCAGCACCGCCCGCCCCTGCGATAATCACCTGAAGGCCACGCTCGGCGGCGGTGCGGCCATAGTCCCACAACCTGTCCGGGGTACGATGCGCCGAGACGATCTTTGCCTCGTAAGGCACCTCGAGCTCGTCCAGAATATCCGCGGCCGCGCGCATGGTCGGCCAGTCCGACTGGCTGCCCATGATGATGCCCACTTTGACCTTGCCCATGTCACTGGCCTCCTGCCGTCTGCGCGCGCACTATACCCATCGCGCGGGCAGGTGCAATCAGACAGACCGCGACAGGCGGCCCCCGTCACCCGGCCCGTCTCACGCAGGGTCGGCATTGCCGCGCGGTCACGCGATGATGTCGGGATAGAGCCGGTCCTCGATATAGGCGATCCGGTCCTTGAGCTGCAGTTTCTGCTTTTTCAGCCGCTTGATCGTCAGCGGATCGCCCGAGCCCATGGCCTGCAGAGCGCCGATCGCCTCGTCGAGATCGCGATGCTGGCGGCGGAATTCCTCCAGCTCGACGCGCAGCACCTCGTCCGACTTCATGGACAGATCGCTGAAGGCGTTCATCTGCGTGATTCCTTTCAAACTCCGGGCCATTGAAGATACCGCTTTTGCCCCCGCAGGCAAAGCCCTTGCACCCGTCCTTTTCGATGCCCATATTCATGGCGTCGGATCGCCGGAACGGGGTCCGGCAGGGACTGTCGCTTTGATGAAGGACGTGTCGATGACGAAACTGACGCTGGGGTCGCACCCTTACATGCTGGGGTTCGAGCAGCTTGAGCGTATGCTGGAACGCAGCGCGAAATCCGGCAATGAAGGCTATCCTCCGTTCAATATCGAACAGACGTCGCAGACGTCGTACCGGATCACCTTGGCCGTGGCCGGGTTCTCCGAGGATGATCTGTCGATCACGGTCGAGGATCGCCAACTGGTGATCCGTGGCCGGCAGGGCGATGACGCCGATACCCGGATCTATCTGCATCGTGGCATCGCGGCCCGCCAGTTCCAGCGCTCTTTCGTGCTGGCAGACGGTGTCGAGGTTGGCGAGGCGATCATGGAAAACGGTCTGCTGCATGTGGACCTGACCCGCGCCGAGCCGGAACCCGTGGTGCAGAGAATCCGGATCAACAAGGGGTAATGCAAGATGCAGACAAGATATGATTTCGGTGCCGACGAGGGCCGTCCCATCGTCTATGTCCGGCCCGTACACGTGGCCGACCTGCCCGAGGACATGCGTGAGCAGGCGATGGGCAGCACGACGCTCTATGCGCTCCATTCCGCGGAAGGAGAGCGTCTGGCGCTGGTGCGCGACCGCCGCCTGGCCTTCGTGCTGGCGCGTCAGAACAACATGAATCCGGTCGCTGTTCACTGACATTCGGGTGCCGCTTTCAAGCCAAAGGGCCGCCCCGTTCCGGGCGGCCCTTCGCGTGAGAAACCTTCAAAAGCTCCGATCCGGCCTCAGCCCGCGATCAGCCCCATCTGCTCCAGCTTCAGCAGCACCTGATGCGCGCAGTTGTCGACCTCGACATTCTCGGTCTCGACCCGCAATTCGGGATCTTCCGGCACGTCATAGGGGTCCGAAATGCCGGTGAATTCCTTGATCTTGCCTTCGCGCGCCAGCCGGTACAGCCCCTTGCGGTCGCGCCGTTCGCATTCCTCGAGGCTGGTGGCGACATGCACCTCGACAAAGGCGCCATATTGCTCGATCTCCTCGCGCACGGCCCGCCGCGTCGTGGCATAGGGCGCGATTGGCGCGCAGATCGCGATGCCGCCGTTCTTGGTGATCTCCGAGGCGACATAGCCGATGCGCCGGATGTTCAGATCGCGGTGCTCCTTGGAAAAGCCCAGCTCCGATGACAGGTTCTTGCGCACGATATCGCCATCCAGAAGCGTCACCGGGCGCCCGCCCATCTCCATCAGCTTGACCATCAGCGCGTTGGCGATGGTCGATTTGCCCGATCCGGAAAAGCCGGTGAAGAACACGGTAAAGCCCTGCTGGCTGCGCGGTGGACGGGTGCGGCGCAACTCGGCCACCACCTCGGGAAACGAGAACCACTCGGGTATTTCCAGCCCCTCCTGCAAACGGCGGCGCAGCTCGGTGCCCGAAATGTTCAGGATGGTGACGTTGTCGCGATCCTCGATCTCGTCGATCGCCTCGTATTGGGCGCGCTCCTGCACATAGACCATGTGCTTGAAATCGACCATCTCGATGCCGATCTCGGCCTCGTGCTCGCGGAACAGATCCTGCGCGTCATAGGGGCCATAGAAATCCTCTCCGGCGCTGTTCTTGCCGGGGCCGGCATGGTCGCGCCCGACGATGAAATGCGTGCAGCCATGGTTGCGCCGGATCAGCCCGTGCCACACCGCCTCGCACGGGCCGGCCATGCGCATCGCCAGATTGAGCAGGCTCATCGTCGTGGTCGCGTTGGGGTATTTGTCCAGCACCGCCTCATAGCAGCGCACCCGGGTGAAATGATCCACATCGCCCGGCTTGGTCATGCCCACGACCGGATGGATCAGCAGGTTGGCCTGCGCTTCGCGCGCGGCGCGAAAGGTCAGCTCCTGATGCGCGCGGTGCAGCGGGTTGCGGGTCTGGAAGGCCACGACCTTGCGCCAGCCCAGCTTGCGAAAGAGCGCGCGCAATTCGTTGGGCGTGTCGCGGCGGCCCCGGAAATCGTAATGCACCGGTTGCTGGATGCCGGTGACCGGCCCACCAAGGTAAACCTTGCCGGCCGTGTTGTGCAGGTAGTTCACCGCCGGATGCGCCGCATCGTCCGCGCCAAAGACCTTCTCGGCCTCCCGCGCCTTGTCGGGGGTCCAGCGGTCGGTGACCGTCATCGTGCCAAGGATCACACCCTCTTGATCGCGCAGCGCGATATCCTGTCCAAGCTCAAGCTTTTCGGCAAAGCTTTCTGATACATCGAGCGTGATCGGCATCGGCCAGAGCGTGCCATCGGCCAGCCGCATGGTCTCGACGACGCTGTCGTAATCCGCCTCGCTCAGAAAACCTTTCAACGGGTTGAACCCGCCATTCATGAGCAGTTCCAGATCGCAGATCTGACGCGGTGTCAGATCCCAGCTTGTCAGATCGCCGGCCTCGATCTTCAGCTTCTGGGCGGACTCGTACGAAACGAACAACTCGGGGATAGGGGCCAGATTTTGCTGGTACATCGGAACTCTCGAATGGCTGTTACATGAATGTGCGGCGCCCGGGCCGGGCACCGCCTGTCTGATATGCGGCTTAGCCCCGCATTGTGGCCGGATTCAAGGCTGAGTTGGACCTTTTCGTGAAACGAGGCAGCAATGCCACCATCCGGGCCTTGGGCGGAAGGATGTTTTGTCGCAGCCGCCGGGTGCGAAACGCGGCGCTTGTCTGACCCAGATCAAATCGGGGTTTACATCTTCGAATTAGAATACTTCCAGACGCGCGACCGATATCAATTGCCTGGAGACCTCAATGCCCTCACACCGCCCCCTCACGCTGGGAACAGTGTCCGCCCTCGCCATCGCCGCCGCAAGCGGTGTCCACGCCTCCGATTTGCGCGACCGCGCGCTCGACATGTTCGCGGCCCTGCCCTCGACCGTCCCGGCGCTGAACGACAACATCATCACCGATGAAAAGGTCGATCTCGGCAAGGCGCTGTTCTTTGATCCCCGGATGTCGGCCTCGGGGGTGTTTTCGTGCAATTCCTGCCACAACCTGGCGACCGGCGGCGATGACAACATGCCGACCTCGATCGGCCATGGCTGGCAGCAGGGGCCGCGCAATTCGCCCACCGTGCTCAACGCCGTCTTCAACGAGGCGCAGTTCTGGGATGGCCGCGCCGCCGATCTTGCCGAACAGGCCAAGGGCCCGGTGCAGGCGGGCGTCGAAATGGCCAACACCCCCGACAACGTGCTCGCCACGTTGAATTCCATGCCGCAGTATCAAGAGTGGTTCCGCGCGTCCTTCCCCGGTCAGGATGATCCCGTGACCTTCGACAATTTCGCCAAGGCCATCGAGGCGTTCGAGGCCACCCTGATCACGCCCGCGCCGTTCGATGCCTTTCTTAATGGTGACGACAACGCGCTCACCGATCAGCAAAAAGCCGGGCTCGATCTCTTCATGGAAAAAGGCTGCTCGGCCTGCCATAACGGCGTCAACCTGGGCGGCACAGGGTATTTCCCCTTCGGCCTGATCGAAAAGCCCGGCGCCGACGTGCTGCCACCCGATGACAAGGGACGCTTCGAAGTCACCAAGACGGCGGATGATTCCTATGTGTTCCGCGCCTCGCCCCTGCGCAATATCGACCAGACCGCGCCCTATTTCCATTCCGGCAAGGTGTGGGACCTGCGCGTCGCGGTGGCGATCATGGGAACCTCGCAGCTCGGCGCCGAACTGACCGATCCCGAGGTCGACGATATCGTGGCCTTCCTCGGCTCGCTCACCGGCAAGATGCCCGAGGTGATCTACCCGATCCTGCCCGCCGAAACGGCGACGACCCCCCATCCGACGGGCGAAGTGATCCCCAACTGAGCCCCGGCTCGCCCCCGATGACACCAGACCGGCGCAGGCCCCGCCCGCGCCGGTTCTTTCTTGTCCGCCGATCCTCGCGGCAGGGCATGGGGCAGGCCGGGGATGCCTCCGGCGGGAGTATTTTGGGAACGATGAAAGCCGCGCCGCGCGCGTTTCTTCTGGCCGGAAATATCCCGGGGGAGGCGTTGAAATCCCCCGGGATTTCAACGTTGGGGGCAGAGCCCCCATGTCTTGCGGACGTCAGCCCTCGAGTTCGGCGATGAATTTCTCGGCATCAAGCGCTGCCATGCAGCCCATCCCGGCGCTGGTGACCGCCTGGCGATAGACATGATCCGTCAGGTCGCCGGCGGCGAAGATGCCGGGGATCGAGGTGCGGGTGCTTCCCGGCTCCACCTTGACGTAATCGCCGTGATGCATATCGAGCTTGCCCTTGACCAGCTCGTTTGCGGGCGCGTGGCCGATGGCGATGAACACGCCCTTGCAGGCGATGTCGCTTGTCTCGCCGGTCTGGGTGTTCTTGACCCGAATGCCGGTGACGCCCTTGGGCATGTCCTCGCCCAGCACCTCCTGCAATTCGTGGAACCAAAGCGTCTCGATCTTGGGGTGCTTGAACAAACGGTTCTGCAGGATCTGTTCGGCGCGCAGCGTGTCGCGGCGGTGGATGAGCGTCACTTTCGACGCGAAATTGGTCAGGAACAGCGCCTCTTCCACGGCGGTATTGCCGCCGCCGACCACCACGATCTCTTCGCCGCGGTAGAAGAACCCGTCGCAGGTGGCGCAGGCCGAGACGCCGAAGCCCTTGTAGGCCTCTTCCGAGGGCAGGCCCAGCCATTTGGCCCGTGCGCCCGTCGCCAGGATCACCGAATCCGCCGTATAGGTGGCGCCGCTGTCTCCCCTGGCCACGAAGGGCCGCGCCTCGACATCTAGCTCGGTGATGATGTCGCCGATGATCTCGCAGCCCATCGCCTTCGCATGGTCCTGCATCCGCACCATCAGGTCGGGGCCCTGCACTTCGGTGTCGCCGGGCCAGTTCTCGACCTCGGTGGTGGTGGTCAGCTGCCCGCCCGGCTCAATCCCCTGCACGAGGATCGGCTCCAGCATGGCGCGGCTGGCATAGACCCCTGCCGTATAACCGGCGGGGCCGGACCCTATGATGAGGCATTTGGTGTGGCGCGTCTCGGACATCTGGGCTCTCCGTATGGTCGGGTCAGGCCGGATATAGCCTTGCCCGCGTCCGGGGGAAACCCCATGCGAGATGAAAGAAGGGCCCGCGCGACGATGCGGCGGGCCCTTGGGTGGTTTTCAGGTTCTGAGGCGCTCTCAGGCCGCCCGACGCTTGCGACGCAGCGCCGCCAGCCCGCCCAGACCGGTTAGCAAGAGCCAGCCACCGGCCGGCAGCGGGATCTGGCCCGAGGGCGGCTGGGTGGTGATTTCCTGCACCTTGATGGTGACGAACGCGCTCGAGAACGCCTCAGCGGTATCGCCGCCGGCACGGATCTTGTTCAGATCCCAAGCCGCGCCACCGGTTGCGAGGGCCAGTTTAGCGTAATCATCCTCGGTCGTCCCCGCGCCGTTTCCGATAAAGGCGCCTATATCGGTGGTGAAGCCGGTGCCATCGGCGATATAGGCCGTGCCGTCCGAGTCGATCCCAAGGGCGGTGCCGACACTATTGCTATCTGATCCGAAGGGATTGTTGATGATTGCGTTGAGCAGGATGTTCTGGCCCTTGAGGGCGCTGAGGATCGAGCTGTAGGTCAGTGAATTGCCCATATTGTCGCGATCTTCATCGGTAACGAGGATGAAGTTGATCGCGGCGCCTTGCGCATAATTGAAAGCGGTCCGGGCGAATTCGATCGCCGCATAGCCATCTTCTTCCGAACCCGTCAGCACAAGGTTGCTGAACTCGGTCAATGTGTCGGCCGCGGAATCGAGGATGCCGTCACTGATCGTTCTGGGGGCCGGGTTGCTTGCACCGAACCCCACCACACCATAGCTGCGATCCGTCACACCTGCACTGTCGAGGCCCGCATCGAGATCAAGGATCACATCTTTCAGAAATTGGTGTTCCGTGGTCATTGATCCCGACTCATCGACGAGAAAGACGACATTCGATGTCGTGTTGACCGTCGTCGTCGTCGTGGCATGCGCATCCGGCGCGAACATCAATGCGCCCGCGGCGACAAGCCCTGCACCTATAAAGTTTTTCATCATGGGTATCCCCCTTTTCAAATATTTTCAGGGCCACAACGGCCCATAATTGACCGCGTCAAAAGCAGCGACAGCCGACGTCACGGGGAACGGGAAACAAGGCACATGGGAACAGGCTCGGGACGACAGCACCCGCTACACAAAACACGGGTTTGCCCTCTATCAAACGCCACCAGAGTACCACTTTTTTACCATCTGGTGAACACATTCCTGCCCGAATTGACCATTTTCAGGGGGGGCATCCCCCCGAAAAGACAGCCATTCTGTCCTGATTTCTCCGGTTGCGCCTAACAAAGTTGCGAGTTATTGAAATAATATTGCGCGCGCCTGCGGTGCCGTTATAACTTTCACCAATTCAAACCTGTGGAGCGAATCATGTCCGCAACCCGTCTGGACGAGATTGATCGCAAGATTCTGTCCGAACTTCAGGCAGATGGACGGATGACCAATGTGGAGCTGGCGCGCCGCGTCGGAATCTCGGCGCCGCCCTGTCTGCGCCGGGTCCGCACCCTCGAGGAGCAGGGCTATATTCGCGGCTATCACGCCGATGTCGATCCGCGCGAGCTGGGCTTCGAAGTGCAGGTCTTCGCCATGGTCGGTCTACAAAGTCAGGCCGAGGCCGATCTGAGCGCCTTCGAGACCCGGTGCCGCAACTGGCCCTTGGTGCGCGAGTGTCACATGCTCAACGGCGAGGTGGATTTCATCCTCAAATGCGTGGCCCCCGATCTCAGCACCTTTCAGCGCTTCCTGACCGAAGAGCTGACCGCCGCCGACAATGTGGCCAGCGTCAAGACCTCGCTCGTGATCCGCGGTGCCAAGGATGAACCGGGCGTGCCTTTCGACATTCTCGAAGCGCGGTTGAACAAGTCGGCCTGACACCCCGTTCGTCGGGCAAGCCTCGGCAGCGCCGCCTCAGGCGGCGTCGATCTGTCCGCCCCAGCTGAACGGCAGGCGCAGATGCGCCAGGGGGCCGAAATCCTCGGGCGCGCGGATATGCGGGAAGAACGACAGGAACAGGTCCAGCATCTGGTCGCCCATCTGCCGCTCAAACCCGATGCCGGGGTGGAATGTCTCGAAGTCCATCCCCCCGGCGGTGATCGTGGCATGCTGTTGCAGGCACAGGTGATAGACCGTGATCGCCGCGGGCGGTGTGATCTCGACCACATTGACCCCATCGGCCAGATCGCGCACCGGACTCAGCACCCGGTCGCCGCCGAAACTGTCCCGCAGATTGGCCGGGCGCGACAACAGCCGCGCGCCGGGACCCGCCATCAGATTGCTCATTGGGCGCTCCATGCCAAAGGCATCCGGCATGATCCGGGTGACCCGGCATGCCAGTGCCGGCACGCCCGCGACATTCGGCACCAGCGTCATCGACCCGATCCAGATCAGCTTTTGCGGACCATATTCTGCAGTGTCGATCTCGCAGCCGGGCATCAGATCCTCGACCGCGACCTGTCCTTGGGTCGTGCGGATGAGCGTGCCGCGCGCAAAGGCGGAAAAGGCGCATTCAAAAGCAGGGATCGCAGGCCCGATATTCTCGGCATCCTGAAGCGTTCCGTCCGCCAGCTCCGCCATGATGCGATGCTTGCGCAGCATCCGCGCCTGGCGCGCGGTGCCGGTGGCCGGGGCATTGCTGCCCGGTTGCGCTTTTTCTTCGGGGCGACGGCCCACTCTGATCGAGGCCGCCGAATAGGGGATCGTCATGTTGTGTCACCTTCAGGATCGTTACAACCGCGCCGGCCCCCACCGACGACGACAAAAGGACGTGAAACCGTGTTCATTCGTACCTCAGGCGCGCAGCTGGGCCGCTCCGCCTGTCCCGGATCACATCGGGCCGCTGCTGTGTCGGCCCTCTCGTCGCCTCAGGCTGCGCGCGTTTCGGCCTTGCGCCGCGCATTGCGGCCAAAGGGCAGGGCAGGCATCGGCTGCAGGCTCGTCTCGATCACCGATTTCATCCAACGCTTTTTCATGGTCTTGTCCTCATACAACTGTCACTGCGCGACGCATTCTCCGTCATCGGAATCACTATGCCCGCGCTTTGGGGCCGCGATTTGACCGCGACACGCGGTGATGCAATTTTTTTGCCAATCCGCCGCACGAATTGTGAAATTGGACCGCATTTTGGAATTTCATTTTAAATCATGTGGTTAAGGGGATTCAGGCAGTCACGCCCCGTCGTGTCCCGGCCCCAATTTTGGCAATCCTGTGGACGTGTCCGCCCCGGATAGGCCCCAATCTCGGATTTCCCGGCTCAGATCCGGATGACCGAGATCAACCGCCCGTAATCCGCCTCTCCCGCATGGGTCGTGCGGCGATAGGAAAAGAACCGCTCCGGGTCCGAATAGGTGCAATGCCGCGTCCATTCGCACTGACCGATCCCGGCCTGCCGCAGCCGGTGCAGGCCAAACCCCGGCAGATCGAACAGATACCGGTCGCCCTCTCCATTGGCGAAGAAACGGGCATTGCCCGCGTCATCGGCCATGAAATCCTCCAGCAGTTCGGGCCCCACCTCATAGGTCCTCTGGCTGATTGACGGTCCGATGACGGCCCGGATCGCGCAGCGCTTGGCGCCCAGTGCCTCCATCGCATCGACCGTGGCCTCCAGCACACCGTCCAGCGCGCCGCGCCAGCCCGCATGGGCCGCACCCACGACGCCTGCATCCGGGTCTGCGAACAGCACCGGCTGGCAATCGGCGGTCAGCACTGCCAGCGCCACGCCCGGTGTGGCACTCACCAGCGCGTCGGCGCGCGGGCGTTCGGTCAATGGCCCGCTCACCGGGATCACATCCGCCGAATGCACCTGATGCAGCGTCACCAGATGATCGGGCGCCACCCCCATCGCCGTGGCCACCCTCGCGCGGTTGATGCTCACGATCTCGGACTGGTCCGACGATCCCGGCCCGCAATTCAGCCCTTGGAACACCCCCGAAGACGCGCCTCCGCGCCGGGTGAAGAACCCGTGACGGAAGGGCGACAGGCTGTCGGCGGTGATGATTTCCAGCGTCATGTCTCAAGTCCGGGCGGCGGTGGCGCCGTTTCGGGGAAAAGCCCAAGTACCTTGAAGACCGTCCCCATTTCCGCGGGATGGGTCAAGCGCCGATGTGCCGCAACATGCGCGTCCAGCGCCGCACCCTCCAGCCCCTGCGCCAGCGCCTGCGCCCGCGCGGTGATGCCCAACCGCTCCAGAAACACCCCCTGCGGGGTCAGACGGCTATGCTTTGCCGGGGCTGCGGCCTGCGCCAGCGCCTCGAAATCCACATGCGCGGTCAGATCCGCCCCGCCGGGATCGGCCAGCGGATCGGCGGCTTCATGCCCCGCCACCGCCTGAAACGTATCGCCCAGCGACCGCCAGTCGCCATAATCCACGATCAGCGCCGCACCGCCCCGTGCCCCGATTCGCGCGCCGATCGCCCCCGCCATGGCCTGCGCGCCCGCGCAGATCTCGACGATATCGCCATCCCGCGTATCCTCCATCCGATGCGCCAGCGCCGCCACCGGCTTGGGCGCGCTCACCCCAAGGGCCAGCGCGTCGCCGCTCAACCCGACGCAGCGTTCGCGCCACATCCCGCCCTCGCGCTGCAACTGCCGGATCGGCAGCGCGTCGAAGAACTCGTTGGCCAGCAAAAACAGCGGCGCATCGGGAAGCGCATCCACATGATCGTGCCACGTGATGTCATCGCGTCCCAGAGACTTACCCAGAGACTTACCCAGAGACTTACCCAGCGTCGCCCCCTGCACCGCCCGCAGCGTGGCCGAGGTCTCGACCAGATGCACCCGCATCGCCGCGTGAAACCCCGGCACCGCCCGTGTGGCGCGCAGCACATCGGCCATCAGCGTCCCGCGCCCCGGCCCGCATTCCGCCAGCGTGATCCCCTCCGGCGATCCCTGATCCATCCAGGCCTGCGCCAGCGACAGGCCCAGAAGCTCTCCGAACATCTGGCTGATTTCCGGCGCCGTGGTGAAATCGCCCGCCGCCCCCAGCGGGTCGCGCGTGGCGTAATAGCCATGTTCGGGATGCATCAGGCAGTCGGCCATATACTCGGCCAGCGTCATCGGCCCGTCCGCCCGGATGCGTGCGATCAGGATATCGCGCAGCCCGCTCATGCGCCCGCGCGACGCGCCCGCACGATCAGAACCAGACCCAGCACCACCATCGGCAGCGACAGGATCTGCCCCATGCTCAGCCCCAGCTGCCCCATCTGCCAGGCATAGCCCATCGGGTTGTCGGGCGTGATGAACTGCGCATCCGCCTGCCGCACGAACTCCACCACGAAACGCGACAGCCCGTAGCCGGCAAAGAACACGCCCGCCACCAGACCGGGCCGCTTGAGCGCGCCGCGCCCCCAGACCATCCACAAAAGGATCGCCCCCAGCAGAAGCCCTTCCAGCCCCGCCTCATAAAGTTGCGACGGATGTCGTGCACACGGCCCCTCGATACCGGGGCAATCCTGCGCCCGCGCTGTGGGGAAAACGACGCCCCAGGGCAGGTCCGTGGGCCGCCCCCAAAGCTCGGCATTGATGAAATTCGCGATCCGCCCCAGCAGCAGCCCCACCGGCGTCGCCATGCACAGCGCATCGGCCACCGACAGCATCGGGATGCCGCGCTTGCGCGCGAACAGGATACAGGCCACCACCACACCCAGAAGCCCGCCATGAAACGCCATGCCGCCTTGCCAGACCTGCAGGATCTCAAGCGGATTGGCCAGGTAATAAGCCGGTTGATAAAACAGCACGAATCCAAGCCGCCCGCCAAGGATCACCCCAAGGATCACCCATGTCAGCAGGTCCTCGACCGCGCGCGCATCCATCGGCGCCGTGCCGTTCGGCCACAGATGCGGCCGGCGCACCGCCGCCACCACCAGCCGCCAGCCGATCACGATGCCTGCGATATAGGCCAGCGCATACCAACGCAGCGAAAATTCCATCCCGAACAGCGCGATGGTGAAAATCTCCGGCGAGATATCTGGAAAGGGGATCATGGCCTTCATGCGCGTCTGTGTGCCTTCGGTTGTCGAAAGAAGTCAATCCTTGTCCCGGCCGGGCGCAGGCTCCATATAGGGGGAAACTGCAATGCCGGAGAGACCCATGCAAACCCGCAACAAGGTTCTGGACGATATCTCGCAACTCATGACCAACGCCATGGGCGTCGCTCAGGGGGCGCGCGAAGAGGCCGAGACAGCGATGAAATCCATGATCGACCGCTGGCTGGCGGACCGTGATTTCGTCACCCGCGAGGAATTTGACGCCGTGCGCGCCATGGCCCAAAAAGCCCGCGAGGAAAACGAGGCCCTGAAAGCCCGCCTAGACGCCCTCGAAGCCGCATCTCGCGGCTGATCGGCGCTCTACTCCTCTGGCGCGGGCACCCGCACGCCCGTGTTCGTGTCGCTGTCCGCCTCCATGTCGGCCCCGCGCCAGACCACGGTTCCCAGAATGGTCAGCTCGTCCAGCGCCGGACCCCGGACGACACAGGGCGGCTCGGAGCGTTTGAGCCCCGACAGAACCATCAGCCCCGGCTCAGGCTGGGACACATAACTCAGTCCCAGCCGACCGTTACGAAGATAAGCCCGGATCGCATGATCCGTGACCTTGCGCTGCCCGCCATCGACAAGGCACAGCGCCCCCTCCACCACCAGCGGTGACAGCCGGTCATCCGGCGCGATCACGAAACTCAGCTTTTCGGGCGTCAGCCCGCGCATCTCCAGCCACTCGCGCGCAAGGCCGATCGGCGCGGTCTGCCCATAGCGCCGCTCGCTGGGGTGAAACGGAATCGGCAGAAAGCCCGGTTTCGGCCCCTCGGCCGCGCCACCCGGCTCGCCGAATCCCGGTTGCGCGCCGTTGCGCGGCTCCGCGCCACCATCGTTCAGCGTCAGCCGCAAGCCCATCGCGTCCACCACCTCGACCAGCTTCGATGTCTGGATGTCGCGCCCGTCCCGGATGCTGCGCAGCATGTTCAGATCGATGCCCAGCTTTCGCGCATAGCCTCGCAACCCGTGCCGGGCGATGCCCTCGTTGATACCGTCTCTCAGGATGTCGAAACTGAACTGTGTCACAGGCGCGAGTTTGCACGAAACTCCTTTGTTGACCAGAAGGTTAATTGATTACACAATGTGTGATTAGTGACGCAATTATCATGGCTTACGCGTGTACGAGGAACCCGAAAAAACCGTTGCCCCCCAAGGTTGCGCAGCCTGCCGTTAGCCTTTCTCGGATGGTCTGCGATGACCGACTGCGACCCAGCCTCCGATCTTCTGCGTGCTCTGGAAGACACGCTGGCGCAGGCCCGCCGCCTGCGCGAAGAGCTGGGCCAAGTGTCCGACCCGGCCGAGCGTGCCCAGATTGTCGCTGAACTGCGCGACACGCTTTCGCAACTCTCCACCCTCCTGTCCGAGATCGACGCGATGGGCGGTATGGACTTCCTCTTCGCCTCGCCCGTGGGCCGGGCCTGACCCGCGTCATCCGGTCGGTCATCACGACCACGTCCCGTCCTCATGCGCGGCCATGCCCCTCGGTCACGCGCCCGCCCGGTGTCTGAAGCGGGGGCGCGCAGGGGGCGAAATAGGGGAGTTGTGTACGGGATGGACACAACTCCCGTTTCGCTCGTCTTATTTCGTCCCAAACCCGTGTAGGATTTGTACGAAACCTACGCATTTTTCCCGGCGACGGGGCCATGCCGTCATGCCTTTGTCACACTGGCGCAGATCGCCTCTGGATCGGCCTGCTGCATCTTGAGGCCATTTTGAAGTCATCCACAACTTATTGCGGTTATCCTCAACAAATAGCTTTACAGGATATGCCAAACCACGCACCATATCTTGTAGGACGGGTGGAATCCTCCCCCTTCCTTAGAGCAGGCACCTAGCGCTTGGGGCGCTGCAAAGCCCCGGCGCTACAGCAAAATGAGGTGGCGCCATGGCACTGTCCGAGCAGTTCTTGCAGGAAGATCTCCATCCGATTGATATCGTTGAACATCTTGCCGAACATCACGATTGGGAGTTTGATCGTATCGGCGACGATCAGATCGCAATGGCCGTCGAGGGCCAGTGGCGCACCTACTCGATCACACTGGCCTGGTCCGCCTATGACGAGACCCTCCGCATGGTCTGCACCTTCGAGATGGAACCTCCCGAAGAAAAAATGCCTGCGCTTTATCATATACTTAACGATGTGAACGATCAGTGCTGGGCCGGCGCTTTCACCTATTGGGACGAACAGAAACTGATGGTCTACCGCTACGGTCTGGTGATGACCGGCGCCCAAGCCGTCAGCCCCGACCAGGTGGATACCCTGATCCATGCCGCCTTCACCAATTGTGAGCGTTTTTACCCGGCTTTTCAATTGGTTGTCTGGGGCGATCAAACTCCGGAACAGGCCATTCAGGTCGCCATCGCCGAAGCTTTCGGCCGCGCCTGACCCCGGAAAAACCTCTCCGCGGCGCCATTGCACCCCCCCGGCGCCGCGCGTATCCCTACCATGATCGTAAATTGGGAATGGGAATCGGATCATGGATATGGACGAATTGGCCCGCCGCGGCCTTGTTTTATTGGGCTGTGGCAAGATGGGATCGGCCATGCTGCAGGGCTGGCTGTCCGGCGGACTGCCCCCCAAATCCGTTTGGGTGATCGATCCCAACCCCTCGGAATGGCTGCAATCGACCGGTGTGCAGATCAACGCCGATCTGCCTGTCAGCCCCGCCATCGTGCTGATCGCCGTCAAACCCCAGATGATGGGGGATGCCCTTCCTGACATCGCGGCGATGGGCAATGCCGAAACGCTCTTTGTCTCGGTCGCTGCCGGAACCCCAATTTCCTCTTTCGAACAAGCCCTTGGCGCGCAAAGCCCGATCATCCGCGCGATGCCCAACACCCCCGCCGCCGTGGGTCGGGGCATCACCGCGATCATCGGTAACGCCCATGCGCAACCACACCATCTTGATCTGGCCGAAACGCTCCTTTCCGCCGTAGGACAGGTGGTGCGCCTCGAAAACGAGGACCAGATGGACGCCGTCACCGGCGTCTCCGGCTCCGGCCCGGCCTATGTGTTCCACATGATAGAATGCATGGCCCGCGCCGGCGAAGCCCAGGGCCTCTCGCCCGAGCTTGCAATGCAGCTGGCCCAGGCCACCGTCGCCGGCGCTGGCGCCTTGGCAGAAGCCGCCGACGAGACGCCCGCGCAGCTCAGGGTCAATGTCACAAGCCCCAACGGCACCACGCAGGCCGGTCTCGAAGTGCTGATGGACGAGGCCAAGGGCTTGCCTTTATTGATGAAAAAGACCATCGCCGCCGCCGCCGACCGCTCGCGGGAACTGCGCAATGGCTGACCCGATCTCGATCGACGATTTCCTCAAGGTCGATATTCGCGTCGGCACCGTGATCCGCGCCGAACCCTTCCCCGAGGCCCGCAAGCCCGCGATCAAGCTCTGGATCGACTTCGGCCCCGAGCTTGGCGAGAGGAAAACCAGTGCTCAGATCACCGCGCATTACAGCCCCGATGACCTGCCGGGGCGTCAGGTGATCGCCGTCACCAACTTTCCGGCCCGCCAGATCGGCCCCTTCATGTCCGAAGTGCTGGTGCTTGGCCTGTCCGATGAAAAAGGCCAGATCGTGTTGCTGGCCCCCGACAAACCTGTGCCCAATGGGGAGAAGATGCATTGAGCCGCGTATACATGACCCGCCCGCTGCCTGACCGCGTTCTTGCGCGTGCCCGGGATCTTTTCGATGAGGTCGAAGTGCGCGAAGAGACCGCGCCGCTCAAGATAGGGCAGATGCGCGCCGCGCTGGCACTCTATGATGGGGTGTTGCCGACGCTGGGCGACATGTTCTCGGCCGAGGTGTTTCTGGATACCGAGAACCCGCGCTGCAAGGTGCTGGCCAATTTCGGGGTGGGATACAACCATATCGACGTGCGCGCCGCCCGCGCAGCGGGCGTCATGGTCACCAACACACCCGGCGCCGTCACCGATGCCACCGCCGATATCGCCATGACCCTGATCCTGATGAGCGCGCGCCGCGCTGGTGAGGGCGAGCGGCTGGTGCGCGCCGGCAAATGGGAAGGCTGGCACCCCACGCAGATGTTGGGCCTGCATGTCTCGGGCAAGACGGTGGGGATCATCGGCATGGGCCGGATCGGTCAGGCGATCGCACAGCGCTGTCACATGGGGTTCGGGATGGATGTGGTCTATTACAACCGCTCGGAAAAGGAGTTGGCCTTTCCCGCCACCCGCGCTGAAAACCTGCAATCGCTGGCCGAACAGGCCGATATCGTCGTTGTCGCCGTACCGGGTGGGGCCGAGACGCACCATATGATCGGCGCCGATCTCTTTGCCGCGATGAAGCCAACCGCGCATTTCGTCAACATCGCCCGCGGCGACGTGGTCAACGAGGTGGCGCTGATCGCCGCGCTGCAGGTTGGCCGCATCGCAGGCGCAGGCTTGGATGTCTATGAGCACGAACCCGAGGTTCCGGACGCCTTGCTCAGCATGGAGAACGTGACGCTCTTGCCGCATCTGGGCACTGCCGCGCTCGAGGTGCGCGAGGCGATGGGGATGATGGCGGTCGATAACCTCTATGCGGCATTGCAGGGGAAAACCCCTCCAAACCTTGTGAATTAGACGCATCAAAGCCGGGCTGCCGCGCCGTCACGCTTGACCTAGCGGCAGCCATCGGATGATCTGATGGCGTCATCCGGAGGAGGGGCCCGATGCACAGACCCGCTATCACAGGCAGCGGCGTTTTCACGCCAGACCAAGTCATCACTAATGATGAGCTGGTCGCTGCCTTCAACGCCTATGCCGAGCGGTTCAACGCCGAAAACGCCGACGCTATTGCGGCGGGTGATATCGCCGCCAAGGCCCCATCTTCGTCGGACTTCATCCTCGGCGCCTCGGGGATCGAGCAACGTCATGTCATGGACAAAACCGGCGTGCTGGACCCCGCAGTGATGCATCCACAGTTTCGCCAGCGAAGCGATGATGAGCCGTCGATTATGGCAGAGATGGCGCTGGATGCCGGGCGCAAGGCGCTTGAACAAGCCGGGCGGCGCGCCGATGAGGTCGATCTGGTGATCTGTGCCGCCTCGAACCACGAGCGCCCCTATCCGGCTATTGCCATTGAAATTCAGCAGCTTCTGGGCGCTGGCGGCTTTGCGTTCGATATGAATGTCGCCTGTTCCTCGGCTACGTTCGGCATTCAGGCGGCCGCCGACATGATCCGCTCGGGGTCGGTGCGTTGTGCGCTGGTGGTCAGCCCCGAGATCTGCTCGGGCCATCTGGAATGGCGCGACAGGGATTGTCATTTCATCTTCGGAGATGTCTGCACGGCGCTTGTGCTGGAACGCGCCGAAGACGCCAAAGGCGCACATTTCGTCGTGCGCTCCACGCGCTGCGCCACGCAGTTTTCCAACAATATCCGCAACAATAACGGGTTTTTGCGCCGCACCCGGCCCGATGGCCTGAAGGATCGGCGCGACATGCAGTTCATGCAGGAAGGCCGCAAGGTCTTCAAGGAAGTGCTGCCCATGGTCTCGGCGCATATTGCGGCGCATCTGTCTGACGAAGCCGTGGAGGCCAGCGATCTGCGGCGTCTGTGGCTGCATCAGGCGAACAAGTCGATGAACGATTTCATCGGCAAGAAGGTCATGGGCCGCGTGCCCGAACCCGACGAACAGCCAAATATCCTTCAGGATTACGCCAATACCTCGTCTGCGGGGTCGATCATCGCGTTCTCCAAGTATTCGGATGACCTCAAGCCCGGGGATGCCGGTCTGATCTGTTCCTTCGGGGCGGGATACTCCGTGGGTTCGGTGCTGGTCGAGCGCGGCTGAGGCGCGCCTTTCATTGCGCAACAAGCCGCATTTACAGGGTCGCGCCGCGATCACCTGTCGCTCTGGCTGCGCCATGAGATCAGAATAGTTTCGCCAAACTTACGTCATCTTTGGCACGGATCTTGCGGTATCGCCATGCCGAGTTTCGGCGCTGTCGACCATTTGTCGCGATAGTGAGGATACCTGCAAGATGCATATCATTCAGAATTTTTTAATGTCTCAAGCGCCACGCTCCCTTCTTTTCGGGGCGATCGGCATGGTGATGTCTGCCGCAGCCGCGACCGCGGGCAACACCTTCCTGCTTGCAAGCGTCGAGATGCCGCCGCCGAACGGGGCGAAGAATATCTGCGCGAAATACGATTGGGCCTGCGGCGGTCAGGTCAAGGCATCGCTCGGCGTCGAGCAGGAACTGGCATTGGTCAAGAAGATCAACACTCAGGTCAATTCATCGGTGAAACCCGCCTCGGACCGTGGGCAATTCCGAAGTGGGGATTACTGGTCCTTGCCGACGGCGTCGGGGGGCGATTGTGAAGATTTCGCTCTGCTCAAGAAACGCGAGCTGGTGCGCCTTGGCGTGGATCATCGCAAGCTGTTGCTGGCGACGGTCCTTGACCGCAAAAGGGTGCCGCACGCCGTTCTGGTCTACCGATCGGATCGGGGCGACCTGCTGCTGGATAATCTGACGAACGATATCCGCGATTGGCGATCCTCGAGATATATCTTTCTGAGAATGCAGAACCCGCAAAACCCGCGAAGCTGGGTCGGTGGTTTTCAGCAAGGCTGACCCTGCTAAACTCACCTAAAAGACCGGAGGCCGCACGCCCCGCGCAAGCGTGGCGCGCGGCTTTATTGTTTCAAATATGAGCACTTTCGGCACATCACCGGCTCATTGCACGGCCTTGTGAAACGCAGATTGCGTCACGCCGTTTCCAAAACTGAAAAAGTTTATATCCAGTTTCGGCAATAATAACACTATATGTTGCAATTCAATCCTCTAAAGATCAACATCTTGACTTTTGCACAAATCCTTCGCTATGGAAATAGATAGAATGTGTCGAAAATCTGGCGAGAATGCGGTAAGAATCAAAATTGTTTAGATCATTTATAAGGTGAAAGTTTGTGTTCCGCTGTGGGGGCGTAAAAAGCAGACTTTGGGAGAATAACTTTGAAACGCAAATTTGTGGCTTTGACCACGATCGGAGCATTTTGCTCTTTGGCAACTTTGGCCGCCCCTGCAATCGCTGATACAAGATGCACAGCCTGGACGGCCATGACGACACCATCGGTCGAGGACTTGTGCGAGTGTGATCGCGTGACCCGTGGCTTTGTCGCCCAACTTCAGCGCAGCGCCAGTTTCGCATCCATCCTGGCCGAAACCCAGTTGGCATGTCCCGGTCTGGCCGTTGTGCTGACCGAGGTCGAGACCTTCTCGACTGCCGCCGCATCGGGCGTCGGCAACGGGCCGGGTGTCGGCGCCGATGGCGGCGGTGGCCCTGGCGGGGTCGGCGGCGCTGGTGGTGGAGCCGGCGGTGGCGCTGGTGGTGGAGCCGGCGGTGGCGCTGGTGGTGGAGCCGGTGGTGGAGCTGGTGGTGGAGCCGGTGGCGGCGCTGGCGGTGGAGCCGGTGGTGGAGCTGGCGGTGGCGGCGCTGGTGGTGGAGCCGGTGGCGGCGGCGCTGGTGGTGGAGCCGGTGGCGGCGGCGCTGGTGGTGGAGCCGGTGGCGGCCCTGGCGGTGGAGCCGGTGGTGGAGCTGGCGGTGGCGGCGCTAGTGGTGGAGCCGGTGGCGGCGGCGCCGGCGGTGGAGCCGGCGGACCGGACGGTGGAAGAGGTCCCGCCGGTTGAGGCGGTGACGCCCCACGCAGTGTCCTGCGATATCTGCCCGAACCAGTAATGCGCCTGATCACATTTACATTGAGGAACACAAGATGAAACTGACAGCAGCAATAATGCTAACCGCTACCTGCATGACCGGCGCAATGGCTAACGCGGCGACGGTCGATATAAATACATCCGGCACATGGTCCAATGTTGCGCCTCAGGATGTGTTTGGCTTGCAAATCACCGACGACGGAAGCCGCGTCGCCTGGGGTGACCCTGTGCTGAAAGGTTCGGAAAATTCTGGCCAGCAAAGTGCATACAGATTCGATGGTGTCGATGCGAAAGACGTTTCGAACGAGTTTTCTCTTGGCGTCTTCACACATGAGAATTTCGCTATCTGGCTCGACACTGAAACCTTCTATGAAAGTGCCGAGGGCGCTGCTGACGGAGATGCGCCCACAATCACCGGCGCAACCCTCACCGTGGATATCAAAGGCGATATTCATGGCCACGCCTTCAGCTTTTCATCGGTCTTCAACTTCCTGCATGATGAAACCGATAATACTTGTACGAATGTACCTGGTTCGGCCGCGGACTGTGCCAATGATATCGTGACCCTGGTAAGCTGGTTCGCAGCCCCGCAAACGGTGCGCGTTGGAGATTTGGTCTACACTTTTGAAGTGGACGGTTTTTATCTCGGCGAACAAGGCGACACCGCGCTCACCAAATTCTCCACCATTGAGGAACAAGACAACGCGGCTTATCTGCGCGGTTCCTATTCCGTGGCACCGATCCCGCTGCCGGCGACACTGCCTTTGCTGCTTGGAGCAATTGGCGGAATGGTGGCCTTCGGGCGCCGAAAGGTCCGCGCGGCCTGATCGCGGCAGCTTGGCCGGGGCTGGGGCAGGGGGCTGGCCCCGGCCCATCACCGATAGGTTCGGTCTTCCATGGGGGTCGCCTCGATCCGCTTGAGCAGTCGGTCCAGAAAGGACTGCTCGGCGCGATTGAGGCTCGCCTTGGGGTTCCAGACCACATGCACATCTATCGCGGGCGGCGTGTCGTAGGGGGGCAATTGCCACATGACACCGTCCTGCACATCGCGCTTGGTGACATGAACCGGCAGGGGGCCGATCCCCAGTCCGGCGATGATCATCCGCCGTACCTCTTCGAGGTGGCCGGATGTGCCCACGATCAGATCCTCCATATTGGCCTCGGCCCGCATCACGGCCACCGGTTTCAGCGCGTCCTGCAGGCGGTCAGTGTCGAAACTGACGGCGGAATGCCCCGCCAGATCTTCCCGCGTGAGGTTCTCGCGCCCGAACAGAGGATGCGGCGGCCCACAGAAAAGACCAAAGAATTCCCGGTAGATGCGCATGTATTCAAGGTTCGGGTTACGTCGGTTCACTAGACATACGGCGAAGGATGAAAACCGCCCCGAGACGCTTTCGACGGCCTCGGACGAGGACAGCACGTCGATCGACAGCGTGGCCTTGGGGTGCTCGGCGTGAAAGTCCGACAGGACGGCGTCAAAGAGCGGGCAGATCACGTGGCTGGCCAGCGCGATACGCACATGGCCTGTCACCTCGTCAGTCATTTCGCGCATCTGGGTGGATAGCCGCAGGATCGATCCCTGGATGTCTACCGCCTCGCGATAAAGAACCTGCCCCGCTTTCGTCAGCTCGAAATACCCCGGTTTGCGGTCGATCAGGCGACGGCCGACACGGTCCTCCAGCCGTTTGAGCGCGGTCGAGACCGAAGGCTGCGTGAGCCGCAGCCGGTGTGCCGCTTCGGTGATCGAGCGGGACTGTCCCAGAACGACGAATGTGCGCAGCAGGTTCCAGTCCAGTTCGCGCATCAGACGGACAGCGCCGTCAGGGGTTTCCATAGCTTCTGTCAATAGTCATAATTCCGATTATTTATTTGATTAATGCATGCCCCCTTTGCATCGTCAAGCCAAGCCCGGTGACAACGGGCCAGGGAACAAAGAGGGAGTGTCATGTCGGTCGAAGCCCGAGAGGCGCGACAGCCTTGGATATTGCTGTCTCCGGCGCTCACGGCGGTAGCGTTGCTGCTGTTCGTGCCCTTGCTGTTCATCGTCGTCTATTCGTTCTGGTTGCGCACTGCGACGGGCGCCGATCAGGTGGGCTTCTTTCTGGACAACTGGCAAGAGGCGCTGACGGACGCGTTTTACCGCGACATCCTGCTCAACACCCTGAAGATCGCCGCGATCACGACGTTCGTCTGCGCGGTCATGGGCTATCCCGCAGCATATTTCATTGCCCGGTCCAAGGGGAACAAGGCGATCCTGCTGCTGTTGCTGATGCTGCCATTCTGGATCAGCTACATCATCCGCACGATGAGCTGGATCAACATCCTTGGCGTGTCGGGGGCATTCAACAGCGCGCTTCTGGCGCTTGGCATCATCGCCGAGCCGATCCAGATGCTTTATAATGAAACCACCGTGATCTTGGGTCTGGTGCATTTCCTGCTGCCCTTCATGGTGCTGAATGTCTTTGTCAGCCTGGACGGGATCGACACCAATCTCGAAGATGCCGCTAATTCGCTTGGCGCGACACGCTGGCAGGCGTTCCTGCAGGTGACACTGCCGCTGTCGCTGCCGGGGCTGGCGGCGGGCGGGCTGCTGTGTTTCGTTCTGGGCGCCGGCACCTACATCACGCCGCTGGTTCTGGGCGGGCCGACCGACGCGATGTTCGCCAACCTGGTGTTCGAGGCGATCATCACGCAGCTCAACTGGCCGCTTGGGTCGGCCCTCAGCCTGATGCTGCTGGCGGTGCTGGGGGTTCTGGTGCTGATCTACAACCGTTACTTGGGCATGGCGCAGCTGATGAAGGGGCTGGGCTGATGCGCGAGTCGGGATCACTGGGCTGGGCATTGGTGCGCGCATGGACCCTGCTGGTCTACATGTTCATGTTCCTGCCGGTGGCGGTGGTTGTGCTCTTGTCGTTCAACGCCAGTCAGTTCGGAAGTTTTCCGATGACCGGGTTTTCCTTCCGTTGGTTCGTGGAGCTGTCGCAGAACGATGCGATCCTGCGGGCGTTTCGAACCTCGATCGTGCTGGGGCTGCTGACGGCGGCGATCTCGACCACCTTGGGTGTTCTGGCCAGCCTTGCGCTGGTGCGCTACCGGGTGCCGGGGTCGAACCTGATTTCCACACTGCTGATCGCGCCCATTCTTGTGCCGGAGGTAGTGCTGGCGGTGGCGCTGCTGCTGTTCCTGAACTTTCTGCAGATCAACAAAAGCTTCACCCTGCTCTTGCTGGGCCATGTGATCTTTACCTTGCCCTTCGTCATCCTTGTGGTGCAGGCCCGTCTGGTCAGCATCAAGCGCGATGTCGAAGAGGCCGCAATGAGCCTTGGGGCCAGCCCGCGCCAGACCTTCTTCCAGATCACCCTGCCGCTCATGATGCCGGCTGTTCTGGCTGGCGCGCTTTTCGCCTTCACCATCAGTTTCGATGACATCACCGGCACATTGTTCTGGAAGCCCGGCGGGGTAGAAACCGTCCCGACCCAGATTTTTGCCATGCTGCGCAATTCGATCAGTCCCGAAATCAACGCGCTTGGCACTGTGATGATCCTGATGACGGTCGGGCTGCCTCTGCTGGGGCTGGCGATTGCCCGGAAACTTTCAACCAAAAGCGGCACTTGAGAACCGCTGAAGCAAACTGAACCCATGTCAACAAGGAGTGACCTATGACCAGGAAAATGGACAACACAACCCGCTACGAGCGTCTGCGCGAGCGCTACATGAACGGCGATATCGACCGGCGCGGCTTTCTGGGGCTGATCGGTGCCGCGGGCCTTGCTTACGGTGTGCAGACGCCCTTCGCCAAATTCGCCCATGCGCAGTCCGTGAGCCAGGTTCGCTTTGACGGCTGGGGCGGCGTGGTCTCCGAGGCGTTCCGCGAACATGCCTTCGATCCCTACACCGCCAAGACCGGTATCGAAGTGGTCGACGGCACATTCGGCGGCGGCGATGAATATCTCAGCCGCGTCAAGGCCAGCCAGGAAGGCGAATACAACATCGCGCATCTGTCGGGTGTGTTCGACTATGCGCGTTACCACAGTCTTGGCCTCAGCACTGTGTTGAACGAAGACAACATCCCCAACCTGCAATACGTCATTCCCAAATTGGTCGACGTGTTCCGCGGTGTATCGGATGGCAAGCTCTCTTGCGTGCCTTACGACTATGGCACCACGGGTCTTGCCTATAACCGCAAGCATATCTCGGACGAAGAGGCCAAGGAAAAGGGCGCGGGTCTGCTGATCGATGCCGCCTACAAGGGCAAGATCGCCGGCTGGAGCGATTGGCGCACGCGTATCTGGTATGCCGCGCTGCAAACCGGCCAGAACCCGAATGCGATCGAGGATATGGACGCCGTCTGGGATGCCGTGCGCCAGCATCGCGATCTGAGCCTGAAATACTGGGGGTCGGGCGCCGAATTGATGAGCCTTCTGGCCGAGGAAGAAGTCTACGTGACCGAAGGCTGGTCCGGCCGCATCTATGCCCTGCAGGAACAGGGCCACGACATCGGCTATATCGATCCGCCCAACGGCATGGGCTGGCAGGAATGCCTGTTCGTCATCAAGGGCAGCCCGATGGAAGCCTGCGAAGAGCTGCTGAACTTCATGCTCGCGCCGGAAACCTCGATCGCGGTCGCCGAGGGGCAGAACTATCCGCCGGCCCTTGATCCGCAGAAGGTGGATCTGGGCGCCAAGATCCCGACCCTGCCCGCCTTCGATCCAACGGGTAAACTGTCGGGTCTGACCTTCGCCGATCCGGCCTATTGGAACGGCAACGAGCAGGAATGGTCCAAGACCTTCGGTCGCGTGCAAAAGGGCTATTGAGCCAGACGATCAAGACCGGTCCCGCAGCCTTGTGCGCCGGGGCCGGTCGCCCCCAATTACCCGCCACCGGAGACCATGAATGAGCTCGGTCACTTTGAACAACATCGTCAAGCGGTTCGGCACCTTCACCGCGGTGCATCGCTCGTCGCTTGAAATACCCGAGGGGGCGTTTGTCACGCTTCTGGGGCCGTCGGGCTGCGGAAAGACGACCAACCTGCGCATGATCGCGGGTCTGCTGGATCCGACCGAGGGCGAAATCCTGATCGGCGGCAGACGCGTCAATGACGTGCCCATTCACAAGCGCAACCTTGGTCTCGTGTTCCAGAACTACGCGCTTTTCCCGCACAAGACAGTGGCCGAAAACGTGGCGTTCGGGCTGAAATACCGCAATGTGCCGTCCTCGGACATACCGCGCCGCGTGCAGGAGGCGCTGGATCTCGTGCAGCTTCCCAATGTCGGGGATCGCTACCCCAAGGCGCTTTCGGGCGGGCAGCAACAGCGTATCGCACTTGCCCGGGCCATCGTCATCGAACCCGATGTGCTGCTTCTGGACGAGCCGCTCTCGGCCCTCGATGCCAATCTGCGCGAGGACATGCGCGTTGAATTGAAGCGCATTCAGGAACGGATCGGCGTGACCACCGTTTTCGTCACCCATGACCAGTCCGAGGCGTTGGCGATGTCCGACCAGATCGTCGTGATGTCCGAAGGTCGGGTCGAACAGGTGGGCGCCCCAGAAGAGGTCTACAACACACCAGCCAGCGAATTCGTGGCGCATTTCCTTGGGGCATCGAATATCCTCGCGGCTCGCTGCGCTCTGTCTGGTGGGGCCGTGACCTTGCATGAAAAGACCTTCGGCACGGTGCCCATCCCGGCGGCCAAAGCCCCGAGGATCACCTCCGAAGGCCCTGCCAAACTGGTGGTGCGCGCCGAAAAGCTGGTGCTGTCCACATCGCCTGCGCCCGAAGGCGTGATTTCGGTTCCCGCCACCGTGCAGACCGTCGATTATCAGGGCCAGTCGGTCCGCTATTTCGTGCAGGCTGGCGACACGCAGCTGCAAGCCATCAACATGATCGACGGCCATCCCTTTGCGGTGGGCACCAAGGTCAATCTTCATCTGCGGCCGCAGGATTGCGCCGCCTTGCCCGGATAACGCCATGACACAACGACCAAGCCATCTGTTCTATCAGGGCCGCCAGCGCCGTCCGGTTCTGGATCAGGCGCGCGGCGTCTACATGTGGGATGTGGACGGCAAGCGCTATCTCGACGGATCCTCCGGGGCGATGGTCTGCAATATCGGACATTCCAACGAGAACGTGCTCGAGGCGATGCGCCGCCAGATGGAGAAATCGACCTTCGGCTATCGATTGCATTTCGAGACAGAGGCCTCTGAGAAACTGGCTGCGAAGACGGCAGCACTTTGCCCCGAAGGTCTGAACCGGATCTTTTTCGTCTCGGGTGGCTCCGAAGCCGTGGAAAGCGCGATAAAACTGGCGCGGCAATACGCGCTGGCCACAGGTGAGGGCAGCCGCTGGAAGATCATCACCCGCGCGCCCAGCTATCATGGCTGCACGCTCGGCGCACTGGCGATCACCGGCTACGATCCGCTGACCAAGCCCTTCGGGCCGATGATGCAGGCGATGCCCAAGATCCCGGCGCCCACCGCCTATCTTGACGGGCTCGACCCCGAAGACGAGGCGACCGGTCATCACTATGCCGACATGCTCGAGGCGAAGATCCTCGAGGAAGGCCCCGAAAGCGTGCTGGCCTTCATGGTCGAGCCGGTGGGCGGCGCCTCGACCGGCGCTCTGCCGCCGCCGCGCGGCTACATGGAGCGCGTGCAGCAGATCTGCCGCAAATACGGCGTGCTTTTCATCCTCGACGAGGTCATGACCGGCGCGGGTCGCACCGGTGCGTTTCTGGCCGCCGAGCATTGGAACCTGACCCCGGATATCATCGTGATGTCCAAGGGCTTTGCCGCAGGCTATGTGCCGCTCGGCGCTATGGCGGCGCATGAACGGTTGGTCGAGGCAGTTCTGGACGATGGCGGTTTCCTGCACGGCTATACCTATGCCGGAAACCCCTTGGCCTGTGCGGCGGGTGTCGCCGTGATCGACGAGATCGAACGCAATGATCTCACCGGGAATTCTGCGGTGATGGGCGCGCGCCTGATAGAGCGTTTGACCGGCCTGATGCAACGCTATCCGATCATCGGCGACGTGCGAGGAATGGGCCTGCTGACGGCGTTCGAATTCATGTCGGACCGTCGCACCAAGGCGCCTTTGCCCAAGCACCTCAAGGCCTTCGACCGCTTCGTGAACATCGCCTATGACAATGGGCTGATCGTTTATTCGCGGCGTACCCGGATGGGTCTGGAGGGTGACCATATCATCGTCGCCCCCCCGATGATCGTGACCGAAACCCATCTCGACGAGATCACCGAGATGCTCGACCTGTCGCTGGCTCAATTCACCGACGAGATCCGCCCCGAACTGGATCGCATCGCATAACACAAGGCCCCGCATGTCCGACATTATCATCACCTGCGCCATCACGGGCTCGATCCACACGCCGTCCATGTCACCCCATCTGCCGGTGACGGGCGATGAGATCACCGCGCAGGCCCTCGGCGCCGCCGAGGAAGGGGCCGCGATCCTGCATCTGCATGCGCGCGATCCCGAAACGGGCCGGCCTTCGGCCTCAGTCGAGCATTTCATGGCCTTTCTGCCGCGCATCCATCAGGGCTGTGACGCGATCCTCAACCTCTCGACCGGTGGCAGCGCGATCATGAGCCTAGATGAGCGTCTGGCCGCCCCGCGCCTTGCCGCCCCCGAGATGGCCTCGCTCAACATGGGGTCGATGAATTTCGCGCTCTATCCGATGGCCGAGCGGTTCACCGACTGGCAGCATGACTGGGAAAAACCGTTTCTGGAAGCCACCGACGATCTGGTTTTCAAGAACACGCCCCGCGATATCGCCCGCATCCTGACAGAACTGGGCACCGAACGCGGCGCGCGGTTCGAGTTCGAATGCTACGATCTCTCGCATCTCTACATGCTGCGCCATTTCGCGGATCGCGGCATGATCCAGCCGCCATTCTTCATCCAGTTCGTGTTCGGCGTGTTGGGAGGGGTCGGGCCAGACCCTGAAAACCTGACACATATGGTCCGCATCGCCGACAAGCTCTTCGGCGCGGATTACATGTTCTCGGTGCTTGCAGCAGGCCGCCACCAGATGCCGATGATCACCATGGCCGCCGCCATGGGGGGGCATGTGCGTGTCGGGCTCGAGGACAGCCTGACCATCGCCCGGGGCGAGCTCGCCACCAGCAACGCCGCGCAGGTCGCCAAGATCCGCCGCATCGTCGAGGATCTCGGCCGCACGGTTGCAAGCCCCGCCCGTGCGCGTGATATGCTCGGCCTCAAAGGCGCGGACAGGACCGCGATCTGACATCATGACCGCGATCACCTTTCGCCCCGTTCGGACCGACGATGACCTGATGCTGCTGGACGGCGCGCTGCGCGCGCTCAGCGCCGATCTGGGCGATACCCACAAGGCCAGCCGTGCCTGCCTGGCATCGGCGCTTCTGTCGGAGGTCGCGCCGGCGCATGGTCTGCTGGCGATGCAGGGCGAGACACTCTGCGGGGCGGCTCTTTTCAGCCCCACCTATTCGACGGCGCGGGGGGCTGCGGGGGTCTATGTGTCGGACCTTTGGGTCGATGAAACGGTGCGTGGCTCTGGCCTTGGCCGCAGGTTGCTGGCCGCGGTTGTGCGCCGCGCCGCACAGACTTGGCGGGCTGAATGGCTGACGCTGGCCGTCTACGATCATTCGGTTGCGTCGCGTGCCTTTTATGACCGATTGGGTCTCGTCCCGCGTACCGGTGCAACCGTGATGACCCTGGATCGCGAAGGGTGCCTCGAGATGATGAAGGACACAGGATGAAAGCGATTTTCGACGACCGGCAATGGCGGCACGACCCTCGGCATTTCATGGCCAACGGCAAGGTTCTGCCAAGCCCCGAACAACCCGCCCGCATCGCCAGACTGATCGAGGGCGCGCGCGCCGCCGGTTGCGCCATGCAGGCGCCCGACGATGCCGGGATGGGCCCGCTCGCCGCTTTGCATTCGCCCGAATACCTGTCGTTCCTTCAAACGATCTACACCCGCTGGCAGCGCATCGATGGCGCCGGAGACGAGGTGATCCCCAACATCCACCCCGCCAACCGCACCGACAGCTACCCGCGATCGGCGGTGGGGCAGGCGGGCTATCATCAGGCCGACACCGCCTGTCCGATCGGTGAAGGCACCTGGGAGGCGGCCTATTGGTCCGCACAGGTGGCGATCACCGGTGCTGATCTTCTCGTGTCGGGCGCGCGCGCCGCATATGCGCTGTCGCGCCCGCCGGGGCATCATGCCTTCGGCGATCTGGCGGGGGGCTTCTGTTTCCTGAACAATTCCGGCATTGCCTCCGAACGGCTGCGCGCTCGGGGGCTGCGCCCGGCGATTCTCGATGTGGACGTGCATCACGGTAACGGCACGCAAGGGATCTTCTATGATCGCGACGACGTGCTGACCGTCTCGATGCACGCCGATCCGGCCCGTTTCTACCCGTTCTTCTGGGGCCATGCCGATGAGCGCGGCATCGGTCGGGGCCTTGGCTACAACCTCAACCTGCCGTTGCCGCGCGGCACCGATGACGAGGGCTTTCTGCGGGCGCTCGATACGGCGCTCGCGCGCATATCCGCCTTCGGCGCCGATGTGGTGGTGGTGGCCCTCGGCCTTGACGCCTATGAGGGCGATCCCTTCAAGGGCTTCGCCGTCACGACACCCGGATTTTCCCGGATCGGCGCGGCCATCGCAGGGCTGGGGCTGCCCACGCTGTTCGTGCAGGAAGGCGGCTATCTCTGCGACGAGCTCGGCCACAACCTGACCGCCGTGCTGACCGGCTTCGAGGGCGCATGACACATCCCGATATCATCGTCATCGGAGGCGGGATCGCCGGCATCAGCGCCGCCGCTGAGCTGGCTGCCCATGCCCGCGTCACGGTGATCGAGACCGAGGCGCAGCTCGGGTATCATTCCACCGGGCGTTCGGCCGCGATTTTCATCCGCAATTACGGCAACGCCACCCTGCGTGCGCTCAATGCCGCCGCCGCTCCGGTGTTCGAGGCGCCAGAGGGCATCAGTGACCGCTCGCTCCTGTCGCCGCGCGGCGAGTTGCTGCTGGCAGGCGAGAACGAGCTCGGCACGCTGCAGGCCTATTGCGACGGCGCTTCCGGGATCGACCTGCTGGAGGCCGCAGACGCGGTCGATCTGGTTCCCATCCTGCGCCCCGAGCGCATCGTTCGGGCCGCTCTGGAACGTGACGCTCAGGACATCGACGTGGATCGCATGCTGCAGGGCTATGCCCGGCTGCTCAAGGCACGGGGCGGGCAGGTGGTGACCAGCGCCCCCGTCACCGCCATCCGGCGAGGGCATGCCGCCTGGCAGGTCACCGCGGGCGACCGGCCATTCACCGCGCCCGTGCTGGTGAACGCCGCCGGGGCCTGGGCCGATCCGGTGGCGCGTTTGGCGGGCTTGGCGCCTTTGGGCATCACGCCGATGCGCCGCTCTGCGGCGCTTCTGCCCGCACCTTTAGGGCACGATATCTCGCGCTGGCCGCTTTTCGGATCGATCTCCGAGACCTGGTATGCCAAGCCCGATGCGGGCAAGCTGATGGTCTCGCCCGCCGATGAGGACCCGGTCGCGCCCCATGATGCCTGGCCCGATGACATGGTGCTGGCCGAAGGTCTGCACCGCTATGAACAGGCCGTGACTGTCCCCGTCACCCGTGTCGATCACAGCTGGGCGGGCCTGCGCAGCTTTGCCGCGGACAGGACACCCGTCGCAGGCTTCGCGCCTGAGGCGGATGGATTTTTCTGGCTGGCAGGGCAGGGCGGCTACGGCGTTCAGACAGCCCCGGCCCTCGCGCGGCTCACGGCGGCGCTTGTCACCGGGGCCGAACCCGGTCTATCGGATGCCACGGTCGCGGCGCTTTCGCCCGCCCGGTTTCACAGCTCCTGAAAGGACACCCCATGAGCGACATCACCCGCCATCATACCGGCCCGCGCATGAGCCAGATGGTCATCCATAACGGCATCGCCTATCTCGCCGGTCAGGTCGGCGCCCCCGGCGAAAGCGTCACCGCACAGACCCAAAGCTGCATCGAAAAGGTCGAGGCCCTTCTGGCCGAGGCCGGCACCGACGCAACCCGCATGCTCAGCTGCACGATCTGGCTGGCCGACATGGCCGATTTCGCCGAGATGAACGCCGTCTGGGACGCCTGGGTGCCCGAGGGCCACGCCCCGACCCGCGCTTGTGGCGAGGCGAAACTGGCCACGCCCGACTACAAGGTCGAGCTGATCATCACCGCCGCGCTTCCCTGATACGATGCCGGGCCGTCCGGGATCCGCGCGGCCCGCCTTTCATCGTTCCCAAAATACTCCCGCCGGAGGCATCTGGCCTCTGCGCCCGTGGCAGCGCAACGGCAATGGACGCGGCCGGATGCTTGCGCTATCAGGCGGGCGATCCATTGACGAAAGGCATCCCCATGTCCGGCCACGGCGCTCCGATTCCCATGACCTCGCACCGCTCGGGCGGGCTTGCCGGCACAGCCGATATTCCCGGCGACAAGTCGATTTCGCATCGCGCGCTGATCCTCGGGGCGCTGTCGGTCGGCGAAACCATGGTCACCGGCCTTCTCGAAGGACAGGACGTGCTGGATACGGCCCGCGCCATGCGCGCCTTCGGCGCCGAGGTGGTGCGCGATGACGATGGCACGTGGCGCATTCACGGCGTCGGTGTCGGGGGCTTCGCCGAGCCCGATCAGGTGATCGATTGTGGCAATTCCGGCACCGGTGTGCGGCTCATCATGGGGGCGATGGCGACCTCGCCGGTGACCGCCACCTTCACGGGCGATGCCAGCCTGAACAAACGGCCCATGGCGCGGGTGACCGATCCGCTGGCGCTTTTCGGCGCGCAGGCGGTGGGCCGGTCGGGGGGGCGCTTGCCCATGACCATCGTGGGCGCGCGCGATCCCTTGCCAGTGCGCTACACCGTGCCCGTTCCTTCAGCGCAGGTGAAATCGGCGGTGCTGCTGGCAGGGTTGAACGCACCCGGTCAGACCGTCGTGATCGAGCACGAGGCGACCCGCGATCATACCGAACGGATGCTGGCGGGGTTCGGCGCGCAGATCACCACCGAAGATACCGCAGAAGGCCGCATCATCACGCTTGAAGGCCAGCCCGAGCTGTCGCCTCAAACCATCGCCGTGCCCCGCGATCCCAGCTCGGCGGCCTTTCCTGTCTGTGCCGCGCTGATCACCGAAGGCTCGGACGTGCTGGTGCCCAATATCGGGCTGAACCCCACCCGTGCGGGTCTCTTCACCACCCTGCAGGAGATGGGCGCCGATCTGAGCTATGAAAACCTGCGCGAGGAAGGCGGCGAGCCCGTGGCCGATCTGCGCGCCAGCTTTTCGCCGGACCTCAAGGGGATCGAAGTCCCGCCCGAGCGTGCCGCATCGATGATCGACGAATACCCGGTGCTGTCGGTGGTCGCGGCCTTCGCCCAGGGTGCCACGGTCATGCGTGGCGTCAAGGAATTGCGCGTCAAGGAATCCGACCGGATCGAGGCCATGGCCACCGGCCTGCGCGCCAACGGCATCAAGGTCGAGGACGGTCCCGACTGGTGGATCGTGCATGGCCGGGGACATGGCGATGTGCCGGGGGGCGCGACCTGTGCCAGCCATCTGGACCACCGTATCGCCATGTCGTTTCTGGTGATGGGGCTGGCCGCGAACCAGCCGGTCACGGTGGATGACGGCGGCCCGATCGCCACCTCCTTCCCGATTTTCGAACCGCTGATGGCCTCGCTTGGCGCCGATATCCGCCGCGATGGATGATCCGGCCCGGTCGGGCGCATGCGGCGTCTTTCAGACGACCCGCGCGCCCTGGCTGGTCAGCGCCTCGAGCACGGCATCTAAGGCCGCACTATCCGTGGCGGCGATCCCGTCGCGCACCAGCTCCACCTCATAGCCCCGATTGAGCGCGCCTTGCGCGGTGCGCGCCAGCCCTGCGCAGCCCTCGCGCCCCACAAGTCGCAGCCGCCCGACGCGCAGCATATCCAGCAGCGCATCCAGCGCGCCGGTCTCGAACCCGTCTTCCACCGGCTTGACGATCACATGATCGGCCATGCCGCGAAACGCGGGTGCCAGTTCCACATCCGCGCTGCCGCGTGTCGGTGCGCCGGGCCGGGTCAGCCGCACGATCAGCCGCGCCATCAGCCCGTGCCATTCCTGCCGCAGCGCGATCACGGGTTGATCGCGTTGCCGCGCCAGTTCCACCTCGCGCGCCACCGCGGCCTCGACGCGGGCGCGGGTGGCGGCATCGTGCTGTGTATCGCTCCAAAGGCAGTCCTGCAATTCGATCAGCAGCAGCGCAGCGCCCGCGCGTGGCGGCACTGGCGTGCCCTGACTGGCGCGCACCATGCGCCGCGCCACGATCCACGCCCAGACCAGCAGCCCGCCGCCCAACAGGGCCATCGCGGTCCAGATCATCGCCGCCTGCCCGGATAAGGACAGCATCGCCCCGTCATAACTCGATCTCCCTCGTACCTGCACTCAAGCTTTCGTCTGCACAATTCCCCGGCCAGAGGCAAGAACCGGGTTTGATCCGTGTCAGTGTCATGTCACGCCGATGCTCTAGGACTGGACCGGACCACGCCGCAAACAGGAGACCTGCCATGACCGCCCCTCTCGCACCGATCACCGTTCTCGATCTGACCCATGTGCTGGCAGGGCCTTTCGCCTCGATGACGATGGCCGACTTGGGCGCGCATGTCATCAAGGTGGAGCGGCCCGGAAGCGGTGATGACACACGGTCCTTTCCGCCCTTCAAGGCCGACAAGAGCGCCTATTTCGCCACCCTCAATCGCGGCAAGCAGTCGGTCGCACTCGATCTCAAGGCCGATGCCGACCGCGCGCTGTTCGACCGGCTTCTCGAGCGGGCCGATGTGATTCTCGAAAATTACCGCCCGGGTACCATGGAAAAGCTGGGCTACGGCTGGGAGACCCTTCACGCCCGCTATCCGCGCCTGATCTATGGGGCGGTCAGCGGCTTTGGCCATACCGGCCCCGATGCCTTGCGCCCGGCCTATGACATGGTCGTGCAGGCGCGCGGCGGCGTCATGTCGATCACCGGCGAGAAAGATCGCGAGCCCGTCCGCGTCGGCGCCAGCATCGGCGACATCATCGCCGGGATGTACATGCTCCAGGGCGTGCTGGCGGCGCTTTACGATCGCGAAAGGACCGGGCTGGGGCGCAAGGTGGATGTGGCCATGCTGGATGGTCAGTTGGCCATCCTCGAACATGCTGTCGCCATCACCTCGGTCACCGGCACCCCGCCCGGTCCCTCGGGGGCGCGGCATCCCTCGATCACCCCGTTCGAGACCTATCATGCCGCCGATGGTCTGTTCGTGATCGCCGCGGGCAACGATGCTCTTTTTGCGCGGTTATGCGATGTGCTGGGCCTGCCACTGGCCGAGGATCCGCGCTTTGCGACCAACCCTGCGCGCTGCGAAAATGCCCGGATGCTCAAGCGCCTGATCGAAGCGGTGACCATCGATCAGCCCAAGGCGCACTGGATCGATCGTCTGGAAGCCGCCGGGGTGCCCACCGGCCCGATCCAGAATGTCGCCGAAGCGATGCGCGATCCGCAGATACTTGCCCGCAACATGGTGGTCGATGTGCTGGATGCCGCCGGCAAGCCGGCCTTCACCGCAGCGGGAAATCCCATCAAGATCAGTGGGATGGAGGACCCCAAGACGCGCGGACCGGCGCCCGATCTCGATGGGGACCGCGCGGCGATCCTCGATTGGCTGGCGCGTGACGCGTCCTGAGGGCAGGCCAGTCTTGATGCCGGCATGACCTTCATGCCGCGCCTGTGACATTTTCTGACGGTTGCAGGCTGTAACCCGGCGGGCATTGCCTTATGTTCCGCCGTGCAACCAGAATGTCACGGATAAGGACACATCCCGATGTCGCAAGACCCCCTCGTTGTCTTCACCCCCTCGGGCAAGCGCGGCCGGTTTCCCAAGGGAACCCCGGTGCTGACCGCTGCACGGCAATTGGGGGTCGATCTCGATTCGGTCTGCGGCGGGCGTGGCATCTGCTCGAAATGCCAGATCACGCCCTCCTACGGCGAATTTTCCAAACATGGCGTGACCGTCCATCAGGACGCCCTGTCGGAATGGAACGCGGTCGAGGAACGGTATGACCAGAAACGCGGCCTCAAGCCGGGCCGCCGTCTGGGCTGTCAGGCGCAGGTGATGGGCGATGTGGTGATCGACGTGCCCCCCGAAAGTCAGGTCCATCGGCAAGTGGTGCGCAAGGCTGCCTCGGCCCGCGTGATCGAGATGGACCCGGCCACCAGGCTCTATTTCGTCGAGGTGGACGAGCCCGACATGCACGAACCCACGGGCGATCTGGAACGGTTGGAACGCGCGCTGTCGCGCGAATGGGATATTCCCGCGATCCGTGCTGACCAGTCGCTGCTGTCCAAGCTGCAGCCGGTGTTGCGCAAGGGCAAGTTCCAGGTCACCGTCGCGCTGCACAAATCCCACACCGATGACGTGGCCCGCCTGATCGAGATCTGGCCGGGACTGCACGAAGACGGCCTTTACGGTCTGGCCATCGATCTTGGCTCCACTACCATCGCTGCGCATCTGACCGATCTCGACACCGGCGAGGTCAAGGCGTCTTCAGGCATCATGAACCCCCAGATCCGCTTCGGCGAAGACCTGATGAGCCGGGTCAGCTATTCCATGATGAACCCCGGCGGCGACCGCGAGATGACCAGCGCCGTGCGCGAGGCGATCGACACACTGGCCGATGAGATCGCCAAGGAGGCGGGGATCGATCCGCATCTCATCGTGGAAACCGTGTTTGTCTGCAACCCGGTCATGCACCACCTGCTTCTGGGCATCGACCCGGTCGAACTGGGGCAGGCGCCTTTTGCTCTGGCGACCTCGGACTCGATCTCGATGCCGGCCCGCGAACTGGATCTGACGACGATCAACCCGCGTGCGCGCACCTATATCCTGCCTTGCATCGCGGGCCATGTGGGGGCCGACGCCGCCGCCGTGGCCCTGTCCGAAGAGCCGGGCAAATCCGAAGACCTTGTTCTGATCGTCGATGTTGGCACCAATGCCGAAATCCTGCTGGGCGACCGCGCACGCGTGCTGGCCTGCTCCTCGCCGACCGGCCCGGCCTTCGAGGGGGCGCAGATCTCCAGCGGTCAGCGCGCGGCCCCCGGCGCAATTGAGACCATCCGCATCGATCCCGTCACCAAGGAGCCGCGCTTTCGTGTGATCGGCTGCGACAAGTGGTCGGACGAGGACGGCTTCGACGCGGAAATCGCTGCCTCCGGCATCACCGGCATCTGCGGTTCGGGCATCATCGAGGCGGTGGCCGAAATGCGCATCGCGGGCCTTGTGGATGAAAGCGGCCTGATCGGATCGGCCGCGGCCACAGGCACGCCGCGCTCGGTGCCCGAAGGGCGCACCCATGCCTATCTCATCCATGACGCCACCGCCGATGGCGGGCCGCGCATCACCGTCACCCAAGGCGATATCCGCGCCATTCAGCTGGCCAAATCCGCGCTCTATGCGGGCGCGCGGCTGCTGATGGATGAACGCGGTGTGGACAAGGTGGATTGTGTCGTTCTCGCCGGGGCGTTCGGGGCCCATATCAGCCCGCTCCATGCCATGGTTCTGGGGATGATCCCGGATGTGCCGCTGGACAAGGTGACAAGTGCCGGCAACGCGGCGGGCACCGGCGCGCGCATCGCGCTGTGCAATGTCGCCGCCCGCATCGAGATCGAACGCGTCGTGGGCCAGATCTCCAAGGTCGAGACCGCCATCGAGCCCAAATTCCAGGAGCATTTCGTCGCCGCCAATGCGATCCCGCACAAGACCGATCCCTTCCCCGAATTGGGCCGGCTCGTGACCTTGCCGCATGTCAGTTTCAACGTGGGCGCAGGCGGCGATGGCGACGGCGAGGACGGGGGACGCCGCCGCAGACGCCGGCGCGCCTGAAACAGGGCCGCGTGATAGCTTTCCCCTTGACCGGGCAAGGCGGATTTCATACCTAGACGGTCGCCCGAGCGGGTATGGTGAAAAGGTATCACGCGAGCTTCCCAAGCTTAAGTTACGGGTTCGATTCCCGTTACCCGCTCCAACATCCCGGCACGCAGCACGGCCAGTCGCCAAGCTACTCTATCGGCGTTTCGCTGTGCGATTCATCTGTTCCAAGCGGGATCAATCCGGCCTGAAGCGGCAGCGCGATTGACATCATCAGGATCGCGATCAGCAGGATAATCACCTCGAGACCGGGCAGCCAATTCAATGACCGCGTATCCCACCATCGCACAAGGCGCGGGCTGTTGGGAAAATTCCCGGGCTGCTTCAACGCCTTGCGGCGCAGTTGCTCCGCCTCGTCCTGCCGGTCCGAGCCGACAGTCGTCAGGCCCTCGTTTCTTGTGGTGCCGGAGGAATGAGTATTGGGACGAGGATAGTCCTCGGTGTCGGTCATAATTTTATCCTGTTGAAATAGCTCAAAATCTCGTGTGATCCGGATAACGTGTTCGATAATGGGCGCAGCTTACCCCAAGTTTGCGCATTTTGGGAGACCCGGGTCTGTAAACAGTCTGTTCCGAGCCAAGTCTCGAAACCCGCGCAAACGGCTCTCCGGGCGGCGCAGCCGCGGCACTGGGGCTTGAGCGTGCCGGTCGCATGGCATACCCATGCCCCCATCAGCAAAGGATGACATCATGGCGTTCACCATCGCGATCGATGGCCCGGCAGCCGCCGGCAAGGGCACCGTCTCGCGCGCCGTCGCGGACCATTTCGGCTTTGCGCATCTGGATACCGGCCTGCTGTATCGCGCCACCGGGCGCCGCACGCTGGATGGCACCGATCCGGTCGAGGCTGCGCGCACCCTGCAGGCCACCGATCTCGAGGCCGAGGATCTGCGCACCCCCGACGTGGCGCAGGCCGCAAGCCGCGTTGCCGCTCTTCCGGATGTGCGTGAGGCCCTGCTGGATTTTCAACGCGCCTTTGCCCGCAGGGCAGGGGGGGCGGTGCTCGATGGGCGCGACATCGGCACCGTGATCTGCCCTGACGCCGAGGTGAAGCTCTTCATCACCGCCACGGACGACATCCGCGCCGAGCGCCGCTGGAAAGAACTGCGCGAAAAGGGGCATGCCGACAGCCTCGTGGATGTTCTGCGGGAACTTCGCACGCGCGACGAGCGCGACAGCGCCCGCGCCGCCGCCCCGCTCAAACCGGCCGAGGATGCGGTGCTGCTCGACACGTCACAGATGTCGATCGACGAGGCCGTGTCGGCTGCGATCTCGCTCATCGAAGACCGCCTGAACCGCTGACGCGCGCCCGCGCAACCCGGCTCGCCCGGTCGGCGCGCGCCCGCCTTTGCCATGCCGGACGGCACGAGGGGCTTGCAAAGCATGGCGCAAGCGGATATGTGCGCCCCTGTCGATAAGGCGATCAAGGCCATATAACAAAGAGATCGAGCAGGGTCGGGTCACCGGCCCTCTTTGTTTTGTGGCACGTCTGACCAACGAAACCCCAAGACCGGCGGAGACAACCGCGCGGCCGGAAAAATGCACTTGTAAAGGAAAACCACGCCACATGGCTCATAACGCATCCATGGAGGAATTCGAGACCCTCCTTAATGAAAGTCTCGAAATGGACACGCCCGATGAGGGGTCTGTCGTCAAGGGCAAGGTGATCGCGATCGAAGCGGGCCAGGCCATCATCGATGTCGGCTACAAGATGGAAGGCCGCGTCGATCTCAAGGAATTCGCAAATCCCGGCGAAGCGCCCGAAATCGCCGTTGGCGACGAGGTCGAGGTGTTCCTCCGCGCCGCCGAGAACTCCCGTGGCGAAGCCGTCATCAGCCGTGAGATGGCGCGCCGCGAAGAGGCATGGGACCGTCTTGAAAAGGCCTATGCCGACGAAGAACGCGTCGACGGCGCGATCTTTGGCCGCGTCAAGGGTGGCTTCACCGTCGATCTGGGCGGCGCAGTGGCGTTCCTGCCCGGCTCTCAGGTCGATGTGCGCCCCGTGCGCGATGCCGGCCCGCTGATGGGTCTCAAGCAGCCGTTCCAGATCCTCAAGATGGACCGTCGCCGTGGCAACATCGTCGTGTCGCGCCGCGCTATCCTCGAAGAAAGCCGCGCCGAACAGCGCGCCGAGGTGATCTCGCAGCTGACCGAAGGCGACACCGTGGATGGTGTGGTCAAGAACATCACCGAATACGGTGCCTTCGTCGATCTGGGCGGTGTTGACGGTCTTCTGCACGTCACCGACATGGCATGGCGTCGCGTCAACCACCCCTCCGAGATCCTGTCGATCGGCGAGACCGTGAAGGTCCAGGTCATCAAGATCAACAAGGAAACCCACCGTATCAGCCTCGGCATGAAGCAGCTGCAGGAAGATCCGTGGGATCTGGTGGCCGCCAAGTATCCGCTGGCCTCGGTCCATACTGGTCGCGTCACCAACATCACCGATTACGGCGCCTTCGTCGAGCTGGAGCCCGGTGTCGAAGGTCTGGTGCACGTCTCGGAAATGTCCTGGACCAAGAAGAACGTGCATCCCGGCAAGATCGTTTCGACCTCTCAGGAAGTCGAAGTCATGGTGCTGGAAATCGACCAGGCCAAGCGCCGCGTGTCTCTTGGTCTCAAGCAGACGCAGCGCAACCCCTGGGAAGTCTTCGCAGAAACTCATCCCGTCGGCACCGAAGTCGAAGGCGAGGTCAAGAACATCACCGAATTCGGTCTGTTCATCGGCCTGCCCGGCGATATCGACGGCATGGTTCACCTCTCGGACCTCAGCTGGGACGAGCGCGGCGAAGAGGCGATCCAGAACTACAAGAAGGGCGATATCGTCAAGGCTGTCGTCTCGGAAGTCGATGTCGAGAAAGAGCGTATCTCCCTCTCGATCAAGGCGCTGGACGGCGATCCCTTCGCGGATGCTGTCGGCGGCGTGAAGCGCGGCTCGATCATCACGGTCGAGGTGACCTCGATCGAGGATGGCGGGATCGAAGTGCAGTATGACGGGCTCAAGTCCTTCATCCGCCGCTCCGACCTCAGCCGTGACCGCTCCGAGCAGCGTCCCGAGCGTTTCACAGTCGGCGACAAGGTCGATGTGCGCGTGACCAATGTCGACTCCAAGACACGTCGTCTGGGTCTGTCGATCAAGGCCCGCGAGATCGCCGAGGAAAAAGAAGCCGTGCAGCAGTATGGCAGCTCGGACTCGGGTGCATCGCTTGGTGACATTCTTGGCGCAGCCCTCAAAGGTGACGACGACAAGGGCTAAGCCCTGCGCGTCTGACATCTGACGACCCTCTCGAACGGCCCCGCCCCGGCGGGGCCGTTTCACGTAGTGCCCCCTTCTGCGCCCTTGGCCAAACCCGCGACGCACAGCCGGCTTTCTCTTTGCGAATCAACGGTTTTGCTGCGGATGCAAAATGCCTTGGGTGGGTGCCGCATGCTGCTTGGGACATTGGTCTTGCGATCAAAATGCCCGTTTAACGCGAGAAATTCTGCGATTTGCCGCTTGGCCCCCCCGTGTTTCTGTTTCGATTCCTGATGTTTGTATCTATAGTCCCCAAGACTGCCTGTTGCGCCAAAAACCAAAAAACCCGGGGGAGAACCAATGATCCGGTCGGAGTTGATTCAAAAAATTGCCGAAGAAAATCCGCATCTTTATCAGCGCGATGTCGAGCGTATCGTTAATACCATTTTCAACGAGATCACCAACGCCATGGCCGAAGGAAACCGGGTTGAGCTGCGCGGCTTCGGCGCGTTCTCAGTGAAACGGCGCGATGCGCGCACCGGTCGCAATCCCCGGACCGGCGAGGCGGTCTATGTAGAGGAAAAGCATGTGCCGTTCTTCAAGACGGGCAAGCTGTTGCGTGACCGACTGAACGGAAAATCCTGATGCGTTACATCCGCTATGCGTCCATTGCCATCTTCGCTGTGGCGCTTGTTCTTGTGGCCCTCGCCAATCGCGCCATGGTCGAGGTGCGTCTGGTGCCCGACGAATTGTCGGGCCTTGCGGCGCTGAATCCCAGCCATGAAGTACCTTTGTTCGTGGTGATCTTCGCAGGTGTGGCCGCCGGGCTTGTCGTCGGTTTCATCTGGGAATGGATCCGCGAATATGGCGAGCGGGCCGCCGCCGCGCGCCAGATGCGCGAATTGCGCGCCCTGCGCGCCGAGGTGAAACGCCTCAAGGGCGAGACCCACGAGGGCAAGGACGAGGTTCTGGCCCTGCTCGACAAGGCCAGCTGAGCGCGCCATGCCCGATGACATCAAGGTCAAGATCTGCGGGTTGACCGATCCCGCCGACGTGCCCGCCGCAATCCTTGCGGGGGCCTCCTATGTGGGGTTCGTGTTCTTTCCCAAATCGCCCCGCAACCTCGATCTCGAGGCCGCGGCCTTCATGGCCGCTGCCGTGCCCGAGGGGATCATCCGCGTGGCTCTCACCGTCGATCCCGATGATGCGCTGCTGGATGCGCTGACCGCCCATGTGCAGATCGACATGATCCAGCTGCATGGTCACGAAACGCCCGCGCGCGTCACGCAGATCAAACAGCGCACCGGCCTGCCGGTGATGAAGGCGGTGGGCGTCGCGGATGAAACCGATCTGACACAGATCGATTTCTACGAAAAGGTCGCCGATCAGATCCTTGTCGATGCCAAGCCCCCCGCTGGCGCCGATCGTCCCGGCGGCAATGCCATGGCCTTCGATTGGACGCTTCTTTCGGGGCGCCGCTGGTCGAAACCGTGGATGCTGGCCGGTGGTCTGAACCCCGACAACGTCGCGGATGCGGTCCACCAGACAGGCGCACGGCAACTCGATGTCTCGTCAGGTGTGGAACGGGCTCCGGGTGAAAAGGACGCCGATCTCATGCGCGCTTTCATTGACAGGGCCCGCGCCGCCTCCGAGGATTGAGCCCGTCCGGTCCACGATCAACAGGAGGGGCAATTGACCAAGCAGAAATCCGAAGATCTCGGTGATGTCTATGGCGCCAAGTCGCCCGATGCCACGCGCAAACTCTATGACGACTGGTCGCGCAGCTATGATGCAGACAATCTGCGCAAGGGCTTTCGGTTGCCGTCCCTCGGCGCGGGGCTGTTGGCGCGGCACCTCGGCTCATCCGTGTCAGGTCCGATCCTCGATGCAGGCTGTGGCACAGGGCTGGTGGGCGAGACGCTGGCGATCCTGGGCTATGGTCCGATCACCGGGTGCGACCTCTCGCCGGAAATGATCGCGGCGGCGCGGCGCACCGGGGTCTATGCAGATGCCACCGTCGCCAACATGGCCACAGGTCTGCCTTTCGCGAATGACGCCTTTGCGGCCTTCACCTGCATCGGCTCCTTCGGCCCCGGACATGCCCCGCCCGAAAGCCTTCGGGACCTCGCACGCGTCACGCGACCCGGCGGGATCGGCGTGTTCAACCTTCTGAGCGCCACATGGGAAAGCCAGGGCTTTCCGGCGGTGATCGACGGTCTCAAGGCCGCTGGTCACTGGGAAGAGGTCGAAATCAGCGCCCCGTTCCGACCCTATCTTCTGGCCGAACCAGAGTTGTGGTCCCGGCTCCATGTGATGCGGATGCTGTGATCCCGCGTTAACCTCGTCTTAATCTTGGCGGTGGCAGGCTGTCTGCATGAGCCGTTTGCCAGATCACCTGACGCCCGAGCGCTGGATCGCCCAGGTCTTCACCTCGACCGAGGCGATGCGCGGCGGGGTCGTCAAGCGCCAGATCCGTGATGTCGAACGCCTCGCCGGTCGTCAGGCCTTCTTGGCCGAGGTGGAACGCCGCGGATTCCAGGCCGTCGAGAATGGCCGCCACTTCGTGATATTCTGCAATACCCTGCCGATCCGCCGTGCGCGGCGTTGATCTTTGGTCAAGGGCTTTCGAAAGCCCTTGACCACGCCGCGCCGGCGCGGCGTCCCGCGCGGTTTCGAAACCGCGCATAAAAGGCGTTTCGAAACGCCTTGCCCACCCCGGTTCCGTCGGTTTTCGCTGGAAAATCCCCTGTGCGTCCCATATTGAACCCAAGGATCAAGGCCCAGACCGGAAGGCACGCAGCGATGAACGATCTTTTCAATTCCTTCATGACAGGACCCGACGAAAAAGGCCGCTTCGGCGACTTCGGCGGTCGCTTCGTGTCCGAAACCCTTATGCCGCTCATCCTCGAGCTTGAAGAGCAATATGAGCACGCCAAAACCGATCAGTCCTTCTGGGACGAAATGCATGATCTCTGGACCCATTACGTGGGCCGCCCCAGCCCGCTCTATTATGCGGACCGGCTGACCAAGCATCTGGGCGGCGCCAAGATCTATCTCAAGCGCGACGAGCTCAACCACACCGGCGCGCACAAGATCAACAACGTGCTGGGCCAGATCATTCTCGCCCGCCGCATGGGCAAGACCCGGATCATCGCCGAAACCGGCGCTGGTCAGCACGGCGTCGCCACCGCCACGGTCTGCGCCAAGTTCGGCCTGAAATGCGTGGTCTACATGGGCGCGCATGACGTCCAGCGCCAGAAACCCAACGTCTTCCGCATGCGCCTTCTGGGCGCCGAAGTGATCCCGGTCACCTCGGGTCGCGGCACGCTCAAGGACGCGATGAACGACGCGCTGCGCGACTGGGTCACCAATGTGCGTGACACGTTCTATTGCATCGGCACCGTCGCCGGCCCGCATCCCTATCCGGCCATGGTGCGCGATTTCCAGTCGATCATCGGCAAGGAAGCCAAGGAACAGATGCAGGCCGCCGAAGGCCGTCTGCCCGACACGATCATTGCCGCGATCGGTGGCGGCTCGAACGCCATGGGCCTGTTCTATCCCTTTCTCGACGATTCCAGCGTGAACATCATCGGGGTCGAGGCCGGGGGCCGCGGCGTCGACGAAAAGATGGAGCATTGCGCTTCGCTAACCGGCGGTCGCCCCGGTGTTCTGCATGGCAACCGCACCTATCTTCTGCAGGACGATGATGGCCAGATCCTCGAAGGCTATTCGATCTCGGCGGGTCTCGATTATCCCGGCATCGGCCCCGAACACAGCTGGCTGCACGATATCGGCCGCGCGAAATACGTCTCGATCACCGACCGCGAGGCGCTCGAGGCGTTCCAGCTGTGCTGTGAACTCGAAGGGATCATCCCGGCGCTCGAACCCAGCCATGCGCTGGCCCATGTCATGAAGATCGCCCCCGATCTTCCCTCCGATCACCTGCTGGTCATGAATATGTGCGGCCGGGGCGACAAGGACATCTTCACCGTCGCCCGCCATCTGGGCTTCGACATGGACGACGCCGACTGACACATGCCCCAGGGTGCCTCAAAGCGCCTTGGCCACGCGCCTTCGAAGGCGTTTGGCGCCTGCGTCGGCCTCTCAGTTTTCCGTCGCATGCTCCTGCAACACATGCAGCGGCACGATATCCAGCGCGCGCATATGCGTGGCCGAGAGCCGCACCTTCGGCGCGCAGCCTTCGTCATGGGCCTGCAGGAACCGCGCCGCGCACAGGCACCATTGATCGCCGGGCCGCAATCCGGCAAAGCCGAATTCCGGTCGTGGCGTGCTCAGGTCGTTGCCCACATATTTCGAATAGGCCAGAAACTCCGCCGTCATCAGCGCACAGACCGTATGGCTGCCCCGATCTTCGGTGCATGTATTGCAATGCCCGTCCCGGAAAAAGCCGGTCACGGGGTCTTGCGAACACAGCTCCAGGTCACCGCCCAGAACATTGACCGCCTCGTCTTTCGTCATCATCCCGCGTGCTCCTCTTGCATTGGCAGTGGGCCGTGGCGTGTCTTGCCGCTCACGCCTCGTGCAGCACTGTCTCGTATCCCTCGAAGACAGGCGCCCCCATCAGCGCATCGCGTGTCTGCGATTGGCCTGCGCCCTTGTGCGCATCGCGGAACTGCTGCGATTTCGTCCACGCCTCGAAGGCTGTGTAACTGTCCCAGATCGCATGGCTGATATAATGCCGGAACCCGTCTCCATCCGGACCTTTCAGAAGGCGGAACTCGCGAAACCCGTCCATCTCCTTCAACCGGCTTTCCCGCTTGGCCCACATGGTCTCGAAGCTCTCCTCGAACCCGTGGCGCACCTGAAACCTGTTCATGGCGATGTAACTCATGCCCTTGCGTCCTTGTCTGCTGATCCGTGGCTGTCCCCACAGTAAATAGCGCCGGGGCTGTCTCTTCAACCCGTCACAGCGCCTCGGCGATCCGGCGCATCATCTCGACATTCGCCTCGTGCACGCCCTCTTCGCGAAAGCCCCGGTCCGCGCTGGTCACCACGATCACCGCATCCCGGTCCTGGTCGATATAGATATACTGCCCATAGATGCCGCGCGCCATGAAAACCCCATCCGGCGCGCCCACCGGAATCCACCACTGATAGCCATAGCCGATCTTTCCCGGCTGTGTCGGCGCGCTGGCTCGGGTCGACAGACGCACCCAATCGGCCGGCACCACCTGCCGCCCCTCATAGACGCCCATCTGTTCATACATCAGCCCGAACCGGGCATGATCCCTTGTGCGCATGTTCAGACCGCCAAGGACAAAGGCCACACCCTCGCCATCGCTCAGATAATAGGGCGCGTCTTCAAGCCCCAGCGGCGCCAGGATCCTCTCGGTCAGCAGGTCCGGAATCTCCCGGCCCGTCGCACCGCGCACCACCATGCCCAGAACATGCGTGTCGATCGAGACATACTCCCACAGCGCTCCAGGCTGCGCCGCCCGCGCCATCAGCCCCGCCGCGAACCCGTCCATCGTGCCGCCAAGCGCCAGCACCCGGCCCATGCGGTTGATATCCGAATGATAGTCCAGGTAATCCTCGTCGAACTCCACACCGCTGGTCATCTGCAAGACCTGCCGGATCGTCACCCCGTCATAGGCCCCCCCGATCAGGCGCCGGTCATAATGCGTCACCGGCACGTCAAGCGACGCGATCGTGCCATCCTCCACCAGAAGACCGAAAAGCGCCGAGAGATAGCTTTTCGACAGCGACCAGCCGATCCTCCGATCTTCCGGCCCGGTGCCCAGGTGATAGCTTTCATGCACCACCCGGCCCTCATGCAGCACCATCAGCGAGGTGACCGCCCGCGCCTCGATCCATGCCTGAGTGCCTTGCGGCAGCGCCAGCGGCGGCCCCTCGGGCAGGTCCGAGACCGGCCCCTCGCCGCGCCCCAGCGGCACGGTCAGGAACGCCCGGTCCATATGCGAGAAATTCTCGACGATCCGGCCCTCGTCAAAGAGCGTGTTGACCGCCCATAATCTCAGGATCTCGTCGCGCTTCCACAGACCTATGACCACAATCGCCAACAGGGCCATCAGCACCGCGCGCATCGCCCATCGCAGGATCCACCTCATCTGTCCGCTCTCCCCTGGTCTGCGGCGCTCATCGGAACCTGTCGACCAGACGTTGCAGCGGGCTGCGGCTGTCCGCGGCCTGCTCTTCCGGCTTGACAGCCGGCCGCGCCTTGGGCGCCGCGCCCGCCGCATCGGATTTCGGCGCAGGCGGCGCACCGGCAGGGGCCATGCGCTGCGCGATGGCATTCAGGAACCTGTCCTTGCGGCCCGCCGCCAGCTCTGCGGCGCCATCGGAAATGCCGCGCATCAGATCGTCCAGCCAATCGGCATCCGCCTTGGCGAAATCCTGCAGGACATACTGCGCCACCAGCTCCTTGCGGCCGGGATGCCCGATACCAAGCCGTACGCGCTGATAGGCCTCTCCGACATGCTGATGGATCGAGCGCATCCCGTTATGCCCCGCATGGCCGCCGCCAATCTTGACCCGGACCTTGCCCGGCGCCAGATCCAGCTCGTCATGGAACACGGTCACATCGCCCGGCTCCAGCTTGTAAAAGCGCATCGCCTCGCCCACCGACTGCCCGCTGAGATTCATGAAGGTGCCGGGCTTGAGCAGCATCACCTTCTGCCCGCCCAACTGGCCTTCGGCGATCTCGCCCTGAAACTTTCCCTTCCACGGCCCGAACCCATGGTCCTTTGCGATACGGTCGATGGCCATGAAGCCGATATTGTGCCGGTTTCCGGCATATTTCGCACCGGGATTTCCCAGCCCCACGAATAGCAGCATTGCCGCGGCCCCCATCTTTGGTGATGCTGGTCTACGCGGCATGGGCGATGGAATCAACGATCAGGGGCAGTGTATGGCCGAGTATGAGGTGAACGGGGTGCAACTGGCGCTGCCCGATGCGATGCTGACCGACTGGATCCGGGACAAGCTGGTCTCGGGCGGCTATGAGGCGCATGAGGCGCGCGCCGCCCTGATGCGCCTGCGCCCGGGCCAGCGTGTGCTCGAACTGGGCTCGGGGCTTGGCTATATCGCGACGCTCTGTGCCGGGATCACCGGCGCCGAAAACGTCGTCACGGTCGAGGCCAACCCGCATATGCTGCCGGTGATCGAGGCCAATCTCGCGCGCAACGATGTCGCCGGCGTGACCTTGCTGCATGGTGCGGTGACAGGGCAGGCCGCAGGTCCGGACAGGATCGGCTTTCAGACCGGCTCGGCCTTCTGGGGGGCGCATATCGCCACCCCCGATGCCCGCTCCGCTTCGGTGATCCATGTGCCGCGCCTTGTGCTGGGCGATCTGCTGGCGCGCTATCGGCCCCATGTGGTGATCATGGATGTCGAAGGCGCGGAGGAACATCTCTTCGATGCGCCATGGCCCGATCATGTGCGCTCGGTGATGATGGAACTGCACCCGGCCCGATATCCGGACATGGCGATCAAGCGCATTGTCGATTGCCTGTCGGCCTCGGGCCTGACCTATGATCCCGGCCCGTCGCGTGGCCGGATCCTGTGCATGCGGCGACTGCGCAGCGCATGAAAAAACGCGGGACGGCGCTGCCATCCCGCGTTTGCTGTCTTGCCGCGGCTCCGGACCGGAGCGCGTGACGGCCTCAGCCCTCGTCGCCCTCGGCTTCCGTCTCACCAACGGTCGGAACCTCGGCCGACTCGTCCTCGTCCTCTGCCGATCTCAGCGCCGACGGGGCCGAGATGTTGCAGATCACGAAATCGCGGTCGATCGTCGTCTGCGCGCCTTCCGGCAGCGTCACCTGGCTGATGGTCAGCGTATCGCCGATATCCATGCCCGACAGATCCACGGTGACCTCTTCGGGAATGTCGCCCGCCGTCACGACCAGCTCGATCTCGTTGCGGACCACGGTCAGAACGCCGCCCTTCTTGAGGCCGGGCGCCACGTCCTCGCCGGTGAAGGTCACCGGGATGAACAGGTTGATCTTCGTCGTCCGGCGCAGACGCATCAGGTCCAGATGGGTCGGCAGATCCTTGACCACATCGCGCTGCACGTCGCGGCAGATCACGCGCACATCGTCATGCCCTTCGACCTTGAGGTTGAACAGGGTCGACTTGAACCGTCCCTCTTTCAGCTTCTTGATCAGCACGTTGTAGGGAATCTGGATCGGAAGCGGATCGACGTCGCCACCGAATACGATGCCCGGAACCATATGCGCGCGGCGCACAGCACGAGCGGCGCCCTTGCCTGTCCCCGTGCGTTCCTGGGCGTGAAGATCAGGAATTTCTCCAGCCATGTTGTTCTCCATAGGTTAGGGCGGGGTTCCTCCAAGGCTGTAACCCCGCGTGAAGCCGCGCGTATAGACCGGATCGCCCCTGTTGAAAAGGCCCAATTCACAGCGTCGGGCCGTGTAGGGGGCCAGCCCCCGTCGCGTCTTCGCCGCGCCTCCCCCGGGATATTTCCGGCCAGAAGAAGCCGCAGCCGCCCCGGGGTTTCTTCTGGCTCCAAATATCCCCGCCGGAGGCATCCGCCACATGACGCAAGCGCATCGGCGCGGAGAGCGTGCTCACGCCTGCCAGCGGCCCTCGAACCCTTCCGGGATCATCAGGATATCGCGGTCCAGTGTGCGCACGTCGCGGCGACCACAAAGTGCCATCGACACATCGAGCTCCTTGTGGATCACCTCGAGCGCGCGGGTCACGCCCGCCTCGCCCATCGCGCCCAGGCCGTAGACATAAGCGCGCCCGATATAGGTGCCCTTCGCCCCCATGGCCAAAGCCTTGAGCACGTCCTGACCTGTCCGGATGCCGCTGTCGATATGCACCTCGATCTTGTCGCCCACCGCATCGAGGATCGCAGGCAGGGCGCGGATCGCGCTCAGCGCGCCATCGAGTTGCCGCCCGCCATGGTTCGACACGATGATCGCATCTGCCCCGACATTCAGCGCCTCGCGTGCATCGCGCGGATCCATGATGCCCTTGATGATCAGCGGGCCGTCCCACATCTTGCGAAACTCCCGGATGCGATCCCAGTTGAGCGAGGGATCGAAGGCCTCGGACGTCCATGTGCTCAGCGACGAGGGGTCCGTCACGCCCTTCGCATGGCCCACGATATTGCCGAAGAACCGCCGCTTGGTCCCGAGCATCCCCAGCCCCCACTGCACCTTGGTCATCATGTTGGCCACCGATGCCGGCGTCAGCTTGGGCGGCGCGCTCAGCCCGTTCTTGAGGTCCTTGTGCCGCTGGCCCAACACCTGCAGATCCACCGTGATCATCGCCGCCGAACAGTTGGCCGCTTTCGCCCGATCGAACAGGCGCTGCATGAAGTCGTCGTCCTTCAGCGTGTAGACCTGCATCCAGAAGGGTTTGTCGGTGTTCTCGGCCACATCCTCGATCGAACAGATCGACATTGTGGACAGCGTGTAGGGCACCCCGAACTTGCCCGCCGCGCGCGCGGCCTTGATCTCGCCGTCGGCGTGCTGCATCCCCGTAAGCCCCACCGGCGCAAGACCCACCGGCATCGCGACATCCTGGCCGATCATCTGGCTGGCGGTGCTGCGCCCGTCCATGTCCACGGCCACCCGTTGCCGCAGATAGATGTCCGAGAAGTCGCTGGTGTTCTCGCGGAAGGTCTGTTCGGTCCAGCTGCCCGATTCCGCGTAATCAAAGAACATCTTCGGCACGCGCCGGTGATAGATGCGCTTGAGATCGGCGATGGATGTGATGACGGGCATGGCAGGGTTCTCCGGGCAAACTGGTCAGGTTCGATTACCAGTCACTTTGCCCGCGCGCAATCCGCCCCGCCATGCCGACATGCGCCTTCAGGCCGTATGTGCGCCGTCAGCCAATCCCTTGACGAAGTCCAGCACTTGCGGAACCGGCACGCCCTCGGCCAGCTTGGCCACGATGGCCGAGCCCACGACCGCGCCATCGGCGACACCGGCGATCTCGCGGCTGGTCTCGGGGCTGCGGATGCCGAAGCCCACGATGACCGGCAGATCGGTCTGCGACTTGATGCGTGCCACTTCGGGCGCCACATCGGCGGCCTGTGCTGCCGCCGCGCCGGTGATCCCGGTGATCGACACGTAATACACAAAGCCGCTGGTGTTTTGCAGCACCTTGGGCAGGCGCTTGTCATCGGTGGTGGGTGTGGCCAACCTGATGAAGTTCAGCCCGGCTTTCTGCGCGGGAATGCACAGCTCGTCATCCTCTTCGGGCGGCAGGTCCACCACGATCAGCCCGTCGATCCCCGCCGCCTTGGCATCGGCCAGAAACTTGTCCACCCCGCGATTGTAGATCGGGTTGTAATAGCCCATCATCACGATTGGCGTGGTGTCGTCCTCCTTGCGGAACTCCGTCGCCATCGCCAGCGTCTTCTCCAGGGTCTGACCCCCGGCAAGCGCGCGCTGCCCCGCCAGCTGGATCGTTTCGCCATCGGCCATCGGATCGGTAAAGGGCATGCCCATCTCGATGATGTCCACACCCGCTCCCGGCAGCCCCTTGATCAGCTCGAGCGAGGTGTCGTAATCCGGATCGCCCGCCATCACATAGGCCACGAAGGCTTTTTTTCCTGCGGCCTGAAGCTCGGCGAATTTGGCGTCGATGCGGGTCATTGCTTTATCCTGAAATTGGGTCGCACCGGGTTTGACCGAAAGCCGGGGCAAAATCAATGCCCAGCTTGACCTCGACCCGTCCCGCGCCGTAGATGCGCGCAACTCGCAATCAGGAGGGGCCGGGCATGGGCTTCAAGATGGGGATCGTCGGACTGCCGAATGTGGGCAAGTCCACGCTGTTCAACGCGCTGACCAAGACGGCGGCCGCGCAGGCCGCGAATTTCCCGTTCTGCACCATCGAACCCAATGTGGGCGAGGTGAACGTGCCCGATGCGCGGCTTGATACGCTGGCCCGGATCGGCGGCTCGGCCACCATCATTCCCACCCGGATGACCTTTGTGGACATTGCCGGTCTGGTCAAAGGCGCCTCCAAGGGCGAGGGTTTGGGCAACCAGTTTCTCGCCAATATCCGCGAAGTGGACGCCATCGCCCATGTGCTGCGCTGCTTCGAGGATGGCGACGTCACCCATGTCGAAGGCCGTGTCGATCCCGTCGCCGATGCCGAGGTGATCGAAACCGAACTGATGCTGGCCGATCTCGAATCGATCGAAAAGCGCCGCGCCGGCCTCGTGCGCAAGCTCAAGGGCGGTGACAAGGAGGCCGTCCTGCAAGAGCGCCTGCTCGCCGCAGCCCAGGCCGCGCTGGAAAACGGCCAACCGGCCCGCACCGTCGAGGTCTCCGCCGAGGACCAGAAAGCCTGGAAAGGTCTGCAGCTTCTGACCACCAAGCCCATTCTCTACGTCTGCAACGTCGATGAGGGCAGCGCCGCCACCGGCAATGCCTTCTCCGCCGCAGTCGAACAGATGGCCGCCGAACAGGGCGCGGCCAGCGTCGTGATCTCCGCCCGCATCGAGGAAGAGATCAGCCAGCTCGACGCCGAAGAGGCCGAGATGTTCCTCGACGAGATGGGCCTGACCGAAGCCGGTCTCGACCGTCTCATTCGCGCGGGCTACGATCTTCTGCATCTCGAGACCTATTTCACCGTCGGCCCGAAAGAGGCCCGCGCCTGGACCATTCCCGCAGGCACCTCCGCCCCCAAGGCCGCAGGCGTCATCCATGGTGATTTCGAAAAGGGCTTCATCCGCGCCGAAACCATCGCCTATGACGATTTCGTCGCCTGCAACGGTGAACAGGGCGCCAAGGAAGCCGGCAAGATGCGCGCCGAGGGCAAGGCCTATATCGTCAAGGATGGCGACGTGCTGCATTTCCTCTTCAACACCTGATCTGGTGTTTGGCTTCCGGCGTTTCGTACGGAATTTGGGGCAAACAGAACGAACGCTCTGTTAACCTTGCGCATTTCGGTGCCGGGTACCGACGCGATACCGACGTGATACCGACGCGATACCGAACGGGGTTTTTCGCCGTTAATCAGGGGCTTGGGGGTGATTCGGCACTCACCGCGCCAGCGCGTCGATCACCGCCCTGTCCGGAAAGCATGTCGGGGCCCGTCCAGTGGCCTCCTGCCAGCGTCCGATGGATCGCCGCGTCTTGAACCCCGGCAGCCCGTCCACCCCGCCGACATCATGCCCCAGCCTCTCGAGGCCCTGCTGCATCCGTGCGATATCCGACCGCATCAGCCGCCCCGGATCGCGCCAGCGCCCCTCGAAATCGCCCATGCCATAGGCGATCCTGTCGCCCACGTGACCCACGTAAAGCGCATAGAGATCGCTCATGTTATAGTCCTTCAGGACATAGAAATTGGGCGTGACGACAAAGGCCGGCCCGTGCCGCCCGGCTGGCATCATCAGAAATCCGTCTTTGTTTTTTTCATTATCAGGGAAGGGTTTACCCGATACCCGCCGCACGCCTGCAGCGGCCCAATCGGCGATCCGGCGCCCTTGGTCCGGCCCCTCCAGCGCACAGGAGACCGTGTCGGGAACCACCACCTCGAACCCCCAGTCGCGCCCCGCCTGCCAGCCATGCCGCGCCAGATAATTGGCGATCGACGCGATCGTGTCGGCCGCCGAGGTCCAGATATCGGCGCGCCGGTCCCCGTCGCCATCCGCGGCATGCTCCAGAACATTCGAGGGCATGAATTGCGGCTGCCCAAGCGCCCCGGCCCAACTGCTTCTCAGCGTCCCAGCCGGGGCCTGACCGCGCTCCATAATCTGCAGGGCGGCCAGCAGCTCATCGGTGAAATATGCCGCCCGCGTGCTCATAAATCCTTTGGTTGCAAGGACTTGGATTGCGTTGTGCGGAATTTTCGCGCGTCCATATGCGCTTTCCCGTCCCCAGATTCCCAGCACGATCCGCCCCGGCACGCCGGTCTTGCGCTCCGCCTCGGCCAGCGCCCTCGCGTGCCGCTGCCCCATCTGGCGCCCCACCGCCGCATCCGTCTCGACCCCGCTGAAATAGCGCGATGGCGCCCCAAATTCCGCCTGTCTCTGGCGTGTCGGGACTTGGGCCTTTTGCCCCGGCACAACCAGATCCGGCAGCTCCCAATTGAGCCGCACATCCTCCACCGCAGCATCGAATATGCGCCGCGAAACGCCTGTCCTTTGCGCTTCTGGCCAGATCGTCTGCTCCAGCCAGCTTTGGAACTGACGCTCGATTTCCTGACGGTCCTGCGCCCATGCCGGAAGCGCCAGCGCGATGGTCAGAACAAGGGAAAACATGAACCGTATCAATGCGTTGGCCTTCCATTGCCCAAGGTCTGCACACCCTATGTTACGCCAGATCCCCTCTGGCTGGCCACACCCATATCGGCCCGGCAGACCCCTTGCTCCAGCGCGCCACCCACCTGCGCCCTCGCCTCGGGCGGCAGGCCGTCAGCCTCGGATGACGCTGTTTGCCCGCGATATTTCACCAGCGCCGCACCAATCTCCACCATATGTCGGTTTCCTGAAATTTCGCCTTGTAAACAGTGTCACCGCCCGGCTATACGCGTCGGCGGAGACGTGGCCGAGTGGTCGAAGGCGCTCCCCTGCTAAGGGAGTAGGCCCGGAAGGGTCTCGTGGGTTCGAATCCCATCGTCTCCGCCATATACCCTTGAAATAATTGAATAAATATACTTGATTTGAACGCGTTACCAAAATGGATCCCTAAAGCTAGCCGCGCTAGGTATGTAAAAATCAACACTACACAGCGGCTTTCGGGAAGCAAAAAAGCTATATCCTTTGTTTGCTGTCCGACTGAGTCGCTCGAAGGGGTTACTCAGCACTCTTGCTCTGTCCCATCGAAGCCTGACCGGCACCCCATCCCCCCGAAAACCGCCCCCTGCGGCTTGCTCAGACCCCTTGATTGATGGAACGGCAGATTTTACGACGGCTAGTTTCGTTTGGATCTTGAGCCGTGGGGGCTGCGCGGTCCAAAGTCCGCGTCACAAATACCGTGATCCACGGTCCAAGGTACACTGTCCAAGGGCCTGATGTCGATTTTCAGCGCCCAAGGACCGAGATCCATGGATCACTGAGCAAGAACGAAAGACCGATACTCTCAGCCACTGGCATAACCAGAGATTTTAAAATACGTGTTTCCCGGGTGCGCGCGCGCTCTGGTGGTACGGGCCGGTCGCTGCTGCTAGCCCGTTTGGGTCTCATAGTTCGGAGAAGGTCGCGACAATGGGCGGCGGTTTGCAGAGGGCCGGGTATTTTCTTGGCGCGGCCATTCGGGAATACCTGCCGGGCCGGTGGGCCCTGGCCCGTCACCGGCTGGCGGGGCGGCTGCCCGAGCGTCTGGAGGACGTGCCGAGCGATGTGCTGGAGCGGGTGGCCTATTACAATCGGCTGACGGCGCCGGTGGATGATCTGCCGCCCGTGCGGTTGGGCGATATGTCGATCGGCACCACGGATCGCAGCGGCAAGATGTATTACATCGATCTGATGCGCGATGCGCAGGGGTTCGGGCCGGAGTTCCGCATCGCACCGCTTTTCGGGGATGTGACCCATGTGCCTGATGCGCCGTCGCTGGTCAAAAGCCGGCCGATTGCGGGGGATGTGGCGCAGTCGGTTCTGTTGCTGCTGGATGCGCTGCGGCATTTCCAATTTCCCAAGGACAGCCGATGCTGGGCCGACAAGCGCCCGTCTGCTGTGTGGCGGGGGATGCTGAACGGGCAGGCGCCGAGGATCGCCGCCGTGCGGCTTTATGCGGACAGCCCCGCGCATGATATCGGGCAGGTCCACGAGGCCGAGGGGCTGGCGCCGCCGAAGGGCTGGCTGAGCATCGCGCAGCAGCTCGAGCATCGGTATGTTCTGTCGCTCGAGGGCAATGACGTGGCGACCAATCTGAAATGGATCATGGCGTCGAACTCGGTCGCGCTGGCGCCGAAGCTGGAATACGAGACCTGGTACATGGAGGGGCGGCTGGAGCCGGGGGTGCATTTCGTGCAGATCCGCGCCGATCTGAGCGATCTGGACGAGCGGATCGCGTGGTGCGAGGCCAACCCCCGTGCCGTGGCCGAGATCGTGCAAAATGCGCAAACCTGGGTGCGGCAGTTCCGCGATCCGGCGCGCGAAAGGCTGATTGCGGCGCTGGTCTTGCAGAAATACGCGGAGTTTACCGGCGGGCTGGGCTTGACCTCCTCCCCTGTGCGGCTGTTTACGTAGACTAAAAACCGTAGTGTTGCATTGCACACAATCAAACTTTAGGTGTTCAGTCCCTGCGCGTATGGGTTGACTGAACAAGCTTGAAATAATTTTGGAAACGCTGAGAGCGGAGTTAGGCCTTATGCATGCACCCAAGCTTTATGATTGCTTCCCTTTTTTTAACGAGCTGGATCTTTTGGAACTGCGCCTGCGGGAACTTGACGGCGTGGTTGATCGTTTCGTTTTGGTCGAGGCGCGCGAGACCTTTACAGGGAAACCCAAGCCTCTCTACTTTAATGACCATCGGGAGCGCTTCGCCCCATGGGCCGAGAAGATCACTCATATTGTGGTGGATCGCTTTCCCAAGGGGAGTTCCAAATGGGACAACGAACATATGCAGCGCTCCGCTTTGCAGCAGGGGATTAAAGCGGCTTCGCCGCAGGATCTTGTGATGCTCTCGGATCTAGACGAAATTGTGAAGCCGAACGTTCTTGCTGGACTGAAAGAGCGCCCCCCTTCCAAGGGCGAGGTGTTGTGTTTCGAGTTGCGGCTTTTCCAGTTCTACCTAAATCTCGAAAACACACAGCAAAAATGGTTACGGATTGGGCCGCGTCTGGCGCGGCGCGACATAGTTGGTCGAATTCGAATGATGCGCCAAATCCGTGCGCGTGAGGGTGGCGGACCTCGTGATTGGGTGCGTTTGGCGCGGGCAATTTGGGTGATGCAGCGGCCCGTCTGGCGCCGAACTATTTTGGACGCTGGCTGGCATTTTTCATGGCTGGGCGGTGCTGAGGCAGTGGCTGAAAAATTCTCAGCGATTCCTGATCAGGTAGGTCTCGAGGGCGAGATGGACGAGATGCAAGCGCAAGAGTTTATTCATAGAAATGTAGAAATAAACCACTATCTAAGAGTCGTAGAGATTGATGGGGGCTTTCCGAACACAGTGCGGGAGAATATCCAAAACTACACTCACTTAACGTACCAGCGGCCTTCGAAATCTGAAAGCAAATGAGGCTTTCCACGGATCATCCACTAGTTGATTTGGTCAAAGGGTGCACCGAAAGTCGGACGCGGAGACCCTTTTAATTTCTTGACGCTTGCGTCCATAGGACTCTTCGAGACTTAGAACTGAAGACTTGCTTTTTGAAATGACGCTTGCAACCTTTAGTTGCTTGGGCGGTGACTTTTGAGCCTTCGACTCAGACTGAGGCCGAACAAGGAAGTGGCCATGTGCCAAGAAACGTGAATTTTTCTTTAAATGTTGATCACGTGCTCTGACCCGGTGCGTCCACCACGTGCCCCAAGATCCGCGGTTCTTGGAACTCTGCCATTAACTTCAGATAAATAAATGTTATAATATAACACTCCATCTAAGGGATGTAAGCGGTCGCTGGCCCTCACCTTTTACCCGCTTGTCTGACCTGCGATGCCATGTCCGATGGAGATCGGTGCAGGAGTTTCGCGATGGCGACTACGTTGGAGTTTCTCCGGGATTACGGGGTGGACATAAGGACCAACGGACAGCGACGCTGGCCGGATGAGATAAAGGCTCGGATCGTTGCTGAGAGTTTGCAGCCAGGTGTGAGCGTGAATGCAGTTGCGGCGCGGTATGGTCTTCGGGCGAACCATTTATCGGAATGGCGTAGTCGGGCACGTGATGGCCGGTTGGTTTTGCCTGTGGTTGAAGATGACAGCTTCTGTTTTGCACCGATCGTCGTGTCGGATGGTGGCGGCGGTGCGGATGTGCCGGCTGTCGCCGGGCAGCCCACAAAGCCTGACGGGTTGTCCTGTAAACCCATCGAGATTGCGATAGGTCGTGTGACAATCCGGGTCGATGGCACCACCAGTTCTGACCGGATTGCCGAGATCGTGCGGGCAATCGGGGCGCGGCCATGATGTTCCCGTCAAACCGCGTGCGGGTTCTGGTCTCGACGCAGCCAGTGGACTTCAGGAAAGGTCATGATGGTCTGGCGGCAATCGTGTCATCTGTGCTGCGCAAGGATCCGTTCACCGGCACGGTGTTTGTGTTCCGATCGCGCCGTGCCGATCGGCTGAAGCTTCTTTACTGGGACGGCACCGGTCTGGTGATGGCTTACAAGCGACTGGAGGAGGCAACCTTCACCTGGCCTGCGATCAAGGACGGGGTGATGGCGTTGAACCATGCCCAGTTCGAGGCGCTGTTTGCCGGGCTGGACTGGCGTAAGGTTAAAGCCTTAGAGGCGCGCCCCCCTGCTGCGGCAGAGTGAATCAACCATATGTTTTTGCGTGATTTTACTGGGGCATCTGGGTAGCTATGGCCTATGCAAACTGCCCCGCAACTTGATCTTTCCGCTATCCCGGCTGCGCAACGCGCGGCGGTTCTGGCGTTGATGGAAAAGGTAGCGGCGCTCACAGAAATAACCCAACGGCAAGAGCACCTGATCGCCGAGTTGAACCATGCCCTGCATGGGAAGCGGTCGGAAAAGCTGACCGAGGATGAGCGACAGCTGGCGTTCGAGGATCTGTCCATCGCACTGGCAGAGGTCGAGGTGCAGAAGGAACATCTGGCTGACAGGTCAGGTGACAAGACGACAACCAAGCCTGCGCCGAAGCGCACCATCGGCAATCTGCCGACAGCATTGCCCCGCATCGAAGAGGTCATCGAACCCGAGAGCCTGATTTGCCCTTGTGGCTGTGGCGTCATGCACAAGATCGGTGAAGACCGCAGCGAGCGGCTGGATATCGTGCCAGCGCAGTTGCGCGTCATCGTCACCGTGCGCCCGAAATACGCCTGCCGGACCTGCACCGACGGCGTGACCCAAGCCCCCGCACCATCGCATCTGATCATGGGCGGCCTGCCGACCGAGGCGACCATCGCCCATGTGCTGGTCAGCAAATATGCCGACCACCTGCCACTATACCGCCAAAGCCAGATTCTGGCGCGGGCGGGTCTTGATCTGCACCGCGCTGTGCTGGCCGATTGGGTGGGTAAGGCGGCGTTCCATCTCAAGCCCGTCGTCGACCGGCTGACCGACCATCTGAAGCGATCCAGCAAGCTGTTCATGGATGAAACCACGGCCCCGGTGCTGGACCCAGGGCGCGGCAAAACCAAAACCGGGTATCTCTGGGCACTGGCCCGCGATGACCGACCATGGGGCGGTGAGGACCCGCCAGGCGTGGTCTACTTCTATGCCCCCGGGCGCGCGGGCCAGAATGCCGAAACATTCCTGACAGGCTTTGATGGCATCCTTCAGATCGACGGATACCAGGGCTACAACCGGCTGACCAAGCCTACCCGCAAGGGCGGCAATCCCATTCGCGTGGCCCATTGCTGGGCCCATGCCCGGCGCAAACTGAACGAAGTCTTTGACCGCGATAGATCAGAGATCGCCGCCGAAGGCCTGCGCCGCATCGCCGGGATCTATGCCGTAGAAGCTGACATTCGTGGCATCTCCCCCGGCCAGCGATTGTCTGCCCGCCAGACCCACAGCGCTCCACTGGTCGCGGCCTTCGGTGATTGGCTGCAGGCTGAGCGACGCAAGGTCTCTGCCAAATCCCGCTTGGGCGAAAAGCTGACTTACATCCACAATCACTGGGACGGGCTGCAGACCTTCTTGGCTGATGGTCGCGTCGAGATCGACAACAACCGCGTCGAAAACATGATCCGACCGATCGCTTTGAACCGCAAGAACTCACTCTTCGCGGGTCACGACGAGGGCGGCATCGCTTGGGGCCGCATTGCCTCGCTCATCGAAACCTGCAAAATCAACGGCGTCGAGCCCTTCGCCTATCTCAAGGCAACCCTCACAGCGATCGCCAATGGCCACCCGCAAAACCATATCGAAGACTTGCTACCGTGGAACTTCAAGCCGTCAAGCTAAGCCGTCAGTGTTGTCCAGCGAACGCTTACTAAGGGATAATGGGGAGGCGTGATCATGTTCACCAAAGGCAATCAGATCGGTCAGCAAACGCGTCTTGGCCCAAACTGGCCCGGCCGTCGCTGCGGAGCCAAAACACGGGCCGGCAAGCCATGCCAAAAGCCAGCCCTGCGCGGGAAAGCCCGCTGCCAGCTTCACGGCGGCAAGAGCACCGGACCACGGACCGAGGCCGGACGCGCAAGGATTGCTGCCGCCCACACAACGCATGGGCGGCTAATGAAAGCAAAACGCGCTGAGGCCAAGCGGCGGGCCGAGGTCGGGCGGGAGATCCGTGCTGAGCTCAAGGACATCGCAGCGCGGGCCGTGGCCTATGGGTGGTTGGATTCGGACTGGAAGGAGCAATTCGACTGATCACCCGTCCTCGATTTCAACTTCCTCGGCCAATGGACCAAGGAACTCGCGCAGAGCGTCTTGGGGCGTTTGGTCGGGGGGTAGTGCGCTTTCACGAGTAGCATATCGCATAGTGTATCGCTCCCCCGATGAAAAATCGAAGCGCGGATATTTTTGTTTCGCCTATAGCGACAAACCCGCACGACGACGTGCTTCGGCCCAAGCCTCAGCCTCCGCCCTTTGGCGAGGCTGTCCGCCATCATATTCGCGAATTGCGGCGCGTTCCTCGAAGAGATCGTGGGCAAGCATCTCCGCTGTCATCACCCCCTTCGGATATTGTACAATCTCCTGTTGGCCCGGGCACCGCCCGGCAGACGTACTTCGGTTAGGACGATTAGGATGATTAGGATTGGCCTGCCGGTTTCGTGCAGCCTTCAATGCGGCTACGGTATCGAAGCTAAATATGGCCATCATTCAACCTGTCGCATGATGCGCCATGCTTCTTTACGGGCCTTGCCAGCGACCTGCGCTCCATTTTCCTCCTTCACCCACCCATACGTTTCGAGGCGCTGAAGTGCCTTGCGCGCTCTGTCAGTCACCTTGAAAGGTCCACGCTGCGCGGCGACTCCAGCAGAGATAAACGGCTCACTCCAAGACTGAAGAAGCCAACGTCGCATGCGTTCAGCATCAGCAACTTCGGGAGGCACAATCGCAGTATCCGCGAGACGGGCTGCTTCGTTTGCATAAAAGGTGGCAATTTCGATAGCTCCAGCCATTGTTTTCCCACTAACCTCCGGCGCGTCGGGATTGGCATAGATGGTCAGCACTGCTGCTAGGCGGGCGGCATGTTCTGCCGTTTTCGAAGCAAAGGCTCGGACATCTTCAAAAACGCCGCTCGCCGCTTGCGCGCGTTCAACCTCTCTTGCAAACCGCATCAACACATCCCGGGCTTCAATTGAGAGCGGTAAGATTGGTGGCTCGAGTTCATTGCGCCGACCATCCACTGTAGGTAAATCACGAGAAAGGAGCGCCTTGGTGCGGGCGGCGAAGCGCGCAATCTGGGTCTCTGCAACCGCATCTTGCTCCATTCGCACCCGCGAGCCAATGTGGGATACGGGACGGCATGTCAGGAAACGGGCTAGAAGCCCTTGTCCGTTAGCCATCGGATCAGAGAGCAACTCTTGTGCGGCTATTGGTTGTACAAGGAGATGCACTGAAAAGCGCCGCCCAGTGTAGGCTTCTACGCCATCTCCGGCCCGCCATCGATCAATCCGTGATCCGTCCCACATGGCGCTAAGGCTGGCACAGGTTGCAAGGCGGTTTTCAGCCTTCATGCTGTGGCCACCAATCATTGCCCCGCCTTCCTCGCTCATGATGCCCAAGCTGGCTTGCAATTCTGGGAGGTGTTTTACAATTCCTTCGATAGTTGGCGCGGAGGCTACGATATACGGTTTCAACGGCGCCTGCGGCTCAGGGCCAAGGGCCTCGAGATCAACTCTTTTTGATGCATTGTCCGCTTTCCTATTGCTGATTATCTTATTTCGCGCCGATTTCCAGAGTTCGTGACCGTCCCGCCATAAACTATGTTCGAGGTCATAATTCATGCGAAGTTCGGCTTCATAGTCTCGCACGCCCTTCATTGCGAGACGGTCAGCTGTGCTCTTGCGTTCGCCGCTCTCAGCGACTGTCAAAAGAAACAGGCTTGCGGGCGCACTTCCGTTAAGCGTTTGCGCATCTCGCAGCCCCTGTACCGCTAAGGATGCCGCTGCAAGAATGGAGGCTGCACACATGGCGACCGGAGCCTCAGTTGCGCTTGCAATACCCATAGTAGCTGGAGCCAAAACTCCCAAAGCATCAACCGGGAAGGGTGCAGCTTCAGGCATCTCTCGTAGCAAAGGTGTCGGGCCTTCAGGTTCGAAGGGGGTCATATCTGGGCGGTTCATGAGTTACCCTCCTGTTTGATCAGGCGATCATTCCAGTCTGCTCCATCGCCGGGATCCATAATGTCGATATGCCAACCCTGTGCATGCGCACGCTCGGCGAGGTTGTGCCCCGCGAGACGACCGGCCTTGTCTCCATCAACAGCAACGATCAACGACGGACGTACGTTTCCGAATCCTCCTAATCGGGGCAGATTCAGTCGGGACATCCCACTCGCCGACAAGGCAGCCCAGACTGCCATTTCTGGATCGTCATACAAAATGGACGCTGAAAGCGTACTTTCGATCCCCTCGCCAACCATCAACGGTCCCGGTCCCAATCTGAGCCGTACTGCTCCACCAGCAGCAGCACCAAGCATCGCTTTAACTGGATCAACTTTTGCTTTTCCGTGGCCATCGCGGCTTAAGTAGGTTCGATGGACCGCAAAGTCGTTTCCGCCTTCAATGGTAGCGACCATTGCAGGGAGGCGCTTTGCTGAGGCATGCCAGCACGATGGATGATAACGCAAAGTATTTGGCAGAGTTCCAGTTATCCCGCGGCTGCGTAAGTAAACCTCAGCAGCGGTATTAAGGATCGATTGTGCCGTAGACCAGTTTGCAAGCGCCTGTTTAGCTTTTTTCGCATCCAATGCCTTTTGCTCCGCTGCGCGTTTAGCAAAAACGGCCGCATCAGGAGGGACATACTCGCCAGATTTGATACCCGTTGCTTTTAATATATCCCCAAAGCTGCAGCCTGCTTTGTGGCAATAAATAAGTAGCCTGCCGTTTCCACCATCTGCGATAGACAAAGCATTTTGGTCGCGGCGTCGTTCGGGTTGACAGACCGGGCAGGCGGCGCTGCCGGAGCGTCCATGCCATTTGCCGCCCAGATCACGGGTCAGGGTTGTGGCCTCAATCATTCCGCACCACCTTCCTGACCACCAAGGAGAGTTTCAGCGCTGCTTGCAGTGACGATCGTGCACCCGCCGATCCGAACGACTTTGAGACGCCCACTTCTGATGAGTTTGTAGATTGTCGTCCGCCCAAGTCCGCTTGCTTGGCAGAGTTCTTTGATGCGGTATCCGAGGCGTTGGTTTCGTGAAGGTGTGCTCATGTCCGGCTCCGTCTGATGGCGTTTGCTGGACACTCTCAAGAAAAAATTGGCCTCCAAAATCGGCCGTTAATTGGCCGTTTTTTTCTTGGCTGATTTCGGTCGGCCAGCTTTGCGCCGTGGACCGAGCTCACGTATTCGTTGCCGAGTAACCTTATGGTTGGGGTGGTCATTAACCGCCATCGCTAAGAGCTTGTTTCTAGGCAGAAGCCTTTGTTCCTCTGAAAGCGATCCCCACCACGCCTTTAGGTTGGCATCGGGAAGTGTCGGTCGTTTAGTTTCCTGCCGATACGGTGAATTGCCTGTGCCAAGAAACTTGCGAAGCTGCCCGCGGATCATGGTAATATCACGGTAGTGATCGGACCGCGCAAAGTGAGGCGTCGTGTAGGGTTCATCTGTAAAGCTAAACCACAGCAGGCTTGGTGGTCCAAATCGGAGGCCATCGATGCGATAATCGAAGGCCGCAAAAGATTCGGCAGTATGGGGAGCGATAGGTGCGATTACTTCTGATCCGTCTGGCCCGTCTTCAGGCACGAATTTGCCAAGTAAGGCGAGGTCGCCTGCGGATACTCTTTGCAGGAGCGATTTGAGGGTGGCGTTAAACGTTGTGAATGCTTCAGTCCTCGTGAGGCCGAAATGTTGTGCATTCAGTGCTTTAGCAAACCGCTCTCCCGGAACTTCAACGCCAAACGCGGCGAGCGTCAACGCGGCCGTCAATGGAATTCGTTCAGCTGCTTCCGACATCGACGCTTAAACTGCCTCTGCATTATCGCAAGTGACCACCAAGCTGGCGCAGTAGTCTGCCCATTCATTCATGAGCAGCCGTCGCTTTTCAAACAAATCACCCCGCCGGTAGGCTGCCTCTGATTTGTTGCCAATCGTATGAGCCAATGCAGCCTCACAGACTTCATGTGGGAATGATGTGGTCTCAGATGCCCAGTCCCGGAAGCTCGAACGAAATCCGTGGACTGTCACTGCATCCTCAATGCGGCGTAGAAGCATCGACATCGCCATACCTGACATGGCTCCGCCCCGTGGGCCGGGAAACAGGTGTCTTCGACCAAGTTGATGCGTCTGGCGCAAGATCTCTACCGCACGCTCGCATAATGGCACTCGGTGCTCTCGAGCCGCCTTCATGCGCTGTGCTGGAATGGTCCATGTCCGGTCCGCAAAATTGATCTCATCCCATTCAGCGCCAATCACTTCGCCTGTGCGGGCTGCGGTCAAAATAAGAAACTCGAGGGCAAGCGCCCCCGTCGCAGAGCGCTCACGCAGCCGGACTATGAAATCCGGTATGCCCCTATAGGGCAGGGCTGCATGATGCCCGCGAGATAGTCGCTTGCGCGGTGGTAGAATCTTATCGAGATGACCACGCCACCGCGCGGGGTTTTCGCCAGTTCGATGCCCCCTAACCTTTGCCGCGTCGAGGATACTCTCTATCCGACCTCGTAACCGGCTCGCGGTCTCGCTTTTTGTGCCCCAGATCGGCTCTAAGACCCGCAGGACGTGCTGTGTTTCAACGTCTTTCACAGCCATGTCTCCGATGACGGGGAAGACATAATCTCGCAATGTATTGTGCCATTGCTGCCGATGCTTCGCATTGCGCCATGTGCCCTCTCGGGCGCTCAGGTAATCACTGGCGGCTTCTTGAAACGTGACTTGTTCGGCTTCATGTAGCAAATTCTCTGCAGCCGCTTCAGCCAAGGCCTTTTGGCGTTCTGATAGCGGATCAATACCTGCTTTGACCTTCAACCGGTAAATCGCAGCTAAGTCGCGTGCCTCTGCGAGGGTGAGTTGGTCACTCTGCGACTTTTGCATAATAGCGATTGCTTCTGGACAACGAGACAGTCCCATGTCTCGCGACTTTCCATTCAGCATGAAGCGGAATACCCACGACCGTGCTCCGCTCGCTTTAACAAGCAGATACAAGCCGCCGCCATCAGCATGCCTGCCCGGCTTTGCATTTTTGACTTGCAGTGGGGTGAGCGCATTCGAAATTTTCTTTGGCATCTTGATGGAGCCTGCTATTGTTACCAAAAAAGTTCCACTAAAATAGGGTGGTTTTGCGCGAACCGCAACGGACAATAGCGGCGACAATACGCTTCCTGAACGTCCTGAAGGCCTATTTTCAAAAGATATTTTCCACGCAGACGGTCAGCGCCGTACGTATGTTAGGCGGACATCGTCTCCGCCACTTCCCCGAGGTGTTGAAAGCTTAGGTGCAGCATTACCCTGCATCGCGTCTTCAGCTTAGGCGTCTGCGGTTCACGGCCCATCCCTCTCTTGGACAGATGGCCAAAGTCTTATTCGCCTGATTTCAGGGGGTTAGCTCAAGGGCCAGACGCCTGTATCACTCAATGACGGGGAGGCCCGAGATCGTTTCCCGTCTTTGCTCAGTCATCCAGGTAAATTACGCCGTTTGTCGGGCCTAGCCGCGGGTGAAATAATCCAGTGACCGCCGCAGATCATCGCCTTTGTATCCACGCCCGATGAAAACGATCTGGTTTTGACGTTGAGCTGCCTCGGCCGGCAGAAATTCGGGGGGCTGCACGGACTTTCGCACCGCTTGTAAAAGCAATGGACCGGCTGGCGTGTCGAAGACACCCTTGACGCGGACCAGGTCATCGCCACGCGCATAGATAAGTGCCGACAGCCAAATAGAAAATGTGGCCCAGTCCACATCGTCCGGGATGTCGATTTTCGTGGGTTGGATCGGCTCTCCGCCATCCGAAATCCGGGGCAAATCATAAGGTGGTACAGCCGGCAAGTCCGGCAAGGCGAAAGGCTCGCCCTTCACCGCAGCCTCGATCCTAGCCACCGGATTGAGATGGCGCACGGTTGCAACGACAGTGGCCAGCACAGCATTGGGAACAGCATCCACCTTTGTCAAGATGATGCGGTCGGCCGCTTCGATCTGCGCCCGTCCCAAATGCTCGGTGCGCAATTGGTCCGCCGCATTCATGGCGTCCACCAACACGATGATCTCGGCCACGCGGATGTGATGCACAAGCACGCTGTCTTGCTGGATGGCATCCAGTATGGCGGCAGGATCGGCAAGACCGCTCGTTTCGAGGACAATCTGCGGAGTTTTCCGGTCTTCGGAGTTTTGCCGACTATGGGCATCACACAGCGCCTTGAGCGCATTGACAAGATCATCCTTGCCCGTGCAGCAGGCACATCCGCCCGACAACATCGTGACGCCTGCGGATTGAGATGCCAGCAAAGTGTCGTCGACCGGAGTTTCGGCAGCTTCGTTGATGAGAATATGGGCCTTGCCGAAGGCACCTTCGTAAAGCTGATGGCGCAGCCAGGTTGTCTTGCCGGAGCCAAGGTAACCACCAAGAATGGTCAGCCGAAGACGGCCATCTTCAGGCGGCGCGATCATGAGTTGGGTTCGGCGGCGGTGAACCGGGGATCAAGCGGATCGATGGGGTGGCCCAATTGCTGCGCGGCTTCCTGCCATACGGCTTCAAGATCAGGCAGCAATGTGGTGCGACCTGAAAAGGAAGACAGCGCAAAGCCCGGCCCGTGCCCGGGGGGACGCGCCTTGAAACCATAGCCATTCAGCAATCTGTTCAGGATCTGGGCACGGCGCATTTGCAGCCTAAGCCTGTCGCCGGCGTTATCGGCACCTGCGTCGGTCCAGTGGCCAGGGCGTGTCGGGAAACCGCATGCATTGCACATCTGAACACCTCATCGAATTGCGGACGGGGCAGCGCGCATGGCGCTGCCCCTTTGCCATGTCATATCACTTCAGGACGCTTGTCGCTGTCGAACGGGAAGCGCTGGCGGAAGTCGTCCGCAATGGTGTTGAAATCCACCCATTCGACGCCGGAATGCGTGTTGATATACTCGATCAGCCGCTCGAGCATCAGCAGAACCTGCGGACGGCCCGCAACGTCGGGGTGAATGGTGATCGGGAAAACGCCGTAGTCCATTTCACGATAGACCCAGTCGAACTGATCCTTCCACATCTGCTCGATATCACGCGGGCTGACAAAGCCGTGGCTGTTGGGCGCGTTCTTGATGAACATCATCGGCGGAAGATCGTCGACATACCAGTTTGCGCCGATGTCCACGAGGTCGATCTCTTTGCCGTGCTTGAGCGGATGCATCCACTCTCCGGCGGTCTTGGAATAGTCGATCACATTCCATTCGTCGCCGACACGGGCATAGAAAGGCTGGAAATCTCGGTAGCTTTGGCTGTGGTCATAGGAAAATCCGTACTTGCCCAAAAGCGATGCAGTCACGTTGGACATTTCCCACCAAGGAGCGACATAGCCCTTGGGGGCTTCGCCGGTGAGTTTCTTGATCAGTTCGATGGACTTGACCAGAACATCCTCTTCCTGAGAAGGGGTCATCGCAACCGGGTTTTCATGCAGATAGCCATGAGCGCCAATTTCGTGTCCCGCCTCGACGATCATGTCCATCTCTTTCGGAAATGTCTCGATCGAGTGGCCCGGGATGAAGAACGACGTCCGCATCTCGTATTTCTTGAACAGGCGCAGCAGGCGCGGCACGCCGACTTCAGTCGCGAAGATGCCGCGCTGGATGTCGTTGGGTGAATCTCCCCCGCCATAAGAGCCGATCTGGCCCGCGACAGAGTCGATATCCGTGCCGAAGGCACAGTAGATTTTCTTGGTCATTTTGGGTCTCCTCTTCTTTGTTTCAGTCGATGTCAGCGCGGCACTAGCCGCGGATGATCTCTTCGCAGCTCAGAGCGGCGGCCAGCAGGGCTGTGTCTTGACCGGTCGGGGCTGACAGCAAGAAGCCCGTCGGCATGCCATCGGCATCGGTGCCGTTGGGAATGGAAACGCCACACCAATCTAGGAAATTGCCCAGAGAGGTGTTGCGCAGCGCCAGGCCGTTGTGGCGAAAGAAAACCTCTTGATCCGCTTCGAGCGGCTCGATCTCCATGGCGGTGGTGGCCGTGGTCGGGCACAGCACGATTGACCGGCCTATTCTGGCCGCGGTCGACGCCATCATGCGGGTGCGGGCCTGTTGCAGTAACAGAACGTCAACCGCGCTCATGCTCTCGGCCAGCCTGATGCGGCGCACGACGCGTGCATCCATTTGAGCGGCTGCAGGGCCGCACACCCGCTCGCGATGCAGCGCCAGCGCTTCCGCACCGGCCAGAAAACCGTGCTCGACGATCAGGTCGGTCAGTTCCGACAGTTCAGGAAGCGAGATGCGCTTGATCCTTGCTCCCGCAGTCTCGAGCCTGTCCACGGTCGCGTTGAAATTGGCCGCGACCGATGGCGCAAGCCCATCCAGAAAGATCTCGTCCGGAATGATGAAGGACAATCCATCGACATCTGCGGGCTGCGCCTCGGGGGTGTCTTTGCCGCGCAAGACCGCGTCGAACAAGGCACAATCTGCAACCGTGTGTGCCAGTGGCCCGATCGTATCGAGGGATTTCGCCAGTGGATAGACCCCGTCCATGGGATAGCGGCCCGAAGAGGTCTTGTAGCCCACCACGCCGTTGAAAGAGGCCGGGATACGGACCGAGCCGCCCGTATCCGTGCCTATCGAGATAGGGACGATCCCGGCCGAAACGACAACGCCAGAGCCCGAGGATGACCCGCCCGGGCTGCGTCTTTGACCGGTGGGGGCATGTACATTGCGGGGCGTGCCGTAATGTGGGTTGAGACCGATACCCGAAAAGGCGAATTCCGTCATGTTGACCGTACCGGTGCTGATCATCCCGGCCCTGTGGGCTGTTGCGATCACCGGTGCGTCGGCCTTCGCTGGTGTATCGGTTCTGGTGACAATTGCTCCGGCGGTGGTCACACGGCCTTTCAGGTCAAACAGGTCCTTCCACGCCACAGGCACACCATCCAATGGGCCTGCCGGCAACCCCGACTTGAACCGCAAGCGCGAAGCCTCGGCCTCGGCCATCGCGCGATCGCGGGTCGTTTCGATATAGATTGCGGTGTCGCCGTGCTGTTCCAGACGGTCATAGACCTCTTCGGTCAATGCGACGGGATCAAGTTTTCCCGAGCGCAATCCCTCTGAAATATGCTGTGCGGTCGTGTAGGCCATAAAAATTGCCTTGCCCCTAGTTGTCGATCACGGTGGCATTGGAGGGGTTCCACGCGACAAAGGCGCGAGACCCGGCTTTAAGGCGGTCGCGGTACTTGTCCACATGCCCTTCGACATTGATCTGATTGCCATCCGCGAAGCGCACGATCATATGCATGATATGGCCGACGATCTGCAGCTTCTCGATTGTGCAGCTGATGGCGTTCGATCCGAAATTCGCGCGCATTTCGTCTTCCGGCACGTCGGCGGGAACAAGATCCACGGCCTCGGCCGGCAGGATGATGCTCATCTCGCGGCCTGCATGGATATCGACGCCCGCGCGGTTCGCACCGGTCAGATGGCCAAAGGCTGTTTGGAGGATCACATTTCCATCTTCCTGCCCCACGACGGTTCCCGGCAATATGGTGTTCGAGCCGATGAAGCGGGCGACGAACTGGCTGCAGGGGCGTGTGTAAAGCTCGCGTGGGGGGCTGATCTGTTCGATGCGGCCCGCGTTCATCACGACAATACGATCAGACAGTGCAAGGGCTTCGGATTGTGCATGTGTCACGAAGACAAAGGTGATCCCGAGGTCGCGTTGCAGCAGTTTCAATTCGTTCTGGATGCTCTTTCGCAGGTTCGCATCGAGCGCGCCCAGGGGTTCGTCCAGCAGCAGGATGTCCGGTTCGACAACCAGTGAGCGGGCAAGGGCGATCCGCTGACGCTGGCCACCCGACAGGCGCGCGGTCGGCATGTTCGCAATCGCGCTCAGGCCCAGCTTTTCCAGGATCTCGTCAACCTTGCGATTGGCTTGGTCGCGCGGCATGTTCTTGACCTCAAGGCCGAACAGCACGTTCTGGCGCACGTTCATATGCGGGAAAAGCGCATAGTTCTGAAAGATCATCGAGGTGGGGCGCTTCTCGGGGAGTTGGTCGTTGACCCGCTTGCCGCGGATCATCAGATCGCCTGACGTGATCGTTTCAAACCCGGAAATCATCCGCAGGGTCGTGGATTTACCACAGCCGGAAGGGCCCAGAAATGCTATGAATTCCCCTTTCTCGACATCCAGATTGAAGTCGATGACGGCCGGTGTTCCATTGTCATAGGTCTTGTAGACGTTCGCGAGCTGAAGATCATAGGCCAAGGGAAATGCGTCCTGTTCCTGGGAAAAGGGAAGGGGGGTTCAGCCGGCGGGCCGGCTGAACCAATGTCAATTCATGCAGAGAGGAATTCGTCCCACTTCTGAATGAGCAGGTCATACTCATCGGGCCACTGGTGCCAGTAGGCCACGTTGGCGGCGCGCTCTTCGAGGGATCCACCATCGCGCAGATCTCCTTCCTTGATGCCACGCTCGGTTTCACCAACCCACGGCTTGCCTTCGTACCAGAAGGCATATTTGTCAGGATCCATGACGTTCTTGACGTTCGTTGTGGGCGAATAATAGCCCTGCTCGGACACGGCGATCGCGGGCGGCCCGGACAACCAGTAGTCGGCATAGGCCGCTACGGCTTCAAGGTTCGGCGACGTCTTGAGCGGGGCGACACCGATCGCCCAGCCACGGTAGCCGCTTTTCATGGTCGCGTAGGAACACTCGACACCTTGTGCCTTCACGGCCATCACTGCGGGCTGCCATGCGTCTGCAATGACCATCTCACCGGATGCCAGCAGGTTCACCAGTTCGCCGAAGTCGCCCCAAAGCGCGCGGAACTGTCCTTCTTTCTTCTTGGAGATCAGGAACTTGGCAGCTTCTTCGATAGCGGCGGCATCCGGGTTGCCGGGGTTTGACACCTCGAGCAGGTTCAGTTCGTTCATGGCTAGGACGGCTTGACCGAAGGCGATCAGCGGGTCCACGTTCAGGCCGGTCTTGCCCTTGAATTTCGGATCGAAGAGCGACGACCAGTTGGAGGCTTCTTCCGCATCCACCAGATCGGGACGATAGCCGATGGAGTCGTAGTTGTAGACCGTCGGCACCATGTTCAGGCGAGTCTGGCTTTCATCCTCCCAAATCTGGCCGACAATCTGCTGATTGAGCGCCCAACGGTCGGACGGTGTGGTGAAGGTTTCGCGAATTCCCGCCCAGTTCGCGAGGTCCGAAGCGGCAACAGGCGCAAGCTTGTCCGTGGCCACCATCGCCGCAAGACGCTCGCCGATGATTTCCCAGCAGTCATAGGCATCGGAGCCGGACAGAATTTCGGTTTGGGTGTTGGGGAAGATATCCGCCTTGCCGCTAACCGAACCGACGCCGGATTTTTCCTTGAAATCGTTCAGGATACGTTCCTGCACGGTCACCGAAAGACCAACGGTCCGCAACTCCTGGTTGGCGAGGTTCGCCGCGAATGCCTGCTGTGCGCCAAGGAAGGGCATGCCGCCCGCCGCGAGCGCGGCAGAGCCTGCCGTGGCTTTCAGAAAGTTCCGTCTTGAGAAATTTGAGTGTGTCACTTTTCTTCTCCATGTTGAGGTCGTTTCGTCTTTGGAAATTGGGAAGTCTTTCTTCCCTTCCGTGTTCAGTAGCGCCCGACCATAAGCCCACCATCCACGGTAATAACCTGACCTGTCAGATATCTCGCGGCGTCGGACGCGAGGAACGCCACGACATCCGCAATGTCATCCGGCAGGCCAATGCGGCCAAGTGGAACGATATCGCCCACTGTTTTGGCTCCCTCGGGTCCAAGGGAGTGTTTCTCTGACAAAAGCTGAGCCGTCCGGATATATCCCGGCGCAACGCCATTCACCCGCACGCCGCTTCGGCCCAGTTCAACCGCAAGGCCGCGGACCAGACCGACCACCCCGGCCTTGGCCGCTGAGTAGTGCACATGCTCATCCCAGCCATAGGCGACGCCCATGATCGACGAAAGGCAGACGACCGCCCCCTTGCCGCGCGCTTTCATGCCGGGCACGGCTGGCCGGATAACGCGAAGCATCCCCTTGAGGTCGATATCAAAGGTGTGATCCCATTTCTCGTCCGTCAGTTGTTCCAATGGAACACGGTGCGCGATGCCTGCATTGGCCACGATCGTGTCTATCCTGCCAAAGCGCGTTTCGATGTCCTTTACCACCGCATTGGCACGATCGGTGTCGCGCACATCGAGATGCTGGAACTCCGCCTCGCCTCCGGCCTTGCGGATCTCCTGCACGATGCTGCGGCCTTCGTCCTCGAGAATGTCGGTGGCGATCACATGATCACCGCGCGCGGCAAGAGCTTTGGCGGTGGCGCGCCCTATGCCGATACCGGCGCCCGTGATCAGAGCAACTGATTTCATAGCATTACGTCTCCCGAATTTGGTGAAAGCGTCTGACCGACATAGATGCGCGCCGCGTCGGAACACAGGAATGCAACCGTTTCCGCGACATCTTCGGGTTCTCCAAAGTGGCCCAAGGGAAGTTCGGCGGCTTTTGCCGCGCGCCATTCCTCGGAAAGCGCGCGCACCAAAGGTGTATTGATCGGACCGGGGGCCACAGCGTTCACGCGTACGCCTTGGGTTGATACCTCGCGGGCCAGTGCCTTGGTCATCCCGATGATCCCGGCCTTCGCCGCGGAATAATGGACCAACTCGATCCCGCCGATCTGTCCAAGTTGCGAGGCCATGTTGACCACGCAGCCAGATTTCCGGGCAAGCATGTGGGGCAGGACCGCGCGCGTGCACAGGAACGTGCCGCGCAGATGGACGGAAATCATACGATCGAAATCGACAGGGTCGAGATCGATAAAACGCGATTGGTGCACATGGCCTGCATTGTTGACGAGGTGGGTCGGCGCACCGAACTCTGCAACACATGCCTCAAGCATGCGGGCCACGTCCTGCTCGTTTGAGACATCGCCTTGCACTGCAAGCCCACCGATCTGTGCAGCGGCCTCGTTCGCGGCGTCGGCATTGTAGTCATTGACCACGACATTATAGCCCAGCCCAGCAAGCTTTGTGGCAACCGCAAGGCCGATCCCTGATCCTGCGCCAGTGACGATGACCGTATTCATGCGATATCTTCCTGCATGGCCATTTTCTTTGCGCGCCGGACGCTCAGGCCCATCAGGATGCCGTAGACCGCCAAGAGCGCGAATGAGAACAGTGTTGTCATGACCCCGAAGGCAAAGATGTTGGGATGGATCTCGACCGAGAAGGTGCCGTAAATCGCAAGCGGCAATGTCTGGTCGCGGCCCGAAGCGAAAAGGGTGCGCGGAAATTCATCAAAGCTGAGCGTGAAGGCGAAAAGCATGGCCGACAGAACGCCCGGGAAGATCAGCGGGAACGTCACCTTGCGGAACGTGGTGATGGGCGAGACGCCAAGCGACCACGACGCCTCCTCGACAGAGCCATCGAAGCGGTTGAGGATCGCCAGCATCACGAGGAAAGCGAACGGGAATGTATAGACCACATGCGCCAGGAAAGCCGTGCTCCACCAGTGGCGCTCGATACCGACCACGTTGTTGGCCAGCAGCGATGTGCCAAGGCCGGTGAGAACACCCGGAACCATCATCCCGAGAACGATCAGGTAGAAGACTATACCAGCGCCCCGGAACCGTTTGCGGAAGGCCTGCGCGGCCATGACGCCAAGAACCGTTGCCGTGACCATGGTCATGAAGGCCAGTGTCAGCGAGCGAACAAGAGCCTCACCAACCGGCAGCGGGGCAATGCGTGATGGCGGGGTCAGCCCGAAAAGATGCTGATACCAGTAAGTGGACCATTCGATGATCGGAAACTGCGGCCCCCCTTCGGGACCCTGCTGAAAGGACAATATGCTCAGCACGATGAAGGGACCGTAGAGAAACAGGATGAACAGGCCGACATAGACTGCGAGGATCGGTTTGAGGATCTTGGATTCCATCGCTTAAATCTCCCGCTTCAGATCGACGATGCGCAGAAATCCTGCCACCACGATGCCCAGCAGGATGGTCAGGATCACCCCGACAACCGATGCCATGGCCCATTTCAGCGATCCCACCTGGGTCACGATGATATTGCCCAGAAGGTTCACCTTTCTTCCGGACAGGGCGCCCGATGTCGCGAATTCGCCCAACACCATCACGCTGACGAAGATCGCGCCGACCACGACCCCGGGCAAGCTGAGCGGAAAGATGATCTTCCAGAAGATCCGTCCGAACCCGGCACCCAAGTCGCGGGCAGCCTCGATGATGTTGCGATCGATCCGGCCTAGCATGAAGGCGATCGGCCCCACCATGAAGACGACATAGATCTGCGTCATGCCGATGATGACCGAAAGTTCGGAAAACAGAAGAACCTCGATCGGCGTGTCGATAAGACCGACTTTCTGCAGGATGATGTTGATCGCCCCCTCCTTGCCCAACATGGGGCGCCAGGCCAGCACCCGGATCAGAAACGAGGTCCAGAAGGGGATCACGCACAGCACGAGAAGGACTGTTGCAACCGTCTTGCTCTTGACCAGCAAGCCCACATAGAGAGCGGCCGGATAACCGATGATGAAGGTCATGGTAAGAACGATCAGCCACAGCCGGATCGTGGTCCAGAGTGCACCGACATAGGCCTCCGAGCCGAAGAAGTTCCGCCAGCTGTCCAGCGTCAGTGTCGAATTTATCGCGAAGGTCGTCTGCGTCCAGAATGAGACGTAAACGATCATCATGATCGGTGCGACCAGGAACAGGATCATCCAGACGACGCCGGGAGCAAGCAGCTGGAACGTGGTTGCTTTCTGCCGTTTGCCAATTGCCGCACTCATTGTGCTGCCTCCTTGCCAAATACGATCGCCTGCGCGGGATCCCATGAAAGAATGTAATTCTGTCCGACGCTCAGATCGCGTGGCTCACCCAGACTTAGGTGATGATCGACCTCGACTGTCTTGTTGTCTTCGGTTTCAAACAGAAAGATGATCGAGGATCCGAGATATTCGCTCGCGAGGTAGCGGACAGGTAGCGCCGGCCCGGGCAGTTCTGAGGCATCCGTGTCGAATATCCGTGTCCGGTCATACCGGATCGCGTAGACATCGCTGTCGTTGGCACGCACAGAAGACACAGGTGCTGCTCCGAAGGCGCCATGGAAGCTGCCGTCCTTCAGGGTTCCCTCGAAGAGATTGAAGCGATTTAGAAACAGCGCGACATCCGAAATGATCGGGCGGTCATAAATCGCATCCGGTGTGTCGTATTGCACGATCCGGCCAGAATCCAGCACCGCCACCCGGTCGCCCATTGCCAGAGCTTCGGTTTCGCTTCCCGTCACATGTAGGAAGGTCACATCAAGCCTTTCGCGAATGGTCCGCAGTTCCGTCTGCATTCTCTCGCGCAAGTTGGCGTCCAGTGCCCCAAGAGGCTCGTCCAGCAACACCAGTTTCGGCTGCATCACGAGCGAGCGCGCCAATGCAACACGCTGCTTCTGGCCACCCGATATCTGATCCGGATTCCGGTCTTCCAGACCAGCAAGACCGACCATGTCGATCGAGGCCCTGACGCGATCCGTGATCTCTGCGTCCGGCACTTTGGTCGCCCCATTGCGCAAGCCGAAGGCGACGTTCTCGAAAATGGTCACGTGTGGGAAAAGTGCGAAATTCTGAAAGACAAAGCCGATTCCGCGCTCATGAGCCGGCAGATCGGTGATGTCATGACCCTGAAACCAGATGCGGCCCGTATCCGGCGCTTCAAATCCGGCGATCACGCGCAAGAGTGAGGTCTTGCCCGACCCTGATGGCCCCAGAAGTGCGATGTAGCTGTTGTCCTCAGCTACGAAATCTATGCCGTCAAGCGCAGTCAGATTGCCATATCTGCGCGTCACTCCCTCCAGCCGGAAAATGGGGTCGCTTTGCGTCATAAAGCCCTCTTTTCGTTGTGAACCCAAGCAACTCAGCCGCCGCACGACCTGCTTGTGGAGTGCTGCAACATGGCCTGAACACAAAATGTATATCGTATGAAATGACTAATTGGGACCTATAGCAAGAGCCATCTTTTCCCGAATAGTTAGCGAATTTTGCCCCAATTTCCGAAAATGTTAAGAAAATCCACGGGTTTTACAGGAAAAATAAATGAATATCGCGTTCCAAATACATTTTTAAACTCTGTTCAGATATTTGGGGATCGATTCGCTTTCGGGTATCAGGGCCACGATCTTGAGCCTTGCCAGACTCTTGTACGACAGTATGCGCAAATGTTCTTTCAAATATTCAGTCGAGGCGCTTGTCTGTCGTGATCCGATCAGATGGAAAAGAGCGCCGTACTGATCCAGAGCGACCGTGTCCACCGGCAAACCAAGGTCGCTGAGCGCCTTGTCCATCGCAGACAACAGCAAGCGATTGTTGTCGATGATTTCCACCAGAGCACTGTTGGGAGCCTTGCGAAGACAGTAACGCATCAGCGCATCCTCCAGTTCGGCCGCGTCCTTTGCTTTGCCACTCTCGATCTGCCGGCAGATCCGCGTGATCTGAGAATGGTCGATGAAATCGGTCGCCATCCGCAGGGCTTCCGGTTCCATCAAGCTGCGAAGCTCGAACTTCTCGCGCAGGGTCCGGGCGGTCAGTGGCCCGGCAAGCCAATGCGAGGTTGCCCCCTTTCGGATCAACCCCCGTTCATTCAGGCGGCTCAGGACATCTCGGGCGACGGTTCGGCTGACGCCGAGATGGTTTGCCAGCTCGGTTTCGACCACCCGGAATTCACCGAATATCTGACAGGCCGCGATTTCCGCTTCGACCTTGTCATAGACCCGGAGCCATGTCCCTCGCACGGCCAAGGCCGAGCGCGAGGCAGGGGGAATGTCGAAATCGAATTCCTCCAAGGGTTTCCGGATCGGTTTCAGGTTGGCGGACGGTTGTCCGACCAGATAGCCGCGTCCCCGGAACCGGTGTATCAAACCCTCGGCGTTCAGCATGCGCAGCGACGCTTGCACCGGAGCGCGGCTGGTTTGCATCAGCTTTGCGATCGGGCCTTCGATCAGAACAAACCCATCGGGCAGGCGCCCCGACACGATGTTATATCGCAAGACCCGGCTGATCGTTTCGTACAGGGGCTCCTGTTCAAGGCTGTTGGGTTTCGCGGTCATTGTCCGGACGTTCCCAGGCTTGTGATGAACCGGTTCCAGGCGCGCGCCGCGTAATTGTATTCGTCCATCACCGTATTCCACAACGCGATCCGACTGACACGTTCGCGGTAGGCTCCGCCCGCGCGGCGTTGACCCGCGCGAACCACGATTCTTCCATCAGGCCCTTTCAGGTCGCATCGGGCGATCTCTCCTTCATACCAATAGCCCCATTCCTCAGGGCTCAGGTATTCGCGCACACCATCGGCATTCGTCATGTAATGCCCCTGACGCGCCATCACCGCCCCCGCCGGACCCGAAAGCCACCAGTTCAGATACTCATAAGCGATATCCAACTGGCTACCCGAAAGGTGCCGCGCGAGTGAAGCGCCCCCGTGCCAGGCGCGATACCCTTCGCGTGGCACGCTTTCGCAGAAGACGCCCTGCATATGCCCAAGATTGCCGTAAGAGGGGGACCACATGCTTTGCACCGAGACCCGGTCGGCGCGCACCAGCGCTTCGGCCTGATCGGGAGACACCCAACTGCCCACAAAGAACCCCTGTTGCCGAAGGGTTTCCAATAGGGCCATAAGGCTGTCGATCTCGTCAACGGTCATGTTGCCGATATCCTCGAACGTCAGGTCTCCGTTCGACTCGGCGGCCAGAGCCGCGTCAAAGATTCCGATCGCGGGTTCATCCACCAGAGCGATCCGCCCGCGCGCCCGGCGGTCCAGTAACCACGCCCAGCTCGAGCCCTCGGGTCCCTCATCCCCGAAAAGGCGGCGGTCGAAACCGAAACTGTCGACGTTATGGGCTGTCGGCAACATGCTGACCAGCGGCATCGGTTGCTGGCCCAATGTGCCATCCGGCTGAACATAGAGCTTGCGCACCGGGGCGTCGCCATGGCCCTGCCAGGTATATTTGCTGATGCCACCCGTCTTGGCGAGATCGCCAATTTTGTCCCATTGGAGAATGCGCCGCGTGTCGATCGGCTGCAGCGCGCCCCAGTACCAGACGATATCCAGATTATGAAAGCATTGCTCATAAATGTCGTAGTTCGAAGGATCCATTGCTGCCCGATGCTGGCAGGTCAGGAAGTCAAGCGATTCATGGTGGATTTCAAAGCCAAGGTCCGCCTCGGCCAACTGCCGCACTTCCTCCAGCAAAGTGACATCGGTACCGCGCACACGAAGGACCCGCCGTTTCACCTGGGCAGGTGCCGCTGGTTTTTGTGAATGACGCAGGTCGGCATGCATTGGAGCGCTTTTCCCAATTGAAACGTACCGGACATCGGCACAAGACGTGCAGCATGAGGCCCCAAAGGCGCCCGCTGTGCAAGTCCGCATCGCGCCGTTTGGCACGCCACCTTGGGGCATCCTTGGGCGTTCTTGGCGCATGCACCAGACGAATTGCAAGCCCCGGCACTCCGCATCCCCGGAGATGAGGCCACCAAACTTTTGTGCGCAAATCACCTATTTTGCCTTGTGGCTTGGGGTAAGGTTTACCCTAAGATGCAATGGCCGGTATTTGCGAGAAGCCGTCCGACAGGAGGAAAGGATGTTTTTTTCTACCGACCACGGAAGCGCCATCGACAAGAACAAAGTCTGGTCACGAACGATCTCGGAAACCTATTTCCCGCTTTCGGTTGAATGCCGGGACGCCACGCGTTTCAGGGGGTCTTTGAAGTCGTGGGGGCTTGGTGTGATGGGCCTGTCCGAGATGGAATGCGACGGCGTCATGTACCGCCGAAACAAGAGCCATTTCCAAGAGGAAAAGGACAACAGCCTGCTGATTACGATCCCCCATGTCGCCGAGGTGCGTTTCCATCAGGCGTCACGCCATACGCGCTGTGCGCCAGGTGGCTTTTTGGTCGAACAGGGCGACATGCCATATGAATTCTCTCACAGCCAGCGCAACAAACTTTGGGTGCTGAAGGTGCCCACCGCCAGTGTACAGTCGCGCGTTGGGCCGACGGAGCGGCTGAGCGCGCTCACATTTGATGCGCGCTCCGGGATCGGATCCTATTTCGTCGGCGCCGTGCGGAACACGATCGAAAGCATTGATGTCATCAACGATGCCGCGCGTGAAATGGCCGGGCAACATCTGCTCGATCTTCTGTGCCTCTCGATGCGCAGCGATGATCGCATTCTCGACAGTTCCGTGTCGACGATCCGTGCCGCCCATCTGCAGCGGGCCGAGCAGTTCATACGTGATAACCTGTCAAACCCCAATCTGGGGCCGCAAATGGTGGCTGAGTCCTGCGGCATATCTCTTCGGTATCTGCAGGGTTTGTTCGCCGAAAACGAGTGCTCTGTCGCGGGCTATATTCGTGACAGGCGGCTGACCCGCTGTCGCGAGACGCTGGAGATGGTGCATGACACCTCCACGATGGCCCAGATCGCGCAGAAATGGGGCTTCTACGATCAGGCCCAGTTCTGCAAGCACTACCGTGCCAAGTTCGGCTGCACGCCGACGGAGACACGCAAGCAAAGGCGTTCGGCTGCATGCGCCCGCCCCGACATGTGACGAAAGTTCGATGAACATCCTGCACTCTTGGTTTCGCAGGCGAACGGTATCGCTTGCCGCGTGTTCGGCAGGTGTGAAAAAGGATAGGAAAAACTGATGACAAAGACGAGAGTTGCAGTAGATGTTGGGGGGACGTTCACCGACGTTTGTATCATGGACGAAGAAACCGGGCAGATCCGGATCGAAAAGACACCGTCCACCCCCGATGATCCCATGCGCGCCATCCTGACTGGCGTGTCGGATGCCAAGGTAAGCCTGTCCGACGTCACCATGTTTTCACACGGGACCACGGTGGCCACGAATGCGCTGATCACACGCAAGTTGCCGCGCGCGGCCATGGTCTGCACCGAAGGTTTCCGCGATGTCGTCGAGATCCGCCGCTCGAACAAGGAAGACCTGTGGGACACCTACAAGGACGTTGCCAAACCCTACATTCCGCGAAGGGACCGTCTGACCGTCAAGGAACGCGTGGACGCTGCTGGAAAGATTATCCAAGAGCTTGACGAGGATGGGGCACGTCGCGTTGCCGAGATCCTGAAAAAGCGCGATGTGAAGGCGGTCGCCGTTTGCTTCATCAACTCGTATGTCAACAGTACGAACGAAGTGCGCATGCGGGCGATCCTGCGCGAGGTGATGCCGGATGTGCATATCTCGATATCGTCAGAAATCATGCCCGAAATATTCGAGCATGAGCGGTTCTCCACAACGATGGTCAATGCCGTCGTGTCGCCGGTTGTCGTCGATTACGTCTCGCGTCTCAGCGACAAGCTGACGGACGGTGGATACAATCGAGACCTTCTTTTGCTGCACTCGGGCGGCGGGGTAATGACACCTGCCAGCGTCAAGGATTTCGCGGCGCGTCTTGCGGGGTCCGGCATCGCGGCAGGGGCCATCGCCAGCCGTTTCATCGGCAATCTGTGCGGCTATGAGAACTCGATCGGTTTCGACATGGGCGGGACCAGCACAGATGTGTCGCTGACCTACCGCGGCGAGTCCACGGTGACGAAGGACTGGTATATCGAATACGGCTATCCGATCCGGTTTCCCAGCATCGAGGTGCTGACAATCGGGGCCGGCGGGGGATCCCTGGCCTGGAAGGACGAGGGGGGATCGCTGCGCAACGGGCCACAATCCGCCGGAGCCTATCCGGGGCCTGCCTGCTACTCCAATGGCAACGAGGTGGCGACCAACAGTGATGCCAATGTTGTCCTGGGCCGACTAGGACACAGCCTTGCCGGCGGCGACATCACTCTTGATCCTGCACTGGCCGAAAAGGCTGTGCGCGAGACAGTCGCAGAACCTTTCGGCATGGAACTTCACGAGGCGGCCGAGGCGATCATTGACGTGGCCAACGCCAATATGGCCAACGCGGTGCGCCTTCTGTCGATCAGCCGCGGACATGACCCGCGGGATTTCGCGCTGATCGCCTTCGGCGGTGCAGGCGCCCTGCATGGTGCTGCGGTGGCAAAAGAGCTGTCCATTCCTGTCGTGATCGTGCCGCCCAACCCGGGCGTCACCTCGGCGATGGGATGCCTGCTGGTCGATATCCAGCACGACTTTTCCGACAGTTTCATGGCGGATGCAGCGACCACGACGCCGGAAGACCTGGAAGCCGCATTTTCAAGGATCGAGAAAGAGGCCGTGGCACGGTTGCGCCACGAAGGTGTCGCGCCCGAAGACACCGTTTTGCAACGCTCGGTCGAGATGATGTACCAAGGACAGTGGCGGTCGCTTTCCGTCTCGGCTCCGTCCCCGATCACGAGCACGAAGGACCTCGTGCAAGGGTTTCACAACGAGCATGAGCGCGAATACAATTTCCGTCGCGAAGACGCACCCGTCAGTATCTTCCGTGTCGGCGTCAAGGCGACCGGCATCGTGCAGAAGGCCAAGCTTCCGTCCTTCGAGGTCGTCAAGCACGCACCCGAACCATCAGGCACCCGCGCGGTTTGGTTCAAGGGGGAAAAATGCGAGGCCGCGATCTATGACCGCGCCAAGATGAAGGCGGGGGCTGAATTTACCGGGCCCGCCATTGTCGAGCAGATCGACTCGACAGTCGTCGTGCCGCCCAAGGCTACGGCCAAGGTCGACCAATACATGAACATTCTTATTCGCGTGAAGGACTGAGGTATGAACAGCACAACCAATCAGGAACTGGACCCGGTCACATTCGAGGTTCTCAAGAACTCTTTTATCACCTCGGTCGACCAGATGGCTGAGCAGATGCTGCGGACTTGCTATTCCTTCGTGATCTACAACCGTGATTTCTCGAATGGTCTGCATGACGCCGAAGGGAACTGCGTTGCGCAGGGCAATTCTGACATCGCGGTGCACGTCGGAACCTTGCACTATACCTGCAAGGACGTGATCCGTGTTTTCGAAGGCGATATGTATCCCGGCGATGTCTATGCGATCAACGATCCATATGCAGGCGGTACCCACTTCAGCGACGTGCGCCTGATCCGCCCGATCTTCGACGAAGAACAGCTGATCGGTTTTTCGCAGTCCAACGGGCACTGGTCCGATCTGGGTGGCTCCGTTCCGGGGTCGTTCAACGTCGCGGCGCATGAGATGTTCGGTGAAGCGGTGCGGATCACACCTGTCCGGCTGTTTCACAAGGGCAGGTTCTGTGCCGATGTAGCGAATATGATCGCTGCCAATACGCGCGATCCCGCGTCGATCATCGGCGACATCCATTCACAGGCCCAGGCGACACAGGTGGCCGAACGCGAACTTCAGCGACTGGTGGCCAAATATGGACGCGATCAAGTCACCCAAGGCATGGGCGCGGTGCAGGACTATGTCGAACGCGCGGTGCGTCAGCGCATATCGGACTTGCCTGACGGGACTTGGGAGGCCGTGGATTATATCGACCGTGATCCGGGTGCCGGCGAGGGAATGATCCCGATCCACATCAAGATGACAATCAAGGGCGACCGGATCGTTTATGATTTCGAGGGCAGCCATCCGACCATCTCGTCGATCTACAACTCTGCACATGGCGCAACGTTTTCGGCCGTGGTTGCCGGGATGAAGACATTTTTCCCCGACTTGCCGCTCAATAGCGGGTTTTATCGCATGGTCGAGGTCAAGGCTCCCAAGAACAGCGTCGTGAGCGCGGAATGGCCCGTTGCGGTGACGGGCTTTCTGATGCCGTTCGAAAAGATCATGAACGCGATTTTCGAAATGTGGTCACAGATCATGCCGGAGCGCGCCATCGCCTGTGCCTTCAACCTTGAATATCTGCTCGCCGGTGGGAACGATCTGCGCAAGCCCGGCAAACCCATCTACATGTTTTACGAGTGGTTGCCCGGTGGCTGGGGCGGGCGCAATGGCAAGGATGGAAGCGACGTGACAACCGCCTGTTTCGGTACCGGCTTGATGTCGCAGCCCTCGGAAGGCAACGAGCGCGTGAACCCGACGCGCGCCGATGAATTTCAGATCAAGCAGGACAGTCCTGGCCCCGGCAAATGGCGTGGAGGTGCTGGCGTGATCAAGGCGTCGACATTGCTGGAAGCCGAAAACACGGTCATGTCCTATATCTGCGACCGGGAACGCGCTGTGGTCTGGGGCGTCGAAGGTGGGTTGCCGTCGATGCCGCACGGTCTGATGATCGAGCACGCAGACACTGGCGAGGAAAAGTGGCTGGGTTCCGTATTCTCTAATTACAAGATCAAGAGCGGCGACAGGTTCACACGGCCCACTGCCGGGGGTGGTGGCTATGGTGACCCACTGGAGCGCGACCCGGAACGTGTCCGTCAGGATGTGATTGACGAATATGTTTCGGTCAAGCGGGCAGAACTCGACTATGGCGTGGTGATCAAGGTGATTGACGCCGACATGCTGGAATACGAGATCGACCAAGCCGCGACCGAAAAAGCCCGAGCTTATATTCGCCAAAACCGCGTGGGCTGGGCTCGGATGGACCCCGAGATCGTGTCTCGCATGTATCAGAACGCCGAAATCGACGAGATGGATGCGGTTCGCAGATATGCCGTCATTCTGGACTGGGGGACAGGCGAGATCATGGAGAACTCGACGCGGCAGTTCCGGGAGAGCTTTGAGAAGCGTTCCGTCGCGCATTGGAGCTGACATTGCCATGGCCCGGCATGTCCTGCCGGGCCATGTGCATTGGTCACGGCTGTCCAAGAAGCCCCGTCTATGAAGCGGGCAGGGCGCTCGTCTCGCACAGACATGTTCCTCGCCCCCGAAAGCAGGCGATCCGGCAAATGGTGCAGGGGCGTGTCACCGACCGCTTGCCTGACAGCACTTCAAACCTTGTGGGTCAGTCCTGCGAGGGCGTGCCGGGAACCATAGGCAGTCGGATCGATGCCTGAAACCCGTCGGGCGCATCGGGGCGTGGTGACACCAGAACGAGGTCGCTTCCGATCCGCTCGGCGATGGCCGTGACGATGGCCAGACCCAGCCCGCTGCCCTCACTACTGGCGTTCGCGCGCTCGAAACGACCCGCCAGTCGGGCGATCGCGTCGCGCGGTACGACCGGGCCGTCATTTGCCACGCTTAGAAGACCGTCGCTTGTCAGGCTCACCTCGACCGGAGTGGTTTCCGCGCCATGGCGCAAGGCGTTCTCCACAAGGTTTCGGCACAGGATGCCGAAAGCGTCGGGGTGGATGTCCGACAGGACAGGCCTGTCCGGCAGATTCAGAACGATGCGCCCCGGCGCGCAGGCGCGCGCCATATCCTCCACCATGACCCTCGCGATGGTCCTGATATCGGTGCCCCGGTCCGTTCTCAGCTGCCCGCCTTCCGCCCGCGCAAGCTGCATCAGGCGCTCGGAAAGCCGGGTCAGCCGCTTGAGTGTCGTTTCAATTTCCCGAGCGCGCGCGTCAATCGCCGGATCACGTGTTTCGGATCGAATGCGCTGGGCCTGCCCGATGGCGCCCGCCAGAGGCGTGCGGATTTCATGGGCTGCATTGGCCGCAAAGCTGCGTTCGGCCTCGAAGGCGTCGCGCATCCGGGCAAGCAGCCCGTTGACCGTTGCCGCGAGGGGCGACAGCTCTGCCGGCAAGCCCTCGGCGGGGATTTCCGACAGGTCGCGTGCGCTCCGCGTCTCGATCCGCGTGCGGAAATGGCGCAGCGGCGCGAGACTGAACTGCACAGTCAGAATGATGGCCACCAGCGCCACCGGCAGCACGATCAACAGTGGCAGGCCGAATCCAACCTGGATTTCGCGCGCGACCTCGGCGCGATGCGTCAGCGGTTCGGCTACCGTGATCCGGATCGTCCCCCGCAGCGCCGCATCACTATACAGGCGATGAGTGGCGGTCTGCTGAAACCCGGTCCCGTCATAGGGTGGGAAAATGGCCGGATCGGCCGCATGGGACTGCAGAAGAACGCGCCCTTCGCTATCGCGCACCACATAGGTAAAAAACTCGTCATGCGCGCGGATCGGGGTCAGTCGCTGCGTTATTCCCTGATCTTCCCGACCGACGATGTCGGTTACCGCGAGCGGAAGGATGCGCTCTGCGGTTTCGCGCAGGGCGCTGTCAAAGACCTCGTCCATCTCGCCGCGGATCGTGACAGCCGTCACCGTCGCAGCCACAAGCCAGAGGATTGTCAGCACAAGGCCAAGCGACAGCGCAAGCCGGGCCTGCAGGCTTGTCGGCCATCTCATGGGCGCCCCAGACGGTAACCCATACCGCGCTCGGTTTCGATGATCCCGGCTCCCAGTTTCTTGCGCAACCGGCTGACATGCACTTCGATCGTGTTGCTTTCCACCTCGGCGCCAAATTCATAAAGCTTTTCTTCAAGTTGCGCCTTCGACAAAAGCTGCCCGGGACGCGCAAGAAAGGCCTCGAACAGCGCCCATTCTCGCGCTGTCAATTGCACCGGCTTGCCGTCGCGATGAACACTGTGCGCGGCAAGGTCGACGTCGATGGGGCCATGGCTGATGATCGGGTTTGGGTTGCCACAATAGCGCCGCGCGACCGAGCCGATCCTTGCGGACAATTCGGCAAGGTCGAAGGGCTTCACGAGGTAGTCATCAGCACCCGCGTTCAACCCCTCGATCCGATCCGTGACCTGATCGAGGGCGGTCAGAATGATGACCGGCGTAACATCGCCCCGCAGTCGCAACGCCTTCAGAAATCCGATGCCGCGTCCATCCGGCAGCATAAGGTCAAGAAGGATCAGGTCATAAGACGTTGCGCGCAGCGCATCATCCGCAGCGTCAAGCCTGGTGACCCAATCAACCGACCGGCCATCCGCCGCAATCTGGTCACGCACGGCCGCGCCGAGCGTCGTATCGTCCTCGATCAGCAGGATGCGCATGGATGTTCCTTCCGTTTCGATGATCCAGCTTTGGCGGCTGCGGCTGACGCAAAGCTGACGCTTGCGGGAACACCTCTTCAGGTTCCTGTCAGTATGGTGAGGCTTAATGCCCCTGAACAGATGCTCCACATTGAGTTTGTCCCATGAAGAAGACATTGACAATTCTTGGTTTTATCGCGGTTCTCCCGGCTGGCGCCGCATTGGCGGACGATGATTGCTATGCGCCGATGGCGGATTGGCAACCGCGCGAGACGGTCGCTCGGCTCGCTGCCGAGAATGGCTGGACGGTGCGTCGCATCAAGATCGACGATGGTTGCTACGAGATCGACGGCAGGGATGCCGCCGGACGGCGCATCGAGGTGACGCTCCATCCCGAGACGCTCCAGATCATCGAGTTCGAATACGAAGACGACTATGATGACGATGACGATGACCGCCGCAACCGCAAAGGTCATGACGATGACTGATGCAATCGATCACGACGTCCGGCATATCGATACGGGCGCGCCCGGCAGGGTCCGGGTCTGGGACGCGGTCATCAGGACGTTTCACTGGGCTCTTGTCGCGACCGTCGCGCTGGCTTGGGCGAGCGCGGAAGAGCTTTCGAGGATACACGAGCTGTCCGGCTACGCGGTTGCAGGACTTGTCGCGATCCGGCTGGTATGGGGGCTTCTGGGAAGCCGCTATGCGCGCTTTTCTCAATTTGTCAGGCCCCCCCGGGCGACTCTTGCCTATCTGCGCGACATGTTGCGTGGGCAGGAACGGCGCTATCTGGGACATAATCCGGCGGGCGCGGTCATGGTGCTGTCTTTGCTTGCAACGCTCTCCTGCGTCGCCGGCACAGGATGGCTCATGGATGCGCCCGATCGCTTGGCAATGGTGCCGTCCATTTTGGCTCCCGCATGGACGGACGAGGTCGGTGCCCATCGCGAATACGGTGAGCATGCCGAGTCCATGAGAGAGACACTCGAAGACGCGCATGAGGTCTTCGCCAACATGTTGCTCTTGCTGGTCGCGCTGCATGTGGGCGGTGTGATGCTGGCGTCGGCCCGCCATCGCGAGAACCTTGCTGGCGCGATGGTCACCGGAGACAAGCGCGCGCCCGTTGTGGACGATATCACCTGACATAAAAGCCTCAAGAGCAACCGGCCAGCTGGCCCCGCTGTCCCCGGCGGGGCCTTTTCTTCTGGCCGGCGCTTCCTGACAGCGAGCTGACGTGGAAAACGTCGGGCCGTCAGGAAACCCTCAGATACCGGCGCCAAATTGGTCTCAGCAGCAACAAAGGAGATACTGCCATGAAAAAGACACTGATCGCCCTGACCCTTTTCGCCACCTTGCCAGCGGGTGCCGTGCTTGCGGATGACGATGATTGTTTCGTGCCCCGTGATCAATGGCAGCCGCAAGAGACCGCGATGCAACTGGCCCGGCAAAACGGCTGGACAGTGCGTGAGTTCAAGATCGACGATGCCTGCTACAAGATCGAGGGACGCGACGCCAATGGTCGCCCAATCGAGGTGAAACTCGACCCCGGCACACTCCAGGTGGTCGAATTCGAGTATGAGGATTACGATGATCGCCGCGGCTCGCTCAACCTCGCACCTGGCAATTCCGTCGCGCCCTCCGTGTCGCCGCAGCGAAATGGTCCTCTGGAACCGGATGACAGTTCCCTGCGCCAGGACAACTGACTACCTTCCCGGCCTTGCCTGGGCAGGGCCGGCGATGGCTTCCACGCTGCGACTGACAGGTCCCCTGACAGTACGCATGCGGCTGATGCCGGCAAAAGACAGGGGCGTCGCTACCTCACGGAGACGGTGGCGGCGCCCCTTTGTCTTGTCGTGCCGTAACCAGACGACAGGATCGCCTGCCCTGGCCCAAGCTCGGCCAGCGGCAGCAATGCGTCTCTCCGCTCTGCTATGGGCGATCCGTGATCATCCTGCCGGGCTAGCCCTATGGCGAGCAAACCGCGCAATGATGCCGCCGCCTCGCTCTTTCCGGCCCCCATTTTCATCGTTCCCCAAATACTCACATGGGATATCCCGTGGCGCTGCCGAGCCGCACCGGGCAGACGCATGCAGGCCCGACAAGACGCGATTCCAGAAAATGCCTATACCCGCCATCGCGCTGATCCGACTGGCGCCCGAACAAGATTGAGCATCCTTAATGCCGGGGCAGGTGGGTTTTGATCCGACGCCAAAGACACCGATAGTCCCACGGTCACATCATGCCGGACCTGAGGGGTTTGCGCCCTCGGCCCCCAAGCCCTAATCCACGGACAAGACGATTTTTCCCACATGCCCGCCCGCTTCCAGCTCGGCATGGGCGTCGCAGGCCCGGTCAAGCGGGTGGACCGAATGGATCACCGGCTTGACTGTGCCATTTTCCAGAAGCGGCCAGACCTTGCGCTGCAGATCTGCGGCGATCAGACCCTTTTCTTGCGGCGTTTGCGGGCGCAGGGTGCTGCCGCACAGGCTCTGGCGCTTGCGGATCATGCCTTCGATATTCACCTCTGCCTTCCCGCCGCCCAGAAAGGCGATGATGACGAGCCGCCCCGCAACGGCCAGTGATGCAAGATTGCGCTCCAGATACTCGGCGCAGATCATGTCAAGAATGACATCGACGCCGCGCCCTTCGGTCTGGCGCAGGATCTCTTCCTCGAAACGCTCCGTTTTGTAGTTGATCGCCTCGGTGGCGCCCAGATCCCGGCACGCCTGACATTTCTCACCCGTACCCGCGGTGGCATAGACCGTCGCACCGAAGGCGCGGGCCAGCTGGATCGCGGTGGTGCCGATGCCGCTTGCGCCGCCATGGATCAGGACAGTATCCCCTTCGGCCAGCCGCCCGATCCGGAAGAGGTTCGTCCAGACGGTGAAGAAGGTTTCGGGGATGGCTGCGGCCTCAATCGCCGTCAGGCCCGCAGGCCAGGGCAGAACCTGCTCTTCGGGCGCCACGCAATATTCGGCATATCCGCCGCCAGCCACCAAGGCGCAGACCTTGTCGCCATGCGAAAACCGCCTGACGCCTGCGCCGCAGGACACGATCTCGCCTGCGACTTCCAGCCCGAGCACCTCGGTGATGCCGGGAGGCGGCGGATATCCGCCCTGGCGCTGACGCAGATCAGGGCGGTTGACCCCTGCCGCTGCGACCCGGATCAGCACCTCGCCCGGGGCGGGTTCGGGAACGGCGATCCCGCGCGGCTGAAGAACCTCGGGGCCGCCGGGGCTTATGGCGAAGATGGCTTGCATCATGTGGTTCATGGAGGATCTACCTTTGCAATGAAATGAATGCGGCAATGGCGCAGAAAAGCCCGGTCGCCAGAAGCGCCAGGCAGGTGAGTTTGATGTTGCCCGACCGCACGAGCGGTCCTGCCTCGAGCCCCATCACCCGACTGGTGATCAGAACATTCGCGGTGAAGGGCGAAGAGGCGGCGGTAATGCCCCATCCGATGATCGCGGCCAGCGCCAGCCAGATCAGCGCGGCTTCTGGAACAAGCGGGTGCAGCACGCCCAGCAGGATACTGGCCGAAACGATCGGGTTTATCGCCCAAAGACCTCCGATGACCATCCCGACTGGTACCAGAGCGATGAGCGCGGGGATCACGATATCCGGCGGGGCGGACAAGGCGCCGTCGAATGTGGCGATTGCCTTGGCGATGGTGGCGCCCAGAAAACCGGCTCCCGACACAATCACGATCTCATTGACACCCGTTTCGACCGTGACAGCCAGCTCCTCGTGCAATCCCGGCGCGCTGCCCGCCCATGTTTGCAAAGCCCACCAGGACAAAGAAAAACCCAGAACGGCGACAAGCACGGACTCGGGCATCGAAAGACCGGCCAACTGATTGAGGCCGAACGCGACTGTGACCAGCAGCGCAACCCTCAGCACGACCCGCGCCAGCACCTTCTGCTCGTGAAGCGGGGGCAGGGCACGCGCGAGATCCGTTTGTGCCGGCGCGCTCTTCGACAGAAGATAACCGGCGGTTACGTACATCAGGCCGGCGGCGATGCCGAAGGGCAGGATCTGAAAATAATCGACCTCCGGCAGGATCGACAAGGTGATGATCGTCGACAGCGCGAGCGGTGACCACATCGGCATCGCCGCGAACCCGCGCAGCATGGCCAGAGTCAGGTCTTCGATCGCGTTCTGACGCGCAAGCGTTTCCCTGCTTTGGGCCAGCAGCGTCGCCATCAGGCTGGCGGCCCCGAAATTGAGAAAGATCGCGAAAATATGCGTGCCGAAGGTCACGAAAAGATACCGTGCCCCGCGCGGTCTACTCGCGACCACCGTGGCAGCGCTTCGGATATCGGGCGCCCGCGAGGCGGCGCGGCTCAGCATGCCGAGCGCGATCAGGAAGGCGCCCAGGAATGTCACGCGCGACATGGCGTCCGAGGCGTCAAGCCAGCCGGTGATCCAGACCAAGAAGAACAACACGGTCACGATGCTTCCGATGATCCTTGCGGGTCGGTTGAGACGGCGGTGGTTCAAAACGGCAAGGGCGATCAACGCGCATGCCACGGGACTCTCGGGAACGGGATGCATGATCGACACGGCTCCTGCGCCCAGCAGAAAAAATGCCAGTAAGGTGTTGAGCCTTGCCTTCAAGGGAAGTGCCATGGCGGGCCTGTCAGCCATCCACGGCCTGGCGGATGCTCGCCGAAAGGCCTCCATCGACGACCAATTCGGTCCCCGTGATATAGCCTGCCCGATCCGAGGCCAGAAAAACCGCCGCCTCGGCGATATCCCATGCGCTGCCCATCCGGCCAATTGGACATTGCCGGGCGCGCGCCTCGCGCATCTGGGCTTCGGTCTTGTCACCGTAGCTTTTCGCCAGGGTGATACCAATCCGCGGCGTGTCGATCAGACCGGCGATGATCGCATTGACGCGGATGCCCTCCGGGGCCAGCTCAACGGCGAGGGCACGGGCGAACTGGTTGGCACCAGCTTTGGTGGCGGAATAGGCAAGATGCGGATAACCCACATGCCGGATCGACGCGATCGACGATGTGACGGTGATGACACCGCGCCCCTGAGCGCGCATCATCGGCAGCGCGGCCTGGGCCGCCACATGCAGCGAGGTCAGGTTGGCGTCGCTGATGCGCCGCCAGTCCGCAGGGCTGGTATTCTGGGAGGGGCCGCTTTTGCCAAGCCCTACATTGCAATGCAGGATATCAAGCCGTCCATGGCGCTCTTCGATATCGCCAATCAGGTCCGTGACGCTGGAATCCTTCAGCACGTCGACCGTGCGGGCTTCGGCCTTGCCGCCCTCGTCATGGATCAGTCGCACCGTGTCGGCTGCGGATGCCGGATCGGCATCCGCCGCGATGACGTGCGCGCCCGCCCGCGCCATGCATATGGCGATCGCCCGACCGATACCGATGCCTTCGGCAATCGATCCCGCACCGATCACAAGCGCGATCCGGTTTGCAAGCTCCTGGCTCATGACGTACCCGAGGCGCGTATCGCGTCCCGTTTGGCGCGTGTCGCACGCAACTCGCGCCGGATGCCCACGAAGAGCGAGAACACCGTTATAGCGATGAAGATCCAGCAGATCGGGCTGCGGAAGAAGATCAGGATATCCTCGGAGATCAGGAACGACCGGCGCAGGTTATCCTCGAAGAGCGGGCCGAGGATGAAGCCCATCAGGAACGGGGCGGCCGCCATGTTGATCTTCATCATGATGAAGCCCAGGACGCCAAAGGCCAGCATCACACCCACATCGAACATCTGGCTTTGAACCGCATAGCTGCCGAAGACGCAGAACATCAGCACGATCGGCAGCAGGATATGGCGCGGAATGTCCGCGATACGCGCGAAATAGCGGATCGCAAGCTTGCCCGAGCCAAGAAGCACGATGGAACTGAGCATGATCCCGATGAAGATCGCGTAGATGATCGTGATATTGTCCTGGAACATCAACGGTCCCGGGGTCAGGCCCTGCAGCATGAAGGCGCCAAGGATCACCGCCGTGACGACATCGCCCGGAATACCAAGCGCGAGAAGCGGTATGAGCGTCGCTCCCGCCACGCCGTTATTGCCCGCCTCCGAGGCAGCAACGCCTTCGACATTGCCCTTGCCGAAGGTTTCGGGCGATTTGGCCGTCCGGCGCGCCTCGCCATAGGACAGGAAGGCCGCAGCAGTGGCACCGGCGCCGGGGATGGTGCCGATGATGACACCGATGAAACTGCCGCGGACGATGGACAGCAGGCTGCCCTTGAATTCCGCAAGCGTCACGCGGCTCCGATCCGCGGCCTTGACCGTGAAGGGAGCGACCTTGCGCACATAGAAGTCGATCACTTCGGGCAAGGCGAACAGACCGATGAGCAGGGGGATATAGCTCACGCCACCCATCAAATTGAAATTGCCATAGGTGAAGCGTTGCGTGCCATAGACCAGATCCAGCCCGATGGTCGAGGTCAGCAGGCCCAGAAGTCCCGAGATCAAACCCTTGGTCAGTGACGACCCCGAGATCGAGATCACAACCGTCAGAGAGAAGCAGATCAGCCAGAAATATTCCGGTGGCCCGAAGGCCAGCGCCAGACCCGCGATCAGGCTGGCAAAGAAGATCAGCGACAGGTTGGACAGGAAATCCGCGATGCAGGACGCATATAGCGCCATGTTGAGCGCCTTGCCCGCCTGTCCCTTCTGGGCCAGCGGGTAGCCATCCAGCACGGTACAGGCGGCCGCCGGCGTACCCGGGGCGCGGATCAGGATTGCCGTGATCGACCCGCCGAACACACCGCCCTTGTAGACCCCGACAAGCAACAGGATGCCGGTGACGGGATCGAGATTGAAGGTGAAGGGCAGCGCCAGGGCCACGGCCATTGTGGCCGTCAGGCCTGGGATCGCGCCCACGACAACGCCAAGACAGACCCCGGCGGTGATCGCCAGGATATTGCCAAGGGTGAAGAAAAGTTCGAAACCGGTCGCGATGTTTTCAAACATGGATCACATCCAGTCTTCGAAAAAGCCGAGCGGCATCGGGACCTGCGCGACTTGGGTGAAAAACAGATAGACCAGCAGCGGCACGCTGATCCCGACACCAATCAGGATGACGGGCCTGCGTTCGCCGCCCATGGCAAGAAGCGCTATGGTCACCACCATGGAGGTCACCAGCATCCCCAATTGATCGGGCAGCAGCAAATAGACCAGAAGCAGAGCGACGAGCATCAGAACGCGGCTCTTCCACTTGGGGTGTGCGTCGAGCGCGCCCGCTTCCTCCTCGGCGGGGATATGCGGGGCAAAGATGGCTTCGAGCAGGTGGATCAACGCGAAGATGCCGATGGCAGCCGTCAGAAGATAAGGCAGGAAAGCAGGCGAAAGCGGCAGATGTTTGACCGAAGCCGGGGTCACGACGCCGCCCGGAATGACGAAAAGTCCGAACAGAATCGAGGCCGCAAGCGTCAGGGCCGCGAACAGGATTTCGCGGCGCCGCCCCTTGCGGGCCTTGGTTTGAGTGATGGTCTCGCTCATGGCTGCTCCTCCCATGCCGCCCGGTTTCGGCGGCGGCCCTTGCGGACCGCCACCGAAGATGTCGTGGATTTACTCGACCGTGACGCCGGCCTCGTCGACGACGGTTTTCCAGCTTGCCAATTCGCTTGCGATGAACGCGCTGAACTCTTCGGGGCTGCCGCCCTCGATATCGGCGCCGCGCGTATCGGCGAAATTGACAAAGGCTTCGCTTGCGATGACCTGGTCCAGCGCCCCGGACAGGGTGGCGATCACTGCCGCATCCGTCCCCGACGGTGCCAGCAGACCGAACCACGAGCGTGCCGCGAACCCGTCGAGTTCAGGGATATCAAGCTCGTCCAGCGTGGGGACGCCGTCGAGTTTCGACGACCGTTCCGGCGTGGTCACGGCCAAAGCGCGCAACGCACCCGACTCGATATGCGGCATGGCCGAGGGCAGGTTGTCGAACATCACGTCCACGTCACCGGCCAGCAATGCGGGAACGGCCTCGCCGCTGCCACGGAACGGAACATGGGTCATGTTCGCACCTGTGCGGGACTTGAACATTTCACCCGACAGGTGGATCGAGCTGCCCACACCGGACGATCCGAAGGTCTTACCCTCCGCCTTGGCCGCTTCTAGGAATTCACCGGCGGTCTTGAACGGGCTGTCCTTGTTGACGACCATCACGTTGGGAATGGACATCAGCAGCTTGATCGGTGCGAAATCCGCGACCGGATCATATTGCAGGTTCTTGTAGACCGCAGGCGCGATCCCGTGCGACGACACCTGACCCATGAACAGCGTGTATCCATCGGGACGGGCATTCGCCGCTTGCGTGGTGCCAAGCGTTGCCCCCGCGCCGGGACGGTTCTCGACCGTCACGGTTTCATCCAGAACCTTGCTCAGACCGTCCGCCACCTGGCGTGCCAGAATGTCGGTTGCGCCACCGGCGCTGTAGGGAACGATGATGGTGACACGCTTGGTGGGATAGTCCTGCGCCATGGCCGAGGTGCCGAAGGCCAGCATCGACGCGGCTCCAAGAGCGCCGACGATCGTTCTTCTGGAAATTTTCATCTTCTTCTCCTCCATTGGGTGTAGATGTCTTTCTGGGTGTTCGGATGATGTTCATGCAGATCCGATCGTCATGCCTCCGCAGACGAAAAGAACCTGCCCCGTTACGAATCCCGATCTCTCCGAACAGAAGAACGACACGGCATCCGCCACGTCTTCGGGTGTTCCGGTGCGTTTGACCGGCACGGAGGCGATTATCTTCTCCGTGCGCGGATCCCCTGGCGGGTTGACCTTGTTGAAAAGCTCCGTCGCAATCGGGCCAGGGCCGATGGCATTCACGGTGATCCCGTGCTGTCCCAGCTCAAGGGCCCAAGTCTTGGTCATGCCATGCAGGCCCGCCTTCGTCGCCGAATAGGCCGTGCGCAGCTCCTTGCCCAGGGCAACGCGGCTCGAGATGTTCACCACGCGGCCCGATTGGGCCTCCATCATCGATGGCAAGGCGGCTTGCAGGCACACGAGCGGCGCGCGCAGGTTGACCGCAGCCACCCGATCGATCGAGAACGGATCGGTCGAGATCACATCCGCAGGCTCCACGATGCCGGCATTGTTGACCAGCCGTGTGACCGGTCGGCCCTTGCAGAATGCGCCAAGTGCCGCCTGTGTCGCCTCGACATCCGACAGATCAAGCTCGATCACCTCGTCGGCGCTGTCATGCTCGGGCGGGATGCGGTCCACCACGGCGACCCGCAGACCATCCGCCTTCAGCCTTTTGGCAACAGCCGCCCCGATGCCTCTGGCGCCCCCTGTGACGATTGCGAAATCCTCCATCGGGTCAGTCTTCGAACGGAATGGCTTTGTCGATCGTTTCCCAGATGAAACGACCGGACGGTTTGCGCTGTTCCTCGGCGATATGGGCGACCAGACCGGCCGCGCGCGAGATAACCGCAAAGCCGCGCATCAGCTCGACCGGGATATCCATGTCTCCCAGCAGGGCCGCCGTGGCACCTGTCGCGTTGATGGTGATGTGGCGCTGGAATTCGGCATCCACTGCCGCCGACAACGTGCGCAGCGCCTTCAGATGGCGTGGGTTTGGGCATTCCGCCTCGCCGATCTCCAACAGTTTGAGCGCGCGCGGATCATCGGGCTTGTGCAGATGGTGGCCAAAGCCGGGCAGATGCGCCTTTCGCGCGCGATGTTCGCGCACGATTTCGGCAGCGCGCTTGGCCTGCGTCTCCGGCTCAAGATCGACCAGCTCGGCCAGCAGGCGGGCATTGTTCTCGATCGTGCCGACAAACTGGCTGCCGACAGCCAGAAGGCCGGCTGCAACCGCACCCTGCAGGTTCTCGGGCGCGGACATATAGATCGACCTTGTGGCGATGGCGCTGGGCGTCAGGCCGTGCTCCATCATGGTGATGAGGATCGCGTTCATGATGCGCATCTGGCTTGGCGTCACGTCACGGCCCAGAATGTGCTGCATCATCACGGTGACGAAATCGCTGTCCTTCGCGAGCAGTTCATCGACAAGATTGCGGTCCCGATAAAAGATCTCGGTATCGTTATACCGGCAAAGGGATGTTGTCGGTGCGGTTTTGGACATGGTTAGCCTTCCTTGAGTGTTTCGGCATTTTGCGCCAGATGCTCTTCTGCGAGTTGCATCTTCTGGAGTTTGCCGATCGCATTGCGCGGCAAGGCTTCCAGGAAGCGAATGGATTTGGGGGTCTGCACCGGGCCAAGCCGCTCCCGGATGAAGGCGATGATATCCTCTGCGCTTGCGGCCTTGGCGTCGCGGACCTGCACGGCGGCATGGACGGCCTCGCCCCATTTTTCGTCCGGCACGCCATAAACGGCGCAATCGATGATTTCGGGATGCTCGCCCATCACCGTCTCGACATCGGCGGGATAGACGTTGAAGCCGCCTGTGATGATCATCTCTTTGGCGCGCCCCCGGATGAACACGTAGCCATCCTCGTCCTTCAGACCCAGATCGCCGGTATGCAGCCAGCCATCCACGAGGGTTCGCGCGGTGACATCCGGCTGGTTCCAGTAGCCGGTCATCAACAAGTCGCCGCGAATGACGATCTCACCGGTTTCGCCCGCGGGCAGGATCTTGCCCTGCGTGTCCATGATCTCGACCTGGCTTAGGAACGTCTCTCGTCCGACCGACGCGCGCTTGGCCGGGTCAAGCAGCTCTTGCGCCGAGATCATGGTCGCGATCTGTGGCGCCTCGGTCTGACCATAAGTCGAGGCAAGACAGGGGCCGAAAATCTTCTGCGCGCGCTCGATCGCATCGGGCCGCATCGGGCCTGCCCCGTAGATCAGGTTTTTCAGATGGGCGTAATCCGAAGCGCCCACAGCGTCGAGTTCCATCAGCATATAGAGAACGGTCGGCGGAACGAAGGTAGTGGTGATCCCGGCATTCTGCAGGAATTGCAGGGTTTCCTCGGGCCGGGGCCGATCCAGTAGAACAAGGGTGCCGCCCGTGGCGAGGGTCGGAAGGATATAGGTGGAGGTTCCATGCGTGATCGGTGCCGCCGCCAGATAGCGCTGCCCTACGCCAAGCGACCAGGCCGAAACCTGGATCGCGATATTCGTGTTCCATGCGCGGTAGGGCTGCATCACGCCCTTGGGAAGGCCGGTTGTGCCGCCCGTAAACTTGATCGCCTGCGTGGCCGATAGCGGCATGTCCGCGATTGCGGGTGTCTGCCCGTCGTGATCCTTCCTAAGCTGGGTCGTGGTGTCCGGACCGCCTTCTGGGTCGCAGATAAGAAACCGCGTGTCCGCGCCATCGAGTTTGCCGACCGTATCAGGCTGCGCGATGACGATCGAGGCCTGGGTGAATTCGATGGCGCGCACCAGCTCGGTCTTGGCGTTCATCGGCTGAAGCGGAACCCAGACCTTGCCCGCCGCCAGAACGGCAAGCCAGCTCACCAGGTGGTCGATCGAGTTGTAGCAGCAGATCCCGACCCTGGAGCCGAACTCCGGATCAAGCGTCTGCAGACCCACGGCCAGCGCCTGAACGCGGTCGTGAAGCGCCTTGTAGCTCTGGGTCCGGTCGCCATGCTCGACAGCGATATGATCCGGCCAAAGCCGAACCGCGCGATCAAAGAAATGGATTGGATACATTCTTGTTGTGCCTCACGTCTTGAGGCCCACGCGGTTCAGCGCGTGGGTCATTACGTCTACGATTTCCTTGCGGCGTACCGATCCAAGGCGCGATTTCAGGGCCGATACGGACAACCCGGCCTTCAAGCGGCCCGAACGGTCGAACACCGCCACCGCGATGGCGCTGACATCGGGGATAATGATCGAGTTGTTCACGAGATACCGGTGCTCACGCCAATGGCGGACCATGCGGCGCACTTCGGCGACGGTCAGATCTCCATAGCGGCCATAGACCTCGCTGTTGGAGGCAATCAGGTGATCGCAGGCATCATCCGGCAGGGCAGCGAGGATTGCCGCACTTCCCGCGCCCACGCCAAGCGGACGCCTTGAGCCCACCTTGAGGGTATTGGCACTCAGCGGATACGAGCCGGTGGCCGTGTCGATGCACAAAGCCTCATCCCCGAAGGGCACCGTCACATAGGCGGTTTCCCCGGTGATGGCGGCTGTTTCGGCCAGCGCGGGCCGCAGTTCCATGCGAACATCGTCGAATTGCCGGGGCGAACCCGACGCGCCGGCCAGATCGAATAGCCCGATGCCGAGCGTGTATATTTTCGAATAGGGGTCAAAACTCAACAGCCCGCCATCCACCAGCCCTTGCAGAAGCCTGCGCGCTGTCGCGGTCGTGAGGTTGGCCTTGCGTGCCACCGTCGACAGGGTGACGCCCGTGGCATTTCGCTCGGCAACAATGGGCAGCAGACGTATCGCCTTGGCCAGCGATGTTTCCACGCGTCGGTCGGTAATGTCGTTCGCGTCGGACACCGGCTACCCCTCCAGTTCAAGCCCGCCTGATACGGCATGTGCGGGCAAACCTCGGGGAGGCGGGTGTTGAAGTCCAGTCAAAAATTATCAATTAGTGATAAAAGTTTATCATATAATGATAAATATATTACCAAGTATCTAAAATAAACAAATATATTCATGTACTGAATTCCGTTTACTTCTCTCGGCACTTGTCACTGTCCGTCGGAGTGGCCTTTGGCCAAGCCGGTCATGCAGATCATCTTGAATTCTTGTTTGAACGGTATGGCGCGGGCCGGTTCGGCCCGTGCCGGATCAGGCGTGATCCTGCAGGATCATGTCGCTGGCCTTCTCTCCGATCATGATCGCCGGCGCATTGGTGTTTCCCGACACGATGCGTGGCATGATAGCGCAATCGGCAACCCGTAGCCCGTCGATGCCGCGCACCCGTAGCCGGGGATCGACCACCGCTGCGTCATCCACACCCATGCGGCAGGTGCCTGTCGGATGATAGATCGTGGTCGAGTTGCGCCGGATCCAGTCCAGCGTGCCCGCGTCATCCTCGGCGGTGCCGGGGGCGGGGTTGTGACTGGTCGCGATTTTTTCGGTAAGCGGGCTGTGGCTGGCGATGCTGCGCGCGATATTGACCCCGTCGATCATCGTGCGCCTGTCGGTTTCGGTCGCCAGGTAATTCGGCTTGATCGCGGGATGCATCTCGGGATCGGCACTGCGCAGGCGGATCTCCCCGGTGCTTTCGGGGCGCAGTTGGCACACCGACATCGTGAAGGCCGAGAACGGATGAACCCCCTCGCCGGGGCTGTCGGCGGACCAGGGTTGAATGTGGAACTGGATGTCCGGCGTTTCCAGATCGGGCCGGGTGCGCAGAAACCCGAAGGCCAGACTGGCCGCCATCGCCATTGGCCCGCTGCGCCGCGTGGCATATTCCAGCGCGATCAGCCCTTTGCGAAAGAGCGACCGCACCTCGTCATTCAGGGTCGGTTCCTTGCAGCGATAGACCAATCGTGCCTGCAGATGATCCTGCAGGTTGCGGCCCACTTGGTCGCGCTCCAGATGCACCTTGATCCCAAGCGACTCGAGATGCGCGCCATCGCCGATCCCTGACAGCATCAGGATCTGCGGTGATCCGATCGCGCCCGCCGACAGGATGACCTCACGCCGCGCCCGCATCTCGGACCGCGTGCCGCGCGCATCCCTCAGCCGCACGCCATAGGCGTGCCCTCCATCAATCAGCACGGCCTCGGTCAGGGTGCGCGTGAGGATGGTCAGGTTGGATCGGGCCTTCACGTCGCGCGTCAGGAACGCAGCCGCCGCCGAGCAGCGCCGCCCGTTTCTGGCGGTCAGTTGGAAATATCCCACCCCCTCCTGCGCGCCATCGTTGCAATCCGGGTTGAAAGGGTAGCCGGCTGTCTGCGCGGCCTCGATCCAGGCATCGCAAATGGGGCGCGACATCCGAATGTCGCTGACCGCCAATGGCCCGCCCGTGCCATGTGCAGGACCGTCCCCGCGCTCCTGATCCTGCGAGCGTTTGAACAGCGGCAGCACATCGTCCCAGCCCCAGCCCGTATTCCCCGCCTGCGCCCAGCCGTCATAATCCTGCGGTTGCCCCCGGACATACAACAATCCGTTCAGCGATGATGAGCCGCCCAGCACCTTGCCTCGTGGCCAAGCCAGCGCTCGCCCGGCCAGCCCGTCGTCCTGTTCGGTGTGATAACACCAGTCGACCGCCGGGTTATGCATGGTCTTGAAATATCCCACCGGGATATGAATCCAGGGGTTGGTGTCGGGGCCACCAGCTTCGACCAGCAGCACGCGATTGCCGGGATCGGCGCTCAGCCGGTTCGCCAGTACGCAGCCCGCGGATCCGGCACCGATCACGATGTAATCATATTCCGTCCCTCTGGCTGTCATGCTCCGTCGGCCCCGGTCCTGTGGTATGGCCACGGCCGCCCGTAAGGGGCGGCCGCGCCGGCAGTTTCAGCGATCATGCCGCCGCCTCGGGCGCCTTTTTCTGTCGCGTCACGAAGGCATAGGCACACATCGGCAAGAACAGGGCGGCTTGTGCCAGGAAGAAAATGTTTCCCTGATCCGTCATTCCAAGGAAGCCGGCAAAGGCTGCCAGACCGATGGTCCAGCGTTCCCATCCCCTCAGGTTCCGGAACACGTGGCCATAGCACGCGATCGACACCGTCAGCTGGATCAGCAGCACCTCCAGCAGAGGGGGCACCACAGCCCATGTCAGGTTCGGAAAGGTCATCAATTCGGGCGAGAAGACGAAGGCGAACGGAATGATGAAGGTGGTCAGCGCGATCTTCATCGATTCCCCGGCGGTCTTCAGGAAAGACGCATCCGCCAGTTTCGCCGCCGCCAGCACACTCACCGCTATTGGTGGCGTCAGGGTCGAGAACACTGCGAAGTAGAACACGAAGAAATGCGCTTGAAGCGGCGGCACGCCGATTTGCTGCATGAACGGCACCAGCGCCAGCGCCACGATCAGATAGGCCACCGGGGTCGGCAGACCCATGCCAAGCACCAGCGACACGCACATCGCGCCCAACAGCAGTAGAAGCTGGCTGTCCGGCAGATACTGCACCAGAACCGCGCCAAGACGGCCCGACAGATTCGTTGTCAGCATGACCTGACCCAAAGGCCCGACCGCGATCAACAGCAGCGACAGGATGGCGACCAGATAGAAGCCTTCTTCCATCGCACTGTAGAGCCGCGTCCATTTCGGGCGGTATTTGCCTTGGAACATTGCAAGCCCGAGCGCGATGATGATGCCCCAAAGCCCCGCAATCGCCGGTGAGCGATAGCCAAGCAGCAGCCACAGCACCACACCGAACGAGATGACGAAGGTCGGCAACAGCCGGACGATCATCTCGCGGTCGA
>NZ_ABCR01000012.1:0-118535 GCF_000170875.1 Roseobacter sp. AzwK-3b
GTACGGCAGAGCTTGTTCTCGACTGGTTGGAGTGGCGCGGGGACCAGATAACACCGCTTTTTTGTCCAATCTATCACGGCCACGCCATCGACCGACCGCTGGAAGCCTCGATGGTCAAGCGTCTCGTCAAGGACGCAGCGCGTGAGGCAGGGCTTGATGCGGATGACGTGGCGGCGTTCAGTGGGCATTCCATGCGCGTGGGCGCAGCTCAGGACTTGCTGCGCAACGGGTTTGACACGGCCGCGATCATGCGCGCGGGCGGTTGGAAATCCGTGAATGTCCTTGCGCGTTACCTCGAGCAGGCCGAACAGAATGTCTGGGCGTAATTGCGCACTAAGGCGCGCATGCTGACGCCCGCACAGTCATGAAGACATATGTCAGCAGCCTCTCGAGAACATCACATCTATTCGCCCGGTCCATTCATAGGCAAGCAGACCGATCCATTCTTTGATGCTGAGGTTCAGCTTCTCGAAATTGCCCGTCGGATCCCATTTGAATTCCAAGTCAGTTATTGATCGGTAATCTACAGGGAACGGCGTGATATCCCGCCAGCCAGCCGCACAAAATGTGGCGAGGCTGCGCGGCATATGAAAGGCCGACGTGACCAGAACCCACGGGCCTATTCTTGGATCATCCACCAGCTCACGCGAAAACGCGGCATTTTCCGCTGTATTGCGCGCCCGACCTTCCAAAATAATCCGCTCTGGGTCGACACCCAAAGACTCGAAATACGCCTTGGCCACGATTGCCCCGGACACACCGCCAGCTAAAAACTGACCGCTGCCGCCCGTGAAGATCAGCTTGGCATCCGGATAGGCAAGGGCCAAGGCCACGCCAGCGCTCATTCTGTCCCCGGCCCCATTGGTCTCGGGCAGGCCCGACGCGGCAGACATCGCTCCGTCTTCTCCGCCGCCCAAAACAATTATACCGGCCGGCGGTGCAATATCAGGCGCGGACGGGTAGCGCTGCTCCAATGGGCGCATGATAAGCTGACCAAGAGGCACAAACCCCATGAAAAGCACAAATAGCAGCGTGCCATTGACCCAAAAGCCGATTGCGGCCATGCGTTGCGCACGCACGGCGCGCCGCGCGAACAGCAGGAAAAAAACGATCCAGCTTTCAGGCTGCGCCACAAACCAGAACAGTTTTGACAGTATGAAAAAAACCGTATCTGACACGCGCCGCCTCCCCCGCCCTCCGATCGCGAGACAGTTAGACGACCTGCCGAAGATGACCACAGCAACCACTTGTCCCTGCCGAAATTAGGCTCAAATCGGCAACTAACCGCCCATTTTGGCGAGATTGGCACTGTGAATGTAACAAAATAATGACCCTCAAAACGCGCCCTTCCGCCCTAAAGCGTTTTGCGGAATGCAGTGTTTATGTGATTCTATGCAAAATTTCCGCCTTTAGCCGGTCCCTCCGGTCAAAGGCGGCTCGATTTAAATCACAATGTTCATCAAATGTTCCAAAATTTATTTCGGAAAGACACGCGCGACAGCATTGGTCGGAGGTGCCGCTGATACCGGCGACCAAAAGCGTTTTGCGGGTACCTGACTTACAGATGCTCGCAAAACGCGGTGCGGTGATCGATCATTGCTCACGCCCCACCTTGGCTGGTGCCTCAGGTAAAAGGCGGACCATATGAGCGAATAGCCCTTCACTCGCGGGCGTAGACATCCTCATATCGCACGATATCGTCTTCGCCCAGATAGCTTCCCGTCTGTACTTCAATCAACACCATCGGAACTTTACCGGGGTTTTCCAAACGGTGGACGGCGCCCAAGGGCACGTAGACCGATTGGTTCTCATACATGAGCTTCACCTCATCTCCAATCGTGACCCGCGCAGTGCCTGAGACCACGATCCAATGCTCGGCGCGGTGCACGTGGCTTTGCAGGCTCAACTGCCCCCCTGGCTTGACGACAATGCGCTTGACCTGAAACCTGTCAGAGAGCGCCAGCGTCTCGAAATATCCCCATGGCCTCTGATCACTGGGAAATTGGTCCGCCTGAGGCACCTTTTTTGAGCGCAACATTTTGACGACTGCGCCGACATTTTGCGCGCAGGACCGATCGGCGACCAGAACCGCGTCCGGCATGGCCACCACCATCACATCCTTCAATCCCAGACCCACAACTTGAAGGTCCGGGCTTTCAGAGCGCAGGAGGCTGTTTTCACAAGCGAGAGCTGTGGCGGGCCCCGATAAGCTCACCCCATTTGCGTCCGCGCCCGCCTCTTCGTGCACGGCCGCCCAGCTACCCAAATCCGACCAGTGATGGGTATAGGGCACAACGGAAAGATTATCGGCCCGTTCCATCACCGCGTAATCCAGCGAGATATCCTCCGCGCGCAACCAGGCCTCAGGATCAAGCCGCAAAAACCCAAGGTCTGCTTTTGCGTCATCATAAGCTTGCTGGACGTGATCAACGAGCTCTTCAGCATGAACAGAAAAGGCCGCCAATATGTCTTTTGCAGCAAACAGGAAAATGCCGGAATTCCACAAATAGGTCCCATCCTTGACCATGGATTGCGCCGTCCGCGCGTCGGGTTTTTCCACAAAGCGCTCCAGCAGCACCGCGGCCCCCGACCCGTCAGGTGCTGCGCTGAGCGCCAGGTAGCCATAACCTGTCTCTGCATGGGTGGGCGTAATACCGAAGGTCACCAGCCTCCCAGCGCGCGCGGCCTCGGCCCCTGTGGCCACCGCATCATGAAACGCATCAATATCCGGGATCACGTGATCTGACGGCGCGACCAACATCAACGCCTCAGGATCCTGGCTCGATATATGCAGGGCTGCCGCAAGGACCGCAGGGGCGGTGTTGCGCGCCTGCGGTTCAATCAAGATAGCGCCCGGATCCACACCTATTTCCGTGAGCTGCTCCGTCACAAGAAATCGGAAATCTGCATTGGTCACAGCCACCGGAGGCGCAAACGAAACCGCCACCGATCCGCCGCTCAAACGACGCGCGCAGCCCTGCAACAGGCTTTCGTCGCCGAGGATCTTGGCAAATTGCTTCGGATAGCTCTTGCGCGACAAGGGCCACAGACGGGTGCCAGAGCCCCCGCAAAGAAGTACCGGTGTGATGGAATACATTGTCTTCGCCTGCTCGTTTTTTTTCATTTAGAGACTTTTTGGATTACCTTAACGACAGCCACTAGGCATGACCAAGGCAATATTTTGACCGCCCCCTGAAACCCCGAAATAAAGCTGCCACTTTTAACCGAAAACCCCTTTTGGACAGCCAAGTCGCTTGCCGTAGGCGCCGCCCTCATATCGGCAAGCGTAACAGCCTATAGGCGTGCAATTCTCAAAAACGTGGCCAATATCACGACGCGCCGTTGAACGAACCGAACGCCAGATCGAAAACATCAAGGGCAACATGCGCAACGATTGACGCATCAAGATTTTTGGCGCCTCGGTCGCCAGATATATCTTAAAGAGATCGCGATACGCGCGAAGCTTTGGCCACCGAGCTCATCCTGTCGCTCGCCACAGTTGGCGTAAGACGCCTTGCGATCGGCGGAGCGCTTGCGGCAGTGAAGGCAACTCAGCGAACACAAGGCCAAGTTGACCTAGACGCCATTGCGAACACGGCAGCTTACCATCGGCTGCACACTATCGTGCGGGCAAACGGCGTCTCAGCAGATTAGCCCAAGCAAGGCTCAACCAAAACACTCCCAAATACGCGGAGTCTTACGTCAGGTGTTTTGACCCATAAACCCTTTATATGAAGAAAGCCTCTTCCGGCCAAAATGACCGTTCGCAGTGACACTTGAGCCTTTGTCGGCGTGCTCCCGAGGCGAACTCCCGCTTCGCGCAAATGGGACAAAGGTCGGACATAACGTGGTCCTTTGAACGCATCCAACCAGATCTGTGCAGGCGTAGGCTACGGGGATTGACGCCGTGCTCTGAGCATAAAACGTCGTCCTGCCCGCGAGGAAATGTGATGCCCCGAGACTTAACCGAGTACGAGGACGACCTGCTCAATCTGATCGCGCAACCGGATCAGATCGAACTGGTCAGCGTGCCGACTGGCGCACCAAGCCGTTCCGGTAAAATCAGTCAGCTCTTCCAATTGTATGGTGGATATTCTGACGACGCTCATGAAGACGAGCCAATCCGCAAGCTGCGTGCCCAGCCAGAAATCACGCCGGATATAGAGCGCGACTTTATCGAACGCGCAGAACAGTCGCTGATCGTGGCCACGGAAGAGTGCCCGCTCAGCCTTTGGGGCCGCATCTCCCGCTGGATTACATCTTTGCGCAGGTCCAAGCCAACGGTTACGCAGGAGTGCGCAGCACAACTTTCTTGAGGCGCGTAGACCAGCCAAAAGCTTAACTTGTCATCCGCCTGGGAGTTTTTAACGCGGTCTGCCTTTACCCGAAAACGACAGCTAAGAGCGGGACGCGCGCACCGATTGAACGGAGGCGTGAATTACGCAAAAATCTGTGAACAAAGTGTTTCGCGAAGCGCTTGAACCGCGTTTTGGTCCTGAAAGTTTCGCGCTCAAAGGACCTGCGCGTCCGCCCCGCTTATGGCCTCATTCTCAACCCATGCCGCAAACGCGCGGCGTCTTTGCGATTTCGCTTCCCCGAGATACCGCTGATAGAGCTTGTAGCGCTTCTCAACGAGCGAGGCCCCCAGGACGCAGTCCCCATTGATGTCGCGCTTGACGCTCATATTCACCCGCATCCCCTTTTGGGACAGGGCTTCAAAATCGATGATCTCATATGCGAGTTCTTCGATATCAGCGATATCCGAGCAGATATCATGCATCGTCGACGCCTGAGCTTTGCGCTTATGTTCAATGACCTCCGCTTTTGCGCGCGCAAAAGCCTCTTCCACAGCCACGAGACGGGTTTCCGCCTCCGCGAGCGTCAACGCAAGAAACCCGCGCGTGTCCTGTGGCATGAGATCCTCAGGCGTAATCTCCGGGCGGCCCAGAATGACGGACAGCCAGGCTTTGAGCAGCTCAGGATCCGGGCGCGAGGTCAGCCCATGTTTTCTGGCATTTCCGGCCACTGTCGCCTTGCCAGCGGCCGTTTTAGGCCCCGTGCTCTTTTGCGCATTGGCCCTGTTGCGAGGCGTATGTTTTTTCTCGTTCATGATTTGTTCCCACAAAGAAAATACATCCCGGCCGTAACTCTGCGTGTCGGGCATGTGTCCAGGTTTCGCACGGCTATCAGCATGGCTCTGCCGTCCCGTCGATAATGGGCTTCTGCTCACGCTCTTCTTTGCCACCGCAGGTCTCTTTTTGCGCAAATTTGCGCAATTGATCCCTGTCCAAGATCCGCACCTCGGCGCATCGGTTTGGTGGCGGGGTCAGTTTCTGGATCCGCATCAATTCCTTGTAGATAGGCTCCAACGCTTTGACCTTGTCCATCATTTTATAGGATCTTGAAACGCGCAGCTCTCCAGTCCCACGGCGCTTGTGGATCTTGAGCTTGAAGGATTTCAAAGCTGCAAATTTCTCGGGATCCGACGTGGTGACGTTAAGCTTGGGCACGCCCTGCGCGTCAACCCAGACGATGTCAGACAGGCCGGCGAAAGCAATCGCGTTGCGACGGTCTTTCTCCTCCTGCAGCAGGCGCGCAATTTCTGATCTCAAATGCTCCACTTTGCGTCTCCATACCGCCCCGCTCGGGGCGTCACTTCGCTTGTCAAGATCAACACAGCCCCGCCAGGTGCTCCTTGGATGTCGCAGATCCACCAGACTGAGGGCTGTGTTCGCTTAGCTGCGCGTGTGCCCGATGATGCGGGTGCCCCGAACCGGTTTACCCGATCCTTCAATGGTCACTGGGCGTGTTTTGACGAGCGCATCATAGTCACGCTTGGCGTCGCGTACGCGGCGCTCAAGCTCTTTGATTTCGGCCTCATGATAGCTCGCCCCCGTTGAGGTTGCGCGGTAGGCTCGTGACGCAAGCTCGATGGGCTCCATGCCCAATTTCTGGATCTCCCGCGCAGTGTCGGCGCGCAAGTCAGGCACCACCGCCACCGAGTACAAAGCGAAGCGCTTAGCTTGCTCGACAGCACTTTCCTCATTGTATTCCCCGCGATCACGGCCATGCTTTTCTTTCAGGACCCTCGTTTCCTCCTCCCACTTGGCTCTTGCCGCAGCCATGTGGGCCTCCATGACGGCCTCCATTGTATATCTGCGCAAGCACGCGTCTCGCATCGCCCTGTGCTGATGCAACTCCCACTCAAGAGCGACCACGCGTTCAGCCAAAATCTGTTCATACGCCGAGGCAGGCTGCAAACTATCTATCACCCCCGCACGGAACGCATTGTACTGATACATATCCTCGCCCACAGGCGGCACGTACTTAAACAACAGTTTCGTAAATGCCTCGAGGTCGAAATCCTCAGGATCGGCTTTTGATGTTACAGAATTCGTCATTGTCTACATCCTTCTCTTGGAGTGATACCCACACTCAAATACCATATGTAGACATAAATTTCAACGATTACACAACATGTAGTTATTTTATACTTAAAGCTCCTCTCGCACCCATATGTAGATCATGTCAGCAGGGACGCCTCCGTCGCCCCGATGAAAAACGCTCCATGTCCTTCAATCGCTCTCGAAAAGCCTCTGGCCAGGAGGGCCCACCCTTGCCCTGCATATACGGCAAACAGTCCCAAAGCCGCGCTTCTGCAGGACAACCGCAAGCGTGTTATCGCCAGCACGGGCAGCGCTTGGCGGGCGCGTCTATTTTGGCAAGCGTCGGTTTCGTCGCCACACGCGTTGTCACAGGCGGATGGGCTGCGCTCACGGTCGGCGCCGCGCTCTTATGCGGAGGCGCCACATCCTATGGGCTTTCTGCGGCGTTTTGCGAAAAACCTGACACAGCGATTTTCGCGAAATGCGGTGCTCGGTTCACTCGTTGCACGCGGTCCGCCTGTCGCTGATGCCTCAGGTTAAAGGCGGACCGCTTAAAGCTCAAGAAACGTGCCAGAGCATCACGATGCGCCGTCGAACAAACCGAATGCGTGATCAAAAGCATCGAAAGGGCATGCTCAAAGATGGATGAGTCTGGATTTTTGGCCACTCAATAGCTATGCATATGCCATGGAGATCGCAAAATGCTCGAAGCGTTGACACCCGAAGTAATCCTGTCACTCGCGACAGTTGGCGTAAGCGGACTTGCGATCTGTGGAACGCTCGTTGCATTGAAGGCAACCAAGCGAAAGCAAAATCAAGTTGACGTGGACGCCATCGTGAAAACCGCGCCTTACCATCGGCTGCACAACGCCTTGTAGGCGAATAGCGTCTGAGCATTTGATCCCAAAAAGAAACTCAATCAAAATACCCTAAAATACATATCAGCACCGTTCAATTATCGCGCCTCAAGATGGTGCGCACACATTATCACGCGCGCAAACGATCATAATGTCTCAAGAACCAGGCGTATGTTTCCTCCACACCGGCACGCAGAGGGATTTGGGCCGTCCAGCCCATGGCCGACAATCGGGTCACATCCATCAGCTTGCGCGGCGTGCCATCGGGCTTTGACCGATCCAGCCTGATCTCTCCGCGAAAGCCGACCACATCCGCAATCAACTCTGCAAGCTCCAGAATGCTGATATCCTCACCACAGCCCACATTGATATGGCTCAGCATCGACCTCGTGTTCGCAGCATAAACGTCAGGCTCCAGATCAAGCACAAAGAGGCTCGCCGCCGCCATATCATCCACGTGCAGAAATTCACGACGTGGCGTGCCACTACCCCAGATCGTCACATGATCCAATGACTGCTCTTTTGCCTCATGAAACCGACCCATCAAGGCCGGCAGAACATGCGAATTCTCCGGATGGAAATTATCGCCCGGCCCATACAAGTTGGTCGGCATGACGCTGCGACAATCAACCCCGTATTGCCGGTTGTAACTCTCACAAAGCTTGATGCCCGCAATCTTGGCCACGGCATAAGGCTCGTTTGTAGGCTCCAGCGGCCCTGTCAACAGCGTGTCCTCCGCCATCGGCTGGGCCGCATCGCGCGGATAAATGCACGACGAGCCAAGCTGCAAAAGCCGCCCCACCCCGGCGCGATACGCCTCATGGATGACATTCGCCTCAATCATCAAATTGTCGTAGATGAACTCCGCCGGGTAGGTGTTGTTGGCATATATCCCCCCAACCTTTGCTGCCGCCAAGATGACAATCTCGGGCCGCACCTCTTGCATGAAGGCACGCACAGCCGCCTGATCCGTCAAATCAAGCTGGTCGTGGGTGCGCGTGATCAGCTCGATATCAGCACCGTTCAGCTGCCGTGCCTCAAGATGGCGCGTAATGGCTCCACCCACCATGCCGCGGTGGCCCGCCACATATATCTTTTGCACCACGTCAGCCCTCCACTGAAATCGGCAGTGCCATGCCATTGTCTTTTAAGAGCGCATGGCGGCGCGCTGTTTTCAGGTCTTCCGCCACCATCTCTGCACACATCTCTTGCGCCGTGATTTCCGGCTCCCAGCCAAGATCCGCCTTGGCCTTTGCCGGATCGCCGAGCAGCGTTTCGACCTCAGCGGGCCGGAAATACCGCATACCTATTCACATAATGCCATCATTATATTGTGTCCAAGGTGTATCAAAACCCCAATTATTTTGAAACAAATCTGCTAAAAATTGCGCCCTATTGGGCGCACATCCCACCCAAAACTCAGCTTCACAAGAACCAAAATATGCGTCATGCTTCGTTCTCCAGTTCAGATCGTCTGGTCGTAATCGCCGACCAACGGCTCGGTCCGGATGACGGCATCGAGATCGGCGAAGATCGCGCGCATCTCGGCGTCGCTGTCGCTGCTTTCGCAGACCACCACGAGATTGGGGGTGTTGGAGGAGGCGCGCACCAGCCCCCATGAGCCGTTGTCGAGGATCACGCGGGCGCCGTTGACGGTGACCACTTGCCTGATGGGGCGACCGGCGAGCGTGTCGCCGGCATCGGCCTTGGCGACGAGCTTGGCCACGATCCGGTCCAGCACCGCGTATTTCTCGGTGTCGGCGCAATAGGGCGACATGGTGGGGGTCGACCATGTCTGCGGCAGGGCGCGGCGCAGGTCGGACATGGACATGTCGGGATTGCGGTCCATCAGTTTGCAGATCTCGACCGCGACACGCATGCCGCAATCATAGCCCCGGCCCACCGGTTCGGCGAGGAAGTAGTGGCCGGATTTTTCGAACCCGGCGAGGGCGCCGATCTCTTTGACCCGGCGCTTCATGTGGCTGTGACCGGTTTTCCAGTAATCGGCCTTGGCGCCGTTCTTGTGCAATTCGGGATCGCTGGCGAAAAGGCCGGTGGATTTCACATCGGCCACAAAGGTGGAGCCGGGATAGAGGCGCGACAGGTCGCGGGCCATGATGACGCCGACCTTGTCGGCGAAAATCTCTTCGCCCTCGTCATCGACGACGCCGCAGCGGTCGCCATCGCCATCGAAGCCGAGCGCGAAATCAGCGCCGGTGGCGCGCACGCTGTCGGCCATGTCGTGCAGCATTTCCATGGCTTCGGGGTTGGGGTTGTAGTTGGGGAAGGTGTAATCAAGCTCGTTATGGGAGGCGATCACCTCGACCCCGATACGCTTGAACAGTTCGGGCGCGAAGGCCGAGGCGGTGCCGTTGCCGGTGGCGCAGACGACGCGCAATTTGCGGGTCATGCGGAAATCGCCGACCAGATCATCGAGATACGCCTCGCGCACGCCATCGACGAATTCATAGGACCCGCCGGGGGCGGGCTGACCCTCGCCGCTCAGCACGATGTCGCGCAGTTCGGCCATTTCATCGGGGCCGTGTGTCAGGGGGCGGTCGAAGCCCATCTTGACGCCTGTCCAGCCGTTGGGGTTGTGGCTGGCGGTGACCATCGCAACGGCGGGCGCATCGAGGTGGAACTGGGCGAAATAGGCCATCGGCGACAGGGCCGGGCCGATGTCGCGCACCCGGATGCCGGCCTGCAGCAGGCCGATGATGAGCGCGTGCTTGATGGCCAGCGAATAGTCGCGGTAATCGTTGCCGACGGCGATTTCGGGGCGGATGCCACGGCGCTGCATCTGGGTGCCGAGGCCGAGGCCAAGCGCGGTCATGCCGGGCAGGTTGATCTCAACAGGGTATTTCCAGCGCGCGTCATATTCGCGAAAGCCCGTGGGTGCGATCATCGCATCGCGCAGGAATTCCGTAAGCGGTCGCTGGCCCTCACCTTTTACCCGCTTGTCTGACCTGCGATGCCATGTCCGATGGAGATCGGTGCAGGAGTTTCGCGATGGCGACTACGTTGGAGTTTCTCCGGGATTACGGGGTGGACATAAGGACCAACGGACAGCGACGCTGGCCGGATGAGATAAAGGCTCGGATCGTTGCTGAGAGTTTGCAGCCAGGTGTGAGCGTGAATGCAGTTGCGGCGCGGTATGGTCTTCGGGCGAACCATTTATCGGAATGGCGTAGTCGGGCACGTGATGGCCGGTTGGTTTTGCCTGTGGTTGAAGATGACAGCTTCTGTTTTGCACCGATCGTCGTGTCGGATGGTGGCGGCGGTGCGGATGTGCCGGCTGTCGCCGGGCAGCCCACAAAGCCTGACGGGTTGTCCTGTAAACCCATCGAGATTGCGATAGGTCGTGTGACAATCCGGGTCGATGGCACCACCAGTTCTGACCGGATTGCCGAGATCGTGCGGGCAATCGGGGCGCGGCCATGATGTTCCCGTCAAACCGCGTGCGGGTTCTGGTCTCGACGCAGCCAGTGGACTTCAGGAAAGGTCATGATGGTCTGGCGGCAATCGTGTCATCTGTGCTGCGCAAGGATCCGTTCACCGGCACGGTGTTTGTGTTCCGATCGCGCCGTGCCGATCGGCTGAAGCTTCTTTACTGGGACGGCACCGGTCTGGTGATGGCTTACAAGCGACTGGAGGAGGCAACCTTCACCTGGCCTGCGATCAAGGACGGGGTGATGGCGTTGAACCATGCCCAGTTCGAGGCGCTGTTTGCCGGGCTGGACTGGCGTAAGGTTAAAGCCTTAGAGGCGCGCCCCCCTGCTGCGGCAGAGTGAATCAACCATATGTTTTTGCGTGATTTTACTGGGGCATCTGGGTAGCTATGGCCTATGCAAACTGCCCCGCAACTTGATCTTTCCGCTATCCCGGCTGCGCAACGCGCGGCGGTTCTGGCGTTGATGGAAAAGGTAGCGGCGCTCACAGAAATAACCCAACGGCAAGAGCACCTGATCGCCGAGTTGAACCATGCCCTGCATGGGAAGCGGTCGGAAAAGCTGACCGAGGATGAGCGACAGCTGGCGTTCGAGGATCTGTCCATCGCACTGGCAGAGGTCGAGGTGCAGAAGGAACATCTGGCTGACAGGTCAGGTGACAAGACGACAACCAAGCCTGCGCCGAAGCGCACCATCGGCAATCTGCCGACAGCATTGCCCCGCATCGAAGAGGTCATCGAACCCGAGAGCCTGATTTGCCCTTGTGGCTGTGGCGTCATGCACAAGATCGGTGAAGACCGCAGCGAGCGGCTTGATATCGTGCCAGCGCAGTTGCGCGTCATCGTCACCGTGCGCCCGAAATACGCCTGCCGGACCTGCACCGACGGCGTGACCCAAGCCCCCGCACCATCGCATCTGATCATGGGCGGCCTGCCGACCGAGGCGACCATCGCCCATGTGCTGGTCAGCAAATATGCCGACCACCTGCCACTATACCGCCAAAGCCAGATTCTGGCGCGGGCGGGTCTTGATCTGCACCGCGCTGTGCTGGCCGATTGGGTGGGTAAGGCGGCGTTCCATCTCAAGCCCGTCGTCGACCGGCTGACCGACCATCTGAAGCGATCCAGCAAGCTGTTCATGGATGAAACCACGGCCCCGGTGCTGGACCCAGGGCGCGGCAAAACCAAAACCGGGTATCTCTGGGCACTGGCCCGCGATGACCGACCATGGGGCGGTGAGGACCCGCCAGGCGTGGTCTACTTCTATGCCCCCGGGCGCGCGGGCCAGAATGCCGAAACATTCCTGACAGGCTTTGATGGCATCCTTCAGATCGACGGATACCAGGGCTACAACCGGCTGACCAAGCCTACCCGCAAGGGCGGCAATCCCATTCGCGTGGCCCATTGCTGGGCCCATGCCCGGCGCAAACTGAACGAAGTCTTTGACCGCGATAGATCAGAGATCGCCGCCGAAGGCCTGCGCCGCATCGCCGGGATCTATGCCGTCGAAGCTGACATTCGTGGCATCTCCCCCGGCCAGCGATTGTCTGCCCGCCAGACCCACAGCGCTCCACTGGTCGCGGCATTCGGTGATTGGCTGCAGGCTGAGCGACGCAAGGTCTCTGCCAAATCCCGCTTGGGCGAAAAGCTGACTTACATCCACAATCACTGGGACGGGCTGCAGACCTTCTTGGCTGATGGTCGCGTCGAGATCGACAACAACCGCGTCGAAAACATGATCCGACCGATCGCTTTGAACCGCAAGAACTCACTCTTCGCGGGTCACGACGAGGGCGGCATCGCTTGGGGCCGCATTGCCTCGCTCATCGAAACCTGCAAAATCAACGGCGTCGAGCCCTTCGCCTATCTCAAGGCAACCCTCACAGCGATCGCCAATGGCCACCCGCAAAACCATATCGAAGACTTGCTACCGTGGAACTTCAAGCCGTCAAGCTAAGCCGTCAGTGTTGTCCAGCGAACGTGTGTGGACGCCCCCATGAATGCAAGTACTTTTTTTGGCACGATAGGGCATGTGATCAGGTGCAGTCGTGTGTCCGGCCTCGAAGTTACGGCCTTTATACGCCGCGGGCCTGTATGGAGATATGCAGATCGGGTCCAGTTCGCTTACCCGCGCTTGATAGCGCATCGTCCGCAATGATGGTTTTCCCGATCCAATCTCTTGATCGTTTGCCCTTACGTTCCTCCGTCCTGCTCACATTCGCGGCGACACCCCGGCGAGTTTGACCTATGCGGTCGCCATCGCCGGATCTCTGTAATCTTCAGCTTTGCGCATGAGCGCCCAGGCCGTGCGTGCCATTCGGTTGGCCAGCGCTACCGCAACCAGCATCTTTGGCTTGCGCTCAAGCATTCTCGCAAGCCACGAGCCTTCTGGGGCGCCCTTACGTGCTGCCCATCTGACCACTGCAACAGCGCCAACGATCAGCAACCTTCGGATGTCACGCTGGCCCATCTTCGAGGTTCGGCCAAGCCGTTCCTTTCCACCGCTTGAATGTTGTCTTGGCGTAAGGCCAACCCACGCCGCGAAGTCGCGCCCTTTTTTGAAGGTTTCCATGGGTGGTGCGAATGTAGTGATCGCCGCCGCGGTGATTGGACCGATGCCTGGAATCGTCGTCAACCGCCGCGCAGTGTCGTCGGTGCTTGCACGTCTGCGCAGTTCAGCATCCAAGTTCGCCACCTTCTCACTCAAGCCAGCGATCTGGTCCAAGAGCAGCTGCGCCAGATCTCGTACCACCGCAGGCAAAGCGCCGTCGTCGCCATTGATGACCGCAGCGAGGCGGCCGACATGAGCGGGACCTACGGGCGCGACGATGCCTTGCTCGGCTAAATGGGCTCGAAGGGCGTTGATCGTCTGTGTGCGTTGCCGAACCAGAAGATCGCGGGTACGATACGCCATCATTGCTGCTTGCTGTTCCTCGCTCTTCACGGCTACGAACCGCATGGTCGGACGCGATGCCGCTTCTGCGATTGCCTCCGCATCGGCCATGTCATTCTTTTGGCGCTTCACGAACGGCTTCACGTAGGCTGGTGGGATCAACCGAACTTCGTGACCGAGGCTGCCTATTGCACGGCCCCAGTGATGAGCGCTGGCGCAGGCCTCCATCGCCACAATGCAAGGCGGTTGCTTGCTCAGGAAATCAAGCAGCTGCGCACGCGACAGCTTGCGCCGGAATAAAACAGAACCATCTCCCGCGGCGCCATGCGCCTGAAATATGTTCTTGGCCAGATCCAGGCCGATGATGCTAGCCTCGTTCATGGACGCTCTCCTCGTAGAAGTGTTTCAACACCCACTACTTTGGCACATTCGATGCCGCCGGGGGGCGTCCACCCCATCGCTTACGGAATTCCCATGTGTTGGGGGTGACGGTGGGCAAGGGTTTGGTCATTCTGTCCTCTCAAAAAACGATGCGTAGAGACAAAAAGTCCCGACCGCGTCGGCAAACACGATCGGGACAAAGGTCGATCAGATGAGCCAAGTGCAGTCCGCAACGTCAGGCTCGGTAGATGAGGTTACATAAACGCTATGTGACTTCTGCCTTTAGCGCGTCGACCAGATCGGTTTTTTCCCAGCTGAAGCCGCCATCGCCATCGGGCTCGCGCCCGAAATGGCCGTAAGCGGCGGTGCGCTGGTAGATCGGCTTGTTCAGCTCCAGCTTGTCGCGGATGCCGCGCGGGGTCAGGTCCATGACCTTGGCGACGGCCTCTTCGATCTTGGCGGGCGGCACGTCGCCGGTGCCGTGGGTGTCCACGTAGATCGACAGCGGACGCGCCACGCCGATCGCATAGGAGAGCTGCAGGGTGCAGCGTTCGGCCATGCCTGCGGCGACCACGTTCTTGGCGAGATAGCGCGCAGCGTAAGCGGCCGAGCGGTCCACCTTGGTCGGGTCTTTGCCGGAAAACGCGCCGCCGCCATGCGGAGCGGCGCCGCCATAGGTGTCGACGATGATCTTGCGACCGGTGAGGCCAGCGTCGCCGTCAGGGCCGCCGATCACGAAGGTGCCGGTCGGGTTGACCCACCATTCGGTGCGGGCGGTGATCCATTCGGCGGGCAGAACCTCGCGGATATACGGCTCGACGATGGCGCGGATGTCGTCGCTGGTCTGGGCTTCGCTTTCGTGCTGGGTCGAGAGCACGATCTGCATGACTTCGACCGGCTTGCCGTTTTCGTAGCGCAGCGAGAGCTGGCTTTTGGCATCAGGGCGCAGCGAGGGTTCGACGCCGGATTTGCGCACCTCGGCCAGCCGGCGCAGGATCGCGTGGCTGAACTGGATCGGGGCGGGCATGAGCGCGTCGGTTTCGTTGGTGGCATAGCCGAACATGATGCCTTGGTCGCCTGCGCCTTCGTCACCGCGTTCGCCGGTCACGCCTTGGGCGATATGGGCGGATTGCTCGTGCAGAAGGTTGGTGATCTCGCAGGTTTCCCAGTGGAACTTGTCCTGCTCGTATCCGATGTCCCGGATGCAAGCCCGAGCGATGTCTTCGATCCGGTCCATGTAGACGCGCAGGCGGTCCTGATCCTGAAGTCCGACCTCGCCGCCGATGACGACGCGGTTGGTGGTGGCGAAGGTTTCCGCAGCCACGCGGGCGTTGGGCTCCTCGGCCAGGAAAGCATCGAGGATGGCGTCCGAAATCCGGTCACAGACCTTATCGGGATGCCCTTCTGAGACGGACTCGGAGGTGAAAATGTAGCTATCGCGTGTCATATCTTGTCCTCAATACCGGTAGTGCTCGGGCTTGAACGGGCCTTCGGGTTTCACGCCGATATACTCCGCCTGATCGGGCTTGAGCTCGGTCAGCTTGACGCCGATCCGGCCAAGATGCAGGCGAGCAACCTTTTCATCCAGATGCTTGGGCAGGATGTAGACCTTGTTTTCATACTGATCGCCACGCACCCAAAGTTCGATCTGCGCCAGCACCTGATTGGTAAACGAGGCCGACATCACAAAGCTGGGGTGGCCAGTGGCATTGCCAAGGTTCAACAGGCGGCCTTCGGACAGCAGGATGATCCGGTTGCCCGAGGGCATCTCGATCATGTCCACCTGTTCCTTGATGTTGGTCCATTTGTGGTTCTTGAGGCTGGCCACCTGAATTTCATTGTCGAAATGGCCGATATTGCCGACGATCGCCATATCCTTCATCTCGCGCATATGCTCGATGCGGATCACGTCCTTGTTGCCGGTCGTGGTGATGAAGATATCGGCGCTCGCAACTTCATCTTCCAGAAGCGTCACTTCGAACCCGTCCATCGCAGCTTGCAGCGCGCAGATCGGATCGACTTCGGTCACTTTCACACGGGCGCCGGCGCCGGCAAGCGATGCAGCACTGCCTTTGCCCACGTCGCCATAGCCACAGACCACGGCCACCTTGCCGGCCATCATCGTGTCGGTCGCGCGGCGGATGCCATCGACCAGCGATTCCTTGCAGCCATACTTGTTGTCGAATTTCGACTTGGTGACGCTGTCATTCACGTTGATCGCCGGGAAGGGCAGCTGCCCGTCGCGCACGAGCTGATAGAGCCGGTTGACGCCGGTGGTGGTTTCCTCGGACACGCCCTTGATCTGGTCACGCACCTTGGTGAACCAGCCGGGGCTTGCCGCCATGCGCTTGGCGATCTGCGCCTTGATGACCTCTTCCTCTTCCGAGGTGGGGACGGGAATGATGTCTTCACCCGCCTCGGCGCGCGCGCCCAGCAGGACATAGAGCGTAGCGTCGCCACCATCGTCGAGGATCATGTTCGGGCCGTCTTCGAAAAGGAACGACTTGTCGAGGTAATCCCAATGCTCTTCCAGCGTCTGACCCTTGATCGCAAAAACCGGAACACCCGATTTCGCGATGGCGGCGGCCGCGTGATCCTGTGTCGAGAAGATGTTGCAGCTGGCCCAGCGCACATCGGCGCCGAGCGCGACCAGCGTCTCGATCAGAACGGCGGTCTGGATCGTCATGTGCAGCGACCCAACGATGCGCGCGCCCTTGAGCGGCTTTTCCTCACCGTATTCCTCGCGCAGGGCCATCAGCCCCGGCATTTCCGTTTCCGCGATATCCAACTCTTTGCGGCCATATTCAGCCAGGTTGATATCCTTTACGATATAGTCAGTCATTATGGTCCGATCTGTGGAGGTCACGTTTGAGATATGTTGCGCCGCGAGCTATCAGTCCGCACCTTTTTTGAGGCCTGCGCCATGCAAAGCCTTGCTAAACTCGGGATGCTCCATGGCAAAATCGACAATCGCTTCCAAATAGCCGAATTTTGAACCGCAATCGTAGCGCTTGCCCGAAAGTGCTATAGACTGCACACGTCCCTCTTGAGCACGTACATTAATCGCATCGGCAAGTTGGATTTCGCCACCAGCACCGGGCGGCAGATCCTGAAGGATGTCCAGGATTTCGGGCTCGAGGATGTAACGACCGATCGAAGCAAGCCGCGACGGAGCATTCGACGCAGGTTTCTCAATAAGGCCAGCCACATCGCCCTCGTCTTGTCCCGGAACGATAATTCCGTATTTGGACACTTCGCTCTCTGGGACTTGCATGACAGAGAGCTGTGTTTTGCCCTGCGCAGCATACCCACTGACGAGCTGCGACATCGGACTATGCTGGGCTTTGATCACATCGTCTGCCAATAGAACCGCAAACGGATGACGACCAATCACCGGGCGCGCGCACAGTACAGCGTGCCCCAAGCCATAGGCGCGTGGTTGGCGGATAAAAATACAATTGACGTGGCTCGGCAGGATATGACGGACGCTTTCTGCCAAAGCACTTTTGCCTTTTTCCTCAAGTTCGCGCTCAAGTTCCGGGTTGGCATCGAAATGATCTTCGATAGCCCGCTTATGGCGCCCCGTTATGAAGACAAGCTCCGTCATCCCAGCTGCAACAGCTTCTTCCACCGCATATTGAATGATAGGTTTGTCTATAATTGGAAGCAGCTCTTTCGGCATGGCTTTTGTCGCAGGCAAGAAGCGTGTTCCAAGACCAGCGACAGGGAAAACTGCCGTTTTAATTCGAGATGTCATGACAGATAGAGTTCCTTATGTTTGCAAAACAGAGGTGGTCGCGGCAATTCGGACCAGTTGTTAACCGGGATTATTCACGACGCGCACGCCAGCAGTCAGTAGTTGCTCTTCTACGCGCGGGTGACCTGCTGTCCGGGTTTTTACGGCGGACGGGGTGTGTCTTCGAGAGCTTTTCAAGTTGGTGTTTCAAGATTGGCGGGTCGCGATGTCTGCGTCATGTGGGGCGCGGCGGGGCAGCGCGTCGCACAGGAGCCTTATGAGGCTCTGACGTGGGCATGAGGCTGGCAGCGTCATTATGATCCTGGTTTTCTTCTCGACGATGGTCGCGGTCAGTTTGACCAAGTGCAGGCGCAGCGTGTCGAACTGAGCGCGCCGCCATTGCGAGCGTTTCGGACAGGCCGCGCGGAGCGTCCACCACAACCAGTAGGCGCAGCCGTGAAGCATGAGCCGCATTTGGTTGGCGCTTGCGCCCATGCACGATGTGCAGTCCGAGGCGAGATGGCTCTTCCAGCCCTTGATGTGGTTATCGGCCTGACCGTGGGCGGATTAGATCTTCTCGTAAAGGTGCTTGCCGCGCGGGCCCATCAGATTGGTGACGATGAAGCGGGTGTCGCGTCCCATGGAGCTGACTTCGACCCGGGCAATGACGCGTCGCTCTTTCGACCACGACCGGGCCGCGTAGGAGAAGGACTTGAACCGGCGCGGTTTCTCGCCATTGCGTACATAGCGGTCTGCCGTGGAACCCTCCAGGGTTTGCACCAGCGCCTGGCCTTCAGCCGCATGCGCATGACGCGGTAGATTCCGCGTTTCATCAACTCTGGGACGCATCCCAGCTTTTCTGCAAGTATTGCACATATACAGTGGAGCCGGCATTGTAATGCACACGAAGGCTAGCTGCAGGTTCGGCTCCCATCTTGGCGTAGAAGCGATGTGCTGGGAGCAAAGCTTCTCCAACCACAATGCGAAACGCTGGAATGTCCTGCTGACGAAAATGCATGCATAAGGCAGTATACAGCCGTTTTGCCACGTCGCCTCCCCGTGCATCCAGAGCAACTGCGATGGAGAACAACTCAGCTCGTGGAAGCTCACACTCAAGTCCATCGTCGCCTCCACGCAGTAGTATCTCGATAATGCCCCAAAGTTTGCGAGGGCGGAGCACAACATGTACTAGTGAGAGAATTAAAGCAGGACAATCTCGCAGCATCTGTTTGTAGATCGGCCCCATGCCGATGCCGCCACTGACGAAACCGATCACATCTGAACCGTCACGCTGAACGATTAAAACCGCAGAGTCGCTACGATCGATGGCGCGGTAAAGAACTGTGAGAAACCGGACACCCAGACTTGAAAGAAACCCCTGATCTATGCGCGCAGCATGCAGCCGAGCGACCTGTCTCAGCGTTTCCCCATCAAGCGACAAGGGACACCGAAGGCCAATTTACTTCCCGCGCGATTTCCTCAGGTGGCGAAGGCAGATCGGGGAAAACCTTCCAAACAAGCCCAGAACGTGGTCGGGCGACAACCCAGACGGTCAGGGCGATCAGCGCAAGGTAAGCAAAAACACTCTGGTTCTGCACATACCACTCCTCGAGTAAACCCTTGTAGGGCATGATCAACTCATCATAGACCCGATTAGGGTCCTTTGCAGCATGCATCATGTCTTCTTCCCCACGGAACACAATTGAGCCAAGACCAGAAAGTCCCGGACGCACCGTGACAATTGTTTTCTGTGAGCGCGAGGGGAAAGCATCAAAACAGCGCTGCGTCTGAGGCCGAGGGCCAATGAGGCTCATGTCCCCCTTCAGGATGTTTATAAGCTGCGGCAACTCATTGATCTTAGTCTTGCGCAGGAAGCGGCCGACTGGCAGGACGCGGGGATCGTCCCTTAGTGTCACAGTACCAGTGCCCATGTTGGGGCTGTCTTTGAGCATGGTGGCAAATTTCAAAAGCTTGAACGGTTTGCCCCCGCGGCCCACTCGGTTTTGCGCGAAAAACACTTCACCCTCGCCAGTAAAGCGCAAGACTACTGCGACAGGGATCAGAAGCACCGCAAGCAAGAGAAGTGCTGTACCGGAAAGTACAATATCAAGTACTCGCTGCACCATGACCTACATCCTCGCGTCCAGATACTTACCCGTTTCCTTGTGATCGAATTCCGGAAGCATATCCTTGAAGAGTTCCACGATCTCGGGCTTGTCCCAAGGGGGAGCGTCGCGGATGCAGGCGATCTTGTTTGCGAAATGATCGAGCTTTGATACGTCGAAGTCCGGCGTGTTTAGAATGACACCGATCGTGTCGAAACGCTCCATGTCCAGTGTCTCAGCCCCAGTATAGAATTCCTCGAAATCTTTCTCACCGGTAGTGTCGGAGGTAAAAAAGAAGACTGGCCATTTGCCCGCGCAGATCAGTTCGGCGACGCGGCCTCGTGCCTCCTCTTCGGTGGCGCATTCATAAGGCTCATATCCCCGTGCGCGCAAGTAACGCACGGCGATATCGGAAAAGCGGATGAGGTTGAGCGCCTTGCTCAGCTTGGGAAAGAAGATGTCGCGGTTGTTGCCCAAAAGGCAGGACATCAGGCACAATTCACCCGATTCCTGCGGCGTCACGAAATAGCGGCGAACGTCGTTGGGCGCTGAAATTGGCTGGTTCTTTGCAAGGCGCTGGTTGAAACCGTGTAGGAGTGAGCCGTCGGAAAAGGCTACATTGGCGAATCGCGCGGTTGAGATCGGTATCGTTAGGCTCTCGCGCATCAAAAACATCTCCATAATCCGCTTGCTTGCCCCCATCATGTTGACAGGGTTGGTCGCTTTGTCGGTTGAGACGCAGAAATATTTAGTCGCTCCCTTGTCGCGTGCGGCCTGCAGCGTAGAGATAGTGTTGAGGATGTTCACTTGGATGAGCCGCATCAGGGTGAACGGGTCCTTCTCGCTGCGCACATGCTTTAGCGCCGAGAGATTGAGCACGTAATCATAAGCTAGATTTGCCGCCATCAGCGCCTCGAACTCACGGCTTCCACAATCAATTGCGAAGGTGCGAAAATCGGCGTCGTTGTACCCCAGCGTGCTACGAATGTCGCGCACGAGTTCGACCATGTTGTTCTCGCATATATCAACCACATGTAGCGCGCGCGGATTTCGCTTGAATATCTCGCGCGTTACGGCCTGTCCGATAGAACCGGCCCCGCCGATCACCAAGAAACGCGAGGCGCTGACCAGATCGCGCAACTCAGCATCATGGCGAGCAATATCCGTGTCGAAAAGCGCCAGATCGCGACCGATGAGATCGAGAATATTCATGTATGTAGCCTGTGGAACTGGTTTTCGGGAACGCTGGACGGCAGGTTGACGACTCGGTCGGCGAGCCAGCGGGAGGTCTCGAGCCCGTCGTTCTGGCACTCCGCAAAAGCGTTAAGGTCGCTCATCAGAGTCCAGATCGGCCGGGTCATCACACCCTTACCGTTGGTGTAGTCGAGAAATGCGTCACGTGCGTTGCGATCTTCCAGCCGGATGGCATTGAGCCAGTAATTCGTGGTCGTTGCCGCAATCGGATCGATGAAATGCAGCCCGTGTTCGGCGCAGAAAGCCCGGTAGCGCGCCGCCGTGTCAGCCTTGATCCGCAGCATTTCGGGCAGCTTTTCCATCTGTGCACAACCTAAGGCCGCGTTGAGATTAGGCATGCGGTAATTGTAGCCCACCTGGTCATGCACGAACTCCCATGCGTGCGGTACCTTGGCCGTGGTGGTCAGGTGTTTGGCGCGATCAGCGAGCGCCGTGTCATCTGTGACGATCATGCCACCGCCTCCGGTCGTGATGACCTTGTTGCCGTTGAAGCTTAGCGTGGCCAGAGTGCCAAAGGTGCCAGTATGGCGCGCGCCGACACGGCTGCCGAGCGACTCTGCGGCATCCTCGATCAGTGCAATGTCGAATTCGGCACATACCTCGGCGATTTCGGCGATCCGACAGGGCAGGCCAAAAGTGTGCATCGGCACACAGGCAGTGATGCGTGCGCCGGTCTCACGATTTATTGTCTTACCGCCCTCGTGCCTCGTGTTAGCCTCTAACCACCGGCGCAGGGCCACCGGGCTCATTCCCATCGTGTCTTCGTCCACATCTACAAACACAGGCCGCGCATTTGCGTAGCAAATAGCGTTGCAGGTCGCTACGAAGGTAACTGCTTGCGACAGCACCTCGTCACCCTGACAGACCCCAGCCACGATAAGCGCAATATGTAGAGCTGCTGTACCGTTCACGGTGGCAATCGCCCGAGCCGAGCCGGTGAATTCGGCTATCCGCTCCTCCAACTCGGAAACCCGAGCGCCAACCGACGAAACAAAATTCGAATCGATCGTGTCAATAAGGTAGTTGCGTTCATTTCCCTCAAAGACCGGCCTGTGCAAGGGGGTGAAGCTGTCACCATAAATATTATGTACAAAGGCGATCAGCGCGTCAGTATGATCTGGCAAAAAGGGTATCATGATACGTGGCCTCAGCATGAGCTATGCCGGCTCATTAACGCACTTGTCACGAAGGAATCCAACTACATTTCGGCCTTGACGGCTGGTTGAATTTTGCGTCCGGCGGCGTCATAAACGTGGATGATTATAAATCCATTGCGTCAAGCATCACTGCGTTCACCTTTTTAACATCGTATTTGTTTAAAGCCATTTCTCGCGACTTCTGGCCCATTGAGACAACCAAAGCAGGATTATCTATGAAGTTCTCCATTGCTGCAGCCAGTGCAGCGGCGTCGCGAGCAGGAATGAGGAACCCGTTTATCCCATCTTGAACAGTTTCACGACACCCGGGCGCGTCAGTGGTTATGACTGGACGTCCGGTCGAAAGCGCTTCAAGGATTGAGCGTGGTGTACCTTCACGATAGTAGCTTGGCAGAACGTACACACTGCAATTTTTGAGTACATCTCGAACATTATTCAGATGGCCATGGAAGCATATATTACCTAATTGGGACCACTTTTTTATTTCATCTGGAGTAATCGCGCTAGGATTGGGGTCGTAGTCTCCAACCAAATGAAATCTCACATCAGGAAATTTCCGACCAATCGCTCTCGCTGCTGCTAAATATTCTCGTATTCCCTTATCTGCGATCAAACGGGCGATTAGAAGAAATGATATGGGTCCACTTGGTATTGGTTGCTGCGGGTAATCCGATGTATTGACCCCTGAGCCATTGACTAAAATCGTCCGCGTTCTGGGGCCGAGCACGCGGAGCCGTCGTAAATCCTCACTATCGTCAGGGTTTTGAAAAAACACCCCATCAGCATTTTTCAAAGCGATCCAGTAGAGCACGATGAGCAACCACCTAACAAACCTCCGTTTACCTTTTGGCTTACCAGTGAATGCGTAACCGAGGCCATTAATCATCACAAAACGTTTCGAAACCCCAGCCAACCTGCCGGCCAGGGTTCCGAAAATGACAGGTTTGGATGTGTAGCCAAACACATGATCGGCACGGACTTCACGGAAAAGGCAATAGAGACCAAAGAGTAGTTTCAAATCCTGTATTGGCGTCAGGCCAGCACGGGACATTGCAATCGTATGCGGTGTCACCGACCAATTGCGCAACTTGTCCCCGAGCTCAGGATCATTTTCGAAATCTGGAGCAACAACATGTACATCGTGACCGCCGGCAACCATCTGCTTTATTAAATCTCCGCGGAATGTTGTCAGGGACCAAGCAAAATTAGACACTACTACCACTCTCATTTCAGGATTTTCCCCCATGGAAAGTCCGCTTTTGTTCTAAGATAAACCGTATGTCATCAGCGTGCACTTGTTCGAGATATTCGCGATGCGCTTGGGAAAGGGCTAGTTTGCTGGTATCGCCACCTTGGAAGAATAGTGGCTTTAGACCAATGCGCTTCGCGCCCTCTACAACTCTGTCCATCCCGGCGGACCGAAAGAACCGGGCAGTGCGTGCTGCCATAGTAGCTAATAACTGGAATCTCGGCACTACACCGGAGCCGTATTTGTCTAATATCTCGGGGTTGAGTTGCCGCCTCGAGACTCCAATGAATTCATGCACGTCCATGACCATCTGCGCGCCCCTTGCCTCTATATCGTCGAACCAAAGCAACTGTACTCGGTCATTCCCAAAATCACGCTGCCAATCGACAACGTGTTTTGCATAACGACCAGATTCGACTATCTCGGGGTTTTGTTCAATGGCACGGAAAAGATCGTCCGGGCTACGGCCCTTCGCGACTTCATGACGGAAAAGAGAATAGGTGCGCTCTACCGGATCGCGAAGCAGGATGATGATCTTTAGATCTGGGAAATTGGTGCGCAAACGATCCCTTGCTCGAGGATTATGAAAGTAAGTCGGACCAATTTCCCCAACTTTCTGTCCAGATTCGGCGTTAGAAAAATACCTTTGAAAATAGGTATGTAAATCGATCTCCGTTTCGCTGTCGAAAGCGAAGGTTTCTTTGGTAAATGCGGGCAGAGCGACTTTTGGGTGGGTACGCAATGCCCGGTCTAGCCATGAGCTCCCCGTCCTCTGTGGTCCAACAACGACAAAGTCGAGTCTGTTAATCATGGGGCACCTTTTTAAATTGAGTATTAGCGAAATACGCTTCAGCGTGGATCGGCTTTGTTGACGCCATCGGGCAGCCAAGCGCATGTCTCCGCCTCTTGAGCTGCGTCATTCAGGACTGACCACTCTTCTACCCGTTGATCAAAAGCACTCGTAACTGTCCTCTCGGTAGGTTTTATACCAGCCTCGAATGGTATCATCACCTAAGCAGAGAAACTCAGCGATGGCCTGCTAGCCCGGATAATTCAGGAAGATGTGGCGAGGATGGCGTAAAATTTTGAAAGCAGGTATTTTTCGGTTGTCGAAGCCAGAAATTCCAGTTTCAAAGGCAGGCCCCCTCACAATGGCTCACTCTACCTCCACCAAACCCGCTTTGTCACCTGTGAATGGCAGGCCTGTCCTGCTCAATTTTGACGGCGCGGATAAGAGCTCCGATGCCGGTCTGACGCTCTTGGGGGAGGTCAAACGCCGGGCCAATCTGGCGGGTTTGGTCGCAAAGTGCCTCCCGGATCCGCGTGAACCCGGCAAGGAGCGGCACAGCCTGGAAGACATCATCCCGTTCCGGATCATGATGATCGCGGCTGGGTATGAGGACGGCAAAGACGCGGATGATTTGCGCGACGAGCCGTCGTTCAAGCTCACTCTCGAGCGTGCCCGTGAGACCGGCGCTGTGCTCACAGCCCACGATCTCGCGGATGGAAAACCTGGCCGACAGGCGGGCGCTTATCCGGATGGCGCATGAGATGGTGCGGTTTTATTGCGCCTCGTTTGCACGCACGCCCCGACAGATCGTGCTGGATATCGACGATACCTTTTATACCGTCCATGGCCACCAGCAGCTGCGCCTGTTCAATGCGCATTATGATGAATACGGTTTCCAGCCGATCGTGGTCTTTGACGGCGATGGGCGTCTTGTCGGCGCAGTGCTGCGCCCGGCGCGCCGCCCACATCCGGCGTCTGATCCGCCGCGACTGGCCCGCGACCGCGATCCTGCTGCGCGCTGACAGCCACGACGGCACCTCGGAAGTTCTGGACCTGTGTGACAGCCTCAGGCTGCATCACGTGTTTGGCCTGTCTAAAAATGTGCGCCTGCGGGAGCATGTGAAAACCCTAGAGGCTTCCACGGCAGACCGCTACGCGCGAAAGGGTCAGAAACTGCGCCGGTTCAAATCCTTGTCTTATGCAGCACGGTCCTGGTCCACAGACCGTCGTGTCATCGCCCGGGTCGAAGTCGGCCCCATGGGACGCGACACCCGCTTCATCGTGACCAATCTGATGGGCCGTAACCGTTGTTCTGGCCCCACCTTTCCTGTGAGCGTTTGATCTGCGATTCCGTGCGTCATGGAATTAAGTAGGGATTTTCTCCATGGAGCACTCAACGGAGTTTCTCGCAGACGTTGATGAGATTGTTGGGCCGCGTGGTCAGCGGCGGTGGCCGGATGCGTTGAAAGCCCGGATTGTAGCTGAGGCGCTGGTGGAAGGCGCGACGGTGAACGAGGTGGCCCGCCACCCCCAACATGACGCAGACATCGCGCCCCGCTCCGACTGAAAAAGAAACCCAAAAGCCAGAGATGACAACGCGTCCACCGTGAAAACCCGGACGCCGATTGTGCTCACGCTCGTCATCGCATGCCCGCGCAAAACAGCAGCTTACCTCCAATGAAACCTGTGTCGTGAGTTATCCGGGCTAGGACTTCCCGTCATCAAGGAGGAATTTTGCATCGACGCGCCGTGGAACGTTTTGGTCTTCAAGATAACTGTGCACGCACGCGAAAGGCTTTTCTCTCTCCGACGGGGAAAGAAAACCGGGGCTGATCATGCCTTCGCAACAGTCGATACCACCGGAGATGTCAATTCAAAAAAAACGCGGTTTCTCAACTACTAAAAGGAGAAATGCAATTCTCTTCGGCGCACATCGTCGACAAAACACTGCCAGAATTTGTGTCTCCTTTGATCGAGTACGGTAGTCTGGTAACCCAGCGCTTCATTCCAGTTTCGACCTGCCCGGTGCTCCATCCATTCACGATCAGTGAGCCTTCTCCTCAAAAGATTGGCCAAACCCAACTTATCTCCAGGCTCTATCAGATCTATTCTCTCCAGAAGCTCTGGAATGCCAGCGGTAGTGGAGGCGATGCAGGGGCATCCACGGCTCATCGCCTCAATCAGTGCCCTTGGCAGGCCTTCTTTGAGCGAAGGCTGTAGGTAAAGATCGACGTTATCGAGCCAGCGTAGCACCGCCTCGCCCGCAGGAAGGGTGCCCTCGAACACCACAAGGTCGGACAGACCCAGCCTTTCTGCTTCAGACTTCCAAGGGGCCGGATCTCCCCCCCCGAGAATATGGAGCTTAAGCCGCGGCAGATCGTACCGCGCATCTGCCAGTGCCGCGAGAGTTGTCTGGATGCCTTTGAAACGTCCCTTGAGCGTGCCAATCAGACCAAGCCGGACCGGACGCTGGCTTAGAGTCTCAATACGCTCCAGCCGTGCGGTCAGAGCAGTTACGGGGACATCATGAAGCATGACATTGGACGCCGAGCAAGTATTTGCTGCTTGTGTTGGATATTGCTTTTGGAGGTAGGAGCGTGTGACATAGAGGGCATGCTCTGCACGCGCAACGGTGCGTTGCATGCGCCACCAAGCAACCGTTGCGTAAGCCTTGCCCGTGAGTGAGCCATAATTCCAAAGACCGTCCCAGGGACAGCCCGCAATCTCGACAGCCCAAGGCTTGCCAAGGACCCGTGCTGATTGAACAGCTAGCAGTCCGATCTCACTGGGGAGACGCGCAATCACCGCATCATGCCGGGCCACCAATTCCTGCATACGGCGTAGGGCCGCAGGACGATCTAGGGTCAACCCTCGAAGGCGTGACAGGTTTGAAAACAATTCGAAATCTACATGAGGTGCCGACGATAACTCGAGTTGCTGCACAGACTTACCCGGCGGCATACTTCCTCGCCGGGCCGCGACGGTGATGGTATCGAAATGGGCAAGGTAGCGTTTCCAAAGGGCAGCTTCAAACTGGCTTTCGGACCACACCTTTTCTCTTGATAGGATAAACCTATGGTCATGGGCGAAAATGGCTTTCATCATCTCATCTTAAGGCGGTTTAGGAAAAGATATGTTAGATAAAGCAAGGTCATCGACTGTAGGGTCGGGACCATGCCAGTCGTACTTGGCGTGCTAAACTGGAAAACAAATATGAGAAGTGCAACAATCACATAGGGATTTTGTGGTTGCCGCATAACCCATCGCGTTACGGCCCCGCAAAGTATGCCATAAAGCAGAAACACGATCACAACGCCTGGGTAGCTGAAGTTCCAGTAAGCCTCCGGAGCGCCATTAACAGGAGTGCCGCCGCCGCTATAGCCCTCCATGGTCTCTCGATCTCCGAAAAGCAGAGCCTTAGCGTGGGCACCTGCGCCACGGGGTTTATCGCGCCAGATGGAGCGAGGGACCCAGAAAGCTGCCGCGGCGACGTAGGTAGTTCCAAGAAGATGTTGGGCATGATCAGGCACCAGCGCTGCTATCGCCAACCCCGTGCCATGACGACGGTTTTCCAGTTCCTCTTGAGACATTTCCCAAGCCGAAGCCAAGTCAAAATCCATTAGAGCGGTGAAGTCAATTTGTCCACTCTGACCGCTGCGCCGAACTTCTCCTAGCACGCCGAGCGAAAGGACCGCTACGAGTCCCAGCAGAACTGCCCTCGTGGTCGGAATTCGGCGGTTGTGGTAGATCCAGACTGCAAGAAGCAGCGCAAATGATGCAAACAAGTCGGAACGGCTGCCCGTCACGATGATCTGTGTAACTGCGCTTAGCACAAACGCACCTATGAAAAGCGGGTTGCGGATTGCAGTCGGCCTAAAGGCATACCACAACAAGAGCAGGAAGGGCAGGAAGTTATTAAACACGAGAAAATGCCCGCTGAGTTGCCGCATGCGGAAACGTCCACCGCCAAGTGTCGACATGTGCGCTATCAGTCCACCTTGTAACTGCAGAAAAGCGAAGACGACCAAAAACATCACGATGAAAAGCAGCGCGATGCGCGCGCCGTCGATACGTATCGGCCGCTGCTCGCGGTGCGGGTACCGTCGCAGCATAATGGAAAAACCGGCATAGGTGCAGATTAGTGCCAACAGATTAATCAGGTTGAGCTTCAGTTGCGCCTCGAGGATTCGAGTCTCGGGCCAGCCGACAAGAAGCATATGGTCTGGCACGCCTTGGACTTGGTACCAAGCTGTAATTGGGGTCAGCAATTGATCCGGGCTGCGCACGATACCAAAGCTAACGGACATAACTGTTGGCAAGATAAGTGGGTGCAGCCAACCGATGGAGGTGCCGGCGAAGCGTTTTAACAAAAAGGGATAAAGGATCAGCAGCTCGATCATGAACTGGAAAAACGCGATCGTCAGTGCATAGAAGACATCGATGCTGGCTTGTGCGGAAAGGACAGCGAGCGTGGGTACAAAGCGCCAAAACACAAAATAAATGACAACAACCAAACGCATCACGTCCGAGATCGGTACGAAAGGATTGTTCCGCACCGATTCAGTGAAAGTAAAGGACTGGGATCGGAAAGTTACGTCGCTCACGGAGTTTGCACCGGGACGGGCTTGGTGATCGACCACGCCGTTAGGTCCAGACCGGTGACTGCGGCAAGGCGGGCATTGTCTTCTTCATATTGGGTGCGTAGGTGTTCCAGAGCTGCACGGTCCTCAGGGGATGTTTCGGCTGCGTCTTGAAATTGAAGAGCACCATAGCCCCGCTTCAGCACCGTGCGGAATGCCTGTGGCGGACGCAAACGCTTATTCAGAGACCGCACGGTGTTCTGCACTCGCGGAAACCGGACCCGCTCGGTACGGTTGCGGGCGGCATTCTCGATCCGTGGCAACCTCGCCGGATCAAGCCCGAGCCATGCAACAATTCCTGCGACCGCGCCCTGAGGGTCCCTGATCATATCCTCCATCACAAGCAATCGTACTCGATCCGGTCCAACTGCCGAGAGCCAAGGGGCAACATGCTCATGATACCGGCTGTAATGGAGATCGTTCTGCAGGACATAGGCACTTCCAGGATGGGTGCACCAGTCGGGCATCAGCGGGCGGCCCTCTCGAACAAGGTCGAGGTAGCGTGCAAAATCGAGGCCGGGTTTCAGCCGCGCGAGATTGTTTGCCGTGTATTGGAACGAACTGTACACGCGTGTGGCAGGCTCGCGCAGCACGATGATCACACGTGCTTGCGACATCGCGGTGATCGCATCCCGTGCAACGGGGTCGAACAGATAATGCGTGGTGCCCTCCATCCGGATCGGCGCTGTGGCGTCCTCGCGCGCGAAGAGGCTGCCCCAAGCGTCGGTTCCGTCAGCTGCGAAGCTTGGACGGCGCGCCAGTGGGTGGGCTGGATCGATCAGGAAAAAGGGCTCTTTAACTCGAGTGCCCTGAATGTTTGGATGCTGGCACAGCCAATCGAAAAGAGAACTGGTGCCGCATTTTGGCGCACCGACTATGAATAGGTTTGGCGTCATGTTCGCCGCGCTCTCGCCGCAATGGCTCGGAAATGCGCTGCATAGGCGGCCCCTACCTTCTCGGCCGAAAAATCCTGTGCGCGCACCTTGCCTGCCTCACCCAAGCGCCGCCTCAGCGCCGGATCGTCGATCAGGCGTTGCAGGGACTCCGCCAGCGCTTCGGGCTGGTCGACAGGTACCAACAATCCAGTTTCGCCATCCGCGATTATCTCGGCTGGGCCATGCGGGCAGTCGGTCGAGACGACAGGTGTGCCCATGGCCATCGCCTCGACCAGAACGTTGCCAAACCCTTCCCAGCGTGATGACAGAACAAAGATATCGGCTGCGCGCATGTAGCTGAACGGGTCGCGCTGAAAGCCCAGAAAGGTCACCCTTTCCGCCAGCCCCAATTCCATGACCATGACCTGGAGGCGCTCACGCAATTCCCCTTCACCAAGAATTTTCAGACGCAGTTTGGCTCCTTTCAGCAAGGCAAACGCCCGCAGTAGAGTGGGATAGTCTTTTTGTTTTGTGAGCCTCCCGCAGGCCAAAATCGTGCATACGCTGGTGCTGCCGGACCGGCTCTGCGAAAGCGCAGTCGCCACCTGCGCCGGAAGCGGTAGACCAACATTCGGTACCACCTCTACCCGGTCGCGCAGCGCAGGCACGATCCGGCGCAGTTCTTCTGCTACGCCAAAAGAAAGGGCGATAGCCGCGTCGAAGGCTGGAAAGCTGCGACGGATTAGTGCCAGTTCGATCCGTTCGCGAATCCTGGCGTCCTGTTCATGCGATACGCTCAGTGAATTCTGGATCGAAAGCACCTTCGCAGGCTTGTGTTGGGCTTTCTGTACCGCAGCCAATGCCGCGATCCCGGGCCCGGCCATCACGGCGCATAACACATCAGGTTTCCGCACATCCATCAGGCGAGCCAAAGGGGCTCGCGCCCGAATCAGTCGCAGCGTCGAGGAATTGATCCGGCCGGTATTTAGGATGATCTCGGTCGCGCCTTCGGGAAGGAACTCGGCATAGCTTCCAGGGCCGCGTGCGACGGCATAGACCGGCGTTATCCCGGCGGCCAGCAGGCCTGGTGCTAACCGGACTGCGTTCATCTCCGCACCGCCCCCGCCAAGCTGTGGCAGAAAAAACATCACTTCAAATCGATCAGACACAATCATCACTCCATCCTCGTTCCACCGAGGCGGTCATAAAGATCATGCCAGCTCTGCGCCACCCGTTGTGTCGAAAATCGCGCCAGTGCCGCTTCTCGGCCGCGCTGGCCCATGGCCGCGCGCTTTTTCGAGTCAGTGCTGAGATCACGCAGGGCGGCTGCGAGGCCGGCCCAGTCATCCATCCCCACGACGATTCCCGCCCCCGTCGACTCCAGCATTTCGCGGGCGGAACATACATCGACCGACACCACCGGCGTGCCGCATGCCATCGCCTCTATCATGCAGCGCGCCAGCCCTTCGCGCCGCGAGGCCACCAGCACTATGTCCAGCGCTGCCATCCAGTCGGCTACATCGCTGCGAAATCCATGAAAAACGACGCGGTCCTCCAGCCCCAGCGCGGCGACCATATCTGCGCAGACTTGGGCGTAAGACTCTGTATGCGGCTTGAAATCACCTACCAAGTGTAGCCGCACGTGGAGGTCTGCCAGCTGTGGCAGCACGTCGCGTATCACCTCCAACTGTCGCTTCTTGTCGAACACCCCCGCTACCATACCCACGGCGCATTCTTCGGCTCCGATCCCCAGACAGGCACGCGAAGCCGCACGGTGGTTAGGGTCGGGCGGGTGGAAAGCATCAAGGTCGACAATGCTGTTGATTGTATGCCGCCGTGCGGCGGGAACTGGCAGTCGATCCCCGACACGCTGAGCCATGTCATCTGAAAGGGTGATCAGCGCATCGAGCCGCTGGGCTATTCGGTGCCAGGACGCGCTATAGCGATCACTTTCGGGCTTGGTGTCGCGCAATGTCAAGGCAAGCGGTACGCGCCTCAACCGCGCGGCGTACAGCAGGATCTGCACGCCGCGAATGTCATTTCCATGGAGGATGTTAGCGCTTAGCGCCAGTGCTCGCGTGGCAGCGAGGCTCAGTTGCGCGCTTCGCGCGATCCTTCCGGCGCCCTCGTCAAAGGCAAAGTTCAACACCCGCGCGCCCCCGGCACGCCACCGTGCGTTCCGCGGCGTCTCGCGGTTGGTCAACAACGTCCAGCGGAAATCATCCGCCAGCGCCTCAAAAATATGCGTGGCACTTTCCATGCCACCGTTGGAGCCGCGATCAGTCTGATAAGCGGCAAAAAGAATGTGTGGGGTCATTTGGTATCCTTGGGCACGATTCCGTCCAGCACCCGCCGTGCGCGCTTTTCCCAAGTATACTCCGCCTCCAGCAGGTCGCGGCCCGCCGAACCAATACGTGCACTTAATTCCGGATCAGCCGTCAATCGCCGCAGCGCAGAAGCGTAGGCATCAGTATCACCTGGCGGGCATAAGAGCGCTGTCTCGCCATCGCTAACCACCTCTCGCAGAACGGGCAGGTCGGCAGTAACCACGGGGCGTTCGGCAGCCATGTACTCAAACAGCTTGAGTGGCGACATCCAGCGCCCGATATCCCCACTTCCAGAATGGCTGACTTTCGCGGCATAGGGCGCTATGAGGATGTCACAGTCTGCCATCCGCTCGGCCACCTGCTCATGGGGGATGTGACCATGTAGGATCAGGTTGTCCTGTCCTGCGCAGGCGGCGCGCCAGCGGGTGAGATCAGCGTCGGTGCCACCATGAACGTCAAAGCGAAGGTCTGGGAACAGCGGAGCGAGTAACGCTATCGTCTCCATACCCTTGCCAGGGTAGAGATGCCCGAAATAGCCCACCCGCAGAGGTCCGTCATGCGCCGCTGGCGGGCCGGGCCGAAATCCAGGCTCGGCTCCGTCATGGGCCACAACGATGTCACAGCCCGGATGGGGTAAGCCATATTCCAACACCAGATCATCGGCAAGCGTCTGAGAGATGGTGACGATCCTGCGCAGGTGAGGGTGTGACCAAGCAAAACCCACTGTTTTGTGATCTTTGCTGTCGGTACGAGGAACGGCATGCAATTCAAGAATGGTCGAAAGCCCATTTTCCATTGCGAGTTTAGCAAAAACTGGAGACCTAGTGTATGCAACATCCAAACGGCCTAGTTTAATTGATAACAAAATTACCAACTTGTAGATAAAAAAGGTAAGCCGCCGTGCGGGCATAACAGGAATCGGAATAAATGACAGCCTAAAATTAGGGCGGCCTACAAATCTCAGAAAATCTACTATCGGATAAAGAAATACACCTATTGAGCTCTTGCAAACACGATTTACAGCACCAAACATTGCAGCCTGCTGAATTGCGTTTGCTTTTCGCGATCCGATTTTAGAGAAAGCCATAAACAGTACTTTACACATCTATTCGCACTTCCTCACCTGAGCGATGAAAATCCAGTTCATCTAGAGCAGCGCCCTATTAAGGCCTTAGGATTGCTGCGAGACGGCGAAAAACACTACTTCTGTTTAAGATAAGTCTGTTGCGTTGTAGCGAAAAAGGGAAGATCCAATCACTAGGTGCAAGCTTCAATCTACCCAAATCTTGCCAGAAACAAAAAACGTCACTTTCAACGGGCTCAAGATACCTCATCGGAACGTAAATTATATTATATTGATTCCGATATTCACAATCCCGGGCTATGGGAACAAATTTATGTTTTCTTAGATACAAATCAATTTCATGAGCCTTGGTTTGATTTTGCCAAAATGAAACGGACTCCACTTCTACTTTGATTATCTTGCATCTTCCACCCTGCAAAATTTTACTTGCCCCACGCAACACGCGAGATGTAGCTCCTTCCACGTCGATCCAAAGTCCAACAGAATTGCGCTCTGGTAAATATTGTGCAGCAATAGAATCAAGAGTTCTTGCTTCGCATGTAACTTCTTCGGTAGCGCCCTCGGTACGCGGCAACAGAGAACCTTTTGTTGATGAGTTGCTTTTTCCTTTGGGCACTTTCAGTGCTACTTGCCCGGCTGTTGTGTCCAGCGCAAAATTTAATGCCATTACTCCATACTTTTGAAGTTGGAGTGTCTTTTGTCTAAAAACATACGGATTCGCTTCTATTGCTATGGCAGATTTTTTAAGTTCTGTCACAGCTCTGAAAGATGCAGTGCCTTCATGTGCGCCGCACTCCACCAGTACATCAATATCAAGCTTCTCGATCAGCCGAAAATAAAGATTGTCAAGGCACTTGGCCGTTTTCAAGCCAAATATCAGTCGATAACGCGTACCGTGCTTTGGTGCATTCGACGCTGTTGCAATCGCGGACAAGGCGTTCAGTTGGGATAAATCATGTTGGTTGAGTTCACGCTCAACAACGTGAGGGTTATTGTCAGTCATGCCTCTTTAACTCCAACTTAGGTGTTTGGACAGGAGTTGACGGCGAAATTAAATGAGGAATAATCCGCCAATTAAGCTTTCCATCCATTGCTGATCGCACAATTCTCTTGCCCCAGTCACGAAGTGAGTTTGTGTAATTGTATGGCGCAAGCCAATAACTGTTTGCCGGCCTACACCACTCCTCCATGTAGGGTAATGTCTTAATATCTCTGGCTTTAAGGCTGATAATCTCATCTGGTGAAATGGTGCGAATGAATTTAACGTTTGAGGTTTTACGAATTGTGCCGAGCGGTGCAATTTTGGTCTTTTTTTTATTTCGGTAGAATATAGGCCAGGGCACAAATGCACACACTGGATCTCTAAATACATATCCTTTGAAGCCAAGTTGTACTGCCAATGCACTATGAGCTCGTTCAGATTCTTGGAAAATGAAACCTGAGCTGATCGCGCGTTTGACGTGTATTAAACCAGTGTCAGAAACTTGCAGGTTTTGAGATCGATACACATTTGCTACGTCACAAATCTTTGGTTCATTTTTAACATCTAGATATTTACGAAAGGTCAAATTTATGTGGAGACCATGCTTGATCATATCAAGTATTCCGCAGGCCTTAAGTATATCATCCGTTGCGGGTCTCACAATTTGCATATCATCTTGAAACAAATTCATGAACTGATACCCGCGACGTCCAGCTATTGCCAAAGCTTCGTTCATATTTTGGTAAAGCCCGCCATGGCGATGCGACGCACCATATGCGGTCATTACCTCAATCCCATCCTGCTTACGGAAGTCGTCCAATATCTTGATCTGGTCCGGATCGGTACTAGCGTCATCGATGATGAGCAGGTTGAATTCAGGAGCACATTCCTGATGTGATCTGACAAAGTTTTTGAGGTAGTTAGGTCTATTAAATGTGAAAACCACACTCAACACATTAGTGGGCGACACAGTTGTTAGAGGATTCGACACGATATGAAGCCTTATATCTGCGCACGGAAATAGTCAACTGTTCGCTCCAGCCCCTCCTGCAAGGCGACTTTCGGCTCCCATCCCAGCTTGTTCCGGGCAAGATCGATATCGGGGCATCGCTGCATAGGGTCGTCCTGTGGAAGCGGTTGAAAGGTGAGAGTCGAGCGAGATCCGGTCAGCGCGATCACCGCCTCAGCCAATTCGCGGATGGTGAACTCGCCCGGGTTGCCCAAGTTAACCGGCCCGGTAAAGCCCACGGGGCTGTCCATCAGCGCCAGGAACCCATCGATCAGGTCATCGACATAACAGAACGACCGGGTTTGAGCGCCGTCGCCATAGATGGTGACGTCTTCGCCACGAAGCGCCTGCACGATGAAATTCGAAACCACTCGCCCGTCATTGGCGTGCATCCGCGGCCCGTAGGTATTGAAGATCCGCGCTACCTTGATATCCAGTCCCATTTGCCCGTGATAATCAAAGAATAGCGTCTCAGCACATCGTTTGCCTTCGTCATAGCATGACCGGGGACCAATTGGGTTTACGTTCCCCCAGTAATCCTCGCGCTGTGGATGTACCGACGGATCGCCATAAACTTCAGAGGTCGAGGCCTGGAAAATTCGGCAGCCCAGCCTCTTGGCAAGCCCCAGCATGTTGATCGCCCCATGCACCGAGGTCTTGGTGGTCTGCACCGGGTCATGCTGATAATGGATTGGGGCGGCGGGACAGGCGAGGTTCCATATCTCGTCCACCTCCACGAACAGTGGAAAGGTCACGTCATGGCGCATAAACTCGAACTGCGGGTGGTTTTGTAGGTGATAAAGGTTCTCCTTTCTGCCAGTGAAAAGGTTGTCTACGCACAGCACCTCGTCCCCCCGCTCCAGCAGCCGATCAATTAGATGAGAGCCAAGAAACCCCGCCCCACCAGTCACAAGAACGCGCTTACGGATGTTATATAGGCGTTTCATTGTGTCACCGAACCTCGCTTACTTGCTATACAGAACAGCCGTCCTGCATTTTCATCGCTATTGTGCCTTTTTTTGTGGAGATCAACGAGGTATCTGTTTATGCGTGGCGCGTCTATGCGCCAGTGGCTGTTCCAGAGCAACCTTGTCAGAAGCCTAAGCCACCAACCAGACATTTCGAAACCATAAATGACTTCAATGTCGAAATTCGGTTCAAGCGCATCACGTAGAGATTGAAACGAAAAGTGTTGGAAATGTTTCTCGGCCACAGTTTTTCCAATTGAAGGCACAGTAACAATCAGCTTTCCCTTATCCTCCATAACACCCGCGACGCCATCAAGAAATGATGGCAAGATCGCTGGATCAATATGTTCCAGAACCTCAATAGCCGATGCGATGTCAAACTTTCGGCCAGTTATATCCGACAGATCAGCACAAATCCATTCTGCCGCAGGGGTAAACATACGCGCCCAAGCCAGAGCGTGCTCATCATAATCAACCCCAGTCAATTGAATGTGTTTATGATTTATGTCCTTTGAAAGATAGTGTAAGAGAGCGCCATCTCCGCATCCTATGTCGATGTACGAAATGCTCCTTATAGGCTGCGAAGCCGCATTCGCATTTTCGATATAATCAGTTACTAACTCCAAGGCGGCTACGTATGACGCTGAAAATGTCCAAAAACGGGCTAACCGTGGGTTAACTCCTGGAGTAGGTATAAAATGATAAGGAAATGCGTATTGATCACTTTGTATAGTTTGGTCGCCCTTTGGTTGAAATTTTTGATAATTGGTCACTTTTCATCCTCACTTTTGTCCGCGGTAAACACATACCCGTGTGGTGCGAAGCGGGTAGGAAGTAAATAATCTAATACCAATGCCAATGGCCAAAGGAGAAAAGAAATAACGGAAATCGGCAAAGAAATAAATGTTAACAGTTTATTATCAGATCTAGAGGATCGAGACAAAAGGACGCAAATGGTTTCAAAAAGCCCACCTCTTTCTAAAATATTTACATTATTAAATGTCGAAAGAAGATACAAAATTTGGTGACGTGTGTATCGAAAGTGATCATTGGGTTCATCGTGAAGAGGGAATATAAATGGGGTTGATCCTATCAATCGGCCACCAGAGTTCAGAATTTCATGAAGATTTTCTATGGCTGACTTTGGCTGAAGAACGTGCTCTAGTACTTCGATGACCAGAACCACGTCAAAAGTCTCACTAAGATTCATGTCGCAAATATCTGCAACAATGTCGGGTTCACGGTTTGGGTCAATATCTAGCTCAATGATCTCAAATTGTTTTCTCCTCGCATATTGGCGAGCTAACTCTCCAAATTCACCACCTGAGCCAATTGATAAAAGACGACTACCAGGTTCAACCCTATCAAGTTCGTAATTTACGAAACGAGAAAGCCGCCAGCGAGTTTGCACCTTAGACAATATTAAGGGTAACTTTCGTAGCCAAGTAAATATAATCTTCATTTTCTTTATTCGCATTCGTTTAGGTTGGTGTTTACAGGGGATAATAGTGGAATTTTACGGATTATTTTTAATCAAAATATTTTTCAGTTTTACTAATCTCGCCAGAAGCGGTTCAACTGTTTCTTGATGGCGGAGAATGAAGATTGTCGAGCTATAAATCGCAACAAACGCCGTTGCTGGGACTACCGCGTTCACAAGGGGCGACATTGAAAGCGAAGATTGGAGGCCATAGGCGAAGGCCCAAGCTAATGTTCCAGCCAATAGGAAGGGAGACAAATGTCTTGCATATTTACTCCAGCTCGCCCCGCAAAGCAGCATCGATGCAGTGGTCATCGACACGAAGTGGATGACCAGTGCGCCAAAAACCCCGCATGCCACTCCCGTTAGTCCCCAGCGTGTTCCGATTAAAGCTCCCGTGGCGACCAACGCAGCGTAAAACAGATTAATCACTGCAAGGCGATACACAGTACCTTCCGCTAGGAGTAGGGCTCCAGAAACCTTATAGCCCAGCCGGAAAAACATACCGAGCGACAAGATTTTTAGAACTGGAACAGCATTCGCCCAGTCGGGGCCTAACAATATCCAGATAATTTCCTCCGCCAATAGCCACATCAGCGCTGAAATTGGAATAATTAGGAAAGCAGCGAATGCGTGCGCCATAAAAAAAGCGGCTACGGGACTTGATCGTTGGGTCTCTCGACGTTTCTTAGAAAAACCGCTGAATAGAGTTTCCTGAAAAATCGAACCAATAAGCTTGTTGGATAGCTCCATCAGGCTGTATGCTCGACTATAATACCCTAGGGCTGTGGGGCCCATCGTGGATGTTATAATGAGATTGTCCACGCGCTGCGCAGTATTTGACATGAGCTGTGCCAAGAATACCCCGCCACCGAAGCGCAGCATTGGCTTGACTTCGGAGAATGTCATTGAAAAGTTCGGCCAGACCGGAACCCGCCAGAAGACCAATACAGCGCGCATCAGTGTTTGCACAAATGTCCCTAGGATAATTGCCCAAAACCCAAACCCAAGCGCCGCCAAAGCTACGGCCACTGCGCCATAGCCGATCGCCTGGCTGGCAATTTCGGTCTTCGCAAGGAATTTGAATTCCATCTCTCGCGACAACAAGCTTGCCGACGGATTGATCGCTGCGGATAGAATAAAACTGGCCAGCATGACCGGCATAATCTGTACAAGTTCAGGTACGTTCATAGCACCACCAATCGGACCGACCAACGACCACAAAATTGTGCTAATGCTAAGTGCCGCGGATAGCATCAATGTCTGGGCAATTCCGATAATCCGCGGCGTGAGTGTCTCCGCCTGAATGAGGTAAGCGCCAATGCCAAAGCGGACGACGACTTGAGACAACGTCAGGATCACCTGCGAAGCTGCGACTATCCCAAAATCCTCTGGAGTAAGCAGGCGGGCTAGGACAATCACGACTCCCAGTGTGATCACCTGATTGCCCAGTTTGCCACCAAACATCCAAAAAGCTGCTCGAAGCATCATTTACTAACTAAGTCCAATCCATATTCGTGCTTTGCGTCTCCCGCATCAACCCAAGGGTCATGCACATCCACCTGCACGCCATAATCGAGCAATTCGGCCACCACGCAGGTCTGGGCAGTTTTCCTTTAACGCCAGCCCGAGGATCAACACACGCGCACCATCAAACTGAAGGCTTTGTTTCAGAATTGCCTTGACAAGTTGGTTTGCCACTTAAGCCACCATTCCGTCATTGATACGTCGCCCCGCCAAGATCGCCTGCGGATGATAGCCGATCGCCTCGGCCTTGTGGGTCAGGTAATAGGGGTCCACCCCGATGCAATGCCCACCGACGATGCCGGGCCGGAATTGCAGGATATCCACTTCGTCCGAGCCGCTTTTAGCACTGCGTCGGTGTCGATCTCCATCTTGTTGAAAATGATCGACAAATTGTTCACCAGCGCGATGTTCAGATCCCGTTGCGTGTTCTCGATCACCTTCGCGGCTTCAGCGATGCGAATGCTCTCGGCTTTGTAGGTGCCCGCAGTGATTATGCTCGCATAAAGCTGATCGACTTCTTCGGCGACTTCGGGCGTGGAGCCCAACGTCACCTTTTGGATATCGGGAAGCGGTTCTGCTTGTCGCCATCGTTAATCCGCTCGGGCGAGTATGTCGCGAAGAAGTTGGTGTTGAAGGTGAGCCACAGGGCTATCGCGTTTAGAAATCTGCGATGCCAGAGCGTGCTCAAAAGCAGAACGAAACTTGTGTTCTCGTCGCGCTCATTGGCCGCTGTAGCCGTTTTCGGTGCTCAGGTTGTCGTCCCAGACCCAAACGCGATTCCCCCGGAGAGACCCCAAAACGCGTTCCAGCACCGGGACGCAATCTGCTTCGGCCGCACTTGCATAGACGGTGCTCTCATAGATCACGATATCGCCGCGTTTGAGGACATGGCTTAGAGGTTCGAGGGCCTTGATTAGAGGGATCAAGTCCGGGCGCTTGTTCGCATCGATTGGCTTGGGCACCATTACCATGTAGACGAATGCCGCAGCCAGATCAGCCAGATCGGTATTAAAGGTCAGATGTTTCGCTACACACAGGTCATCTGCTGACACCTCCTGCGTGGCATGCTTACCGATGCGCAGTGCATCTATCCGTTCCACATTGATATCGAACCCGATCACAGAACCGGAATTTCCCAAACTCGACCGCGAGGGGGAGACCGACGTAGCCAAGGCCGATCACAGAAGTTGTTTTCATGGCAGGTGTCATTTTCCTGAAAACTCTCGATACCATTCTACGAACCTTGCGATACCATCCTTGAAATCAGTCTGCGGACGATAGCCCGTTAGTGTTTTCAGCAAATCTGCATTTGCCCAGGTCGCAGGCACGTCACCTGTCTGCATTCCCATGTAATTCCGCTCGGCCTTCTGCCCGATGCAATCCTCGATCGCATCAACAAAATCCAACAGCCGCACTTTTTCGGAATTACCTATGTTCACGACGCGGTAGGGGGCCACTGGCGAGAGGCTGTCGCCTTCTGGTACGACACAATTTTCCGGACGTGAGGGCGCGACATCAATCAACAGTCGGATTGCGCGGACCAAGTCGTCGACATAAGTGAAATCGCGGTACATGTTGCCGTTGTTGTAGATATCGATGGGCCGTCCATCGAGTATCGCATCGACAAACTTATAGAATGCTAGATCCGGCCGACCCCAAGGGCCGTAAACGGTAAAAAACCGGAACATCGTCGTCGGCAGATCGTAAAGATGCGCATACGCATGGCCCATGCTTTCATTGGCCTTTTTGGTCGCGGCATAGATAGTCAGTTGTGTATCGGCCTTTTGCGTTTCGAAAAACGGCATTTCGGTGTTGGCACCATAGACCGAGGAGGTGGACGCCATTAGCAAATGCTGCACACCGAGGCGGCGCGCGGCCTCCATTACATTGAATGTGCCGATGACGTTGGCATCGAGATAGGCACGGGGGTTCTCAAGGCTATAACGCACACCGGCCTGAGCCGCGAGGTGCACGATCACGTCTGGTTCAAATTCATCCACGACACGGTCGAACAGTTCCTGATCTTCCAGCATTCCCTCGGTCGCGGCAAAGTTTGGATTCGGCAGCAGTATTCGATGGCGCTGCTGTTTGAGGTCGACATCGTAATAATCGGTCATCCCGTCATAGCCATGGACGACAAACCCTTCGGCCAGCAGCAGCTTGGCCAGGTGGAACCCTATGAAGCCTGCCGTTCCAGTGATCAAAACACGCATTATCGACCAATTCCCACGTAGGCCGCGAAGCCAGCATCGCCAGCATCCTCGGGAGAATAAATATTTCGCAAATCGGCCATTCTGGCCTGAGACATGTTCTGCGCCAGTCGAGAAAGATCCAGCGCACGGAACTCATTCCACTCTGTTAGGATGACGAGCAAATCAGCACCACGCACGGCCTCGTAGGGATCGTCGTGCCAGCTAACGTTCGGCAACAGTGCCTCGCCCTCGCGTCTGCCTTGTGGATCAACCACGCGCACCTTAGCACCACCACCAACAAGCGCCGGGATTATGGTGAGGCTGGGAGCATCACGCATATCATCGGTATTAGGCTTAAAGGTCACGCCGAGAACTGCCACGGTTTTACCGTTGAAACTGTCATCACAAAGGTCCCGCAACTTTTCGACCATTCGAAGTTTTACAGCATCATTCACGCGGATCACGGCCTCGACGATGGTCTGCGGCACAGCGTGTTCTTGGCCGATGCGCGCGAGCGCCGAGGTGTCTTTGGGGAAGCATGAGCCACCATAGCCGGGGCCCGCATGCAGGAACTTGTTGCCGATGCGTCCGTCGAGTCCCATGCCGCGAGCAACTTCTTTTACATCCCCCCCAGCGCGCTCGCAGAGTGCTGCAATTTCATTAATAAAACTAATCTTGGTCGCCAAGAATGCATTGGCAGCATATTTTATTATCTCAGCAGATTCCAAATCAGTGGTCAGGATCGGGAAATCACGTAGGTAAAGAGGGCGATAGATTTCAGCCATAACTTTGGCCGCGCGCTCAGATTCAATGCCCACAACCACACGGTCGGGTTTCATGAAGTCCTCAATAGCCGCCCCCTCACGCAGGAATTCAGGGTTTGACGCCACATCAAAATCGGCGTGCGGATTGGTTTCAGCCACGACTTGCTTGACCTTGCGGTTTGTCCCGACTGGCACGGTGGATTTGGTGACGATCACCGCATAACCCGTTATTGCCCTAGCCACGTCCTCTGCAGCCGCCATCACGTAAGTCAGATCGGCATGCCCGTCACCACGGCGCGTGGGTGTCCCAACTGCGATGAACACCGCATCAGCGCCATCAACTGCAGCTGCGATATCAGTTGTGAACGACAAACGTCCCGCCGCCACATTGCGGGACATGACGTCTTCAAGGCCTGGCTCGAAGATCGGCACTTCGCCCTGGTTCAGCTTGTCGATTTTCTCGACCGCTTTATCGACGCACACGACGTTATGCCCGAAATCGGAGAAACAGACCCCTGAGACAAGACCGACATAGCCGGTACCGATCATTGCTATTTTCAAAATGACATCCTCTACGTCACGTTAGGCTTTTCTTCGGCGGCATTGCGCCAAAACATTCAAAAAGTGGCCGCTCATGGCTAGGTGAAGCGTGAACTGCTCCGCGTCACACAAATCACCTGAGCCTCTATTGACGCCCGGTTTGATCAACTCGCATTCGTGCATCTCGTGAAGTTTAAACGAGTTTCTCAGAGCAGTGTTTCTGCTTATGCCAGTGCGCATGTGCACATGTTCACATTGGCATTGATCTTCTGCTTTTCATTATCTCTAGGCCCTTCAGCTCTTGACCCAAGAATGCGCATTCCCAAGAGGCCCACCCAGAACTTACCCTAGCGGCCGCATTAACCAAAGCACTGGAGCGTTTTTCAAGAAGCAATCGACCACTCACTGGCCCTTTTTCGGTTCGCGTCTCATGATTGTAGTATATTTAAACGCTTTCAAACTTGGCACTGGCCACGAGTGGAGGTCCGGCCTCAGCCCGCGATCAGCCCCATCTGCTCCAGCTTCAAAAGCACCTGGTGCGCGCAGTTGTCGACCTCGACATTCTCGGTCTCGACCCGCAATTCGGGATCTTCCGGCACGTCATAGGGATCCGAAATCCCGGTGAATTCCTTGATCTTGCCTTCGCGCGCCAGCCGGTACAGCCCCTTGCGGTCGCGCCGTTCGCATTCCTCGAGGCTGGTGGCGACATGCACCTCGACAAAGGCACCGTATTGCTCGATCTCCTCGCGCACAGCCCGCCGCGTCGTGGCATAGGGCGCGATCGGCGCACAGATCGCGATGCCGCCATTCTTGGTGATCTCCGAGGCGACATAGCCGATGCGCCGGATGTTCAGGTCGCGGTGCTCCTTGGAAAAGCCCAGCTCCGAGGACAGGTTCTTGCGCACGATATCGCCATCCAGAAGCGTCACGGGACGCCCGCCCATCTCCATCAGCTTGACCATCAGCGCGTTGGCGATGGTCGATTTGCCCGATCCGGAAAAGCCGGTGAAGAACACGGTAAAGCCCTGCTGGCTGCGCGGCGGACGGGTGCGGCGCAACTCGGCCACCACCTCGGGAAACGAGAACCAGTCTGGAATCTCGAGGCCCTCCTGCAAACGGCGGCGCAGCTCGGTGCCCGAAATGTTCAGGATGGTGACGTTGTCGCGATCCTCGATCTCGTCGATCGCCTCGTATTGGGCGCGCTCCTGCACATAGACCATGTGCTTGAAATCGACCATTTCGATGCCGATCTCGGCCTCATGCTCGCGGAACAGATCCTGTGCGTCATAGGGGCCGTAGAAATCCTCTCCGGCGCTGTTCTTGCCGGGGCCGGCATGGTCGCGCCCGACGATGAAATGGGTGCAGCCATGGTTGCGCCGGATCAGCCCGTGCCACACCGCCTCTCTCGGGCCGGCCATGCGCATCGCCAGATTGAGCAGACTCATCGTGGTGGTGGCGTTGGGGTATTTGTCCAGCACCGCCTCATAGCAGCGCACCCGGGTGAAATGATCCACATCGCCCGGCTTGGTCATGCCCACGACCGGATGGATCAGCAGGTTGGCCTGCGCTTCGCGCGCCGCGCGGAAGGTCAGTTCCTGATGCGCGCGGTGCAGCGGGTTGCGGGTCTGGAAGGCCACGACCTTGCGCCAGCCCAGCTTGCGAAAGAGCGCGCGCAATTCGTTGGGCGTGTCGCGGCGCCCCCGGAAATCGTAATGCACCGGTTGCTGGATGCCGGTGACCGGCCCACCAAGGTAAACCTTGCCGGCCGTGTTGTGCAGGTAGTTCACCGCCGGATGCGCCAGATCATCCGCGCCAAAGACCTTCTCGGCCTCCCGCGCCTTGTCGGGGGTCCAGCGGTCGGTGACCGTCATCGTGCCAAGGATCACACCCTCCTGATCGCGCAGCGCGATATCCTGCCCAAGCTCAAGCGTTTCGGCAAAGCTTTCCGAGACATCGAGCGTGATCGGCATCGGCCAGAGCGTGCCATCGGCCAGCCGCATGGTCTCGACGACGCTGGTGTAATCGGCTTCGCTCAGAAAGCCCTTCAACGGGTTGAACCCGCCATTCATGAGCAGTTCCAGATCGCAGATCTGACGCGGTGTCAGATCCCAGCTTGTCAGATCGCCGGCCTCGATCTTCAGCTTCTGGGCGGACTCGTACGAAACGAACAACTCGGGGATAGGGGCTTGGCTTATTTCCATGATCTTCTTTGAACTTTCAGAATTGAGGGCGTGCCGACTTTCGGGATTACTCGACGGTCACTGATTTCGCGAGGTTGCGCGGCTGATCTACGTCCGTGCCTTTGGCCACGGCGATAAAATATGCCAGCAACTGAGCAATCACGGCGTAAGCAAACGAGGTGGTAATTTTTCCGGCCTCGGGTACAAGCAGGTCACACTCCTGGCTCGCGCCAATCCGCACCAGTTTCGCACCGCGTGCGGATACTTCGGCGACGTTGGAGCTGGTTTTTTCATGCAGATCGCCTTGGCTGTCAAACATGATGACGGGTGTGCCCTGATCAATCAAAGCGATCGGCCCGTGCTTGAGCTCTCCCGCGGCGTAAGCTTCCGCGTGGATGTAGGAGATCTCCTTGATCTTGAGGGCCGCCTCGAGCGCCAGCGGGTAGTTCACGTCCCGTCCTAGAACATAAATATCCGAGGCCGTCGCCAATTCCGACGCTGCTGCCTCAACGTCAGCCGCACGGCCCAGCGTATCCGCCACGATTCGAGGCAGAGACGTGAGCTCAGACACGAGCTCTGCCAGATCATCTGTGCCAAGAGCACCGCGCTGCCGTCCGGCGCTCAGAGCAACCCCCATCAACGCCAGAAGCTGTCCCGTAAACGCTTTTGTCGAGGCCACGCCGATCTCGGGGCCCGCTTGGATATCCAAGACAGCATCCGCTTCGCGCGCAACGGAACTTGTCGATACATTGACCACGGCCACGCGTGCGGAAACTTTGCCGGCCAAAGCCGTTAAGGCGGACAGCGTATCAGCCGTCTCTCCCGATTGGCTGACAACGATTACTATCTCGCGGCCCGTCAAGGGACGGTTACGATACCGATACTCGCTGGCCAAATCGATTTCGACAGGGATGCGGGCAATGGCTTCGATCCAGTAGCTGGCCAAGTGACATGCATAATGCGCCGTCCCACACGCCAGTAGGATGATGCGATCCGCCGCTGCAAAATCTATATCCGGAAGAATCGGCTTCAGATCCTGCTGCGTATGATTAACCAGTGTGATGAGCAACCGGCCGAGGCTTTCTGGCTGCTCTTCAATTTCCTTGCGCATGTAATGCGGCCAGCGGCCTTTATCCGCTTTAAGCGCATCGCTGGCAATCGTCAGTATGTCTCGCGTCACGGGCCGACGGGCTTGGTCAAAGATCGCAACCTCGTTCGGACGAATGGCAGCCCAATCGCCATCCTCAAGATAGCAGATTTGATCGGTGAACGGGGCGAGCGCAAGCGCGTCAGACCCCACAAACATCTCCCTGACACCGTCCCGCATGTCACCATACCCGATGGCCAGAGGCGATCCTTGACGCGCCACAAACATCAATTCTGGATAACCGTCGAAGATGACCGACAGAGCGTATGACCCAACCAAGGTATCAAGAAGGTCCGCAAAGGCCTCATCAAGCGTGTCAACTTGAGCCAAACGATTATTCAGCCAAGCCGCAGCCACCTCTGTATCCGTCTCAGAAGCAAGCTCTACGCCCTGCTCTGCAAGCTCCGCGCGCAGTTCGGTGTGGTTTTCTATAATACCATTATGAACCAGCGTGACATTGCCGACTTGGTGAGGATGGGCATTGGGCACAGAGGCCGCCCCATGGGTCGCCCACCTGGTGTGTCCGATGCCTACACGTCCCACCGGGCAGTCCTGTTCCAGGTCCGATTTCAGATTGGCCAACTTACCGACGGCACGCCGCAGCGTCACCGACGTCCCATCATGCAGCGCGATGCCGGCACTATCGTAGCCCCGGTATTCCAGACGCTCGAGCCCAGCAATCAAGCGCGCGCAGACATCGCTTTGCCCAACAATGCCAACAATTCCACACATATTAGTCCAATGGGCCTTTGAGTTTGGGGCCGAGGATAAACTGGATCGTCATAGGCAATCTGCTAACCTCATCAAATTGAGAAGCCCCCATCACGCCGCATCCTCTTGAGCATCATACCCGCCGGGGTTTCGGCTCTGCCAACCCCAGGCATCGAGACACATGTCGTGCAAATCGCGGGAGGGCATCCAACCCAACATATCCCGCGCCCGCGCGGCATCCGCAAAGAACCGCGGCAAATCGCCTGCGCGCCGCGCCGCGATCTCGGTGGGCACGCGGACACCCGCCGTCTCCTCAAAGGCGCGAACCATCTCGCGTACGGTGATCCCCTGCCCTGTGCCGACATTGAAGATCTGCATGCGCTCGCCGGTTGCAAGATGCATCAAGGCCGCGACATGCGCCTCGGCCAGATCCATCACATGGATGTAATCCCGCTCTCCGGTCCCGTCGCGCGTCTCATAGTCATCACCAAAAATCGTGAGATGCGGCCGTCGGCCCACCGCGACCTGCGCGATGTAGGGCATCAGGTTATTCGGCACGCCCGACGGGTCCTCACCGATCTCACCCGAGGGATGCGCGCCCACCGGGTTAAAATACCGCAAGGCCGTCACGGCGCGGCCCTCCCGCGCTCCGATCCAATCTCCGAGGAGCTGCTCCACCACCAGTTTTGTGCGCCCGTAAGGATTAACGGGGTTCGTGGGGTGCGCCTCATCGTAAGGCAGATACTCCGGCGTGCCATAGACCGTGGCCGACGAGGAAAACACGATTTTCGAGCAATCAATCTCAGCCATCGCCCGCAGCAGGCTCACCGTCCCGCCGACATTTACATCATAGTAGAGTGCGGGATCCGCAACACTTTCCGCCACGGATTTCAGGCCGGCGAAATGAATCACCGCCTCCGGCACCCAGCTCGCCATCACGCCGCGCATCGCCTCGTAATCGCGCACGTCGCGCTCGATCACATGTAGCACCCGCCCCGACAAGGCCTCCAGACGCTTGATGACCCGCGGCGAGCTCGTCGCAAAACTGTCGACGATCAGCACGTCATGCCCTGCCCCCAGCAGGCTCAAAACCGCATGGCTGCCGATATACCCGGCCCCGCCTGTCACAAGAACTCTCACGACAAAGCCCCCGCAGCCCGCGGGTCACCCAACACTGTCACACCAAAAGAGATCAGGGCCGCCTTAGTGATCCACGGCCAGTTGCCGCTTGAGTTTCATCTCGACCTCATCGTCGAGCAGGGCTTTGGCCTCGATCGGCCCAAGCTCCGTGAGCGACTTGCGCATCACCGGCAGCACCTCATCGGGCAGTAAAGCCTCAAGCTTGTTGGTCACGGCTAGGTAGTTTTCCAAAAGCTCGCGCAGCATCAGCGCAGGCCGCACTGCCTCGCCATGCGCAAAATCTTTCAAGTGCCACCGATCATCCGCCACTTTCTCCAGGATATCGAGATCCGCGAGCATGGCCATCTTGCGCCGCACGGTCGCGCGGTTGATGCCGGTATAGGTCGAGATTTCATTCACGGATGTGTAAAACCCTGTCTCGTCGGCAATCTCGGCCAGTGTCGCCTCTGTGAGCCCATCCCGCTCCACAAGCCGGAAGAGATCGCGCCGCGTGCGCAGCACAACGGCAAATCCAATAAGCCCTAGATCCAGATCATTGCCCAGATGCCGCCGCATGATCGAGAGCGCCCCGTAGGTCACCTTGGCCATGCCAAGGGCTACGAGTTTCATGGAGCGGGGATCGATCGTCAGCATGGGCGGCCTCTCATAAGCAGGGTGTGGGACCGCTGCCGTCCGGAACTCCGCCACTGCGATGTGGGCATACCCTATCACGCCCAAATCTCCTCACCATGTTCATTTTGAACATGGTCAAACTTGACATTTTCACGCGCTGTTCTGCGGGGCACACTTTGACCAAGTGATAAAACGAATCATCGCAACACGCATCACCTCGGGGTCCTCGCATGCAACCAATCATTCATACCCCGGCAACCGCGCCAAACTTGGACTTGGGAGAAGAGCGCACCCGGTCGCGTGAACCGCATGAAGAGCGCTCGCCACACGACACCGATACAATTCCCAACCACAGTATCCACGAGACCCTGACCCAACCGGGCCCCTGCCCGATCACGCAAACCGCCCCGCAAACCCCTCAGGATACGCAAAAACACTCAAACCCCCGATAACGCAAACTCTCAATCAAATATCGCCACAGCGCCAAGACACCCAAGACCGCCCCGCACGCCCCTCAATGCATCAGACATTCAGCAACACAGTTAGGGATCTCGCGCGCAGACCGCGCCGCTCGCACGCACACAACCCGCACGATCATAGCTACCGCACGGACCGACACAGCGATTGTGTCTCCGCGCTCGGCTCAACCGCACCACCCTCACAAACACCACCGCACATCTCACCGTGAGACCTAGGTGATGAAGCGCCGGTTCTCAACCGTCATTTTGTCTCGTTTCGAAAATTCTTTGCCAAAAATCAACGCCCGGGATTCCCCGAATAAAATCATAAATTATTCATTTTTTATTGATCTTTACCCGCCCACTCCTTGATGGCCGAATTGTGTCTCAAATATGAATTCGATACAGTTGGTGGTTGGCCTACATCCCGCGATATGACAGGCTTGTGCCAAACCCGATACAGGGTGCAACAGATGGACACGCAATGACCCTCGAAGCCCAAATCCGCTGGTACCTGGTGCAGTTCAAACCCAACAGCCACAAGATCGCGGCACGCAACCTGCAACGCCAAAGCTTCCAAACATTCCTGCCCATGCAAGACGTCACCCGCAGACGCGCCGGAAAGTTTCACACAGCCCCTCAACCACTCTTCCCCGGCTACATGTTCGTCTCCCTCGATACCATCCGCGGCCCCTGGCGCCAGATCAACGCAACGCTCGGCGTCTCCAAGCTCGTCAGCGTCGCCGGCCGCCCGCAGCCTGTCCCCGACACTCTGGTCAATGCGCTCCTTGAGCGCTGCGATGACGACGGCAAGCTATTGCCACCGGAAACCTTCAGCCCAGGCGAGCAGGTCACGCTGCGAAGCGGACCCTTCGCCTCCTTCGTCGCCACAGTCGAGAAAATGCAACCCGATCGCCGCGTCTGGGTCCTGCTGGAGTTCATGGGACAAGCAACCCGTATTCAAGTGGATGCCGATATCCTCAGCGCCGAGCCATCACGGGTGTCGCGAAAAGCCTGACCCAACCAACGCGGCCCACTTCAAAGCTGACGCATCAAAGCTGACGCATCAAAGCGTTTCACGAAAATCTGTCGCACAGATTTTTGCGAAACGCAGAGCTCCTCTCAATCGTTGCACAGCACCCACCTTTGGCTGATGCCTCAGGCCAAAGGTGGACCACTTCAGGTGAAGGGCAGACCGCGTCCCACGCTGCGCCAAGGGGACAGCATATCGCGACAATTCGTGTTGGAGCGTGGTCGCAAAACGTCGGTCGCGAAACCCTGCGCTCAGAACTGCGCCGTCGCCGCCGGCAGATCTCATTCAGCCTCGGGCACATACTCGATCACCAACATGCCGGCATCATCGACATGAATACGTCGATAGCACGCATCCAACTCCTGCTCCTCACAGCTCACCTGAGGCGCGGCAATTTCCATATACATCTGGTCCGCCACCACCACGAAACGGAGCCATTTCGACGTAAAGCCAAACTGCTCCCCGGCATGAAACAGCAAAACCGGAGCGCCGTTGAATCGCCGGTAAGCCAAGCTGTTTTCACTACACACCATCGCATTGTAATCAATCACCACCTCAAACTGTGGCCCTGCGCCCAGGTCGATCGCAATCATTGGAAGGCGTTTAAAAATTAAACGGCCTGCCCCCTCGGGACATCCCCTTTGTTCGATTTGCTCCAGCACTTTGGTGGCCGCCTCAACCGCAGAGGCCTGTGCAAGACTCATGCGCGGCGTCAGGCCCAAGAGGATGAAGCCCGCCAAGAGCACCAAGACATGCGGCAAGGCCTTGCTGGAGAAACGCGTCCAATATGTCATGCGACCTCATAGCGCCCGTGCGATGCCAAGGTCTTATGGCGCAACATGGCTGATATGACCTGTCCCCAAGAGCGGGGGCCGCATTGCGGTTGCCATATCCGCGTAGTTCTCGAGCTGCCAGCCCCCTGACCAGACAGGACCAACCAGCAAGGGCTAAGTCCTGCCACTCTGTGTGGACAGATCATAGCGCGGGCTGCCGTGCAACTTGGCACGGTACAGCCTCACCAAAGAAATCATTTTCGAATGCACAAAGCTGTACAAAGCTGCGAAAGCCAAAAAGACCAGCCAACTGGCATGGGCCGAATGTTGCAGCACAACACCAAAGACCACCGGAGTGGCGATGAACGGCACCATGACCAGTGTCGCAAGAGGGTTCGACCAGCGCCGGTTACCACATCCGAGCCACAAGACCTCGAGGCCGCGCCTGACAATCTGGTGAAAATGCAGACGGTCCGGCGAAAACACCGGCACCCCCTTGATCACGCGCCGGACAATCGAATGGAGCATATCCATGATCGGCCAGAACAACGTCAGCAGCACCGCTCCTACGGCAATTGAGCCGTCCAGAACGACCAGCGATATCGCCAACCAGATCAGAAGATGCCCAATGGTATAGGATCCCGCATCCCCCAAAAAAAGTTTTCCGAACGGCCAATTAAACACGAGGAACGCCAAGGTGGAGACCGTGATCAGGCAGGCAAGCATGGCGATCTGACCAAAGCCGCCGCCCCACCCGATCGCCGCCAAACCCAAAGCGGTGGCCACGATATTTATGGCAGCCAATCCGTTCATGCCATCCACAAGATTGAGAGCATGACAGAAGCCCGCCGCCACAAGAATGGTCAAGACCACCGCGATGGGCGCAATTGTCAAAATGATATCAACCCCAGGCAAATCGGCGCGCGTGACCCAAAAGCCGAACAACGCCATTGCCAAACCGGCGGACACGATCGCCGCGACAAGGCGTCGACGCGCAGACACCCGAAGGCCGGCATCTTCCAAAGCCCCTGCAATCAGTACCGGGAGGCTGGAGAGAATCAGCGATATCGTGAACACGCCGTTCGACAGGTCAAACAACGTCACCGCGCCGATGCAAACACCAAAAAACACTGCGATACCACCGAAGCGCAGCGGGTCTCCTGTATGGGAGGCTTGTATGGCCACGAGATCGTTTCTCGGGCGAATGAAGCGCTTGATTGGGGATGCGCCCCACACCATTAGCCAGGCGAAGACAAACGTCGTCCCGAATGCGGCCACCAAAGAACTCAACAGAAGCTGTGCCACGGGCCCTCCAAAGCTCAACGAGAATTGTCGCTGTTCGAGACTGGGTAACTGGTCTCATGTTGCTACAGCGAATCATCATTTATAATTTTGTTTTCGTAGAAGCCTTTACATATATATTCTCATTTTGAAACTGACCTAGTTTCAAATTTTGTCTCATATTGAATTTTATACTTGAGGATCACAGGCAGTGTTGCTTGCAAAACACAACCGTCCCATCGCTGGATCACGCCTATCAAGAGCGCCAGAAACCCAGACTCCCCAATGATAAATGAAATTTTTTGATTTAACTTCAGGCGCTTGGTGTGCAAAACAAGATCAACACATGCCGCATCTTGGATCACGCACCCAGCCCCACGTCCGCAACACCGAAGATGGTTTGGTCTCGAAATATCAAGCATCACACTGCAAGCGTTGCGAGAAAATCTCACTATGGTATAACGCAAACTGGTTTTAAGGCGTGCTGCCGTTTGCGAGTTCCACACCATGATCTTAACATGTCAGTAGGATAGCAGGTCACACATGCTTCAGCCAAAAACCAAGGTCGCACTCAGCGGTCTCGTGTTGACTTTCGTCGCCGGCTGCGCCGCGATGCCAGGCAACGGTCCGGACTCCGCAACGGTCCTCGAATTTGCAGACGCCTCGTCAAGTGTCGAAACCCCGACACTTGGCTACGATTACGCCTTGGTTGACATCACCAGCGACAAAATTCCGTTCGTGACCCAAGACGTCGATCAAGCAAGCGCAAGCTTTGGCGTTTCCAGCGACGTTATCCCGGAAATCCGTCTTGGCGTTGGCGACATCATTCAGCTGACGGTCTTCGAGAGCGAAGCAGGTGGGCTGTTCATTCCACGTGAGGCAGGGGTTCGACCGGGCAACTTCGTCGAGCTTCCACCGCAGGAAATCGGTCGGAATGGCAGAATAACCGTCCCTTATGCGGGTGAACTGACGGCCGCAGGTCAGACACCGGAAACCCTCGAAGCAAACGTCGAAAGTCGTCTCGAAGGCTTGGCAATCGAGCCGCAGGTGACTGTGACAATGCTGGAGCGGAATTTTGCGCGCGCATCCGTCATCGGGGCCGTGGAAGAGCCTGGTAAGTACGTGGTGCGGACCGGCGGCGACCGGATCCTTGACTTCATTAGTATCGCGGGTGGGATCACGTCCGAGGATCACAGCACATTTGTGTCGTTCACTCGCGGAGGCTCTGCGGTCACAATCCCCTACGAGACCTTGACGGGCAATCCTCGAGAAAACATCTACGTCGCGCCAGGCGACACGATCAACGTGACCTCCGAGGCAAAGAAATTCTACGTCTTCGGCGCCTCAGGGGTCGGGGAGTATGACTTCAACGAAGCCCAAATCGATCTGCGTGCGGCGTTAAGCCAAGCCGCAGGCCTGAACGACGGAGCAGCTGATCCAAGTCAGGTGCTTATTTACAGAACCGAACATCGCGAGGCGTTGAATGCGATGGGGGTTGACACCACGAACCTTAAAAGTGCGGACGAGGCTGCGATCCCAACCGTATACCGGGCGGATTTCCGGAAGCCTGATAGTTTTTTCATGGCCTCAAACTTCCAGGTGAGAGATGGAGACATGGTTTATGTCACCAATGCTCGTGCTGTCGAATTGGGCAAGTTCTTTAACGTGATCCGGACCGTGACTGGAAATAGCGTTGCGATCGACGCTGATTTCAACACACTCACTCGTTAACCTCGAGAGAGCAGACCCAAGACGCTCTCTAAAAGGGGCCGCGCCTATGGCGCGGCCCTGTCAATTGAGAGCCACATGCGCATTGGGACGGTCTTGATACATGCCTCGTCATCACATCCGCACCCTGCAACGCAAATCCCTGTCGCACCTTATGTCCTTAGGGCTGCAATGGCTTATGACGTTACTTCTTGCGGTAACCCTGTTGCTCAACGGTGCAGCCGACCCCAATACCCGCCCTGCGCTGGCCATAGGCTTTGCTCTCATCTCACTTCTCGCGCTGCTGTTGTCAGTGAAAAACCGCGCAAGCCGCGCGCTTGTGCGACATGCACTTTTTTGGGGTCTCTTTTTGAGCCTGTGGTCGATCCTCCAAGCCGTTCCTTTACCTCTTTGGCTGCCGGTTCACCCTGTTTGGCGAGACTTGTCAGCAACCTTGGGGACCACGCACGGGTATGTCTCTGTCAATCCATCAGCCACCTGGCACGCCTTACCAAGCCTGATCCTGCCCTTTACCGTCTTCGCAACAACCGTAATGCTGTCTCAAAACGAAGCCCTGGCCCGCAGCTTTTGGCATAAGCTGACGCTCGTGGGCGTTACTGTTGTCCTCGTCTCCGTATTACGTCAGGTGTTTTTCCCAGACAGTCTGGTCTTTTCCGGCCAAGCCTTGGGTGCAGGACAATTCTCCGGCGTCTTCATAAACAGAAATTTGGCCGCATCAGCCTTTGGACTTGCCGCCTTCGCGCTCCTGGGAAGTCTTGCCATCCATATGGCCAAGGATCCCTGGCTAAAAAAGAAACAAGAAAAAGGCGAGCAAAGCAACAAGTTCTGGATGTATGTCTTGCTCGCAAGCGCTTTGTTTCTGACGGCTGTGTGTTTGATCCTGACTCGGTCCCGAGCCGGCTCTCTGGTCAGTCTAGTGCTTCTGTTGCCTTGCCTAATTCTAATTCTCCGCCATGGTCTGCGCGAACGATTTGCACCCTGGACGCTCATCCGCTGGCTAACGTCGAGTTTTCTTCTGGGCGTGATTGCCTTGCTGCTTTTCTTGGCAGCCTATGGCGAGCCTGTCCTCTCCCGCGTTGAGGCAACCAACGACACCGGGCGTTGGTGCACCTGGGCATCAACCCTCGAGGCGATCAAGGATAACCCCCTCTTCGGCACTGGGCTTGGGACCTTTCGAGACATTTTTCCGATGTACAGGAATTCGGGCTGTGACGGATCCGGCTCTGCCTGGCACCGGGCTCATAATTCGTTTCTCGAGATCTATTTGGGGATTGGGCTGCCCGCTTTATTGTTTGCGGCGGCGGTCTATGTGCGTGTAGGAAAAGTCTTGCACCATGGTCTGACAATGCGTCGATCCCTCAAAGGAATTCCAATCGCGATGACAGGGGCCGTTTTGTTCGTATCCACACATTCACTGGTCGATTTCCCCCTGCAAATCCCTGGTATCGCCCTCTACTTTACCGCACTGATGGCCGCCGGAATGGGACTATGTCTTAAAAAACAACAAACGCGACGCAAGCCCCGTCGAATTCATTCGATGTCAGCAAATGTCCGGCATCAAAGGAGCAAATCTTCAGGTTAGTTTTGTTTGCGTGCTGGATTTTTTAACTTGGCGTGTGTTGAACAATTCGTCACACGAAATAACTTGACCCCCTATCTGAACAAGGATGGGACTGATGAAGCGCTGGCTTAGCTACATCTCCAGGACGGGCAGTCCTATAGAAGACGTCCCAAAAATGCCAGAGTTGGCTCCGAACGCGCCCTTCTATGCCATAGGCGATATTCACGGAAGCACAGCACTCATACGAAAGATCCTCTCCCAAATTGAAGACCCGCCAGCGTTGCGTGCAGCGGTGGTATTCCTCGGGGATTACGTTGATCGTGGAGAGGACAGCGCGGGCACCTTGGCGCAACTCTACGATCTTTCCCGAGACACCAGCAGGCCTTGGATATTCCTTCGAGGCAATCACGAACAGATGCTTTTGGATTTCCTTGATTCACCCGATACTGCTGGACCATTTTGGCTTATGGCAGGAGGCAGACAGACCCTTGCGAGTTTTGGAATCGGAACGCCATGGCAGAATATGGACGCCGAAAATCTACCGCGCTTACGTGACACGTTGCGGGAAAAACTTGGGCGAGACTTAGAAGCTTGGTTGCGACAGATGCCCGTCAGTTGGAAGACTGGAAATGTGTTTTTATCGCATGCCGGAACAGATCCTGCACTTGAGTTGGAGGCGCAGACCAATGACACACTCCTTTGGGGCAAGACCCGTGGCAAAGCTGGTCCTCGTGCTGATGGTATCTGGAGCGTTCAAGGTCATGTGATTGTCGAAACGCCACAAATTTCCAATGGCCGGGTTTTTCTCGACACTGGGGCTTATGCAACAGGTATCCTGACCGCGGCTCGGTTCGAGCAGGGTAAGGTCAACTTTTTTTCAACGTAACGTCGATATAGGCTCTGAACCGCCCAGATAGCGCCGCGCAAACGCGTCTCGATCAGTCTTTATCCAGAGTTCTTGCGGAGCCGTTCGTTCAGACCACGCAAGATACGCTTCGGTCATCCCTCTTTCCATATTGAGAATAAACGAAATTAAAGACAGCCGGTACCACATATCACCGTCTAAAGGAGCGCAGACCAGAACATCTCTCACACGCCGCATTGCGTTTGCTCGGAAGACCTGGACCGAAAAACTGCCTGTCTCATCCAACCTCCTCACTCCATTTCGGCGGGCAGCGAGATCGCTGACGTACAGTGCCAACACAGCTTTCGTCTTGCGGACCGGCAAATTGCATACCAGATCATCATGAGGCGCCTGCGTCGTGTAGGGCTGCAACCGATCGATGTCAGCAAGAACCGAGCGCCCTTTCCTGACCTCTTCTTCAAGGCGAACATGGTCGACATGTGGAAGATATGACGTAAGGGCCATCACGCTCACGATCACCGCAAGACATGTCAGCACTAGCATCATCAACTTATCGATCACTGTAATACCGCTTGTACGCATACCCGTAGTAATAGTCGCCGGAGTAGTACCCATAAGCGCGCGCGCGACGCGCATCAAAGAAATTCAAAACTGCGCCAAAGCACTTTTCACGCAAGCGAGGGTCAGCCAGAAAGAGGCGCTCGACATCCACAATATTCGTGCGCCCCCACTTCATCACAAGTACGAAACCGTCGAGAAACGGCAATGTCGCGCGGGCATCAATGACAGGCGCCAATGGAGGCAGGTCGAGAATGACAAAGTCATACCGAACCTTCAGTTTCTCGACCAACGCGTGCATCGCGTCACCACCCACAAGATCACTGGTATGAACTACTCGTCCGCGTTTGTTGGGAATGACATCCAACCCTGTTTCTCGATCGCTATGGACAGCTTGCTGCCAGTCCATGCCATCCTGAAGAATATCCACAAGCCCTTCGCCTATGTCTTTATTGAATGATTTGGTAAGACCGGGATTACGAAGGTCAGCATCAATCACTATGACGCTATGCCCCTGGCTAGACAAAAAATTGGCGAAATTGGACGAACTTGTTGTCTTCCCTTCACCGGGAAATGCGGAAAAGACCCCAACAACTTTTCCCTTGCCCTTTTTGCCCGAAGACGTCGAGCGAAGCGTAACGGACATTTTTACCGCCCGTAAGGTCTCGGCAAAACTCGACAGTGGCTTATCGAGACCGTATCTGAGCAATTCTGGAAAGGCGACTTCATGCACGGATTGAGAGCTCGCTTTACTGCGAGCGGTCGATGAGATCTTTTTCGATCCCGTGACCTCTTGCAAGCCGCCCAAAAATTCCAAACCCAAAATGCGCTGGATCTGCTCACCGGTTCGAACCTTTTTGTCCCGTAGCTCAGCAATAGCGATCCATCCCGAGGCCGCCATTATGCCGAGCACAAGACTCAACACTGTAATGCGCGACGTATTTGGAAAGCTGGCTCCTCCTGGAACCTTTGCAGGATTGAGGATCCTGACATTGGAAACAGTAAAGGACTGCTCTTGCAGCGACTGCTGATATTTTTGCAAAAACGATGTATACAGGCTCCGCACCGCGCTAGCGTTACGTTCCAATTCTCGAAGTTCCACTAGAAGATCGCGGTCGGCACCTAATTCTGCCTCTGCGTCCTCCAACGCCTGTTCCAACTGTTCGATGCGACGTTCCGTGACAACAATTTCGTTACGGACAATTTCCTCACTCCGCTTGATCTCCTCGAACAGTAATTCCTGAAGCTGATCAAGCTCCGCCTTGCGCCGCATGGTTTGTTCATGCTCTTCTCCGAGACGGTTCATCAAAGAGTTGTAATCTTTCAGAACATCGAGATAGCGGGAACGAAGGCCCGACGTTATGGACTGGTCCGATGTGCTGCTCACGGCAGCGGATGTATCACCTGTTTCGATGATGTCCTGAAGAAAGCGCTGTCTCGCCTGCTGTTCGACAAGTTGTGATCTTGCTTCGGAAAGCTGCTGAGATAAGCGATCAAACTGGGTATTCGATGCTTCTCCGTTTTCGCCGACGAGCCCATTCTCACGTTTGAAACGTTCGACGGCATTATCAAGCTGAACAGATTCCTCCCTCAGTTGGTCCGAGCGTTCCTTGAGCCAATCAGTAGCGCGCTGAGTAGCGTCGTATTTTGCCTCAAGCTGATCATCGATGTAGACATCTGCAAGTGTGTTGGCCACCGTAGCCGCCAAAGCCGCCGAGCTGGAGGTGAAGCTCACCTCCACAACACGGCTATCGCGCAACCGCGTCACTGTCATGTTGCTTCGCAATTTGCCTACAGCGGCAAGCTCCGCTTTAAGTTGCTGATCAACCTCCGATATTGGCAATTGCGGAATATCCGGTGAAACCTGTTTGAGCAGCTCCTGGATCGGTGACAAGGCCCCACGCATTAGAGAGCGCAGCCTGGAAAGGCCTGTTTGGGGGGACTGCATGAAAGCCGTGTTTTCTTCCAAAGACAAACGGTCGACGACCTTTTGGGCGACCGCTTGTGATTTTATGACCTCAATCTCTGTCGTGATTTCGGACTCTGACATCCCAAGCGTTTGTAGACCAGTCAACTCTCGTGCATTTGTCGCCTCTCGAGCGTCAAGGCTGAGTTGGACGGAAGCTTTGTAAAGCTTTGTCGTTGTTGAGGCATAGGCCATTCCCAAGGCAAGCCCAACGAGCGCACCTAGAAATAGGAGTTTCCATCGCCTCTTGGCGATCAGAATAACCTTTGAAAGGTCAATTTCGTCGTCCGGCGCGCTTGCAGGCTCTACGGAATATGGCCGTGGACTTTTACCATCAAGGAAGTCATCAGTCACGCGTAGGGGCTCTCCTTTGGACTGACAAGCCATAGGACCGGATCACACTTGCCTGTGACGAGTCCGTTAATGGAACGCTTGGCTTTGAATTTAATCATAATTCTCGAATATGAGCCTCAGGGAATAACTCGACTCGCAGGGAGAGGGATTGGCCCCGGCGCTGCATCCCCGTCACTTGGAGAATTTGTCGCGGGAATATTGAACGCGACAGGTGAAGTCGATTGCGCAGCTCTTGGCGTCGCACTGGTAGTTCCCGATGTCGATGACGTGTTCGAAATTGACGTGTTACCACCATCTACACCACCTGTTGCAGAAGTTTGTGCGGCGGCCAGCGAAGGCGCGTCACTGGCCGGCTCAGACAACGTTTCGCCATCCGACAGCGCGGCCGTATCCTGTTCTGACCCTGCGGCTTCATTAGCTTGAGGCTCGGTACCAACACCCTCGTCAGACACGACATCCGCTGGCGCATCCGAGACTATGTCGGTCTGTTGTGACGCCTCACCATCCTGCGATTCCTCTGAAACCACTTGTTCGGCTGGGCTGGCCTCATCGCCTCGAGTATTCTCCGCGACAGTCGAAATCTGGTTGGCCTTTGACTGCACAGCCTCGCTTAATAGCCTGGAGGGCGCGACCGCCACCTTGGCAAGAATTTGCGAGGATGCATCCGTATCCCCTGCATCTGCAAAGTCACCGGCAGCTTGCGCAATGCCGTCAGCCACAGCATCTATGGCTGCAGGATCAGAGACATCGTCCACAAGCGCTATCATCGCATCCGCGTTTGCTGGATCTCGAGCTATCGCTTGACGCACCACGGCCGCGATGAGATCCGCATTTCTAGGATCGGCAATGAAAGCCTGTGGGTCAGCCAAAAATGCAAGCAGAATTTCTTCCGGCAGATCAGGATCGATTTCGGATGCCGTATCCGTCTCTGATAGCTGCGCCTGATCTGAAGATGTGTCATCTTGCGCCTGCACGAATATAATACCATCGTGCGGCATTGATGGCACCTTGGACAAACTATCAAATGAATGTCGGCCTGCGCCGATCGCCACGGTTCCACAAACTATGGCTGTGGTCAAAACCGTGAGCCGAACGGTATGCTGTTGCATTACTTGCTCCTTCACTAGCGTCCTTCTCCATTTGACCTCACAAAAATCGACACGCACCATGGACGATGTGACCTTATGCTCAGACGATGCAAAAGATGCATCAGCTTTGCGGATAAATTGCGCACGACAACCATGCACACAACTCAGTGACGATGTCATACAGGAAACGTAGCTAGTTCTCAATCAGAGATTTTCTACATTTGAGAGTCGATTTTTGCACCCAGGAGGCGACCATTTTCGGCGTAATTCCTGGATTAGGCTAATCGCTGAACAAAGCCTGAGCATGAATGTTAGCATTTGAAGGCTAAAATGCGCCGTTTCGGCCTTTTGACATTCTTGCGCTTCAGTGCGCTACATCTGGCTCCAAACAGCCAACACAGACCATCCAGAACAACAGTATCGCTCGATCACTGAACCACTACCGGCTGGCGCCGGTAGGATCGGCGATGTGCTGCTCCAAGTACTGAAGTACGATGTCTTCGGTGATGGCGCCGTTGGTGGTTGAAAAATGCCCTCTGCCCCAGAACCTGCGGCTCCAATAGCGCCTGCGCAACTCCGGGAATTCCCGTTGCACCTTGTGGGACGAACGACCCTTCATCTTGCGCACCAGATCGGAGATGGCGAGCTTCGGTGGCACTGACACGAACATGTGGACGTGGTCGCTCGACAACACGCCGCGCAAGATGTCGATTTCGTTCTCATGGCATACTTGACGGCAGATGTCGCGCACACGCAGGAGCACCTGGTCTTTGAGAACCTTGAACCGGTCCTTGTTGGACCAGACCAAGTGATACCGATGGTAGAACACACAGTGGCTGCCGGTGTTGTATTGCATGATCATACCCTCTGAAAAATGAGCCTCCGACCCGGCTGCGGCTCATTTTTCAGAGGGTATGATTATAAGACGATTCTTTCACGCTGAAGCGGGACCGACTGGAAGTCGGTGGCTTTGCTCCAGAGCGTGGATACTAAAAAACTGGCGATTAAAATAGTTCCGGTTGTTCGAAACTAAAGCTCCATACAGACGGGTTCGAAAGCAAGACGGCCAGATACACAGGCCTTTTTGCTAAAAAGCCTTTGGAAATGCAGTGTTTACATCGGCCGAGAAAATCAATTGGACCTCAATCGTCGCTCAACCTTGAAGATTAGAAGCAGTCCAAACATCAACAAAAGCAAACCAATCAAGTCACCAGACAAGATTTCGAAGAGCTCTGGTACGGTGACACTATACGCTAGGGATTTGATTGCCGCGTTCACAAGAGCTGCAATCACGCCGGCAAGGAGAATTTCTACCCACGGACGCTTGGTAAACACGGCTTTTTTGTTTTCCAGCACGTAAACGGCGACCAATACCCCGACGTATCCGATGCAAGCTCCAGCGACCAAATCAAAGTATCTAGAACTATAAAAGTTCTCTGGTCCCCAATAAAGAATGTGAGTTATCAACTGACCAGGAAATAAATACGCAACCGATTTCCAGCCGTACAGCCATGCTGTTAAGACTATTACGCCGTGTGGTAAATAAATAAGAGTGGCATGTTTTTGGATATCTACGTCGGTAGAGCTGCGAAAAGCTGAATTAATTTGAAACGATAATAGAGCGAACGAAACGAACAAAACGGTCACCAGCATTGCGATCAAAATATCATTTTTGATCATGTCACTACACGACATATTCACGAAGAATTTCCGTTCTGCTTACGTCTTTCGCGTCCTTGCTAGAAGTGTAAAGAATATAGCCGCGGATGTAGCATCGAGTGGCAATCAAGATGTAGCTCCCTTTGCGAAACCTGAAACAAGCGTTTCCGTCTGAATACGCCAAATTATCGAGATACGGATAAGGAGCAAATCAGTGGGCGTCTACGGACTAAAGTCCCACCTTTGAAAGAACATAGCTCTTTTTAGAAATAGATTACGTTCTCTTTTGAAGATCTCGCACTCAGTGAACTACCAATTTGCGGAGAAGACGATCAGATATTGACCAAAGCGAGGCTATTCGGCGACTTCAGACATCAAAACAAACAGGAGTTTGAGCGCGGCTCAAATACGAAGGCGCGCAAAACCCAATCTCAAAGAGATGATCTTGAAACTATTCTAGAATTTGTCGAATCGCGAGCGGGCTCTCGCGTAATCAAAAAGAAGCCCGAACAGCGCAACGTAAGCCTCCGGGGTTGGCCGTCTGATCTCATGATCGCTCCGATGGTAAGTCCGACCTTATATCCGACTTTATCAACCGCACTCAAATCGAAGTTCTTTCCGCCGCTGACGGTGATCGCCGCCGGTATTGGCCAGATGATGATAAACTGCGCGTTTTGGAAGAAAGCTTTATCGGCCACCGCCAGGCGGCAGCCACAGCGCGGCGGCATGGCATTTGCCGGTCGCTGCTGACAACCTGGCTGCGGCAGTATCGAAACGGTGAGCTTTGGTCTTCTCGCCCGGTATCGTTCGCGCCGGTGACCGTGACGCAAGCGCCCGCGCCGCAGACCAATTCAGTTGATCCCTGTCCGCCTCCGGGCTGTCAGGTTGAGATAGCCCTTCCGAACGGGCGCCGGGTCACCGTGCCGGTGGGCGTGGAGCCCGAAGCGCTTGCGCGGATCCTGGCAGTGGTGGACGGGCAATGATCGCGTTTCCGGCGGGCGTGAAGGTGTGGATTGCGGGCGGCACCACCGATATGCGGCGGGGCATGAACACGCTGGCGCTGCAGGTGCAGGAGGATCTCGGCCGCGATCCCCATGCGGGCGTGATCTTCTGCTTCCGAGGCCGCAAGGGTGATCTGGTCAAGATCCTGTGGCATGATGGCGTGGGCATGTCGCTTTATTTGAAGCGCACGGAAGCGGGCAAGTTCATCTGGCTGGTGAGCCGGCCAGGCGACGCGGTGCAGATCTCGGCGGCGCAGTTGGGCTATCTTCTGGAGGGCATTGACTGGCGCAACCCACGCTGGACGCAACGCCCTGCAAAGGCTGGGTAAATTGCTCTGACGGGCCTTTTTTGTCGGTTCTTCATGAGCTTGAGTGATAAACATCGGCCATGCCTGACGCCGCCTCCGAGCTCGCCAAATTACGCACTGCCCTGGCCGCCGCCGAGGCCCGTGCATATGTGGCGGAAAGCGAGCTGGCACAGACCCGCGCCGTTGTCTCCTGCTCGGAAGCGATGATACAGGAGCTCTAGCTCGAGATCGCCAAACTGCGCCGTGATGAATACGGCATCTCATCAGAACGACGTGCCCGGCTAATCGATCAACTGGAATTGCAGCTTAAAGAGATGGAAGCGGCGGCCACCAAGGATGTCCTGACCGCCGGCGAGACGGCTGAAAAGGCCATCACGGTGCGCGCCGCCATCTTGTGCGCAAGCCGTTCCCGGATCACCTGCCGCGCGAGCGCGTTGTTGTTGAGGCACCCGCCGCCTGCACCTGCTGTGGCTCGGACCGGATCGTGAAGATGGGCGAAGACATCACCGAGACGCTGGAGGTGATCCCCCGTCAGTGGAAGGTGATCCAGACCGTGCGCGAGAAGTTCACCTGCCGGTCCTGCGAAAAGATCAGTCAGCCGCCGGCGCCGTTCCATGCGATCCCGCGTGGATGGGCTGGGCCCAGCCTGATCGCCATGCTTGTCTTCGAGAAATATGGTCAGCACCGCCCTTTGAACCGGCAGGCCGAACGTTTCGCACGTGAAGGCGTCGAGTTGAGCCTGTCGACCTTGGCTGACCTGATCGGGCATGCCGCTGTCGCGTTGCAGCCAATCCATGGCTTGATCGAGACCCATGTGCGCGCGGGTCCCTTCCGGCAGATTGCTTTGCAATCGCCTATCGGCAACGCATCGCCCAGACATCGTTCGGCCCGACGGCTTCGGCACGGTCATCGCGCAGCTTGGCCTTCACCCGCTGTTTCGGGGTCTTGTTCCTCAGCTGCATGCCCAACTCCTTGTAAATACGATAGACTTTCTTGATGTTGGTGCCCCAGCCCTCACGGTCCAAGAACACATGAAGCCGGCGATAGCCGTAGCGCACCCGGGTCTCGCAGATCTCCTTGATCCGCCTCTCGACGGCAGCCTGATCAGCGCGGCGGGACTTGTAGTGGAACGGCGAACGATCAAATCCGATGGCCCCACACGCCGTTCGGATCGAGACCGCCCCATCGCTGCACATCCCGCGAACCAGCTCGCGCATCCGACCAGGCCTCAGGTCATTTCGCCGAATGACGTCCTGCAACATCTCGCGGTCCAAGGTAAGGTCGGCTACGATCTTCTTCAGTCGACCGTTCTCGTCCTCGAGCTGCTTCAGCCGCTTCATCTCCGTTGGCAACAGGCCCGCATATTTCTTCTTCCAGTTGAAGTAGGTGGCCTGGCTGATCCCAGCCTTCCGGCAGATCTCGGCAACCGGTGTGCCTTCTTCGCCCTGCTTGATGATGAACGCCTTCTGCCCGTCCGAAAACTTCGATGCCTTCATGTGATTCCGCTCCTATCCCAGCCGGGAAATCATAGCGGAAAACTCCAGCTTCAAACGGTCCAATTCCCGGGGACTAGATCACAGTCACGCTATTAGGTCCAGGTAGCGTTCCTTGGGAGACTGTCTGCGCATAGGCCCCATGCCCATAGCCAAGCCCGACGATGGTCCCGAGGGCGGTGCCGAGCAGAAGGGCGCTGGCTTTGCGCGGACTTTTGCGCTGGCTCAAGGGCGCGGTGAGAAGATCGTGTGTGGTGCCTGTCTTGTCGTTCATAGGTCCACCTGTCGTTCATGCGCGCGAAGCCATCGCCGCAGATTCAAACTGCGGACCGGCGCGCAGAAGGCTGACAGGCCATGCGCAGAGAAGCTCCGCTGATTATTTTGGTTTTTTCTGCACGGATTCTACGGAGAAAAAATTAGTAGGTTTGCGCATGTTCATTTTGAACATGATATAAATATTTGTTGGCGCTACAATGTTGCAGGACAAGTCAAACATCAGAAAAGAAGAAAAAAATGCTGACAACAGACCCACGCACGATGAACCTTGTGGCCCTTGGCATGTCTAAAGTGACCTATGGCGCACTCAAGATACTCAGGCGCCACTTGGGGAATGACCTTGAACTGGCCATGATCGGTTTTGCCGTTGTGATGCGCACGCGCCGGGACTTGTTTCAAATTGTGGAAAAGCACGGCCTGAACGAAGACACTATCGCCGAGATCACCAGTGAACGTGGCTTTTACACCTCGATCAACGAGGTGCACCAATACACAGACATCAACCGTGCGACAGTTCGGCGAAAATTAAACAAGCTGTTAGATCTTGGTATTCTCGAAAAGATTGATGACGACAAATGGCACTTGGTGGACTTCGAGCATGGTGAACACGTCCGCCCAGCCATTATGCTGCGCGAGCTGTTACAGAATTACATGGCGATCACAAACAAGCTTGAAGCGTTATTGCCGGAAGAAGTGCACCCAATGATGCGTGCGTCACTGGCCGATCTTGGGCCATTGGAAGCCAAGGCGCTGCTGGACACGGATGTTGAGTGGAAGGTCAAGCGCAAGCTCGAGGTCAAGCACTAGGTAGGCGCCAAGTGTGCGGCTTTTGCAACTTTTATTGATGTTTAGGCAGGCGGCTTTGGAGTTTTCTTGCGGCGACTTACGTGCGCCTCCGGCATATCCCGCCGCTCCACCCTCCCAATATGAAAGCAGGCTCAATGTGAACATGTTCAAAATAAACATTTTCAGGTGAATCCCATCTGATTATCATCGCTCAGTCAGAAAATCAGCGTCGATGATAGATTGGTGGTGCGTTGCATTTGGAGGGAGCCTGAATTTTCTTGGACTCTGACTGTTAAGTTTGATCATGGAATGTGACCCACAATATGAGCAAAAATCTTCTAATCTCGGCGTCCCGCTTCAGAATAGCAATGCGCAGTCTTGAAGCGGAGCTTGGACTGGCAAATATGTCTGCCGTTGAATTGGACGCGTTGGCGGCTGCAGTTGATCTTTCTGAGTCGAAAGCTCGGTTCGGGACCAAAGATGTTGTGAAACATCCACTTCTTTCGAATGTTTCACGCGCCACACAATATCGGGCGGTGCAAGCTCTGGAAGACAATGGCTTCATTGCACCCCATCCCGACTACAAATGCGACTATATTCTGGCCGAGGACCTTGATTTGAAGAAAACGTTTAAGACGATAGAGTTGACAGTGGGTTCTTAGCATAAATATGCATCGATTGTCGATTAATGCGTATTTCGCGGAAATTGGGCGGTGATTTCACACGATCTTAGGCACGCGTTTGACGACATCGTGAGCAGCCATTTTACTATTGTGGGCAGGCTGGTCGGCGGGTTTCATAGGGTCAGTCCTGACCGTTTTGGTCAAGCTGTTTCAGTGCGCCCAGTTTTCTTCACACGCTGTCTCCGGTCAGGTTGAGACGATGCGCATTGTGAACCAAGCGGTCGTGAATGGCGTCAGCCAATGTTGGATCGCCGATGGCTTCATGCCATTGGTCGACTGGCAACTGACTTGTCACAATGGTTGCACCTCGGCCCTGCCGGTCCTCAAGAATTTCGAGAAGATCGCGGTGGTCGGTTGTGGTGATTACAGACAACCCCCAGTCATCAAGGATCAACAGATCAGTGAGCTCGATAGATTTTAAGACGCGGGCATGGCGTCCATCACCCCGGGCAATTGCCAGTGCGTGAAAGAGCCTCAGGACGCGATGGTACATGACCCTGCGATCATCGCGGCAGGCGTTATGGCCAAGCGCACAAGCTATCGAACTTTTGCCCAATCCAGTTGGACCTGTCGTCAGCAAGTTCTCGCGTCTATTGATCCAACCGCCATCAGTAAGATGTTCCATGACCGCTTTGTCGATTCCCCGCGGACTGCGCATATCCATGTCTTCTAAAACGGATCGACGCCATCTTCGACATCGAGCGAGAGTTGGGAGGGCTGGATGCCGATGCCCGGCTCGCCGTCCGCCAGAACCTTTCCCGTCCCCTGCTCGATAATCTCCATGACTGGCTGCAGGAAGAGCGCGCGAAGCTGTCCAGACACAACAAGATGGCCAAGGCGATCAACTACATGCTCGAGAAACATGGCCGCTGGCAGGCCTTCACGGCATTCCTCGATGACGGGCGCATCTGCCTGACGAATAACGCAGCCGAACGCGCCCTGCGCGGCGTGGCCTTGAGCAGAAAGTCGTGGCTCTTCGCAGGTTCCAAGTGTGGCGGTGAGAGGGGGGCCGCCATGTATGCCCTGATCGTCACGGCAAAAATGAACGACATCGACCCACAGGCCTGGCTCGCGGATGTCGTCGCCCGGTTGCCCGACATGTCCGTCTCGCGCATCCATGAGCTTCTGCCCTGGCACTGGAAAACCCAATCCCTCGCTGAGGCGGCATGATCATGCATGCTCAACAAGGTGTATTCCGTCAAGTCCATCGACCGCTTTACCGCCGAACTTGGCGAAACCGTCGACCGGATCTTCGATCTAGCCATTGATATGGAAACCGAAGATGGCGTAATCTGGGGCTTTGGCGACGACAGTGTCATCGCATTCACTCCATTCGGGATCGAAAACCTGAAAGCGCTCATAGAAATGGATCGTAATCGCGCGCGTTGACCTCGCTGTGGCCTACGCCGGATGCTTACAACGCGACAGCGGAGCGGTGCAATCAATTGAGCCAAAGATACCTAAATTGAAAAAGGGACGGGGTTCTCTGTATCTTATTGTTCATCACAACTTTATGTGCAGAGTATCTTTATGATAATATGGTATCTAAAGTGAATTATAAATTCAATTAGGTTTCATAGTGTGCATAAATTGTATCTTATGGATACAATCCTTCTCCTAACGAGCACTACAGCAAAATTCCTTCAAAGCGACCTAAACAACGGAATGGAGTAACGTGATGACATCAAATTTCCTTTCATCAATAGCACGACTTAGAATCGCCATGCGCAGCCTTGAGGCGGAACTTGGGCTGGAGGATCTCACGGCAGCTGAACTGGACGCCTTGGCTGCAGCAGTCGATGTTTCGTCTTCGAAAGACCATTTTAAAGCGGCGGATATCGTCAAACACCCGATACTCGCCAATGTCTCACGTGCGACCCAGTATCGCGCAGTACAAGCTTTAGAAGACAAGGGCTTTATAAATTCTGATCGAGCCTTTGGCGGGGCGTATACCCTGCAGAAAGATGCTGTTCCGTCACAGATGCATTGATACAATCTGCATCGCGGTTTTTGCAATTTGCAAGACAACTAATCTGCCTTGAATTTCCGAAGGGAATTAAAATTATTTTTGATAAACAGGAAGCATCCCGATGAATTCTTGCGCTTAGTATCATCAATAATTGAGAATTGATTTGGTAGTCGGTAAGCGCCGTCTGGGCCCCACCTTCCAAGCGATCTGAAGAGTTGCGAAGGCATCTCTGTCATGAGGCAGGGAGTGCGTTTCGCAATGTGTGCTACGAATGCGTTTCTCAGATCGCTGGGTGTTGAGATTTACGCGTCTGGCCATCGGCGCTGGCCGGACGAGGTGAAGGCGCAGGCGGTGGCTGAGACGCTTCGGCCCGGTGCGACGGTCAATGACGTGGCCGCACGCTTCGGAATCCAGCCGAACCAGCTGTCGGGGCGGCGGCGCCTGGCGAAGGATGGCGCGCTAGTCCTGCCGGCGGACGGCGAGGTTCACGAGGCGGTCTTTGCCCCTCTCGTGGTGTGTGACGTGGAGATCCCCACACACGGTGCCGACACCCGAGCGGCCGGAGGCGGAATCCGGGTCGTCGTTGGCGATGTCGTGCTCCATCTCGACGCCGACACGTCCGCCGGGCGCATTGCCGAGATCGTGCGCGCACTCGGAGAGCCCTCGTGATGCTGCCGTCGCACAAGATGCGCATCCTGGTGACGACGCAACCCGTGGACTTCCGCAAGGGGCATGATGGGCTGGCTGCACTGGTGCAGTCGGCGCTGAAGGAGGACCCGTTCACCGGAACGGTCTTCGTCTTCCGAGCCAAGCGGGCGGACAGGCTGAAGATCCTGTTCTGGGACGGGACCGGGCTCGTGATGGCTTACAAGCGCCTCGAAGAAACGACGTTCGCGTGGCCCACGGTCCGGGACGGCGTGATGACGCTGAACCGGGCGCAGTTCGAGGCCCTGTTCGCGGGCTTGGACTGGCGCAAGGTCCGGGCGCTGGAAGCCAGAAAGCCGGCTGCGGCAGAATGACTCTGATCCATTGAAATGACGGGTCTTTCCAGTTGGTTCAGGGTATTCTGGCAGCATGCCTGCCGCCGCCAAAATCGATCTGTCGAGCCTGCCTGAGGAGCAGCGTGATGCCGTCGCCGATCTCCTGCGCGAGCATGCGGATCTGCTGGCGGCGAACACAGCCCTGAAGGCAGAAGCCACCGATCTGAAGCAGATCGTCAAGCGGCTCGAGCACCTCGTCGCCGAGCTGAACCATGTCGTGCATGGCAAGAAATCCGAGAAGCTCGGCGAGGACGACCGGCAGCTTGCCTTCGAGGACCTCGAGGCCGCTGTGGCCGAGGTCGAAACGCAGCACGATGATCGCGCTTCTGCGGATGAGGCCCCGCGCCGCAAGGTCGCTCCGGCGCAGCGCAACCGCGGCAATCTGCCAGCGGACCTGCCCCGTATCGAGCGGACCGTCGAACCGGACAGCCTGGAATGTCCGTGTGGCTGCGGGCAGATGCACCGGATCGGCGAGGATCGGACGGAGCGTCTCGACATCGTGCCTGCGCAACTGCGGGTGATCGCCACCATCCGTCCCAGATATGCCTGCCGCGTCTGCACGGACGGCATCACGCAGGTGCCCGCGCCGGCGGCCCTCATCGAAGGCGGTCTGCCCACCGAGGGTGCCATCGCCCATGTGCTGGTCAGCAAGTATGCCGACCATCTTCCATTATACCGTCAGAGCCAGATCCTCGCCCGGTCAGGCGTCAACATCCACCGCAGCACGCTGGCGGACTGGGTCGGTGTTGCGGGGTTCCACCTGCGGCCTGTCGTAGACCGGCTGGCTGAGCACCTGAAGGCGTCCACCAAGCTGTTCATGGACGAGACCACGGCACCGGTGCTGGATCCGGGGCGGGGACGGACCAAGACCGGCTATCTTTGGGCGCTGGCCCGTGACGACCGCAACTGGGGCGGCGCCGAGCCACCCGGGGTTGTCTTCTTCTACGCGCCCGATCGGGGTGGCAAGAATGCTGAAACGTTCCTGCGCGGCTTTGACGGGATCCTCCAACTCGACGGATATACGGGCTACAATCGGCTGACGCGCCCCTCCCGCAAGGGCGGCGGGCCCATCCGAGTGGCCCATTGCTGGGCGCATGCCCGGCGCAAGCTGAAGGAAGTGTTCGACCGCGACGGCTCCGAGATCGCCGCCGAGGGCCTGCGCCGCATCGCCGAGATCTACAAGATCGAGGCTGACATCCGCGGCGTCGAACCAGGTCAACGCCTCTCGGCCCGGCAGGCACGAACGGCCCCGCTGGTGGCGGCGTTCGGCGACTGGCTACAGGAACAGCGGCTTCGGGTCTCGGCCAAGTCCCGCCTCGGCGAGAAGCTGGCCTATATCCATCGCCACTGGGAGGGCCTGCAGACCTTTCTCCATGACGGCCGCGTCGAGATCGATTCAAACGGCGTCGAAAATCTGATCCGCCCGATCGCTTTGAACAGGAAAAATGCGTTGTTCGCCGGTCACGACGAGGGCGGCAAAGCCTGGGGCCGCATCGCGTCCCTGATCGAGACCGCCAAGATAAACGGCGTCGAACCGTTCGCCTATCTCAAGGCCACTCTCGAGGCCATCGCCGCCGGCCATCCGAGAAACCGGATCGACGAACTCCTCCCTTGGAACTTCACGCCGTCAAGCTGAACCTGCGTGGTCCGCAGCCGCCGCTTACGGTAGTCGCTACATTCACGGCGCTAGTTTCTCAACTGCGGTTATGATCTGCACACAGAAGGTTTTCTCAATTTTCGCAGCATGATCATGACGTAATTTTGGATCTTAGTGTGTGACCTCTCCCTGCTTTCAGTATCAACGCAACCGGCAGAAACTACTCCAGAGTGTGGCGCACTCCGTTGCCGTGCGCGCCTTAGGAGGTTTTCAAATTCTTAAAAGCAGATCGGACTCGCGGGGCGAGGACGATCACCCCCTCGGTCGCCGTCGGCGAGTGGGTCCGTGTAACGGCCCAGGTATTGGAGCCGGCAGATGTCAGCCGCGCGATGGCCTTGACCGATGCCTTCTAGTTATAAACAGCCGCCCGCATTCTCTGCTTACAAGCTCACTTATTTGCTGGCTTTGCCACCATCTATAACCTCCTAGAAATGCGCATCGCGCTCGGTTGGGTAATCCCCCACGAATGCGGGCTGATGCTCAGCTTTGAGGGGTATGCGCGATCATCCGGTTTTTCTCGAGCGGTGTTGATGTGGTGTTGATGTAAACGCGCACAAAAAATGCCCTAGTACTAAGCTAGGGAACTAAAACTTTGTATTATTTAAGGAATTTGGTTGCGGGAGCAGGATTTAACCTACACCGAACCAGCATCAATTTTGTGTACAAAAAGATGAAATGAGATGCGTCTCGTAATCGAAGCGCGGCACGGTATCGTCGGGCTGGGGCTGCAGGAAGGCCGCCGAGATCCGGCCATCGGCGGCGGCCACCAGCCCCGGCATGCGCGCGCGGTCCATCAGGTTGGCCACAAGCGACGTGATGAACACCGTCTTGCCGGCCCGCGACAGGCCGGTGACGCCAAGACGGATCACCGGCTCGAACAGGGATTCCGAGAGCGTGTCGGTCACCGTCTCGACCCGGCGCGTCAGCCCCTCGGCGATATCGTTTATAATCAAAGGCCCGGTCCCCCTTGCCTGCTGGCCCGTCGCTGGCCTGTCGCTGGCCCTTCGCTGGCCCGTCGCTGGCCCGTCCAAGATAGGCGCGAGGCGCGACGGTTGCCAGAGGGCAGGTTTGGGGGGATTGTTCGGCAAGCATCTGCAGGGTAAGTGGCGGCCATGCCAAGATATGCGTTGAAAGTGGAATATGACGGCGCCCCCTTTGCAGGGTGGCAGCGACAGGCGGAACAGCCCTCGGTGCAAGGCGCGATCGAGGCGGCGCTGGCGCGTCTGGAACCCGGCCCGCACAAGATCGCGGCGGCCGGGCGCACGGATGCGGGCGTGCATGGGCTGGCGCAGGTGGCGCATTGCGATCTGGTCAAGGACTGGGAGCCGTTCAAGCTGATGGGGGCGGTGAATTATCATCTCAAGCCCGCGCCGGTGGCGGTGGTGGCCTGCGCCCAGGTCGCAGAGGATTGGCACGCCAGATTTTCAGCGCTGGAGCGGCGCTATCTGTTCCGGTTGCTGATGCGGCGTCCGCCAGAGACGCTGGAGGCGGGGCGCGTCTGGCGTGTCCCCCAGAGCCTAGATGTGGCAGCGATGCGAGAGGGGGCACGGCATCTGCTGGGCAAGCATGATTTCACCACGTTCCGATCGTCGATCTGTCAGGCGAAAAGCCCGGTCAAGACGCTGGATGCGCTGGAGATCGAGGAGGCCGAGGGGCTGGGGGGACCGGAGCTGAGGTTTCATCTGAGCGCGAGGTCGTTTCTGCACAATCAGGTGCGCAGCATCGTGGGCACGCTGGAGCGCGTGGGCGCGGGAAGCTGGGCGCCCGAGGATGTGAAAACCGCGCTCGAGGCGAAGGACCGCGCGGCCTGTGGCCCGGTCTGTCCGCCGCAGGGCTTGTATCTGGCGGGCGTGGGCTATCCGCAAGATCCGTTCAGCTGAGGGCTTGGGGGCTGAAGGCTGACGCGCGCCGGGTGGCAGGTGGCGGGGCGCCCGGATCATTCAAAAGGCAAACCGCAAAACGAGATCGGCAGCCGGAGGGTATCCGGCTGCCGATGGTGTTTTCATCCGAGTGAGGATCAGGTGATCTGATCGTAGTCGAAGCGGCCACTGACGGTCAGTTCGAATTGGTCATCCTCGATGGTTCCACTGATCTTGGTCGTACCGGCTTCTTCTCCTCCGGAGAAAGACAAGCCGTCCTGCATGTCAGTGTCACCCCAAGTGAGCTCGAACATGTCGGCCCCTGTGCCGAACTGCAGGACATCGCCGGCGTTGAGGCCGTTGATGTGATCGCCCTGCGCGCTGGCCGCGGTTTCGAACACAAAGGTGTCGTTGCCATCCCCGCCATCGAGCACGTTGGCCGCGTCGCTGGCGAAGATGGTGTCGTCACCCGCACCACCGACGAAGTTCTCGATGCTCCAGATCGTGTCGCGACCGCCTTCTTCCGTGGTGACCGAGCCACGATCCGTCCCGGTATTGCCGAGGCGCACCGTGAGGTCGGAGGTGACCGACGCCATATCGATCGTGTCCGTCCCTTCGCCACCGTAGATGAGGTCGTTGCAGTCGCCATTCGTTCCAAGGAACGTGTCGTCGCCTGCATTGCCCATCAGGATATCCGAGCCGGTTCCGCCGATGATCATGTCATCGCCGTCGCCGCCGAGGATATGGTCGCTGCCGGCACCGCCCGAGAGCATGTCGGCGCCATCGCCACCGAGCATGTCGTCACGGCCCTCGCCACCGAAGAGCATGTCGTCACCGGCATTGCCCACCAGCATGTCGTCGCCAGCCATCCCGCTGAGGATGTCGTCGCCTGCCGCGCCGACCAGGGGGGCGCCCATATCGGTGTCGCTTTCGACTATCCCCTCGGCCGAGGTGTCTGTGTCAGGAGACATGGAAGTGTTGTCTTCAGGCATTTCCTCCTCGGTTTCTTCCTCTTCGGCCTCCAGGTCTGCTCCGCCGGATGCTGCACCCATAGCGTTTTGAGTGGCGTCATCCTCCTCGGTTTCTTCCTCTTCGGCCTCCAGGGCTGCTCCACCGGATGCTGCACCCGTAGCGTTTTGAGTGGCGTCATCCTCCTCGGTTTCTTCCTCTTCGGCCGACTGCTCTAGCGTTGAACCTGTCACATCGGCATCAGGTTGTTCAGCCTCGCCGCCTTCACCTTCGCCAGCTCCTTCGGACAGGGCGTTCACCTCAGTCTCCAGGGGATCTGGCTCATTATCGCCTTCTGTAGCTGCGGCTTCGGTCTCATCATCCGCGCCGCCTGTATCGGCACCTCCAGCATCGTCAGGAGACATGGAAGTATTGTCTTCAGGCATTTCCTCATTGGTTTCAGAAGACGTGGCCTCCAGGTCTTCTCCGCCGGATGCTGCACCCGTAGCGTTTTGAGTGGCGTCATCCTCCTCGGTTTCTTCCTCTTCGGCCGACTGCTCTAGCGTTGAACCTGTCACATCGGCATCGGGTTGTTCAGTTTCGTCAACTCCTCCTTCAACAGCTCCTTCGGACAGGGCGTTCGCCTCAGTCTCCAGGGGATCTGGCTCAGCGTTGCCTTCTGTAGCTGCGGCCTCGGTCTCATCATCCGCGCCGCCTGTGACGTCGGTATCTGTCGTGGTTCCACCACCTTCAGTATCCGCTGTGTCGATCGCAGGATCATCTGTCCGATTTGCGTTCTGATCGGTCTGGATCTGCTGATTTCCAGCATCTGCAGCTGCGCCCTCAGGCACTTCTGGAACATAGCTGAACACATCCAGCGGCAGATCGGTCATCCCGGTGTTGCGGGTCACGATATCCCCGAAGGTGAGGTTGGAGATGAAGTTGTTGTAGACGGGCAGATCGCCGATCCGGTCGATGTAGTAGAACCGGTCGCCTTCCTGCAGACGGTCCAGCTGTTCATGGATCAGCACCCAGAAGGTATGACCCACGACGCCACCCTCGATATGGGGTTCTGCCAAACCGCCGACCCACATGTCGACCCGGTCGATGCCCTGAACGATCATCGCACCGTTTTCACCCGGGATCAGCGTGATATCGGGGTTGACCTGCTGGAATGCTGCGATCGCGTCACCTTCCAGAACCAGATCCGGGTAGGCTGTCTTGAACTTGGTGATCTCTGTTTCCGACAGGTTGTTGCGCCACTGGAAGTCATCCCACGAAGCATAGGGGTCCATGTTCATGTTCGACTGTTCGATCGCTTCCACGATGTAGGGGTCGGTGGACGCCGCCAGATCGGCCTTGACCTGGTTGAGGGTTCCAAGACCCAAATCGCGGCCCCGTGCAGCGTTGAAGGCAAAGAGGTCGGCACTGACCCGGACAAGATTGTCGCGGACCGCATCCACCACTTGCAGATCAACCTCTTCCGAGGGCTGTGCAACCAAACCGCCGAGGATGCTGTTCACGCCGTATTGAGCGTACCCATCCTGCGGCACGTAGTCCATTTGAGCCAAGGCAGCCAAGGCGGCCTCGCCGGTCACCAATTCACCTGTTTCGCGATCGACATACTGGAAGGCATTCGGATCACTGGTCGGGTTCAGGAACAGGTCGATCAGGGGCAGCTCAACCATCTGTCCATCCTTTTCGACCAGCATCGTTTCGCCGATCTGGGAATGGCCGAAGCGGTAGGCGGCGGCGGCAAACTCGTGGCTGATGCGGGCATCAGCGTTCGGGTTATACTCGTTGTGCCCATGACGGCCAGAGCCCTGCAAGCCACCGATCAAGGCATCGGCAAAGTCGTTGAACACAACCTGCTGATATTCACCGATGTTCAGGATCCGCGCAGCTTGGAACAGCTGTTCGGGGGTGAAATCCGGGCCTGCCTGTTTGTTGATCTGGTCCACGTGGTAGTTGTGGTTACGTGCCCAAACCGTGTGCATCGAGGTGAGGCCCACGTTCTCGTTCGCGCGCCCATCGCCGCCCACAAAGTGGTCGAGCAGGTTCATGAACGGGTTGGTGTCGATCAGAAGCGGCCAGCCCTCATCCATGAAGTCGCCAGAAAGCTCTTTCACCAGTGCGGCATCGTAGTTGCGATCGGCGTCACGCAAGCCCGGGTAGTAGTCGAGCAGCGTCATGCCGTTTTCACCAAGACCCGCACCCTTGAACACGGTGCCCGCATCGATGTGGTGATCGAGCGTTTCACGCAGCGTGGACAAGATCTTGAAGCCCGGTGCTGCCGAAGGATCATCGCCACCCATCAAGATGCGTGCGCCGACACCCATTTCGCCATCGCTTTCACGCAGCAACTGACCGATCAGGCTGGACGAGCCATAGACCTGGTTCTGGTCAACCACCGGCGAGGTGATGTTTTCCTGCAGCGGCGTGCCATCCTCATCATAACCGATCACGCTACCGCGGGTCAGGTCGGCCGGGTTGTCGGCCATCGGCCCACGATCCATGCTAGGCCCACCGATTTCGATTTGACCAAGCGTTTGACCCATCGGACCGCTGCCCTTCGGAATGAAGGTCAGGCCGTGGTCGAAGTACTGACCAAAGGACATCATGAACATGTTGGCCGAGGCCGCCTTGGCCGCGTCAAGATCCTGAGCGCCCAAGGTGTTCGAGATATCCCGGGTATCAAGCCTATCAAAGACGGGGTTGATGATGCCTGCACCGTCTTCGCCGATGCCAGCATAGCGGGCTTCAGTGACACGCATGAAGGGCAAGGTTGCGCCTCCCGAAATCTCCGCGTTCTGGAGATTGTTGGTCAGACCTTCAAGATCGCGCACCTCTTGCAAGAGATCTGCTGGCTCGTTGTCGGCAGGCTCACCCGCTTCGGGCGGCAAGATCGGCGCGACGTTGGATGCACCGACCATGTACTTGAGGGCGGCGATATCATCTGCCGTCACAAGGGTGGCACCGCGCGTCAGCACACCGAACCCGAACCCTTCTTCCGGCAAGCCGGTCTGTTCGTTGACAGTGGCCACACCCCGCAGAGCGTCGGCCATCAGCGTGCCGGACTGGACCAGAACCGGGATCGTGTCCACGTCATCGACCGTGTAGGTCATGACGAAGTTGTCCGACTTCTGGGTCACCGTGAGACCATCGACCGTCCGGGTCAGGGTTGTCGGATCGACCGGGATCAGGAAGACATCGCCTTCGGTTACAACACCCGCCACATTCAGCGACTTGGGCACATCCTGTGTGTTGCCACCCACATCAACGAACACGCGGTGCGTGGACAGACGCTGCGTGACATCGACGCTGACATCATCACCGTCACCGCGATGTGTGAAGTGAGAGCTGTCGGTTGAAGTCACCGATCACCTCGACGTTGTCGACACCACCGGCTGTGTTGATCTGGATTTCCTCGATGTTCTGAAGCTGACCGATCACCTGTTCGCCGGCACCCGCGTCGCGGGTGATGACGATGTCGGTTCCGGTGGCCAGGGGTGCCCCTGTCCAGGAGTCCGCCGCGTAGACGCGGAAGGTTTCATCAGACGCATCGCCGTTGATGGTGTAGGTGTCTTCACCTGCCCCGCCATCGACCACATCGCTGCCGCCGCCGACACTCCAGGTGATTTCGTCGTCTCCCGCACCAGCGTTCAGGATATCATTGCCTGCGCCACCGGTGATGACGTCGCGACCGTCACCTGCATCCACCACAAGACGCTGGGTCGAGGTGAAGCCAGAGAAGTCGATCACTTCTCTGCCTGCCGTGCCGTTCACGTAGATCGTGTTGGGCGCCAGCGAGGTGCCTGCGAAGTCACCAACCGCGTTGATCGTTTCGATCCCCTGCACCCCGTTGATTGCGACCTCTTCGATGCCGCGCACTTCCATGATCGCGGTCTCCACACCGGCCACTGTCCGGGTGATGATGATCTCGGAAGACGGATCGACAGGGGCCTGACCGGTCCAAGCTGCCACGGTGTACATCGTGAAGCCGTCCTCAGTGCCATCGCCGTTGATCACCAGCATGTCGGTGCCGCCGTCATTGACGATGCCATGACCCACGACCACGTCGTAGCCGCCGTTGGGCGCGTTCCATGTGATGGTGTCGGAGCCACCTTCGCCAAAGATCACGTCATTTCCGGCAAGGCCGTTGATCACGTCATTTCCAGCGCCTGCGAAGATCGCGTCGCGACCGTTGCTGCCATTGAGCACATCATCGCCATCGGTGCCCTGGATCAACCCGTTGCTGGCCGGATCAGTGCGCAGATCAATCTCCATATCCGCGAAGCGCAGGATTTCGACATTGGTCAGGCGGTCGGTGCCGTCACCACCTTCCACGTTGGGCTGACCGTTGATCGGGTCAATGAACGCGCCTTCGATGGGCGGTGCGATATGATCGACCGTGACGCTGCCATCGGCGTTGGTGCGGATGTTGTAGTTGGCCCGCACATCGAAGTAGACAGCCGTGTCCACATCGCCTTCCTGACCGGCATCGAGGATTTCCCGAACGATCTGCAGCTGGCCGGGGCTGATCGAGCCATCAAGCAGTTCGTTCGAGATTTCGAACAGGCTGTTGATGGAGCGCAGTTCCACGGTCGGATCCTGGGGATCGCGGACCGAGATGCGCACGTTGAGCGCCTTGTCGCCGTCGATAACGTCATCGCCGCCGCGGCCCTGGATCACGTCGCTGCCGCCACCACCGAGCAGGATGTTGCCGCCGGTGAAGGTATCAGCGGGATCGACCCCCATCATGTCGGCCAGCAACTCGCGCAGACCTGCAATCCGGTCAACACCAGCCTGGGTCAGTTCGTTGGCGAAGAGCGTCGCGTCATTGGCCAGCAGATCAATCCCGTCCGGCAGCGCCGCGCCTTCGCGGTCATCGCCGTAGAGGAAATCGTCGAACTGCGTGCCCGATGCCGCCTCGACCAGGTCGTAGCGATCGCGGAGTGCGGCCTGCGTCTCGTTGGTTTCCAGACGACGGCTGAGGTCGATATCGGCGCCGGTCATGGCGTCTTTATGCGCCACCCAGTCGAAGCCGAGATCGCCTTCGTTGACATGCACGCCCTCGCGCTGGATCAGGATATCGTCGCCACCTTCCCCGAGCAGGTCGTTGTCGTTGGCGCCGCCATCCAGAACGTCATGGCCCACAACCCGCGACCCACCAAAGGGATCGCCGTTGTCACCCATGACCATGTCGAAGCCGTCGCCGCCTTCGATCCAGTCATCGCCTTCGCCACCGAACATGAACTCGCCACCGGCACCGCCATAGATGAAGTCGTTGCCGTCCATGCCGAACGCCGTGGCCGCATCGTCTGACCCCATGAGGATGGCGTCGTTGCCCTTGCCACCGAACATCAGTTCGCCGATACCGCCGCCGGCCGAGATCACGTCATCGCCATCTTCGCCATGCAAGAAGCTGACATCGTCGCCATCCTTGAGGATGTCGTTGCCGGCCCCGCCGCGCAGGGTGTTCACGCCCGCGTCACCGATCAGCAGGTCATCGCCCGCGCCGCCCCAGAGCGCATCGTCACCGAGGCCGCCGTTGAGGATATCGCGCTGATCCGTGCCGCCGAGCACCGCGTGTTCGCCGCCGTTGAACTTGAGGAAGTTGTCGTATTCGCGCACCCCGTCGATCAGTGGCGCATCCACCGTGGCCGTAGCCCGCTCGACCATGGTGGTGCCCATGGCGGCAAGGAACGGATCGACATCGGTGGACACCGGGTCGGGCATGGACTGCACGGCCTGATCCACCTCGAGGATGACATCCATCGACGAGAAGATGTTGGCCGGGATATGCGCGCCGCCGTCCTTGATGTCGGTGTTGCGCACGATCATCGACGCAAAGGAGTTGTTTTCCAACTCGGCAATCATGTTCATGCCGGCGGTCCGTGCCAGATAGTAGAAACGGTCGCCGTTCTGAAGCGCCTCCATCTGCTGCTGGAACACGAATCCGAAGCTGGAACCGAGCATCCCGCCGAAGGGCATAATGTCCTCGGCCAGACCGCCGATCCAGAATTCCACATCGTTGATGCCGGTTTCCGCGTCGGCCCAAGCGCCGGTGCCGTTGACGAAGTCCAGACGGTCCGCCGGGGCGTTATCACCGCCCAGAACCAGATCGGTGGCCGCAGCGCGCTTTTCCACCACGGTCGTGGCGTTCACGATGGTCTCGTGGGTGCCGTAGGACGCGATGAAGTTGATGATGGAAGCCGGGTTCTTGAGGTTCGCGGCAAATTCCGACCAGCCTTCATAGGGCTTGAGGAACTCGCTGCCGGTGGCGGAGTAGAACTGCTCGCGGGCGGCATTGAGTGAGGGCACACCGGTTTCCCGACCCCGCGCGATGTTCAGCGCGGCAAGGTCCAGAGGCAGGCCCACAAGGTTGTCGCGCAGGGCGCTGGTGATGAACTCGTCGATATTGGCGCCGGTTTCGCGGGACATGCCACGGGCCACGGCACCTGCCGCCTGATCCGAGGTCAGGGTCTGGTCGAGGTCGAAGGCGACCGGGTTCAGGAAGGCTTCGATCAGACCGTTCGAGGTGTTCACGCCGTTGGGGTCCATCGTGTGAACGTTCTCGGTCAGCATCGAGTGGCCGAAGCGGTACACCACATGGGCGAATTCGGCCATGACTGCGCCGTCGATCTCGGCACTGCCATTGACGCCGAAGGCCGCGATCTGGGGCTGCACGGTGCGGCCGAACTCTTCGAAGGCGAGGTGCTGATACTGCATCTCGGTGGTGAACTTGGCGGCCTGGAACAGACGCCCGCCATCCCATTCGACGGTGTCGACGGTCGCGGTGGCCAGGTCAGCCTCGGTGATCGGGGTGGCCAGCCATTCGTTGATGAAGGCCAACTCGCCACTGTCCAGGATGGTCTGCTTCATCTCGGCTGCCTGGCGGTTGTGTTCGGTGTGGAACACATGGTGCACCGCCGTCAGACCGAAGTTTTCGTTGCCACGGCCATCACCGGCGATGAAGTGGCGGTCCAGCAGTTCGTTGTCGTAGGTTTCGTTCATGCCGAAGATGTTCGGCATGATCGCGTTGCCGGTGTCGGTATCGGCATCGGGCAACACTTCGATTTCAGGCGTCATCGGGTTGCGATCGTGGTCGATCATGCCCTTGGGGAACGCGGTGTGGGAAATATCCTCGAGGAAGGCATGGCCGTTGCGAAGCGCCTGGCTGGCATCGACGGGGTTGGCCAGATCGCCTTCGATCAGGATATTCAAAGGCTCGGTGCCGCCTTCGACATAGGCAGGGTTCGGCACGACAAGCTGCGGCAGGCCGTTGGCGCCGGGGATGAAGTTGCCGTAGGGGTCGGTGGCCAGCAGCGGGCCATCGAGCACGTCGCTGTCATTGAGCTGAATGCCCAGCTTGGTCGCAGCCTGCGCCTTGACATCGCCCCAGGTGGCCATGCCGCCGGTCTGGCCGTGCAGCAGGTAGCCGTTGGAGACAGGGTTTCCGTTGGCGTCGATATCGTATTCGCGCAGGAACACCTGATGCGAGGGGTGCGAGGTGTAGGTCTGGTTCTGGTCGACCCAAGGCGTGGTCTTGTTGAAATGCTCGCGGATGTCGTCCGCGGTGCCCAGGATACCATCCGGGCCAGGCTGGTTGGTGGCGCGGGTCAGCACCATGAAGTTGGTGGGCGAGTTCGCATCGTAAAGCGGATCATCGGGCTGCAGCGGAATGTAGACGGTGCCGCTCCCCCCTTTGCCGACCAGGTCGAGGCCGTGATCGAAGAACTGACCAAACAGCGTCATCCACGAGTTGTAGGGTGCGGACAGACCTTCATCGGGGGTCACGTCGGGCAGCAGAACGTTGTTGCCGTCCATCGTGATGTTATGGGTGGTCAGCAGCGTGTCGAGCGTGGTCTGCGCCTCGGCGGCGGTGGCCTGAGCGGCGGCCAGGGCGGCTTCAGCCGCACCAGGTGCCGTCAGGGCATTGAGATCACTTGTGGCGGTGTCGACCGCGACCTGCTTTGTGGCTTCCACGCCTTCGGCCGCGGTCAGATCCAGGGCTGCCTGAGCGGCCGTCGCTGTCGCCTCAGTGAGCGTAACGGTGGCATCTGCAATCACGTCGAGCTGCGCGAGGATGGCGGCATCGGCCATCTGCGCCGCCGCAAGATTCTGCTGAGCCGTGGTCACACCACCTGCAGCCGTTTCCAGATCGGTGGTTTCGGTCTGAACCACGCCTTCGAGACGGGTGACTTCGGCGTCGGCGTTGCCGAGATTGGTGTTCAGCGTTGCAAGTTCGCCTTCAGCAACCCCCAACTGTGCCACGAGGCCATCGACGATCCCTTGAGCCGCATCGACATCGGCCTGGGCCAGATCAACGGCGTTCTGCGCATCGACATAGGCCTGATTGTCGTCCTGGGCCGTCTGGAGTGTCTGCTCGGCGGCTGTCAGAGTGTTTTGCGCGCTGGTCAAGAGGCCGTTTGCCTCGTCCAACTGGGTGCTCAAGCCGTCACGCGTGGTCATATCGTTATCGCGCTGCGTGGTCAGGGTGCTGACCCGAGATTGCGCCGTGGTGAGAGCGGCGGTTTCGTCGATGACCGCCTGATCGGCCTCGTCATCCGCGTCGATTGCATCATTCAGCGCCGTTTCGGCGGCCAGTTTTTCTTCGCGGGCAGCAGAATAGGCCGCGGACGCAACCGAGAAATCGGCCAGCGATCCACCGGTGATATAATTCGTGAGGGCGCTGAGCATCTCGGCCTGTGCGGTGGCAAGCTCGCTCACCTCTGTGTCAAAGAGAGCCTGAGCGTCCTCGCGGTCCGCCTGGGTTGCCGCGGCGGCCTCCTGAGCGGCCGTAACACGTGTCTGAGCCGCATCGCGGGTCTGCTCTGCGGCCTGAAGTTGCGTGTTCAGATCAGCGAGATCCGCCTCAGCCTGCGTGAGCTGTGCGTCAAGCTCGTTGACCCGCGTCTGCGCATTGCTAACCGCGGTGGTGGCGTTTTCAACCGCCGTCTGGGCCTCGGTGACCGCACCAGCTGCGTCGGTCTCCAGCGCCAATGCGGCCCGGGCGTCGGACAGCAAACCCTCGGCGGTGGCCAGCTCCTGATCAGCCGTTGCCTTTTGCCCCTGCAGGTTGGTGACGGTGGTCTGTTTCGCATTGTGCATGGTCAGCATGGATGCGGCCGCGCTTTCGGCTTGCAACAGCTCATCCTGCGCCGCCTTGAGATCAGCTTCGGCCTGCGTATGCGCCGCGACAGCGGCATTCAACGCAACCTGCATTTCGGCAACCTGGCCCTGACCTTGCAGCGTGACCATCGTGGCGGCTGCATTGTCGAGCGTGTCCTGAGCCTGCGTCACGGCCTGATCGGCCTCATTCTTGGCAGTTGTCTTGGCCGCGACATCGCCTTGTGCGGCGGTCAGTTCAGCAGTGGCAGTGTCCAGCGCTGTCTGCAGTTCCTGGCGCTGCAGCTCGAGCGCCTGATCGACGTTGCCGGCAGCAGCCTGCGCATCGATGACGCGCTGATAGGCCTGAACGATTTCATTGGCCGTGGTCAGCATCGCCTGTCCAGTCATGCCGGCATGGCTGAGCGCCGCCGCGATGACGGCGGGGTTGGACAGGGTCTGATCGGCGATCAGGTTCGAGATCACACGAGGCTCGGCGTCATAAACCGAGCCGGAAGTCTGCAAATAGGACGTGGGCTCGGCACCCGGCGCACCACGCGGGCTCGGATCGGCCAGATGTGCCGCATCAGGCTGCGTCAGGAAGGTCGACTCAAGCAGGCGCGGCATGACCTGATCCGCCGAACCCCACTCCTCACGGCCAGGAGTCAAATTGTTCAACGTGCCGTCAACAAGACGCAGGCCATAAGGCAGCAAGGGGTTTGCAACCAGATCAGTCAGCGGCGTGCCAGCCGCATGCTGTTCTGCGATGCGGATCTGGTCGAGGATGTGCTTCAGGTCGTTTGTGTTCACGAAAACCATCTTGGTCTCTCCTGGCTATAAGGTCTGGTCACCCGACAAAATTCGGGCGGTGTGTCATGATGCATTGATACCAAGGAGGACCGTTTGCCGGAGGCGCTCAAGGTCGCGCCAAAAACCCTACGAAGGTAGGATGGTCGTCAGACCAAAGTCGGAGTTTGGGGCGTTTTTGCGGCGCTAAAGCGCATAAACAGGCTGTAAAACGACAGGGAACGGGCAGGGCTGGCGCAAAACCCGAACCTTGGGTCCAAAGCACCAGAACATGCGACGCTGGCGCAAGACCTTCGTATAGCCCATAGCCGAATCGGATTCGTCAGGCTAGCTCAATGGCGTTAACAAACTGCGTCAGGCGTGCGCGATACGCAGGGCCTTGGATTTGGGAGCAATGCGCATGATCCGGCACGCGGCGCCGTGGGCCATGAGGCACAGGACCGGCGTGACCACCAGGCTGAGCAGGGTCGAGACCGCGACGCCGCCGATCACGGTCAGCGCCAGCGGTTGACGGAAGGCCGATCCCTCGAGCCACGGAAGGGCCGCAGGCAGCATCCCGGCAATCATCGCAACGCTGGTCATGATGATCGGGCGCGCGCGGTCCGAGGCGGCGGCGATCACCGCCTGCGCCATGTTGCCGTGCCGCGCGACCAGGGTTTGCGCCCGGTCGATCAGAAGAATCGCGTTCTTGGCGACGATGCCGAGCAGCAGGATCAGACCGATCAGCACCGGCAGGGACACCGGCAGGCCGGTCACCGACAGGACCAGCATTCCGCCACTCAACGCAAAGACCAGCGAGACGAGAATCACCCCGACCTGCGCCATCGAGCGGAAGAGCGCATAGAGCACCGCGATAAGCAGCAAGAGCATGCTGCCCAAGGCGCGGCCAAGGTCGGACATCATCGCGCGCCGGGAGGCGGTGTCGCCTGCAGGCAGCAGGGCCAGACCGGGCAGATCGGAGGACAGGCGGGCAACCTCGGCCTCGGCGATTTCGGTGACGCGGCGCGCACTGGCCGCCGAAGGGGGCGCGGCCAGAAGAGGCAGCACATAAAGACCATCGCGGCGGTCGAGCCGCAGATGCGCGAACTCCAGATCGAACCGTCCAAGCGCGGCAAGCGGCATGGTGCCGCCCCCCGGCAAGGCCACGGGTGCGAAGCTCAGGTCATTCGGCGCGGGGGCGTCGGGGCTGGATGCCACCAGCCGACTGCGCAGGCCGAGCGGCTGTTGGTCATCGCCCTCGATCCTCGCGATCAGGTGATCGTCGGGGTGTGCATGGCCCTGAAGGGCGGCGACAAGATCCGCCGCGCTGAGGTCAAGCTGTCGCAAGAGCCCTTGATCGGGCAGGAAACGCACCTGCGCCTGTCGGGCGGCCATTGGCGACAGGATGGGAATATCCTCGGGGAGTTGCGCGATGGCGGCCAGAATCGCAGGCGCCGCGATTTCAAGGCTCTGGCGGTCCGGGGCCGCCAGATCGAGCACCAGCGCCGGACGCCCGGCACTGGTGAGCGGCAAGGCCCGCGCATCGGCAGTCTGGCGGAGCGCGTCGCGCACCCGGGCCGCGATCGGGGCGGTGCCGTCGGTTTGGATCAGCAGGCGGAGTGTATCGTCGGGTTGATCCGAGGCGATCACCGTCAGGCCGCGCACGCCCTTGTCCGCCAGAAGATCGCGTTCGAGCGCGGCAAGATGGTCCAGACGCGCCTTGGGGGGCATTGTGGGTGGCAGCGCCATGTCAAAGCGCAACAGCGCGTCGCGGTCCAGAGGAATGAACGCCCCGGGATGATTGAGCGCCGAGACCACAGAGAGCCACGCCACAAGCCCGGCCCCTGCCAGACAGAGCCACCGTAAGCGCAGCGCGCGGATGACCACCGCACGGTAGCGCCGGGCCAGTCGCCGGGCCGAGGGAGCTGCGGGACGGGCCACGGGGCTGCCCGCGAAGCGCAGGGCAAGGCCCGGGATCACGAGCCGCGAGACCAGCAGGGAAAACACCGTCGCGATGCACAACGTGTAGCCGAACGCCTGAAAATAGAGACCGGCCTCGCCCGGCATGGTCGCGACGGGCAGGAACACCGCCAGAAGGGCAAGGCTTGTGGCAATCACGGGGCGGGCCATTTCATCGACCGCGCGCGCCACGGCCTTGCGGGAGTCGCGGCTGTGGTGCTGATGAGTGTGGATATTCTCGATTTCGACGATCGCGTCGTCCACGACGAGTCCCGAGGCAAGGGTAAGGGCCAGCAAGCTGACGATGTTCAGGCTGAGGCCAAGCACCTGCATCACATAGAGCGTGGGCAGAACAGAGAGCGGAATGGCCAACGCGGCAAGGGCCGTCGCGCGCCAGGATTTCAGCGCAAGCGCGATCACCGCGATGACCAGCAGGCAGCCTTCCAGCAGCGCCTGCCGGGTGGCGCCAAGCGAGCGGATCGCCTGCTTGGCCGGGCGCGCGACAACGTCGAGCGCCAGATCGGGGCGGCTGTGCCGGAGATCGGTCAGAACACGGTCCATATCCCGGCTGAGCGTCACGAGGTCGGCGCCGGTCGCGGCATGGATCTGTGCCAGGATCGCGGGGGTTCCATTGTGCCGGGTGAGCCAGTCGCGCGGGGCGGGCGCAGTCGACACACGCGCCACGGCCGCAAGCGGGATCTTCTGGCCCGAGGCGGTGGTCAGCGACAGGGCGGAGAGTGTTTGCGCCGCCTCTGCGGCCAGCATGTTCTGCGGCAGCGAGAACAGGATGGTGCCCGCGGTCGGGACAGAGGACACCGCCACTTGTGCCGCCACCTGCTGCGACAGCGCCTGCGTGATCTGGCGGTTCAGCGCGGCGAAGGTCAGCCCGACCGAGGCAAGCTGAGGGTCGGTTGTCTGGATCACCAGTTCGGCGCGGGCGGTGCCCTGAACCTCGATCTCGGCGATGCCGTCGATCTTGCGCAAGGTGGGCAGGATGGTATCGCGCAGCGCATCGCTGGCGGTGACGATGTCGCCGTCGCGGGGCAGAATGGCCAGCTCCAACGCGGCCTGACGGCGCGAGGAGGTGGCGCGGATCTCGTCGATGGAGACCGCCAGATCAAGATCGGGTCTGAGCGCCTGAAGCCGGTCCTGCACCTTGGCGAGACTGTCCTGGGCCGTACGGGAGTTGCGCAGGCTGAGGGTCATGACCAGTTGTCCGGACGTGATCTGCGCGCGGATCGAGGTGACGTCGGGCAAGGACGACAGCGCGCGATAGACCGGCTGGGCCAGATCGTGATCGGTCGCGGTGAGCGAGGCATCGGGCGCCGTCAGGCGCAGCACGATCCGGTTGTCACCGATATCGGGCAGATGGGTGAGCGGCAGGGTCAGACCCGCGCGCAAGCCCAGAAGCGCCAGAACGGTGATGACGATGACCGCCAAGACCGCATGGCGCAGGATGCCGTCCGTGAAGGTCATCGCCGGGCCAGCCCGAGATGCAGCGCCGCTGTCTGTTTCACGCCGATTTCGGTCAGCGCATCCATGTCTATCAGCGTCTCGCCATCCCGCAGGAGGAGCGAGGCGACAGCGACATAGACCGCGCCTTGGGGCAGGCCCGAGACGATCTCGGCGTCGGCGCCGCCGGGACGCATGGACAGATCGACCGGTGTCGCGACCGTGCGCCGATCGACCACGCGCAAGACGCCGGGGCCGGTCTCGAGCGCCACGAGGGCGGATGTGGGCACGATGATCGCAACGCGCTGATCCACGATGATTTCGCCACGCAGGCTGGCCCCGGCAAGATGGGAGTGCCCATCGGGCAGGTCCACCGCGACGCGCGCCAGACCGGCATCGGGGCCGGTAGACGGGGTGATCCGCGTGACATCGGCGGCGATCATCCCGCCATCCGGCGCCCAGAGGCGGACCGGATCACCGACAGAGACGCGGGCAAGGACATGCGGGGGGACGGCCAGCACCGCCTCCATCCGGTCGGCGCGCAAGACCGAGACAGGCCGCCATGACCGGGGTGTCACCGGGATCGACATGATCTTTGTCACGCGCCCGCGACCGGTGCGCGAATATCCATCTGATCGGTCAGAGTGCTGACGCGCTCGACCTCGAGCCGGGCGAGGGTTTCACTGGTCTGCGCTCCGGCAAGACGGGCCTTGGCGGCCTCGTGTTCGGACATCGCCTGTTGCAGCGCGCGGGTGGCGTCCTGCCGCTGCACCTCGGAGGAGGCGCCGGTTTTGGCCAGACGTTCGAGCCGGTCGAGTTCGGCGCGGCGCTGCGCGATGTCGGTGGCCGCGACCTGCAGACTGGACCGGGCGATGCGGATATCGGCGCGGGTGGCCGAGAGCGTGGCCTGAGCCTGCAGAAGATCGCGCTGGATATCGGTCCGGTCGATGCGGACGAGGAGCTGCCCGGCGTCGACCCAATCGCCTTCGTTCACCAGAATGTCCGTCACCGGGGCCGCATGGCGCGGCATCGACACGCGGATGATATCCGCAGGGACGACATGACCGAAGGCATGCAGCACGTCTTCGACCCGAAGAGGATCCGCACGCCGCACCGAGGCCGTGACCGGGGCCGGCGCGTCGATGGGCCCGGCCATTTCCGTCGCGGTCAGCCGCGAAATCCCCAAGGGGCACAGAATGGCGACGGTGGCGACAACGGCGCCTCGCGTGATCCAGCGCATCGGTCAGGCTCCTTCCTGGTGGTGATATCAGCCGGCGAGGTCGATGCGGTTGAGCGCGCAATGGCTCCAGAGGGCGTCCATGGCGTTGACCAGCGCATCCATTTCGCGCGGGCCGTGGACCGGCGAGGGGGTGAAGCGCAGGCGCTCGGTGCCCCGCGGCACGGTCGGGAAGTTGATCGGCTGGACATAGATGCCATAGCCCTCGAGCAGCATGTCGCTCAGCTTCTTGGTATGCACCGGATCGCCCACGATCACCGGCACGATATGGCTGCCGTGATCGATCAGCGGCAGGCCCATGCCCTTGAGACGGGTCTTGAGGATCTTCGCCTGCGTCTGGTGCGCCTCGCGCAGCGACCCGTCGCGCTTGAGATGCGCAACACTGGCCGCAGCCCCCGCGGCCACCGCGGGCGGCAGCGAGGTGGTGAAGATGAAGCCCGGCGCGTAACTGCGCACGGCGTCACACATTTTCGCACTTGCCGCGATATAGCCGCCCATCACGCCATAGGCCTTGGCCAGCGTGCCGTTGATGATGTCGATGCGGTGCATCAGGCGGTCGCGCTCAGCCACGCCGGCGCCGCGCGGGCCATACATGCCCACCGCGTGCACCTCGTCGATATAGGTCAGCGCGCCAAACTCGTCGGCCAGATCGCAGATCTCCTCGATCGGGCCGAAATCGCCATCCATCGAGTAGACCGATTCGAAGGCGATGAGCTTGGGCGCGGCGGGATCGTCCGCCGCCAGCAGCTCGCGCAGATGCGCCATGTCGTTGTGGCGGAAGATGCGCTTGGCCCCGCCATTGCGGCGCACGCCCTCGATCATCGAGGCGTGGTTGAGCGCGTCCGAATAGATGATGAGCCCCGGGAACAATTTGGGCAGCGTGCTCAATGTCGCGTCATTCGCGATATAGGCCGAGGTGAACAGCAGCGCCGCTTCCTTGCCGTGCAGGTCGGCCAGCTCTGCCTCGAGCCGCTTGTGATAGACCGTGGTGCCGGAAATGTTGCGCGTGCCGCCCGAGCCCGCGCCAGTGGCATCCAGCGCCTCGTGCATCGCCGACAGGACCTCGGGGTGCTGGCCCATGCCCAGATAGTCGTTGCCGCACCAGACGGTGATCGGCTGCTCGGTGCCGTCGGGGCGGCGCCATGTGGCATGCGGAAACTGGCCATTGCGGCGTTCGATGTCGATGAAGGTCCGGTAACGGCCCTCCTGGTGCAGACGATCAAGGGCCGCATCGAGGTGAAAGTCGCGGCCGCGGTGACAGCCAAGGCACCCTGAGCAGCTTGGTCGGGATATGATCTTTTGCTGTGACATGCTGGCCTTCCTGCGAAACTTAAACTGATCCATTGATGTGCAGGAAAGCTAACGGCGATGCGGGCCGGACCACAGATGAGAAGGTCCAAGCGAAACTCATACCAAGGTCCAAGGCGAGGTCCGCACTATGACTGACGACCATGCGGACCATCGGGGCGCGCAACGGCAAACGACCCTGAGCCGCGGAGCGTCAGGGCCGGGAAACCGGAGAGCCGGAGCATATGGCTTTGGGATAGAGGGGTGCGGCGCGTTCGCGAATGCCTGAGACGCCATTACAAACGCGCCGCTAAATGGTCGGGCTTTAGGGAACCATGACCAGACCATTCAGAGACGGGGGCGCCGGGCGGCCACCCCCGAAAACCGGGATCAGACCCCGAGACGCTGTGCTTCCAGAACCACCTCGAGGCGGTTGGCGGCACCAAACTTGTCCTTGAGAGAGCCGACATAGTGCTTGACGGTTTTCTCGCTGATGTTGAGTTCGACCGAGATCTGACCGTTGGTCATGCCCTGCATCAGATGGCGGACTACCTGGCTTTCGCGGGCGGTCAGGCGCAGGCGCTCGGCCTCTTTGCGCTTGGCTTCGGCCTGACGCAGCTTGGCGAAGATATCCATTGCCATGTCGGGCTGCACATAGTTGTCGCCATTCATGACACGGCGTGCCGCGACACGCAGATCAGACATTTCACTATTATAGGTCAGGATACCCGATGCTCCCGCATCCAACGCGTCAACCGCCATGTCTATACCCTTCTCAGAACAGAAGGCCAAAATACGGACCATGTCGCACGACTTGCGAACGGCGCGGAGCACTTCATCGGCTGGTCAAGGGATCCAAGATCGACGATCACCCACTCATATCCATCGCGGGCGCACGTCTCGACGAGTTCAGGGCTGTAGGCAGCAGCCGCTGCAAATCAAAACCTGCACACGGCTCGATAAGGTGTTGGAAGCCGGCACGCGTGAATGCGTGATCGCAAATCACCATCGTTTTAAACATCAATCTTCCCCAAAGTTCGGCGCGCCCGCAGCAGAAGCGGTGTCGGCACTGTTTCCCAAGTCAGTTAAGGTTTCCGTCTTTCCCAAAACGACAACGTCGCAGCCTTTGTCCCATTCCACCCCATTGATTCCGAGCTATCTTTGGAGAATTGGGAGACTTTTGTAGCGCAGGCGACCAGGCGAAAGTCGCGATTCGTCTTACCCGTAAGTAGGAACACCACGTGAGACCATCACATTTCTTATGGCAAAAATATACCTATGCCTCTGATATTAAACAACTTTAAATGTAGCGCCACATGTCCAAAATTGATCCAAATCAAGGCACAGCTGCGGCGGCGCGTTATAATTGTGTTCAAAGCGCCTTTAATCATGTGACACGCTCGCAGCCCATGGTCCGGCAAGACCTTGGACTTTAGTCTGACTCCGCAGCCATGTGCTGTTCTGCCGCTCCCGACATGCCAAAAATCATGGATGTGCGATTCGGAACATGGTAGCGATTATGAAGCCGTAGAACCGCGCTCCATATGCGCCTCAAGAACCGGGGCGATGCCCATGAACGCAAATTCTCGGGATCATCTCCACGGTCATCGCGACAGCACAAAGCACGCTCCCCGCAGGGCAAAACGCTTGGCCAACCGGTCCTGTCCCTTCCGAACATCCAGACTGACCATGTCTCGTGATATTTCGCTCAGCAAAGTCTTTGTTGTTTTGGTCACGCTCGTTGGGGCCGAGCTATGCATCATGCTGGGTCTGGCCAAACTCGAGCAGCGGATGCCTTGGCTAACACAGGCCATATGGAGCCAGGCGATCCTGGATGCGGTGCTGTTGTTCTGCATCATGGCGCCTGTGTTCTACTGGCTGCTGATCCGGCCTTTGCAACGGTCAAACACGATCAAGCTGCGGTTTCTGGATATGGTGAGCGACGATCTAAGAAATCCATTGAACGCCTTGCAGGGCATCGCCATGGCATCGCGCGAGGACCCATCTCTTGCCGCAGGGCTGGAGGAGGCGCGCCAGGAAGCGCTGAAATGGATGCAATTACGCGTCGAACGCGTGGTCGCCTTCAGCGCCCTTGAAGCCAAGGCTTCGCTTCCGACAGGCTTGCCGACAGATCTGCAGGGCTTGGCAACAGAGCTGCAAAAGCGGTTCGAATTCATGTTCACGAACACCGGCAACACGCTGGATATTCATTGCGAGGGGCCGAATTTGCCCATCGGCCCTGCACAAAGCGAGATCCTCATGCAATTGATGTTCTCCATGCTCGAAATCGCCCGTATGTCCGCAGGCGATGCCGCGACCAACATCACCATTCAAACATCCCACGAAGACGCAGGAAAAATCCATATCAGCGCCGTGCACCAAGGAAAGACAGCACCGTGCAACACGGACACCGGCGTTATCATTGGGCCATTCGAACGCATCAGGCTGGCCCGTGACATCCTTGAGCATATGGCGTCGCGCGCTGGCTGCGACTACCAGGCCAAAAGCGACTGTTCGCAAAGCCTGCTCATGAGGATCAAGCCATCAGACCTTTAGATCCACTGTAAGCGGTCGCTGGCCCTCACCTTTTACCCGCTTGTCTGACCTGCGATGCCATGTCCGATGGAGATCGGTGCAGGAGTTTCGCGATGGCGACTACGTTGGAGTTTCTCCGGGATTACGGGGTGGACATAAGGACCAACGGACAGCGACGCTGGCCGGATGAGATAAAGGCTCGGATCGTTGCTGAGAGTTTGCAGCCAGGTGTGAGCGTGAATGCAGTTGCGGCGCGGTATGGTCTTCGGGCGAACCATTTATCGGAATGGCGTAGTCGGGCACGTGATGGCCGGTTGGTTTTGCCTGTGGTTGAAGATGACAGCTTCTGTTTTGCACCGATCGTCGTGTCGGATGGTGGCGGCGGTGCGGATGTGCCGGCTGTCGCCGGGCAGCCCACAAAGCCTGACGGGTTGTCCTGTAAACCCATCGAGATTGCGATAGGTCGTGTGACAATCCGGGTCGATGGCACCACCAGTTCTGACCGGATTGCCGAGATCGTGCGGGCAATCGGGGCGCGGCCATGATGTTCCCGTCAAACCGCGTGCGGGTTCTGGTCTCGACGCAGCCAGTGGACTTCAGGAAAGGTCATGATGGTCTGGCGGCAATCGTGTCATCTGTGCTGCGCAAGGATCCGTTCACCGGCACGGTGTTTGTGTTCCGATCGCGCCGTGCCGATCGGCTGAAGCTTCTTTACTGGGACGGCACCGGTCTGGTGATGGCTTACAAGCGACTGGAGGAGGCAACCTTCACCTGGCCTGCGATCAAGGACGGGGTGATGGCGTTGAACCATGCCCAGTTCGAGGCGCTGTTTGCCGGGCTGGACTGGCGTAAGGTTAAAGCCTTAGAGGCGCGCCCCCCTGCTGCGGCAGAGTGAATCAACCATATGTTTTTGCGTGATTTTACTGGGGCATCTGGGTAGCTATGGCCTATGCAAACTGCCCCGCAACTTGATCTTTCCGCTATCCCGGCTGCGCAACGCGCGGCGGTTCTGGCGTTGATGGAAAAGGTAGCGGCGCTCACAGAAATAACCCAACGGCAAGAGCACCTGATCGCCGAGTTGAACCATGCCCTGCATGGGAAGCGGTCGGAAAAGCTGACCGAGGATGAGCGACAGCTGGCGTTCGAGGATCTGTCCATCGCACTGGCAGAGGTCGAGGTGCAGAAGGAACATCTGGCTGACAGGTCAGGTGACAAGACGACAACCAAGCCTGCGCCGAAGCGCACCATCGGCAATCTGCCGACAGCATTGCCCCGCATCGAAGAGGTCATCGAACCCGAGAGCCTGATTTGCCCTTGTGGCTGTGGCGTCATGCACAAGATCGGTGAAGACCGCAGCGAGCGGCTTGATATCGTGCCAGCGCAGTTGCGCGTCATCGTCACCGTGCGCCCGAAATACGCCTGCCGGACCTGCACCGACGGCGTGACCCAAGCCCCCGCACCATCGCATCTGATCATGGGCGGCCTGCCGACCGAGGCGACCATCGCCCATGTGCTGGTCAGCAAATATGCCGACCACCTGCCACTATACCGCCAAAGCCAGATTCTGGCGCGGGCGGGTCTTGATCTGCACCGCGCTGTGCTGGCCGATTGGGTGGGTAAGGCGGCGTTCCATCTCAAGCCCGTCGTCGACCGGCTGACCGACCATCTGAAGCGATCCAGCAAGCTGTTCATGGATGAAACCACGGCCCCGGTGCTGGACCCAGGGCGCGGCAAAACCAAAACCGGGTATCTCTGGGCACTGGCCCGCGATGACCGACCATGGGGCGGTGAGGACCCGCCAGGCGTGGTCTACTTCTATGCCCCCGGGCGCGCGGGCCAGAATGCCGAAACATTCCTGACAGGCTTTGATGGCATCCTTCAGATCGACGGATACCAGGGCTACAACCGGCTGACCAAGCCTACCCGCAAGGGCGGCAATCCCATTCGCGTGGCCCATTGCTGGGCCCATGCCCGGCGCAAACTGAACGAAGTCTTTGACCGCGATAGATCAGAGATCGCCGCCGAAGGCCTGCGCCGCATCGCCGGGATCTATGCCGTAGAAGCTGACATTCGTGGCATCTCCCCCGGCCAGCGATTGTCTGCCCGCCAGACCCACAGCGCTCCACTGGTCGCGGCCTTCGGTGATTGGCTGCAGGCTGAGCGACGCAAGGTCTCTGCCAAATCCCGCTTGGGCGAAAAGCTGACTTACATCCACAATCACTGGGACGGGCTGCAGACCTTCTTGGCTGATGGTCGCGTCGAGATCGACAACAACCGCGTCGAAAACATGATCCGACCGATCGCTTTGAACCGCAAGAACTCACTCTTCGCGGGTCACGACGAGGGCGGCATCGCTTGGGGCCGCATTGCCTCGCTCATCGAAACCTGCAAAATCAACGGCGTCGAGCCCTTCGCCTATCTCAAGGCAACCCTCACAGCGATCGCCAATGGCCACCCGCAAAACCATATCGAAGACTTGCTACCGTGGAACTTCAAGCCGTCAAGCTAAGCCGTCAGTGTTGTCCAGCGAACGCTTACGATCCACTTGGGGCCACGGCACAACGATGCGCCACACTCAAGCGATGAAAAACTCATCAAAGAACGGCTGTTGTTCTGGCTGTGCCGTGCCATTGGCAAAGTCTACCGCAAGTGCGTAGGCATCCGCGCCGATGGTGGCGCCGGCGCTGAGCCCATCAACGTTACCGTCGCTAAAGTGAATCCCGCCATAGATCCGCGACGCACCACCATCGATGGCTGCCTCGGAAAACGTATCCCATTGAAACTGGTAAACATCGCCCGGCAGGGCTACATCAAAGGCGCTGGTCTGAGGAGGCACGGTGATATGTGCATCCAGATTGTCCGACCCGGTGAACGCCTGAAGCACGGCCGCACCAGCCGCCGAAAACGTACTGTGTCCCGAGGTATATTCTGCGAAGGGGGGAGACTGTTCACCGCCAGGCAGCTGGTAGGTGATGAAGTTCTCGGCCAGGATCGTGCGGGTGCCAAGGCTAGTGCCGGTGTCGGGGTCGATGCCGCCGAACGCCTGGATCACATATCCGGTCTCCCTGGTCAGCTCGTCCACGCCAGGCTCGCCGATCAGCCCCAGCTGCCCCAAGTCACGGATGACTGTGACAGGTCGCGCATAGTCGAAATGCACCTTGGCATCCCATGTCGCAATTGCAGCATCAAACATGGCATTGCCCATTGTCATGAACAAAAGCGCGTCAGTTGCTGCGTCATGCCCATCACGCTGAGAGACATATTGCGTTAGCGTCATCCAAGCGCCAGGGGGGAAGCTGGTGCCAGGCCCATCTTCCCAGAATTCAGCGACCATCTTCTGATCCTCGGTCAGCGTCGCACTGGTCTGAACTATGGCTTCAGCCTGAGCGATGAAGGCCGGGCTGATGACCGGACCGATCAGGGACTTGTCCACAGATATCGTAGTACCGGCCTCCACCGCTACGCCATTTATCTCTGCCGGAGCCGCAAGCGTGATGGTCCTGGCATGGAAATCAAGCACCGTATCCACATGCTCCGGCGTAAAAAACGGCTCAGGGCCGTCCGGACGGGTCAGCGCCGTGTCAGTATCACCGGTGGGCGTTTCAGGCAGCGCGAACCCTTCAGCCAGGCTAAGCTCAGGGGTCAGGAAGGTCTGCAGCGCCTCTGGTGTAGGCGACAAAATACCCTGTTTTTCGGGTGTCCAGCGCGCGATGTCCTTACGGGTTTCTGGTGCGGGATCAGAATTGACAGGCGTATAGAGCCCGTCAGACTGCGCGGCAAGCTGTGCCGCTTCCGCCTGACGCGGGGTCAGACCATCCTGGGCTGCATCAATCCCCACCTCGTAAGCCCGCGAGTCATCAGAGACATCTAGCCCAAGACGCTGTGACAGCACCTGATCGAATTTCTCCTGATATTTCGGGTAAAGGTCCGACAGCACATGGTGGGCCGCGACATGCATGGCGGTCTCGATCTCGGCGCTGGAAGCATCAGAAAGGCTGGCGATATCGAGGTTGTCACCTTCCAGGTCGATCGATACGCGTTGCGCGACCGAGTCATAACTGGCCTGCGCATCATAGATGGCGGTATGCATGATTGAGAGGGACCGCGCCGCGTTGGTCGGTCCCCCGCCGCTTTCGACAATAATGGATTGCAGGATCTGGTCCCAGATCACGCTTGGAGTCGCATCTGGAGTATTGACCATCATCAGACGTGGACCACCTTCGGCCAAAAGGTCGGGGCCAGGCTGTTCAAGTTGTGCCAAGATATCGGCGGTCCGGAAGGTTTCCGCACCGGCAATGAAGCTGTCGAATTCCGCAAGCGACTCCACCTCACCATCAAATCGGTTGCGCACCGCCAGCGCTCCATCCTGCAGCAGAAAATCGAAAACATGCAGGGGGCCGGACAGTGTCGCGACCCGACCAGGTTCGGGGCTGCTTTCACCCTGATCCACCGGATCTTTTTCAGAATCGAAAGACAAGAATTCGAAGCTCTCCACATCCTCGAATTCCCATTCGAAATCGCCCTCACGTGCTTCGATTTCAAGCTCGCCATCTTCATACTCGAAGTCGTAGTCCTCGCGACGGCCTTCAAGCGTGATCACACGTGTCTCACCATCTTGGGTGAAACTGACATGCAGGGGGCCGGACAGTGTCGCGACCCGACCAGGTTCGGGGCTGCTTTCACCCTGATCCACCGGATCTTTTTCAGAATCGAAAGACAAGAATTCGAAGCTCTCCACATCCTCGAATTCCCATTCGAAATCGCCCTCACGTGCTTCGATTTCAAGCTCGCCATCTTCATACTCGAAGTCGTAGTCCTCGCGACGACCTTCAAGCGTGATCACACGTGTCTCACCATCTTGGGTGAAACTGATCTGAAACCTGTCGTCCGACATGCTGTCCCTCTCGATATCCCTGTCTCGTTTTTTACAGCCCATAGCCGGAGCCCTCTTGTCGCGTTTCTCATTGCAGCCATTTGTCCGGCACGCACAGCTTAGCTATAAACATTGCGAGACAGTTTTCCTGTCAAAATACTGATCAAACGTCACGCGGACCTGGTGGTGGCGTCGCATAAGTCGGCATAGCATCGAAACGTGGCGCTAGGCACTCTTGGTCACGCCGCGGTCTGCACAGGTCGCTGAACACCAACATCTGGCTAAGCGTCAGCCCATTATTACCCCGTTTCGCGCAATCCACGAGCTCGCTTCCATCCTCGAGCAATGATGTGGCACAGACCACGATACCTCCGCGCAAGAACGTGTTGGCGAGTCGCTTGGCACTCATGCCAGAGGCAATCCTGGGAGACGGGCAAGAGATGCCATGGACCTGCATGATCCTGCCGTTCAAATTCAGCCTGTCACCTTCAAGCGCCTTCCAAGTCATGTTCTTCTCTTGAGCTGTAGCAGACGAGGCTGCCAGAACCATCAGAGTCGGAATAACAGTGCGCAGCATGGTGTTACCTTTCCTTGAAGGCCCGCGCGAACTGATCGCTGAAGGGCTTGACGAGATAGGAGAGCGCCGTGCGTTCGGCCGTGGTGACATAGACTTCGACCGGCATGCCTGGGCGCAGTTCCTTGCCACCGAGGCGGGCCAGCTGATCGGGCGTCACATCCACCTTGATGGAGTAGAAATCACCCGGCATTTGCGGATCGCTTGTCGCAGCAGCTGCAACATAGGACACGGTCCCTTCAATCTCCGGGGTTTCGTTCTGGTCAAAGGCGACAAAGCGCATCCGGGCGGCATATCCTGTGTCGACCTGTTCGATCGACACCGCCGGAACGCGGGCTGTAAAGACCAGCTCCGCCTCTTCAGGCACAATCGTGGCCAGAATTTCAGCCGGGCTGATGACGCCGCCCACAGAGTTCACGTTCATATCGTTGATCAGCCCCGAGATCGGCGCGCGGATTTCGGTGCGCGACAGGGTGTCTTCGATGACGAAACGCTTTTCGGTGAGTTCCGACAGCTGGGTTTCGATCTCGCGCAATTCGCGTTGCGCATCAGTGCGCAGTGTTTCCTGCATCGAGAGGATTTCCAGCTCGAGCTCGCTGACGCGGCTGCGGGCGCGGCCCAGTGCCGACAGAATTTCCCCGTGTTCGCCACGCAGGCGGACATTTTCACGCTCAATAGAGAAGGCAACGTTGCGTACCGTGAGCTGACGCTCGGACAAATCTTCAACACGCGCACTCTCAGCTTTAACCAGCAGGATTTCATCCTGTTTGGCGTCAAGGCGGGCTTCGAGGCCATCGATTTCGGTGCGGACCTGCTCGATCCCCAGATCAATCTGTTCCTTGCGGCTGATGAACGACGACAGGTTGCCCTCAAAAATACGATGCTCACCCACATAGATGGCCTGCAGCGCAGCAGGGGACACGATCAATTCATCAAGACCTGATGGGACCGAAAACTCCTTTCGCAGATCGCGCTGTGCCTCCAGCCGACTTTTGCGAATAGCAAGTTCAGCGATTTTCCCATGAAGGATCGCACGCTCGGTTCTGGCCGAAGTGTCGTCGAGGCTAAGCAGAATATCGCCCTGCTGGACAAAGTCGCCGGCACTAACCGGAATGTCTTTGACGATACCGCCATCACGGTGCTGGACCACGCGCAGGTCGCGATCGACGGAAACCTCGCCACTGACAACGACCGCGCTGACCAGATTGGAATTCGCAGCCCAGCCGAACACGGCGGCGACCAGAAGCCCGGCCATGAAAATACCCGTGATGACACGACCGCGAATGGAATAAATCGCGTCCTGTGCAGCGTTCGGGTCTGTTATCTTGCGTGACATGGTCGTTCTCCTACTCACGATGTGAAGTCGTCTGATTGCTTGTTGCCCAGGTCACTTGTGACCCAGAGTTCGATTTCGGTGTCGCCCGTCTCCTGTTCGAGACGCAGATCAATCCGGCGGACCATCAGTTCATCCTGATCATCTTGGCGGAAACCAGGGCGCCCGTGCTCCTCAGCTGCAGCTTCCGGATCAAAGGACGTGATGCGCGCCTCAAAATCAGAGCCGTCGTTCTTGATGTCCCGCTTGCCATCCACCTGTTGCAGGTCGGACAGAGAAAGACGGATATCGTCAGCAAAAACCAACGTATCGTCGTGACCAAAGTTGCGGATCTGGAACACGGTTTCAGACACGCGGCTGCCTCCAGGCGTAAAGAACCCGGACAGATCGAAAACTTCTGTCCCGTCACCCGCTGTGAAAATCTCAATACCATCGAAGGTATCGGTGGGGCTGTCAGACCGGGTCACCTTGCCAGCAGCCATATCCACATGTGCTGTCCGAGCGCCAGCCGTCAGGACAAGTATGTCGTCACCCGTACCCCCATGAACCTGATCGGCCTCCAGATCATCAGCAAGGTAAATCGTGTCATTGCCTGCATCACCAAACAGCAGGTCCGCGCCGGTGCCGTCCCACAGAATGTCATCGCCCGCGCCGCCAGTGAGGATGTCATCGCCGACACCGCCATCGAGCGTGTCGTTACCCTGCTCGCCGGCAAGACGGTCGTTGCCGCTGCCGCCGGTCAGGATGTCGTCGCCTGCCGCTCCGATCAGCAGATCATCGCCCGCGCCACCCAGAACAGTGTCGGCCCCGTCGCCCGCATGGATGAGATCGTCGGCATCGGTGCCCGACAAGTCGTCGTCAGTGGACAGGCCGAAGGTGATGTCACGGGCGGCCTGCATCGGATCTTCAAAGCAGTCCGCGTCAGTGCCCGCAATTAGATCGCAGCTGTGATCGGCATCGCACTCATCGACGTTGGCACCGTCGCAGGATGTCTCCTCTGTGTTGGAGCTCTCTGAGTGATCGTCTCTGTCATCGCAATCTGTGGCGTCGTGGCAGTACGCATCGGCGTCTTTTTCAAGTTCCTCTTCTCCCTCGTCCTCTTCTCCCTCGAGTTCCTCTTCTTCCTCGTCCTCTTCTTCCTCTTCCTCTTCTTCCTCTTCCTCTTCTTCCTTGTCCTCTTCTTCCTCTTCCTTGTTCTCCCCTTCTTCTTCGAGCTGTTCGTCCTCTTCTTCGTCTTCCCCTTCTTCGTCTTCCCCTTCTTCGTCTTCCCCTTCTTCGTCTTCCCCTTCTTCGTCCTCTTCCTCTTCATCGATTACAGGGCCTTCAGCGGGCCCATCGCCTTCATCAACCGCCCCAGGCAGATCATCATCTTTCTCATTCTCGATTTCGTCTTCATCCTCGTCTTCGGGATCAGGATCCGCGGACGGCGGTGTTCCGTCGCCACCACCGGGGCCTCCACCACCCGTACCGGTACCGGGGCCTCCTCCACCGGACGGCGGGGTGCCGGGATCGGTCCCGGGGCCCGGCTCGAGCCCGGGCTCCGTGCCTGTTGCAAATGCCAAGGGCTGGAAGTTAAGGGGCGCGGGTTGAAGGCCGGACGCATCGAACCGCTCGGGCTGCAAACCCGAATTGGCGGGCGACAGCACCGAAGAGGGAGAGGATTGCGGCGACGTCAGGGTCGCCCCATTTTCATCGTCGCGCGCGGAGGCCTGGAACAGCGCGGCGTTGCCGTAGGACATGCGACCGCTGTTGTCTGCCGACGAATTGTCCGTCTCGCAGATGGGCGCGGCACCGTCGTCACCCGCGATGGGTGCGTCAGGGGCGGCTTGCGCTGCAACCTCGGAGCCGCCGAGCAGGGTCTTGATATAGGCGACCAGACCGAACAGGGCCATCATCGCCATACCGATCTTGCGCTTGGGGATGGCTGTCACCGTCTGGCGCAAGCCGTCCATCGCGGCCAGACGCTCCTTGCCGGGTGTCTGGACCTTCTTGGCTGATTTTACCTCGATCATGTGCCTGTTTCCTCTGGTGCCGAGGCGGCCTGCGTGGCGGCGCCTGCTGCGCGGAGGGGCTTGACGGGCGACACCGGTGCGGCCTTGACGCGCATGATCTCGGATTTGGGGCCAAAGCGGCTGAGGGCACCATCCTGGACGACACCGACCAGATCGACATGCTCGAGCGCGCTTGGGCGATGGGCAACGACGATCACGATACCGCCACGATCACGGATGCTCTGGATGGCATGGCTCACGGCGCGTTCGCCTTCTGCGTCAAGGTTCGAATTCGGCTCGTCCAGCAGGACAACGAACGGATCCCCATAGAGCGCCCGTGCCAGAGCGATGCGCTGACGTTGACCGCCCGACAGGCTGGTGGCGCTGGCGCCCAGTTCCGTTTCGTAGCCGTCGGGCATGGCGAGGATCATTTCATGAACGCCCGCCGCACGCGCCGCCGCGATGACCTTTTCGGGATCAGGATCGGCAAGGCGCGAAATGTTGCGGGCAATCGTGGTGTCGAACAGGGTGTAGTCCTGCGGCAGATAGCCGAAGCTGCGCGAAATCGTGTCTTCGCCCCATTGCACCAGATCGGCGCCATCCAGGCGGACATGGCCGCGCAGCACGGGCCAGACCCCGGCCATCGCCCGCATCAGCGAGGATTTACCGCCACCACTGGGACCGATCAGGCCAAGTGCCTGCCCGGCTTCGAGCTGAATGGTCACATCCGACAGGAGCACACGACCGGATCCGGGGGCCACAACGGTGATCCCTTCGGCCGAGAACGACTGCTTGGGATCGGGCATCTGCAGGGGGCGTGCCTGTTCGGGCAGGGCGGCCATCGTCTGACGGATGGTGGCCATGGCGTTGCGGGCCGCGATCAGGTTCTTCCAGTTGGCGATGGTCGAGTCGATCGGTGCAAGGGCACGGGCCGAGGCCACGGAGGCGGCGATGATCGCGCCAGCGGTCATCTCGCCCATGATGGTGAGATAGGCGCCAAGGCCCAGAACCGCCGATTGCAGCATCATGCGCAGCACCTTGGACAAGGCGCCGACGGTGCGGGTCACGTCGCTGGACCCGGATTGCAGGGTCAGGTGCGCGTCGTTGGCCTGCTGGAACTGGGCCAGAGCCTGCGACGAGAACCCCATCGCCTTGATGACATCGGCGTTGCGGGCATTGGCCTCGGCCACCGAGCTGCGCTGAACGGCGGCGCGGCTGACCTGGGCATTCGCCTTGCGGGTCAAGAGCTCGGTCAGGACGGTCATCAGCGTGAGAACCACGGCCCCGCCGATGGCCAGAGCGCCCAGATACGGATGCAGCACGAACACGAAGGCCAGAAAGATCGGCATCCAGGGCAGATCGAACAGCGACACAAGCGCCGGTCCGCCGAAGAAGTTGCGCAGGGTGTCGACGGTGCGGCCCCTTTCCATCGCTTCGGCAACGGAAAAGCCATAGCGCGGCATGTCGATGCTCATGCGGTGGATATCGGGAGCGACCCGGGCATCGAAGCGCGCGCCGACCCGGTGGAGGATCTGAGAGCGGATGACATCAAGACCGCCCTGGAACATGTAAAGACCAAGCGCCAGCACCGAAATCAGGGCGAGCGTGGGGATGCTGCCACTCATCAGGGCGCGGTCGTAGATCTGCATCATGTAGAACGCGCCGGTCAGTGCCAGGATGTTGATGATCCCGGACAAGCCGAAGATATACAGGAACACCGGCCGTAGCCCCGCTGTCAGGCGGGCAAGGCGTGCATCCTTATCAGACTGTCTTGAAGAGGATCGGGCCATGTCATGTGCTCCTTTGGGTCAAACGTGTCCCAAGGCTTATGACGCAAAGCCGCAGATCGGCACTCCACGCTATGTCGGACCAAGAGTCAGACCTTCGTCCGAGGCGGGGCCCAGACCATGGACGCCACATCACCCGGCATCCGGAAGACTGGACGGCGTCGTACGCAAATGGCATATCAGACTTAAATCTTATGCCGTATCAGGCCAACGGGACTGGTGGGATAAACCCTCGGGTGCATAACCGATGAACAAACCTCAGGAGGTGTCGTGAGCGCGCACGCAAATACACCCGAGCACACGCTGCCAGAGCTGTCTGGCAGCGCGGCAAAGCAGACCCGTATAAAGGGATGGGTCTGGCCCCTGCAGCAGCAGATCGCCCTGATGGTTCTGGCCGCGATCCTGGTGTTCGCGTTGGTGATCCAGCTGTGGAACTATCGCACGTTCATGAACACCGAGATCGAGCGAACGCAGGAAAAGCATCTTGTGATCGCACAGAACGTGTCGTTGTCGCTGTCACGCTATGTCACGGATGTGGCGCGCGTGTTTGCCCATGCGGCTATCGAAGTCGGCAACAACAACAGCGAGGCGACGCGGGTTGCCCATATGTCATTGCTGGAATCGCTGAACGTGGAGAGCATGGCCTTGTTGCCAACCTTCGCAGCGGACCAGCCCCCGCCCAATTGGCTGGGCAAGAATTTGCCCCTGCCAGAGCAAACGGTATTGGATGATCTGCGCGCGGGCACGAATGCGACCCTCGGCGGCGTTCAGATTTCAGGTCTGCAACGCATCGGGGACGGCAAACATTTCATTCTCGGCTATGAACTTCCAGATCAGCGACTGGTGATCGGCTATATGAGGACCGACTACATCAAGGCGGTGCAGAGGGCCATCGCCTTTGGTGAGTTCGGGCATTCGGCAATCTTCGACCAGTTCGGACGCGCCATCGCTCATCCCTCGCCAAAGGTCGAGGAAAACATGGTGGATGCTTCCGGCATCTCGGCGGTGCGGCGGATGCTGAACCGCGAGACCGGGGTCGAGATGTTCTTTTCGCCGCCCATGCAAATGGACATGATCGCGGGGATCACCTTTGTGCCCGAGACGGGCTGGCCTGTCATGGTTCCACAGCCGATCTATGAACTTTCCGAAGCGGTGAACGGCAGTCTGTCGAAATCCTATCTTCTGGCGGTGGTGGTGGCCGCCCTTCTGGGCGCTGCGGGCTGGGCCATGTCACGCCGCCTTGCGCGACCGGTTCGGCATTTCACCGAGATCAGCAGCAAGATAAGCGACGGGGATTACACCATCACCCTGCCCGACGAAGAACGCTCATCGACCGAGATGTGGCAACTCAACGAGGCCCTCAAGACGATGATCCGTCACGTGCGCAGCTCGGACAAAAAGCTGCGCGAGGCGCTCAGGCTGGAAGAGGAGGAGAACAAGCGCAAGAGCGACTTTCTTGTGATCGCCGGCCATGAGCTGCGCACACCGCTGAGCGGCGTGGTGGGCATGTTGACGATCTGCCGCGAGCAAACGGACGATGCGGACCGCGACCGATATCTGGATGTGGCGTGGTCGTCGGCAAAAGAGTTGAACGCGCTGGTCGATCACATGGTGGATTTCGCCGAGGGCACAACCGGGTCGATCCGGCTTGACCCGGTGACGTTCGATATCGAGGCGCGGATCCGCGAGATCGAGGCGCTTTACGGAAACCTTGCCCAAACTGCAGGGCTGGAGTTCCGACGCGCCGGGCTTGGCGATGGCAGCACGCAGATCGTATCGGACCCCGCGCGCATATCGCAGATGATTTCGAAGGTCTTGGAGAACGCGATCAAGTTCACAAAAGAAGGCAGCATCACGCTGCATTCAGAAATTTTACAGCAGGATGATCGCAAATGGCTTAAGGTGAAGATCAGCGATACCGGGATCGGGATCGATGAGACGCAGCTGGAGCGAATTTTCATGCCGTTCGAACAGGTTGAATCATCCTTTACGAGATCGTATCGCGGAATGGGCATTGGACTGTCCGTTGCGCAGGCCATTGCGACTAAATTCGGAGGCCACATCACCTGCGCAAGCAAAGTTCACGAAGGAACGCGGTTTGAGATATGGACACCCATCGAGCTGGCATAATCCTCTGGGTGAGACGCCTGGAAGGCGTCTGGCGCCCGTGAGCGATCGGCGAAATATCCTTGTTGTCGATGACGACGAGATCAACCGTATGGTTGTTCGTGTTCTGATGGAGCGCCGGAACTACCGCGTGGTCGAGGCCGCAAGCGGGCCTGAGGCTCTGGATCTGGTCAAGGATGAAGCTTTCGACGTTGTCCTGATGGACCTGAGCATGCCGGGCATGGATGGTCTTGAGACGACGCGCCACATCCGCAGCGATGCCGCAGGCAGCCAATTGCCTGTGGTGGCACTAACCGCGCATACCAGCCACAAGGAACAGCAGATGTGTCTGGAGGCCGGTATGAACGCCGTGTTGCGCAAGCCGTTCGATTCCGAGCAGGTGGACAGGCTTCTGGGGCTGCTGGACCATAGCGCCAAAGGGCCGGACGCCTGAGGCAACGCCCCGTCAAAAAGAATGACAGAGCGGCGCGATGACATCGAAGGGGAATGATCCGTAGGCGGATTGAAAATAACCGCGAAGGCTTTCTGAGCCCCTAAGAGTTATCGAGGTTGGCCCAGGCTCTTGAGGTCCACTATGTCTCGCGCCGCCATTTCATTCACGGCGGCGCGAGACGAGATTTTAGGACCAACAGGGCCCAATTTCTTGGAGGGGCAGCAATCCCCTTGCCGACAGGCCTTCAGTATTAATCTGCCGCCGCCCGCCATTTGATGAAGGGTTAGGTCGTGACGGACGTCTTGGCCAGCGCAGAGTACAATGCGCCGCCCAGGCAGTCCCTGATTTGCGATCTTGGGGACGCGGCCAAGGTTCCCTTGCCCTGCCAGCCCCGTTAAACTTTGCTTATTTCCCTATGAAAGGCGGCCCCTTGAACTCCGATGAACCTCCCTCAAAGAAAAGCGAACGGCCGAGCCATTTGGAAGACCCCGTCGAGCTTATCTACATGCATTTCGACGGAATCAAGCAAACGCTACCGTTCCGTCTGGCCGACTATGGCGATAACGGTGCGTTGAGCGAGGACCACATTGAGATTCTCGCACAGAGTTTTCAATTGGACACAAACCTCACTCGGTATCTCTCCGTTCTTTTGGGTTACTCGTTGGACATAGATTCAGAAGTCAATCTCGTCCGAATAAGGCGAGATGATGGCGGCACAAAACGTCACAGCCAAGAAAATCGCTTCAGAAAGCTCTATTTTGAAGAAGACGGTACATCAGTCCCGGTGCGTCCTCTCGATAAGCGGAATGTACAGGATGAGCGGCGTCTGAAAGTGATTGAGACCTGCTGCTACATTTGGCTGGACGCCGGTCGGCCTCTCACGATCACAACGCGCCCGGATAAACCCAGCTCCGAGCAGCGTGAAGGCGAGCTTATCAATTTTATACAAGACGTTGTCAGTATGATTACGACGCCGAAGTGTAAAATGAGTGGTGAGACACTACGGCGAGACATAGAACGCGTACGCAGGCGTTTTCGACGGCGCGGCGAACTTGACCCGGTTGATCAGTCCTAAACTGAACAATCAATACACTTGGTAATGCTGGGCGTTTTCACGCGACGGTCAGAGCATGACCTGCGAGCCCGAACACCCAAGCCATTCGACGGCCGAACAGCACGTCACTGACGCCACATTGGCGTTGGCGCGCCTGTTCGCACGGGCGGTCGCGGCAGAGACCAAAGAGCTCGCACCCCACCCCGCTGAGGAGCGTGCCAATGACCAAGACACCAAATAAAGCAATCCCGCACCATGCGCAGCCGTTGATGACGGTGAAGGAAGTCGCGCGAGCGGACAACGTGTCCGAGAAGACCGTGCCCCGTGCAATCAGCGCAGGCCTGCTTGAGGTGATCCGAGTTGGCCCCGGCGGCCGTCTGATCCGCATCACTCATGCTGCACATATCGCTTACCGCATGGCCCAGGCAAGCGGCCACTAGTGTCCACAAATGTCTCTTGGATTCAGTGTCTTGGCAGTCCGTCGGGAAGACCCATCCGGCAAAACCGCGTTTGTTTATCGTATAGAGTATTCCCGACCAGCCCCCTGTGTCCCCACCTGTCCACCCGCGTCCCAAACTGACCAGAAAACGAGGCTCCCGATGACAAAGAACAGCGCAATTCCCCTCGACGGCATCTTCGTTGCCCCCTCCACACCCAGCTTTGCCGACCTGATGGACCAGCTCAGCACCAACAAAACGCTCACGGCCTCACGCCGCAAGGATCTCATCTCCGGTTTGCGCCGTGTTGCCGAGGCGCTCGACCGGGCGCCGGCCCAGGTTCCGGCCGATCCGCGGTGGCTGCAGCCGCGGATATCGCGTATAGCCCCTGCTGGCATCGGCGTCAGCAAGAAGACCTGGCAAAATACGGTCAGCAACGCGCGGAACGCGATGGTCGCTTGTGGGATTGTCACAAAGCGCCAACGCCGGCCCGAGGATCTTTCACCGTCCTGGCGCAGTCTCTGGGCCGTGATTCAAGCCTCAAAGGACAAAAGCCTTCTGAGCCCTTTGCCGCGCTTTGTCTTTTTCCTCGACCGCCTCGGGATCGCGCCATCAAACGTGTGCAACGACCATGCACTTTTGTTTCGGGAGGCAGTCGAACTGAATGAGATCAGCAAAAATCCCAAAGCCGCTTACGAAGATGCAGTAATGGGTTGGAACCGGGCCAGAGATCGGTTGTCGGCGTGGCCGCGTCAGCGCCTGGACGTTCCATCTAAATCAAATCGAGTGATGTTGCCTGAGACGGAGTATGCGCCCGACCTTATTAAGGATATCGATAGGTATCTTGAGATGCGTCAATGGCCGGACCTGCTTGCGCCCGGGAGGACGCTCCGCCCGATCGCGGCCTCGTCCGCTACCACCTATCGTTACATGTTACTGCGCTTTGTAAGTCACGTCGTTGGACATGGAGTTGCGCCCCAAGAGATTACTTCGATGGAAGCATTACTGCAGCCTGCTCATGTGGAAGGGGGTCTGCGGCAAATGTTGGAGCGTAACGGTGGCGCGACATGTACGTCGATCGGCGATACCGCAGGGCTTCTTCTGACTATCGCCAAACATCTGGGCTTGCCCGACGAGACAGTGCGCGCCCTCACTACATACAAAGAACGCCTTGCTGTTCACGAACCAGGCGGTATGACGGCCAAGAACCGCGACCGCTTGCGCGTGTTGCGCAACCCTGATGTTCTGCGCCGTCTGCTGCATCTGCCAGAGCAGATCATAGCGCGCCCGCTCGGCCAGCACCGCTATAAAGCGCTGCGGATGCGGGAGGATGCTATCGCCATCGGCATTTTGCTCTACTGTCCCTTGCGAGTTTCGAACTTGTCATCTTTGGAGATCGATCGCCACCTGCAGCGCCCCGGCAAGGGCAAGATGTTTCTTGTGATCCCTGCGAGCGAGGTGAAGAACCATCGCCCAATCGAGTTCGAACTGCCTGCACACCTGGTCTCTATGATCGATGCCCATCTTTCCGACCGTGCGCCAACTCTTTGCGCGCCACGCAACCCCTACCTTTTCCCGGCGACCCGCAAGGATGGGCCTGTTTGGAGAAACACGCTCTCGGAGCGGATCAAGCGACGGGTGCGCGACGAGATCGGGATCGAGATGAATGCACATCTTTTCCGTCACCTTGCGGTGATGATTTACCTCGACGCCAATCCGGGCGGTTACGAGGTCGCCCGCCAGATGCTCGGCCATTCCTCCACAAGCCGAACAATTAGCGTCTACTCCGGCTTGGAGACGATCAGTGCCACGCGCAGTTTCGCATCACTGGTGGACAAGATGCGGGAGGGCATGTGATGGGTATCGCCTTGCCGCTGCAAGACTGGCCTGCCGCCGACCAAGATGCCTTCGTCGCATTGTTCGCAGAAGGCAGTCTGCTTGATGACCGAGGACCACTTGCCCATTGGCGGGCGCCATCCCGCAACCTGATGGAACGCCAATATGGCCGCTGGTTGTGCTGGGTCTCACGGGTAGAGCCTGAAGCGATGGCCCTACCTCCCGTAGAACGTGCCACATATCAGCGGCTGCGCACCTGGCGCAACTCTATGGGCGATTTGGTTCCCGCAACCTTATTCGGGTATTTGGATGCGGTGATCCGTCTATGTCGAGTTACGGCTCCTGATCATGACTGGACCGCGCAGCTCGCCCTACTTGCCGATCTGCATCGCGCTATCAAACGGCATGGCTCCCCGCGCAAAACAGGGCGCACTCTTTCAAGTGATATCTTGTTTGAGGTCGGCGCGACGCTCGTGCAGGATAATATGGGGCAGATCACACATCCTGATCGCGCCGTAAGGCTGCGCGATGGGGCTATAATCTGTATGCTGGCGCTTATGCCTATGCGCCGTCGTGCGTTGTCAGAATTGGCGCTTGGAGCGTCTCTTTGCCTGGAGAAAGATCAGATCAGCATCTACCTCGATGGATCCATGACCAAGAACGGGCAGCCGTGGGAAGCAATCGTTCCAGATACCTTGGGCAAGATTCTGACGATTTACTTACAGACGGCACGCCCTGCGCTTTTGGCTCGCGGGTCAGCCGATACGGATGCTGTCTGGATTGGGCGTAATGGGACACCTCCCGGCATCAACCAATTCACGCGAGCGATCAAAAAGAGAACCAAAAAATTGCTTGGCATAGACATCAGCCCGCACCTGTTCCGCGATGCAGCCGCGACGACTCTGGCACGGACTGACCCAGCCTCGGCTCGTCTTATAAAGCCGATATTGGGGCATGCGACGGAACGCATCGCTGAAGAACATTATATCCGGGCCGACACAATTACAGCAGGGCGCGGTCTGGCGAGCGCTCTAGCCAACCTTAAAAAGGGAGACAGAGGATGCGGATAGCGATTTACGCGCGTTTTTCCTCAACGATGCAGAGTGAGGCATCAATTGAGGATCAGACCCGCCTGTGCGTGGAACATGCCGATCGGCTTGGTGGGTCGGTCGTAGAGATGTTCAGCGACATGGCCTTGTCCGGGGCGTCGATGCACCGGCCGGGGCTGGAAAGCCTGATGAGGCAAGCCGAACAAGGTGCGTTCGACGTTGTCTTAGCAGAGGCACTGGACAGGCTGAGCCGCGACCAGGCGGATATGGCGACCTTGTACAAGCGCCTGAGCTTTTATGGCGTTCGGGTCGTGACGCTGTCTGAAGGCGAGATCAACGAGTTGCATGTCGGCCTCAAGGGCACCATGAACCAACTCTTTCTCAAGGACCTCGCCAACAAAACTCGCCGCGGCCTTCGCGGGCGCGTCGAGGCCGGTCGTTCCGGGGGCGGCAAATCCTATGGCTATGACGTGGTGCGCCGGCTCGGCGAAGACGGGGAGATGGTCACTGGCGAGCGCACCATTAATGATCATGAGGCACAGATCATTCGGAAGATTTTCAGAGAGTTCAGCGAGGGCCATTCCCCCAAGGCGATTGCGCGCAAATTGAACGAAGACCAGGTGCCCGGCCCCCGGGGTCGGATGTGGCGCGATACCGCGATCCGCGGCCACAGAACACGCGGCACGGGGATCCTGAACAATGAGCTTTATATCGGGCGCATGGTCTGGAACCGTCTGCGCTACATCAAGGACCCGTCGACGGGGAAACGGGTGTCACGACAGAACCCGGAGTCCGCATGGGTGATCACGGACGTGCCCGAGCTGCGCATCGTCGATGATGAACTCTGGGCCGCCGTAAAGCACCGCCAAGGCGAGATCGAGAGCAGCCCGCGCGTTAAAAGCATCAAGGAGAGCCGGTTCTGGGAGCGTCGTCGCAAAACGCATCTGCTGACTGGTCTGCTCCAATGCGGCTGTTGCGGGGGAGGTTTCGCTGCCGTGGGACGTGACTATGTCGCATGCTCGACCGCCCGCAAGCTGCAGACATGCGAGCAAAAAAAGTCCTTCAAACGAGGCGACCTCGAAGCTGCGGTCCTCGATCTTCTAAAAGATCGCCTCATGCAGCCTGATGCCGTGGCTGAGTTCGTCACAGCCTTCGCAAAGGAAGCCAACGGACAGCGCGATGCGCAAGAGGCTGACCGGCAGCGCGTACAAAGAGACCGTAACGCACTGGCCGGGAAGATCGACGGCCTTTATGACGCCATAGCGAATGGGCTGCGTACCGATGGTCTGTTGCAGAGATTGAAACAGATGGAGGCGGATCTGAGCGCATTGGATGAACGGCTTCAGACCCCTGCCCCGTCACCCGTCCGTCTACACCCCAAGCTATCTGAGCACTATCGCAGCAAGGTGGGAGCTCTCGCGGAGACCCTGAAAGACCCCGAGATACGCACCGCGGCCCTCGATATTATCAGGAGTTTGATCGAGCAGGTGATCGTCACCGTCAGCGCCGATGGCCAGGTCTCAGTGGAGCTTCACGGCGCCATCACTGCCATGATCGAAGCTGCGCAGCCTGGTGCGTTGTCCGATGTAGATCATTGTTCGGTAAAAGTGGTTGCGGGAGTTGGATTTGAACCAACGACCTTCAGGTTATGAGTGAGGAGGTTTAGAAAGTGACACCAGAGACCACCACACAACATCTGCCAACATTTATTCTCTATATTAGATACTTAGCATATATTCTGGCTTTTTTGTTGCTCCCTAGCCCTCCATGAGGCAACATAAAGGGACCATATAAACGTAGCAATAACGCGGCAACAATCATATGCTCACCGATAAAGCAATTCGCGACGCAAAGCCAAAAGCATCCGCATACCGGCTACGCGACGCAAATGTTGTGACACGCGGCTTCGGCGTCACAGTTGCACCGTCCGGAGCGAAATCATTTTTTCTAAGCTTTACGTCGCCGGAAGATGGCAAAAGAAAGCAGGTCGCACTGGGCCGTTTCCCCAAAATGAGCCTGCGAGAGGCCCGGTTGAGAGCGGCCGAGGTACGCGCAGAGGTTGATGATGGCAAGGATCCAGCAATAGAGAAGCGCCAGGCCATAACTAACCGCATTGAACAACGCGCCTTGGGAACTTTAGGTGATCTATTGGACCTTTACGCGGCGGACCTTGAAGCTGACGGCAAGCGCACTGCAAAGGAAGTTCGCAGGATTAAGAGAAAAGATATCCCCCCTGCACTTCTGGCGCGGCCAGCGCACCTCGTCTCAAAAGATGACATCCTTGATACCCTCACACCGATAGCTCAGCGAGGCGCCAAAGTGCATTCGGACAATGTGCGCGCTTACCTGCACGCTGCATTTGAACTGGGCTTGCATGCTGAAGGAATGACGCGCTGGAGGGGCAAAGCTCCAAAATTTGGAATACAGAACAATCCAGTGGCGACAGTCCGAAAATCGGTAAGTCGGAAAGCTCGCGGACAACGCGCGCTATCACCAGCTGAGATTAATCAGTTCTGGCACACTGAGCTACTGACGGCGCCTATGCTTCTGGCGATAAAGTTTGTATTGGCGACCGGGCAACGCGTCGAGGAAGTATTACATGCAAGCTGGGACGAGTTTGATGCGCCCCAGATGCTCTGGACCATACCCGGGCAGCGGAGGAAGACACGAGGCAAAACAAGCGAGCCACACTTAGTTCCACTAACCGATTTTCACGTCGGTCTTTTAGAAGACATCCGAAAGACAACCAAGCATACAAAATTTCTGTTCCCTGCTCGGGGCGGCGAAACACCGAGGCGCTATGACAGCCTAACGCATGCTGTCAGGGGCTTCATACAAGCGAGCGATATGCAAAGCTTCTCTCCCCGTGACCTTAGACGGACATTCAAAACGCAGGCAGGATCATTGGGCATCTCCCTTGAAATGCGCAATAGGCTGCAGGGTCATGCGATGACTGATGTCGGCAGTGCGCACTACGATCGGTGGAATTATTTGCCCGAAAAGCGACAAGCAATGACGATTTGGTCTGACGGGCTACAGGAAATCGTTGGGAGGAAAAATGCCAAAACCAGTTCTGCCCTTACACAAACGCAAAGGTCTTAAAGATGTTAACCCTGATACATCGCTGGACGACCTCGTTGAACTGAATAGCTCAATTCCTTCTTTCCAACTTGCAACGCAATATTATTCGGATCGAGCACAGTACTTAATCTTGCATCGATGGGTGGTAGAAAAGATCCATGCAGAGATGTTATCCGACCGCGGCATGCCGAAAGAGCTTTTAGAGGCGCTCGAAGCGCTCAGTAACGCCTTGATGCAGCTGGCACAAAATCAAACTCCCGAATTTTTCAAATTCAATCGTCAAACAGGCGATCGCAACAATGGCTTTATTGTCAGACAGGCTACACTGGCTGCCGCCGCCCTTTACAACGGCGAGACCGTTTTGGGAAATGAGCATTCAGTCAAAGATTGGTGGGCAAAAATAGTTCGCAACTCCGATGCCAACCTGCCTAAAAGTTTAAACAAGGTCATAAACAATATTGCGGGCCTCGACATTGCAAATGTGGAGCAGAACACCAAACAAAAAAACATCAAAGAAAAACGAACGCTTATGGCCTATTTCGCCGGATTTAAGGACGCGACACCGGAGGAAGCTAAAGAACATTCTGATTTACTGAAAAAATTCACTGAAGATATTCTTTTGAAAAAATAAAAACTACGACTGCGTGGATCTCAAAGTATTATAGAGCGTCCATTTTCTCCCACATCGACACTTATCGAGAACGGAGAACTACTATGGTCGACTTGAACCACCCTCAACCCCTCATGTTCATCCCTGAGGTCGTCAGATTCACGGGCTATAGCCCACAACATCTGCGCAGGCTTGAAGCCAAGGGGGAATTTCCCCGGCGTATTCGCATTGGTGCCAACCGCATAGCTTGGCTTCAAAACGAAGTCGAAGAATGGCTGAATGTACGCGTGGAGGCCCGTCATGACTGATCATCGTTCTGGCCAGAGTTATTCACGTCAAGAAGTGGCTGAGACTGCGAAGGCGTTCCACGCAGCGACTGATATTGCTCCGTATGCACTCAGACATCATTACGAGTTGCTCGATATCCAAGGACGCACGCCCGATCAAACGCTGGAAGTGTTCTTGAGCCAATGCGACACCGTACCGGTGATCAAGACGGGCCCCGAGACCGGAACCGTGGCGCTAAGCGTACACACCCATGATGAGGATAGCGGCCTGTTTGCGTTGGCTAAGGCAGGCCTGTTCTGTTTCTGCCACGATCCCTTTATGGAGGTGGTAACCGCGTGGGATGATAAATGGATGTCGCACCACGTGCTTCACTATCGGTCGGGGAACCGGACTTTTCCGCGTTGGATTTATGAAAGCTTGCCCGGCGTCATTTTGCTTAACAGTGGTGAAATTACCCCCATTTGCCCCGGATACAGCGGATCTTGTCACCCGATGTGTCCAAGCGTTGACTATGCGTACGGCTATGGGCGCGATTATGCAACTTATGGCATCCCTGACCTCCCAACCGAACTTATCGATCGGCTTGAACTTGAGCAGGAACAAGCACGCCACCGCGAGCGCGCTAAAGCAGCAGCTACAGGCGTAAAACGCGAGCTGTTCGATCCAATCCCTGCAGGTTGCCGCAACACCCAGCTTACACGGCGTGCAGGGTTTTTGATTGGCTGGAAAAAGATGCCTGAGCATGCAGCCCTTGAAGCCCTGCTCCAGATCAACGCTGAATGCTGCCAGCCCCCTCTGGATCCCAAGGAAGTTGCCAGAATCGCACGCTCGATCGCTCGGAGGCACGAACGCAATGGGTGAAGTGACTCCTGTGGAACAGCTGAGAAAAGAAACTGAGGCCGCGAAAGCGGCCTCGGCACAAGCCGAAACCATGGCGCTTGGTGAAATCAGATACACGACTTGGGACGGATGCTTTCACATGATCGAACAGGGCAAGAAAGCTGCAACCACACGCCGGCTTTCAAATTTCACCGCTGAAATCGTCGAGGAGGTCACTGAGTTTGACGGCGCTACAACTTCCAAAGTGTTCCGGATCATTGGGCGGCTTGAAACGGGCCAGCCTCTGCCTGAAATCGATATACCGGCAGACCAACTGGACCAGATGGCGTGGATTACTCAGCAGTGGGGCAGCGCAGCTCAGCCCGTAATCCAGCCGAGGTACAAAGACCACATTTTGGCGGCTATCAAACAGCACTCGAGGCCGAAGCAGACTCATGTCGCCTTGCATACTGGCTGGCTCCAAAACCGTGATGAGCATATTTATCTGACGGGATCAGGGGCGATCACACAACATGGTCTGGATACTTCGCGTGAAACGCGGCTGCATGGATCGCTGAAAGGCTATGATCTCCCCGCCCCCGACAAAGACGAGATTTCGCCAGAATTTCTCCAAGCTGTAATCCGTAACTTTGCCGGCTTGCTGAAGCACAATGAGGGCCTGCTATGTCTGGGTGCGGTGGTCAGAGCTGTGGTTTCACATTTCGAGCCAGCAAAAGTTAGCCTTTACCTCGCCGGCATTACAGGCGCACGAAAAAGCGCCATAGCGGGAGTATTGCAGTCTTTCTTCGGGCCAGAATTTGATGGAAGTAACTTGCCCGCCAATTGGTCGTCGACCGGCAACTCTCTCGAAAAAACGGCGTTTTTGGCGAAGGATGCTTTGTTTGTTGTGGATGATTTCTTGGCCCGTGGAACGCCAGCCGAAGTCGCCCGCATGCATAAAACTGCCGAGCAGCTGATACGGGGCCAAGCCAATCAGGCGGGACGTCAAAGGCTGAGTAGCACGGCCCAACTTCGAGAAGCCTATCATTCACGGGGGCTAATCTTGGCGACAGGCGAGGATGTCCCCAACGGGCACTCACTTCAGGCGCGCATGGTGCAAATCAGCATCGACAAGGATGGTGTTGATCTCAATGCGCTGTCTGAGCTGCAGGAATTTGGTAAGTCGGGTGAGCTAGCACAAATCCTGTCAAACTGCATCCAATGGCTGGCAACCATGGCGTTCACAGGCCATTTCGATGGTCGTACTGTAAAGCTGTGGTCCAACAAATATCGCCGTGCACTTGGGACTGTTGGGCACGCGCGCACTCCCGACAATCTGGCTAATCTGCTTTGTGGCCTGAAGTTTTTTCTCTTGTGGGCAAAGTCTGCAAAGCTAATCGACGAAGAGTTTGAGACGGGCGTTCTGAAAACCGCGCTAATCGCTGCTAAAAACTTGGCCGTTATGCAGGCCGAGGCGGATCATGAAGCATCAGATGCACAGCGATACATCGATCTTTTGCGCTCAGCACTTCAGTCAGGGCGCGGCCATGTCGCCAGCTTGAACGGACTGTGCCCGCATCATGCGTCCGCGTTGGGATGGCGTGAGGAGCAGGGGCGTGATGGGAACTACTACGCAAGGCCGCAAGGTGATCGTATCGGCTGGGTTGACGATAGCCACCTTTACGTTGATTCCAAGGCAGCATTGTCGCTGATTAAGAAGATGTCGAACGACGTCGGGAACTATCTCGGCTCATCAGACCGGGCGATCTCGAAGGCTCTGAAAGAGGCCGGCTGGCTCGCCAAAACTGAAGAAAAGCGCAACACATTCAAAGTGACATGTGAGAGTGTCCGCAGGAGTGTGCTGTGCTTCGATCTCGGCAAAGTCATGGAGTTGGTCGATGAACACCAGCCAGTGGCGGAAAATCAGCCTAATGACCTGCCATTTTGACCTCGACTGTCCCACTGTCTCAGTTGTCCCAGTTATTTACGTAGGGGTCAGAAAAATCAGCGCATACATCATACAATTTCTAGAGAGGTCTTGTTATTTTACTGGGACACTGGGACAACTCCTTCCAAAGGATTGATATTGCGTGATTTATTGGTGTCCCAGTTTGACTTCCAGACTGGGACAACTGAGACAGCAAGAGCTGATGCGAGGCCCAAGGTCCGAGGCGCACGGTACTTTGCCCAAGTTTACGTGCACACTGCCCCCGACCAAACGCCCCAAGACGCCCTGCGCGAGTTCCTTGGTCCATTGGCCAAGGAAGTGGAAATCGACGACGGTTGATCAGTCGAACTGGTCTTTCCAGTCGGGATCCAGCCACCCATAGGCCACGGCCCGCGCTGCGATGTCCCTGAGCTCCGCCCTGATCTCCCGACCGACCTCGGCCCGCCGCTTGGCCTCAGCGCGCCGCTCTTTCGTCAACCGCCCGTGTTTGAGCTGCGCCGCAACGATCCTCGCACGTCCGGCCTCGGTCCGTGGTCCGGTTGCGCACCCTCCGTGATTACGGCAGCGCGCCCGGCCTTTCAGGGCGGCTTTTTTGCACGGTGTGCCCGACCGGGTTGTGGCCCCGCACCGGCGGCCCGGCCAGTCTGGCCCAAAGCGCGTGGGTTTGCCATTTTCTGCGATGCTCATATGCTGCTCCGAGGTACCATTCATTGAGTGTTATAATATAACGCATCTTTACTCGCTTAAAGGGCGTTATTTTCCAAGAGCCGCGGACCAAGATCCAAGATCCAAGGCCTGTGGAGCAAGGATCCCCCGACCAACAAGCAATAAGCAACCAACGAAAGACAGACACTCAAGGTAAGGTTCACCGGCCACGGTGCTATACTCTAGCCCCCCAACTCTATAGCACGCTCAACCGAAATTACTGACGGTCTTCCTAGCCCTTCAATCAAACAAGGCCCGACCGCAGGCCGTGAGCCCCAGTTTAGGGGGGCTCGGACCTACAATCTCTGGGCAAGCGAACTCCCGTGCGCATGGACGTAACACGTTATGATAGACGGCAGATCTGAAGACGAATTACTGTAGGCGGGCCGTCTCGACCGTTTAAAACGACGTCAGATCAACTTTTTATAGAAAAGTTAAAAAAAAGATGATCTTATGGGCGGCAGAATATCTTTAGAAGATCTCATCGCACCAATGTACTTGCAGTTGCAACCAACAGTCCTTTGAGGCGGATATGCAAGATAAACAAAATCTGATCGCAGAGCACTCTAATCGTGTATTAAAAGTTGGCTTGGTTGGTTGGGACAATATGACTAGTGGCGCGGTGACCTACTACCTAAATAGCGAGCATCATGCCGAAGTTGTAGTTCTTGATGACTTTAGAAAACCGACCGCAGCTTATTGCCGGACTACTGAATTAGATGTTGTGGTTCTCGGCGCTAACCAGCACAGCTTAAAAGAGCTGGAGAACTTGCAAGTTATCTCATCAAACAAAGATGGTCCAAAAATTGCCGTTTATTTCGACAATTTTGAATCCAATTTTGCTTGGTCGGTTCTGAGGCATGGCGCAGCGGGAATTATATCAGGAGATACAAATGTTCAGGCTTTGCCAAGTATCTTGGAGTTAATCGCAAGCGGAGAAGTCTTTGTGCCATCATGTATGATCGCGTCCGGCCCGAAGAGAGTAAACGGGGATTTTGGCGATAATTGTCTGCTTCCAGACACGGAAGAGAAGACGCTTCGGATGATTGCTGAAGGTCACATCAACAAGGAAATCGCGCTGAAGCTTGATGTCACCGAAATGCATGTCAAAATGATTGTCAGACGTATCTGCAAGGCACTTGATGCGAGAAATCGAGCTCATGCTGTCGCTAAAGCAATCAGGCTGGGTCTGATTTAGAGGCCTACTAGGCACAAGAGGTCCAGTGTGAGTAGCGTTTCAACCGGCTTTCGAAAATGGCTCCAAACTTGCCTGAAAGCGCGTCCAAGGAAAGCTGTTGTGCCATCCTGAGGGTCACGTCCGTCAAGGAGGTGTAATTGTCGGGTGGCCTGAGGTCATGATCAGGCGGCTTGTGTTGTGATGCTGAGCATGGGATCGGTCTCCTCGTGGTCGATCTGAGCGAAGGCCTCGACCTAGAGCTATGCGG